>PKCK01000029.1 GCA_002862085.1 Planctomycetota bacterium | reverse complement strand
GCATCCCGCAGGTGAGCTCGACCTGCGCGTCTCCGGCCGCCGCGTCAGCGACCTGCGCGCGATCGTGATGGGCCGCGACGAACCGGACGGGCGCAGACCCCACGTCGCGACCTTCAGTCTCACACGGCCCGAGATCCAGCGGGACCAGGACGGCGTGCTCTTCCCGATCCGCGGCCTCGCCGCGCGACCGCACCACGTCATCGCCAAGGGCGTGGATCGCCGCGGCCGCCTCGTCGACCTCGGCGAACTCGACGTCGTCCTCGAGCCAGGCCTCCGGCGCACCGCGACCCTGCGGGTCGACTGAGGGCGGACATGAGCGAGCACGCCGCCCCCTCCGCGCCGCCGGCGCCCCTCGAGCGAGCCCCCGAGGGGACGCCGCTCTACGTGCACCTGCCCTTCTGCGCCGCCAAGTGTCACTACTGCGACTTCTTCTCGGTACCGGACGAGGGCCAGGACATCGACGGCATGGTGGCGGCGATCCTGCGCGAGGCCGCGGAGCGCGCCCCTCGTTCCCCTCGTACGGTCTTCATCGGCGGCGGCACGCCGTCGCTGCTCTCCGCCGAGCAACTCCGCGTGGTGCTGGACGGCCTGGACGAGCTCACGGGCTGGCGCGCGAGCGCCGTCGAGGTCACGGCCGAGTGCAACCCAGAGTCCCTCGACCGGGCGAAGGCAGCGGCCCTCAAGGCCCTCGGCGTGCCGCGGCTCTCCATCGGCTTCCAGTCCCTGGACGACGCGACGCTCGAACTCTTCGGCCGCGTGCACTCCGCCGAGGACTCCTTCCGCGCCTTCGACGCCGCGCGCTCCGCGGGCATCGAGCACCTCAACGTGGACATGATCTACGCGGTGCCCGACCAGACTGCCGAGAGCTGGGAGCGTGACCTCGGCCGCGTGCTGGCCCTCGGACCCGACCACCTCTCGGCCTACAACCTCACCTTCGAAGAGGACACACGCTTCAAGCGCTGGCTCGACCGCGGCCGCCTCGAGCGCTCGCCGGAGGAGGTGGAGCTCGCCATGTTCGAGACCACGCGCCGCCTGACGGCGGAGCGCGGACTCGACGCCTACGAGATCTCGAACCACGCGCGCGCCGGTGAGGAGTGCGCCCACAACATCGGCTACTGGCGCAACGGCGCCTACGTGGGCATCGGGCCCGGCGCCGTCTCCAAGGTCGGCCACTCCCGCGCCGGCAACCCCCGCGGCATCGCCCCGTACCTGCGCCGCGTCGCCGACCAGGGCCACGCCACTCACTGGCGCGAGGACCCGGATCCCGCCGCGCGCCTGGCGGAGACCTGGTGGCTGGGCCTGCGTCTCGCGGCCGGCGTCGACCCCGACGCCGCGCGGCGCACCGCGGGCGCGGACGACGAGTCGGCCGCGGCGGCGCTCGCCCTCGCCGAGGAGCTCGCCGGCCACGACCTGCTGGAGCGCCGCCGCGACGGCGCCTTCGGGCTGACGGACCGCGGCCTCCCGCTCGCCGACGCGGTCGCGAAGCGGTTCCTCGAGCGCCTCGGCTGAAGGGCTCGCGCCGCGCGGTTCAGGGCCGCGTGGGGAGGTCTCGCAGCTCGACCCGATGCGCGCGGATCTCGCGGTAGGGACCCGACTCGTACAGGCAGACGACCGTCCCGTCGGGCAGCCTCTGGAGGCACGAGTAAGCGGCCGGCCCCGCGTCCAGGAGAGCGCTCCAGGGCCAGGTGGCGCCGTCGTCGAAGGAGGCGCGCAGGGTCATGGCCTCGCGCGCGCTGCGGCTCGCGGGGTTGGAGAAGAGCAGCACCCCCGGGGCCTCCTCCGTCGCCCAGGAGAGCCGGCGCAGGCTCGCCTGACAGATGGGCTCCACGAGCTCGGGCACGTGGCGCTGATCGCGCCACGTCCTCCCGCCGTCATCGCTGACCGTCTGCTGCCGCGTGCGCTGCGCGCGGTCGTAGTTGCGCATGTTGAGCAGCAGCGCGCCGTCCTCGAGCTCGGCGACCTCGCACTCGTTGACCTGGTCCACCGGACTCGAGCCGCCGAGGCGCCACGTGCGGCCCCCGTCGTCGCTGTGGATCACGTGGGAGAGGTAGCGCTTGGTGCCGCGCTCGATGTGATCGCAGGGGATCACGAGCCGGCCGGCGTGCGCGCCGCGCTCGAGCCGGACCCCGGCGCCCGGACCGGTCGCGTACCAGGTCCACGCGGGGTCCTTCACGTCGGCGGTGATCTCCCTAGGCGCGGACCAGGTGGCGCCGTGGTCCTCGCTCCGCAGCACCCAGATCGTGCGCGTCCCCTCCGAGGTGCCCGCGATGATCTCGGATTCGTGGTCGTGGCCGAGGTTCCTGGTCGAGAGGAGCACGATCGCGCCGTCCTCGGTCACGACGGGGCAGGGGTTGCCGCAGGTGTTCGCGCCGTCGTCCCAGACCACCGTCTGCGCGCTCCACGTGCGGCCGCCGTCCGCCGATCGTCTGGCGACGAGGTCGATGTCCCCCGTGTCCCCCGCGCTTCCGTGGCGCGCCTCCGCGAAGGCCAGCAGCTCCCCGTTCGCGCACAGGACCATCGCAGGGATCCGGTAGGTGTGCACCCCGTCGTCCCCGGCGCGCCAGACGGGCACGGAGCGGCCCACGGGTCGGGGCGCAGCCTCACAGCCGCGCGCGAGGATCGAATGAACCGTCATGACGTCGCGCCGGGGGCGCAGCCGAACCTCACCGAGGGAGCCCCCCGGGTCGGCCTCCTGCCGCACCTGCTCGCCGTCCCAGCGCACGACGACCCGGCCGCCCTCGCGCGCGATCCCGATCCGGACGCGCTGGCCGGGCGCGACGTCCGTCTCCAGCAGCGCGCTGGCGGGCCCCCCGAAGAGCGGCCCCTCGACGAAGGGCTTCCCGTCCCGGCCGCAGAGCCCGACGTGATTGCCGCCGAAGGTCACCGAGGCCGCCGTCGAGGTCGCGTCCGCCAGGCTCACCTCGACCTCGAAGGACGCGTCCGGCCCGGCCAGGATCCAGCCCGTCGAGAGGTGCGCCGACATGGGCTCACCCACGAGCTCGACGCCCGCTGCGCGCCATCCGTCGGGGAGCGTCAGCTCGGTGAGGTGGACGGGCTCGCGGTGATCCTGCGCAGGGACGGAACCGCAGGCCGCGAGGAGGGCGAGGAGGGGGAGCGCGGGCGGGAGGACTGCAGCCATGAAGGCACCGTACAGGCCCTGGACACGGGCTGTCGTGCCTCTCTCACGACCGCGTGGGTTTCCGCCGAAGGGGCGCCTGCCCCGGGGCACGGCGACCGCCGAGCAGCGGCCTCTCAGCGATAGAGGAGGTAGCGCTCGCGCTGCGCGAGGAAGAGCGCGACGTCCTCCGCCCACGACGCCGCGATCCCGCGCCAGTCGGGCGCTGCGAGGAGTCGGGCCCACGTGTCCTGACTCATCAGCCGTGCGTCGAGGCGGCCGAGGTCCAGGTCAGCTCCGTGGAGACGGTTCAGCAGCCAGACGATCGCGAGCCCGGCCTCGACGGGGCGGAGCGCGTCACGATCGGTCACGGTGATGTGCACGCCCTGGCAGAGCTCGCCCGCGAACCTGGAGGCGTCCGGCGTGAACTCGATCGCCGAGAAACGAAGCCCGGGAATCTCGGCCGCCGAGAGCGCGGCGGCCAGCGCGGGCCCGTCGACGAAGGGCGCGCCGAAGCGCTCGAAGGGCTCGTCCGTACCGCGGCCCACCGAGAGGTTGGCGCCCTCCAGGAGCCCGACGCACGGATAGAGCACCGCCTGGGTCGGATTGCGCATGTTGGGCGAGGGATCGATCCAGCGCACACCGGTGTCCTCCCACCACATCGCGCGCGACCAGCCCTCCATGGGGACGACGGTCAGGTCGCACTCGATGCCGCCCCACTCGCCGCGAAACATGCGCGCGATCTCGCCCACGGTCATCCCGTGGGTGACGGGCATCGGCCGCCACGCGATGAACGAGAGGCGCTCGGGGTCGCACGCGGGGCCCTCGACGCGGCCACCGGTGATCGGGTTGGGCCGGTCGAGCACGACGACGCGCACGCCCTTGCGGCCGCAGGCCTCCATCGCGAGCCCCAGGGTGGAGATGTAGGTGTAGTAGCGAACGCCGACGTCCTGGATGTCGAAGACGACGGCGTCGAGGCCCTCGAGCATCTCGTCGGTGGGCTCGCGCGTGTCACCGTAGAGGCTGTACACCGGCAGCCCCGTGGCCTCGTCGGTGGCGTCGCCCACGTCCCCCTCGAGCTTCGAGAAGAGCCCGTGCTCGGGCGAGAAGATGCGCACGAGCTCGACGTCGGGGTCACTCGCGAGCGCGTCGATCGTCCGGCGTCCGCGGGCGTCGCGGCCGGTGGCGTTCGTGATCACGGCGACGCGCGCCCCCTTCCCGCCGAGGTCGTCCGGCGCGTAGCGATCGACGCCGAGGGTCACCGCGGCACGCATCGGCGTCTCGCGCAGGCCGTGGTGGCGGCCCACGAGCGTGCCGATCCGACGGCGCAGGCCCGTGACCTTCCCCCCGCCGTCGGGGTGCACGCGGTTGGTGAGGAGGACGTAGTAGGCCTTGGCGGCGGGATCGAGCCAGAAGCACGTCCCGGTGAACCCGGTGTGCCCGAAGCTCGCGCCGCGCGGGAAGCCACTCCCCCGCGGCGAGGAGTAGGCCGTGTCGACGTCGAAGCCGAGCGCGCGTCCGTCCACGCCCCCCGGTAGCCAGCGCGTCCTCGTCATCTCGGAGACCGCGCCCTCGCTGAGGACGCGGACGACCTCCCCGTCGACCTCCGCCGCGCCGCCGCCGAGGATCATGCGGCACCACCGCCCCAGGTCCGAGGCCGTGGAGAAGAGCCCTGCGTGGCCCGCCACGCCCCCGAGGAGGTGAGCGCGCGGATCGTGGACCTCACCTCTCATCCAGCCGTCACCGCGACGCTCGGTCGGCGCACTGCGAGCGCGCAGCGACGCGGGCGGCTTGAAGCACGTGTCCGCCATGCCGAGGGGAGCGAAGATCTGCTCGGCCGCGAAGCGGTCGAGAGGCCGCCCGTCGACACGCTCGACCAGCTCGCCGAGGGCGATGAAGCCCACGTCGGTGTAGGTGAACGCGCTGCCCGGCTCCTCTCTCGTCGGCAGGTCGCAGATGCGCCGCCAGGCCTCGTCGGGACCGTCCTCGTAGTCGGCGAGCGCGTTGTCGGGGACGAGGCCGCCGCGGTGGAGCAGGAGCTGCTCCACGGTGATGTCCTCCTTGCCGTTGCGCCCGAACTCGGGCAGATAGGCGGCCACCGGCGCACCGAGGTCCACGCGGCCCTCGTCCACCAGGACCATGACGCTGGTCGCCGTGGCCACGACCTTCGTCAGGGAGGCGAGGTCGAACACGGTCCGGGCCTCCATCTCCGGCGCCCCGTCGAAGCGGCCGACCCGCCCGAGAGCTCGCGTCGTCGCGGCCGATGCCTCCTCTCCGATCCGCTCGTGCAGGAGCACCGCCCCGGGCACGAAGCCCTGGTCGATCCAGGACAGGATCGCGCGATCCATCTCGTCGAGCGCTGGCCCGCCCGGACCGGCAGCGGGTGCCTGGGGAGCGACGGTCGCCGCGAGCAGCATCGTGGACAGCATGGTGCGATTGTCGACCGCGGCCCGCGGGACCGCCACCACTCTGACCGATGGGGAGGAGCGCGACCAGCTCGCGGTCCGCGCTCCCCCTTCGATGGCCCGCGGCCCGCGGGCACCGGCTCAGAGGAAGGAGATGGCCATCGGGTAGCGCCAGAGCACACCCTCGTCCGCCTTGATGGCGCCGATGATCGGGAAGGCGATGGAGGCGACGCCGAGCGCGATCACGAGGGGGATCCCGACGATCACGAAGCAGAGGATGATCGCGACGATCCAGTAGCAGAAGAACGAGAGCATCGCGTTCACGATCATCCGGCCGTGCTCGTCGACCTCCTCGCTCTGAGCGGCGCGCGCCCGCCACATGACGATCGGCGCGATGATCCCCGCGAGGGGGATCAGGTAGCCAGCGAACTGGCTGAGGTGCATGAACATGCACCACTGACGTACGGCCTTCTCATCCATCGAAGGTCATTACGCACGACGCTCGCCCGTATTCAAAACTCGTCCGGAGCCGCCGCCGCGATCAGCGGCCCAGCACGGGGAGCCGCTCGAGCAGGGACTTGCGGAACGCGGGGCGTGCGGCGACGGGCGCGTCGGGCCCCGGTGTGCTGCGGCCGCGCTCGATCGTGCGGGCGAGGCGAGCAGCGAGGGCCTCCACCAGCGCGGGGTGGCGCGCGGCGACGTTCTCGGTCTCGCCGGGGTCCTCGACGAGGTCGAAGAGCTGGACCCGCGGGAGGGACTCGTCGGCCCAGGCCTTCTTGGGCCGCGGCGCGCTCCAGCCGCCCGAGCCAGGGCAGAGACAGAGCTTCCAGCGCCCCTTGCGGATCGCGAAGGAGCCGTTGATCGAGTGGTGCACGGTGAAGGGCCGGGGCGCCTGCTCGCGGCCGAGAAGGGCCGGCGCGAAGCTGAAGGAGTCGACGCCCGCGCCCTCGCGGGGCGTCGCGCCGAGCAGCTCGGCCAGGGTCGCCAGGACGTCCGCGGTGCTCACGGTCCGCCCCTCGGTGGCGCCCGCCGCCACCCGGCCGGGCCAGCGCACGAGGAAAGGGACGCGGTGTCCGCCCTCGTAGATGTCCGCCTTCGCTCCGCGCCATCCGGCGCTCGGGCGCTGCCCCGCCGCCTCGAGCTCGGGGATCTTGACGTAGGGCGCGAAGCCGTTGTCGCTCGTGAAGAGCACGAGCGTGTCGTCCGCGACGCCCGACTCGTCGAGGGCGCCGAGGACCTGGCCGAGCACGTGATCGGTCTCGACGAGGAAGTCCGCGTAGTCGCCGAGCCCCGTCCGTCCCCGGAAGTCCGCCGAGGGGACCACGGGGGTGTGGGGGGAGGTGAGCGGGACGTAGACGAAGAAGGGGGCTTCGGCGGCGGCGCTCTCCGCGATGAAGCCCGCGGCCTCGGCCCCGAGCCGCGCGAGCACGTCCTCGGCCTCGAAGTCCTCGGCGGCTGCGCCCCATCGCACCCACCGCTTGTTCGTGGTCGGCAGCTCCTCCGCCCGGTCGTCCACGAGGAAGAGGTAGGGCGGCATGTCGAGGGAGGAACAGACGCCGACGAAGCGGTCGAAGCCGAGGGCGAGGGGCCCACCGGCGAAGGGCTGCTCGTAGTCCACCGTCCACGATCCGAAGGTGTTCTCACCCGCAGGGGGCGCGGCCGCGGGCCCTGCGTCGGACCGCTCCCACTCCAGGCCCAGGTGCCACTTGCCGAAGACCGCGGTGCGCATGCCGGCGCGGCGGCAGAGGCTCGCGAGCGTCTCCTCGTCCGGCGCGATCAACGGCTTCGCGGCCACGTTCGAGAAGACCCCCGACTGGAGCCGCGTGCGCCACGCGTAGCGGCCGGTCAGGAGTGAGTAGCGAGAAGGGGTGCAGACCGACGAGGTGGTGTGGGCGTCGGTGAAGCGCGTCCCCTCCTCCGCGAGCCGATCGGCGTGGGGGGTGGCGACGACGCCGCCCGCGTGAGAGACCTCGCCCGGCCCCAGATCGTCGGCGAAGACGACGACGACGTTCCGGGGCGCTTCGCGGACGGCGGCCGGGACGGAGGCTGCGAGGAGCGGGATCGCGACGGCGAGGATCATGGGCCTGTTCTAACCGGGCTTGGCCTGAGCGGCCCCAGGCCCGGTCGGCTACCCTCTCGAAGCCCATGCCCGGCCCGGAAGAGAAGAAGCTGATCAAGGCCGCGAAGCGCGAGCGGCGGCGCCAGAAGCGGGAGAAGAAGAAGCAGAAGAACTTCTTCGTGCGCGGGCTGGTCGTCCTGCTGCCCACGGTCCTGACGATCTTCATCTTCGCGACGGTGGTGCAGTTCGTGAACACCTACCTCACGAAGCCCATCAACGCGACGATCCTCACCGTCCTCGACGGCAACGCCCTCGGGTGGCAGGCGCTGTCGCTCATGGACGTCGACCCGCGGGCCACGACCTTCATCGACCTCGACGGGCTCCCGACGAGCCTCCAGGACAGGATCGGCGTGGGGCGGGAGCTCGGGACCATCGACTCGCCGGAGGCCCTCGCGGCCGTCGAGAACTACCGCGACCAGCGCTACACGTTCATCCGCGACTTCGCCAGCCTCGCCATCGACCGCGCCGCGCTCCGCGACTCGATCCCCGTGCCCAAGTGGGTCGGGCTCGTCATCGCGGCCATCATCGTCCTGTTCCTCGGCTACCTCGCCAGCGGCTTCCTCGGCCGCTCGCTGATCACAGGCTTCGACAAGGCGCTGACGCGGATCCCGCTGGTGCGATCGGTGTACCCCTACACCAAGCAGCTCGTGGACTTCTTCCTCTCCGACAACGAGCTCGAGTTCGACACCGTCGTCGCGGCGCCCTACCCGAGCGAGGGCGTGTGGGCGATCGGCTTCGTGACCGGCGGCGGACTCAAGACCGTTCACGAGGAGCTCGACGGCACATACCTGTCGGTCTTCATCCCCACCTCGCCGATGCCGATGACCGGCTTCACGGTCTTCCTGCCGGCGGAGAAGCTCATCCCGCTGGACATCAGCGTCGACGAGGCGCTCCGCGTGACCGTCTCGGCCGGCGTGCTCGTGCCCGAGTCCGAGCGCGTCACGGACTTCGACGAGGCCCACGAGCGCTGGCACGCCCTGGGCTTGGAGGCGTCGTCCGCGGCCGACGCGGAGGACGGGAAGGCGTGAGCGCCCCCTTCGCCGACCGCCTCCACGGGGCGGTGGAGGCCACCGGGACGCCGATCGTCGTCGGGCTCGACCCGCACCTGACCCTCCTGCCGGAGGAGTACGCGGTCGCGCGCGACGGCGGCGCCCCGCGCGCGGAGCGGGCCGCCGCGATGGAGAGCTTCTTGCTGGAGGTCGTGGACCTCTGCGCCGGCGCCGTTCCGGCGGTGAAGCCGCAGGCTGCGTTCTTCGAGGTCCTCGGCGCCGACGGCGTGGCGGCCTTCGAGCGGGTCGTCGCGGCGGCGAAGGCCGCCGGGCTGATCGTCATCGGCGACGTGAAGCGCGGCGACATCGGCAGCACCGCGGCCGCCTACGCGGAGGCGTGCCTGAGCGGCGCCGAGCGCGGTCACATGTGCGACGCCGCGACGGTCAACCCCTACCTGGGCAGCGACTCGATCACCCCCTTCATCGACGCCTGCCGCGCGGCGGACGCCGGCATCTACGTCCTCGTCCGCACCTCGAACCCCGGCGGCGCCGACCTGCAGGCCCTCGAGCTCGCGGACGGCGGCCACGTCGCCGAGCACATCGCGCGCGCGGTGGCGGGCTGGGGCGCGGACCTCGTGGGGGAGAGCGGTTGGAGCTCGGTGGGCGCCGTCGTCGGCGCCACCCATCCGGCCGAGCTCGGCGCCCTGCGCGAGCTCATGCCGCGCACGCCCCTGCTCCTGCCCGGCTACGGGGCGCAGGGTGGGACCGCGGCGGGCCTCGCGGCGGCCTTCACCGACGGCCCCCACGGCGCACTGGTGAACAGCTCCCGCGGGATCCTCTTCGCCCACGCCAAGGGCCCCTCGGGCGGTCACTGGAAGGACGCCTCGGCGCGCGCCGTGACCGCGATGCGCGAAGACCTCGCGCCGCTGTTCCGATCATGAACGTCACCCAGGAGGCCCTGCCCGCGGACATTCACGGGCTCTCCGACGTCGCGCGTACGGCCCTCGCATCGGGCACCGCCTTCGGCCCCGTCCCGGTCCCGCGAAACGCAGCGGAGATCCCCCGGCCCGCGGAGCGCCTGGGCGAGGAGGAGCGCGCAGCCCTCGTGGACTCGATCGCCGGCGGGACCGAACGCGCGGGAATCACCCTCCACCCCGCGGCCGCGGAGCGCCTGGAGGCGATGCGACGGGGCGGGGTGCCGTGCGTCGTCACCGGCCAGCAGCCCGGCTTCCTCACCTCGCCGCTCTACAGCCTCTACAAGGCGGTCCAGGCGTGCCGCCTCGCGGACGAGCTCGGTGAGCGCTGGGGCACGCCGGTGGCGGCGGTGTTCTGGAACCACGCGGACGACCACGACGTCGCCGAGGTCCACCACGCCTGGCAGCTCAACCGCAACCTCGACCTGCAGAAGGCGGCCCTCGCCGGCCTCTCCTCGGGCCGCGTCCCCCTCGGCGACCTCCCCGTCTCCGCCGAGGCTCAGCGCCTCGACGCCCTGCGCGCCCAGCTGCGCACGATGGTCGAGGAGCACGAGGGCGCCGACGCCGCGCTCGACCTCTTCATGCCGCGGGACGGCGAGACCCTCCCGCGCGCGCTGACCCGCGTCTTCTCCGAGCTGTGCGGCCGCCACGGTCTGATCGTGGTCGAGCCCGACTGGATCAGGACCCAGCTCTCGAGCGAGCTGGGCCGCATCGTGTCCGGGCCCATGGGACGCGGCGGGCTCCTGGACGCGCTGCGAGCCGGCGAGGAGGAGCTGCGCGGCCTCGGCCTCGAGGCCGCGATCCCCGTGGGGGACGTCGGGACCGACGCGGGCAGCGCCGCGGCGCTCGTCTACCGGCACGTCGACGGCGAACGCGTCGCGCTGCGCGCGGGCGGCGAGGGCTTCGTCCTCGACGGCGAACCCGGCTCGCGCACCCACGCCGAACTCGGAGCCCTGCTGGTCGGCGCGCCCGCCGAGTGGAGTGCAGGCGCGGTCCTGCGCCCCCTCGTCCAGGACGCCGTACTGCCCACGTGCGCCTACGTCGGCGGCTGGGGCGAGCTCGGCTACAACGCCCAGGGCGGCCCCGCGCGCGACGCCATGGGCCTCCCGCGCACCCCCTTCCTCCCCCGCGTCTCCGCGGTGCTCGTGGACGGAGACACCCGCTACGCCCTCGAGCGCGTCGAGGCCTCGCTCGTGGAGGTGCTGCGCGCCGGCGGCGAGTTCGCGCCCGCCGACGACCGCTCCGGCGAGCCCCAGGTCGTCGCCGCGCTGCGCGCTCTGGGCGAGGACGCTGCTGCGCGGCTGATGACTCACAAGGCAGCCCTCGCGGAGCTGGAGCCAGCCCTCGCGATCACGCTCAAGAAGACCGCCGGACACGTCCAGCAGTCCATCGGGAAGGTGATCGACAAGGCCCTGCGCGTGCACCAGAACCGCGCCGGCAAGGGTCAGCGTCAGGTGCGCCGCGTGAACCACACGCTGATGCCGCGGGGTGTCCCCCAGGAGCGCCTCCTCGGGCCCTTCCAGTTCGCCGCTCGCTTCGGCGCGCACGCGTTCGTGGACATGCTGAGGCGCGAGCTGCCGAGCGCCTCGGCGGAGCCCATCGCCCTTCACGTCGAGGAGCCCGAAAGCGCCTGAGCGCGCAGCGCGCCTCTCATCTGGCCCGGGGGACGAAGCTCCCAGCAGTCCACCGGGCCCATTGCCACCCCACGCAGCCATGACCGAACGACAGCTCGACGTCCTCGTCGTCGCCGCCCACCCCGACGACGCCGAGATCTCCGCGGGGGGGACGATCCTCCGGCTCGTGGACGCGGGCGCGCGCGTCGGCGTCCTCGACATCACCCGCGGTGAGATGGGCACGCGGGGGACCCGCGCGGACCGCGACGCCGAGGCGGCGCGCGCGACCGAGGTCCTCGGCCTCACCTGGCGGGGGAACCTCGAACAGCCGGACGGCCGCGTCCAGGCGACCACCGACGCGCGCGAAGCTCTCGCGCGGCACCTGCGCGAGCTCGGCCCCGAGCTCGTGATCGGACACCACCTCGACGACCCGCACCCCGACCACGAAGCGTCCGCGCAGCTCACGAAGGAGGCCTGGTACCTGTCCGGCCTGCGCCGCCTGGCCGAGGTGACCGGAGGCCCGGAGGCGCGCCGGCCCACCCAGCTCCTCCACTTCATGTCCCACGCTCCCTTCGAGCCCACCTTCGTCGTGGACATCGAGCCGGTCTGGGAGCGCAAGCGCGAAGCCGTCATGGCCTACGCGTCCCAGCTCGAGTCCTCCGGCGAGGGGGACGCGGGCCAGCACTTCCTGTACGGCTCGGACGTCTGGGAGCGCGTCGAGACCAAGGCCAGGGCCTTCGGCGAGCGGATCCGCCGCAGGTACGGGGAGCCGCTCCTGGCCCGCGAGGCCGTCTCCCTCGACGATCCGATCGTGCGCTGGCTGGGACGGGGCTGAACGAGAGCCAGGCTCTCCGCTTGGTGCCAGTGGGGGTCTATCCTATGGGCCACGTCGTCGCGCTCC
The DNA here is from genome assembly GCA_002862085.1 of Planctomycetota bacterium. Lineage (GTDB taxonomy): Bacteria > Planctomycetota > UBA1135 > UBA1135 > Saltatorellus. The sequence goes on along the minus strand of PKCK01000029.1, from coordinate 120,813 downwards.
TCTGCAGGCGCGCTCCGCCCCAGAACACCGCACCGGCCGATCCATCATGAAAACCGGCAACCCCGTCCTCCGCGAGTCCGTCTTCAAGGGCGTCTCCTTCCGCGAGGGAGACTCCGGCACCTCCGCCGTCGTGTCGGCGCACATGAGCGTGCAGGGCACGATGGCCAAGACGGCCATCCTGCTCCTCGCCGTCACCATCGCCGCGACCTTCACGTTCCAGAAGACGCTCGAAGGCGCGAACCCCATGCCCTGGGCGTTCGGCGGCGCGATCGGCGCCCTGGTCCTGGCCGTGGTCATCTCGTTCAAGCCGAAGCTCGCGCCGCTGTTCGCGCTGCCTCACGCGCTGCTCGAGGGGCTCTTCCTCGGCGCGATCTCGGGCGTCTACGCCATCCAGTTCAGCGGCGAGAACGCGCTCTTCGGCGCAGGCGGGAACATCGTGTTCTCCGCGGTCGTTCTGACCTTCGCCGTGGCTTTCGCGATGTTCGGCCTCTACGCGTTCCGCGTCATCAAGGTCACGCAGAGGCTGCGCTCGATCGTGATCGCCGCCACGGCGGGGATCATGATGTTCTACTGGATCAACTTCATCCTCGGCTTCTTCGGCCTCGACATCGGCTTCCACCGCAGCGGGACCTTCGGCATCGCCTTCTCGCTCTTCGTGGTGGGGCTCGCGGCGTTCAACCTGCTGATCGACTTCGACATCATCGAGCGCGGCGCCAGGAGAGGCGCCCCGAAGTACATGGAGTGGTTCGGCGCCTTCGCGCTGATCGTGACCCTCGTCTGGCTCTACATCGAGCTGCTTCGTCTGCTGTCGATCATCGCGAACAACCGCGACTGACGAAGAGAGCGCTGGCGCCCCGCGGGCGGGCTCCTCTCCGTGAAGGAAGGGAGCCCGCCCGCGTCGTGGTGAGCCCCGCCCCCGCGCGCGCTCCATCCCTCACTTCGCCCTGACATCGAGCGCGCCGTCCGGCGCTAGAGTCATGGCCATGATCGCCTGTGCATTCCTCGTCTCCGCTGCGCCGCTGCTGACGCCCCAGGACGATGTCCGTCCCCCCACGTCCCGTGAGCTGAAAGCGCTCCTCGCCGAGCTCCAGGCCGTCGAGCCCCACCGCGCCGACTCGCGCGCGCGGGTCGACGCGCTGCTCGAGCCCTACGCCGCGCTCGAAGCGCCGTCGGGCTCCAAGCGGAAGAAGCTCCTGAAGAGCATCGAGAAGGCCTGGGAGAGCGGGCGCGAGCTGCCCAGGAAGGGCGGGGAGCACTGGTACTGGGAGGAGGAGCGCCGCGGCCGCTTCTTCCTCAGTGGGAAGACCAAGAAGCCCAAGGGGCTCTTCATCGGCCTGCACGGCGGGGGCGTCGGGAGCGCCGACGCGTCGGGTTCCCACGGCGCCTACCGCGGCGCGGCCGACAAACGCGGCTGGCTCTCGATCTACCCCCAGGCCCTCGAGGCCACGGAGCGCGGCTGGACCGACTCGGGCACCGAGGAGTGGATCATGACCCTCATCGACGAGGCGCGCCGCACCTTCGACGTCCCCGCCGACAAGGTGTTCATCGGCGGCCACTCCATGGGCGGCTACGGGTCCTGGGTGCTGGGCGCGCACCACGCCGATCTCTTCGCAGCGGCGGTCCCCTCGGCGGGATCGCTCACGCCCGTCTACGCCCTCGGGACCACGGACATCATCGACGTCCAGGAGGGCATCGTCCCGAACCTGCGGAACCTGCCCATGTGCGTGTTCCAGAGCACGGACGATCCACGGGTACCGCCCGGACCGAACCAGGCGGCCGTCCTCAAGGTCGAGGAGTGCAAGGGCCGCTACGGCGGGTTCGACGACTTCACGTACTGGGAGGTGGGGGACCGCGGACACGGCTATCCGAAAGGCGGCACCGAAGCGCTCCTCGCGCGCATCGACGGCTTCACCCGCGATCCCCACCCCGAACGCGTGGTCTGGGAGCCGTCGCTCACCTGGCGCACGTCGTTCTACTGGCTCGACTGGCCCACGCCCGCCGCGGGCGTGATCGTCGACGCGACGGTCGATCGCGACTCGGGCACGATCGAGGTCCGGACGAACGGAGAGGCCCCCGGGCTCGCGGTGCTCCTCTCCGAAGCGATCGTCGACATGGAGGCCGAGCTCACCATCACGCTCAACGACGCCGAGGTGTTCTCGGGCGTGCCCGGGACGTCCTGGAGCACCCTCGTGCGCACGGCGCTCACGAACGATCCGGGCAGGACCTACGCGGCCAGGATCGCCCTGGACTGAGGGGCCTCGGCCGAGCGCCCTGGGCGAAGGGGGCTCGCATGGCCACGCCCCCGCGGAAGACACGCTCGCCTGGAGCGGGCGCGAGCTGGATCAGCGGCTGCCCTCTTCCTCGCGGAAGACCTCGGCTTCCGGGTCGCCGCCGGAGACGAGGTAGGCGACGAGGTCCGCGAGCTCCTCGGCGTTCATGGCGTCCACGAGGCCGGCCGGCATCTGCGAGACCTTCGACTCGCGCCGCGCCGTGATCGAGTCGCGGTCGAAGACGACGGGCTCCGCGCTGGCGTCGCCCTCGTAGACGCGGATCTCGTCCTCGTCCTCCACGAGGATGCCCTCGGCGATCCGGCCGTCCGAATCGGCGACGACGTGCGACGCGTACTGGTCCGAGATCGCCGCGCTCGGCTCGAGGATGGCCAGGAGCACGTCAGCGACGGAGAACTTGTTCCCGACCGTCGTCAGGTCCGGGCCGATCGCGCCGCCCGCGCCGTCGAAGCGGTGGCACGCCGAGCAGGAGGCCGCGTGGAAGAGGTTCTCCCCGGCGGCGTGGTCGCGGCCGCGGAGGCGCTCGCCCAGGAGCGCGCTGGCCTCGGCGCGGGTCCAGGCGCGGCCCGGCCCCTTCGGCGGGGTGATGTTCTCCGGCAGCGCCGCCAGGAGCGACGTGCCCAGGAGGTCCGCGTAGTTGCGCTCCTCCTCGATCGTGAGGCCCAGCGCCGCGTCCTCGCGGATGTCCTCGAGGAAGCCCGAGTAGCTCGCGCCGCCGGGGTGCTCCGCCGCGCGCTGGAAGAAGCCGAAGTACTCACGCCTGAGCTCGGGCGTCCAGCCGGCGTCGGCCCGGCGCAGCGCGAGCGCGTAGCCGATCCCGCGGGTGGGCGGCATGTCGGCGAGCATCTTCGCGATCGGACCACCGTAGGAGTCGTTGCGCTTCGCGAGCTCGCCCCAGGGGGGCAGGGGCTCGTCGCCGCCGCCGCGGATGAGGGCCATCGCGCGCCTGACGACCTCGTCGGACTGGAGGAAGACGAGCAGGCGCACGAGCTCGAGGTTCTCGGCGTCCGACCCCGACGGCAGGCGCGGCTCCAGCTCGGCGAGGACGCGGGCCTGGAGCTCGGGCGAGGGGGCGCCGTGCCGCGCGAAGGCGAGGCCGATCGCGCGCAACGCGCCGAGGCGGACGGACTCGTCGAGGCGACCCGGGTTCAGGGTGAGGAGGCGCGACACGATGGGCTCGAGGTCCTCCGGCGCGCCCTGACGCGCGAGGGCCACCATGGCGGCCACGGCCGCGCGCGGCCGCTCCTCGGCGAGGGCGCGCGCGCGCCACGTCTCCGCGGGCTGGTTCTCCACCGCGATGCGCGCGGCGAAGCGGATGAAGCGGTCCTCCGAGTCCATGTGCGGCCACGCGGCCGCGACGGCGTCCGCGTCGACGCGGCCGTGGAAGGCCTCGAGCGCGCGGCGCGTGCGGCGCGCTTCCTCGCCGCTGCTGGCCCGAACCTCGACGGGGTCGGTGGCCTCGGCGCCCGCGTAGCGAATGCGATAGAGCGCGGACTGCGAACCGCGGCCGCCCACCGTCACGTACATGGCGCCGTCGGCGCCGATGACCGCGTCGTTGACGGCCCAGGGCTTCGACCACGCGAAGTCCTCCTTGGTGGCCTTGAAGCTCGCGCCGTCGGGCTCGAGGTGGACCGCGTAGATCGTCCCGAAGGTCCAGTCGAGGACGAAGAGCGCGCGCTGGAAGCGGGCGGGGAAGTGTGCGCCCGTGCCGAAGAGCACGCCGGTGGGGGAGCCCGGGCCGATCTCGACCACCGGCGGCAGCGAGTCCTCGTAGTGCACGGGCCACTTGCCGGTGCCGCTCCGCCAGCCGAACTCGGAGCCGCTCGTCACGTGGCAGACGCGCGTGGGCCGGTACCAGGGCGAGCCGAGGTCCCACTCCATGTCCGCGTCGTAGGTGAAGATCTCTCCCTCCGCGTCCATGGCGATGTCGTACTGGTTGCGGTATCCGCTGCTGACGATCTCGATGTTCGAGCCGTCGGGGTCGCAGCGGGCGATCCAGCCGCCCGGCGCGACGCGGCCGCGGGCGTGGCCGCGAGCGTCCCACAGCCGCGGGAGGAGCAGATCCTCGTCCCAGTTCGACGGCGCGCGCGAGCCCTCGAACTTCGGGGGCAGCGTGTGGTTGCCAGCGATGAAGTAGAGCCCGGTCCCGTCGAGGGTCGGCATCACGGCATGGGGTCCGTGCTCGCCCCCGTTGCCGAGGGGGATGATGTTCTCCGCGTCGTCGAGCTCGCCGTCGCCGTCGGTGTCGCGGATGCGCCAGACCCCCTGGCCGTTCACGTTGGCGTAGAGCGAGTCGAAGGCCCAGGTCATTCCCTGGGCGCCGCTCACGTCGACGGGGAGCCGCTCGACCGTCGTCACGGCCTCGGACTCGCCGATGGCCGCGGGGCTGATCCGGAAGAGGCCCTTGCCGCCCTGGTCGCTGGCGAAGAGCGTGTCGCCAGGGCCGTTCGCGAGGGAGACCCACGAGCCCTGCACCTCGTTGGGCACGAGGTAGAGCAGCTCGGCGACGAAGCCCTCGGGGAGGGCGATGCGGTCCGCGGGCCGGGCGCGCTGCGGGCCACGCGGGTCCGCGGCGTTCATCTCGCCGCCGCCGGCGTCGAAGGCCTCGACGGTGATGCGCCCGCTCCAGGGGAGGTCCTCCGACCCGATCGGGCCGATGACCGTGGCGGCGTCGAAGCGGCCGCGCCGCGCGCGCTGCGCGAGAGCAGCGCGCCAGCTCCCGTCGCTGACCACGTGACGGCCCTCGCCGAGGTCGATTCGCAGGACGAGTCCCGCCGGACCGCCCTCGTTGGTACCGCGCACCTCGATGGTGTTCTCGCCCGCGCGCAGCGAGTCCGACACGTCGCGCGAGACGACCTGCTCCCACGTGCTGTGCACACCGACGCGGTCGCCGTTGAGCGTGACGACCATCTGGTTGTCGCAGGTCGCGGTGAGCCGGGCACTCGCGGGCACCGCGTCGAGGTCGAAGGTCTTGACCAGCACGACCTCCTGGTCGCCGGTGGCCTCCTCGATCCAGATCCAGTGCGGCTGCTGATCGGGCGCGGTGCCAGCCGGCCGCTGCAGCGCGAAGGCCGCGGTGGAGAGGACGGTGGCGAGGAGGACAGCGGAACGGATCATGGTTCGACGGGCCGAGGAGATGCTGCGCGGTTGTGTCGCAGTCCGGGCATCAGAGCCCGGACGGCTGTGATCCGAGCGTAACCACAGCGCGCAGGTCGCGGAACGGGCCGCTCTACCTCAACATCGGGGTATGGCTCGAACCGAACGTCGCGCGCCGCGCCGCGCTGCGCTCGCCGCCGCGGTGGCGATGTCCGCGATCGCGCTCGCCGCCCCGGCGAGCGGACAGAGCGCCGCGGTCGACGCGCCCGAGTTCAACCGCGACGTGCGGCCGATCCTCGCGGAGCACTGCTTCGCTTGCCACGGGCCCGACGCCGCCGACCGAGCCGCGGGGCTGCGACTCGACCAGGCGAACGGCGAGGAAGGCGCCTATCGAGAGCGGGGCGGCGGCGCCGCCATCGCGCCCGGCTCCCTCGAGGACAGCGAGGTGTGGTACCGGCTGGTCACCGAGTTCGAGGACGAGCGCATGCCGCCGCCGGAGGCCCACGACGAAGGCCTCGACGAGGAGGAGCGCGAGCTCGTCCGCCGCTGGATCGAGGCCGGCGCGCCCTACGAGGAGCACTGGGCCTTCGTGCCACCGCGCCGCCGCCCGTTCCCGCTCACGGATGACGAGGCCTGGGGCACGGGCGCCATCGACCGACACGTCCTCGCGCGCCTCGAGGCCGAGGGGCTCGAGCCCTCCCCGCAGGCCGACCGGCGGACCCTCCTCCGCCGCCTCTCCCTCGACCTCACCGGCCTCCCGCCGACGCGGGCGGAGATCCGCGCGTTCCTCGAGGACGAGCGCGAGGACGCCTACGAGCGGCTCGTGGACGACCTCCTCGCGCGTCCCGCGCACGGCGAGCACGCGGCGCGGTCCTGGCTGGACCTCGTGCGCTTCGCGGACACCAACGGCGTCCACCACGACCACTTCCGCGATCACTCGCCCTACCGCGACTGGGTCATCCGCGCGATGAACGAGGGGATGGGCTACGACGAGTTCGTCATCGCCCAGGTCGCGGGCGACCTGCTGCCCGGCGCCACCGACGACGACCGCACCGCGTCGGGCTTCCTGCGCCTGCACATGATCATCGACCGCGGCACGATGCTCCCCGAGGAGAGCCTCTCGCGGAACGTGATCGATCGGGTCAGCGCGGTGGGCACCGCCTTCATGGGTCTGACGCTGCAGTGCGCGGTCTGCCACGACCACAAGTACGACCCCATCCGCCAGAAGGACTTCTTCCAGCTCTACGCCTTCCTCAACAACCTCGACGGCGCGCCCGAGACCGGAGGGCGGAGCGGAGCGGACTTCGCGCGCGGCGTGCAGCCGCCCTACATGCGCTTCCCCACCGACGAGCAGACGACCCGGCTCGCCGAGCTGGACCGCGAGCTCGCGGCCGCCCGCGAGGCGCAAAAGGAGCTGGAGCAGGCCGCCGCGACCAAGGAGGCGATCGACGGCGCGCGCGCGGAGGTCCGGAAGCTCGGCCGCGAGCGCGGGCGCGTCGAGGGCGGCGTGCGGGCCGTCATGGTCATGAAGGAGCGCGCTGAGCCGCGGCCCGCCCACGTGTTCGTGCGCGGCGCCTACGACCGGCTCGGCGAGGAGGTCCAGCGGGACACGCCGGCGTTCCTGCCGCCGCTGGAACGCGGCGCGGAGGAGGGCCCCGCGACGCGGCTCGACCTCGCGCGCTGGCTGGTGGCGCCCGAGAACCCGCTCACCGCGCGGGTGGCCGCCAACCGCGTCTGGCAGGAGCTCTTCGGCGTCGGCCTGGTGAAGACCTCCGAGGACTTCGGCACCCGCGGGGAGTGGCCGCGCCACCTCGCGCTCCTCGACCACCTCGCCCTCGACCTGCGGGAGTCCGGCTGGGACCTGAAGGCGCTGCGTCGCCAGATCGTCCTCTCCGAGACCTATCGCCAGGCCTCCGTCGCGGCGCCGGAGGCGTTCGAGCGCGACCCGGAGAACAGGCTCCTCGCCCGCGGCTCGCGCTACCGGCTCGACGCCGAGGTCATCCGCGACCAGGTGCTCGCCTCGAGCGGGCTCCTGAGCCCCGAGATGTACGGGCCGAGCGTGAAGCCGCCGCAGCCAGCAGGCGTCTGGAAGGCGGTCACGCTCCCCGACTCCTACCCGCGCGTCTTCGAGGCCGACGAGGGCGAGGCCGCCAGGCGGCGCAGCGTCTACACCTTCTGGAAGCGCGGGATGCCGCCGCCGCAGATGACGATCCTCGACGCGCCGAACCGCGAGTCCTGCGTCGCGCGGCGCGAGCGCACGAACACACCGCTGCAGGCGCTGCTCCTGATGAACGAGGAGGAGTACCTGCGCGCCGCGCGGCACCTCGCCGCCGCGGAGATCGCGATCGAGGGAGACGACGAGGCGCGGCTGGAGCGGATCTACGAGACGATCACGGGCCGGCTCCCCGAGGCGCGCGTGAGCGTCGCGCTGCTCTCCGCCCTCGCGGATCTGCGCGAGCTCTACGGGGCGAACGCCGGGCTCGCGGAGGAGCTCTGCAGCGAAGCGGCGTCCGGCGCCGACGCGGCCGAGCTCGCGGCGTGGACGATGGTCACGAGCGCCGTCCAGAACCTCGACACCACGCGCACCCGGGACTGAACGCCATGGACGTCCACGCCGAGAGCGCGCGCCTCATGACGCGCCGACGCCTCCTGAACGCCGCCGGTATGGGGCTCGGCGCGACGGCGCTGGGCGCGCTGCTCCCGCAGAACGCGGCGGCGCGCGCCGCTGCGGAGACCGCGCGTGCGAAGCGCGTGATCTTCCTCTTCATGGCGGGCGCGCCGAGCCAGGTGGACCTGCTCGACCCCAAGCCGGGCCTGATGGACCGCATCGGAGAGCCGCTCCCGCCGAGCGTGACCATGGGCCAGCGCGTCACCGCGATGACGCGCGGACGGGAGCAGAAGGTGGTGCCCTCCATGTTCGGCTTCGAGCGCGCGAAGTGCGGCGTGGAGTGGAGCACGCTCCTCCCGCACCTCTCCCGCGTCTCCGACCGCATCTGCGTGCTGCGCTCCCTCCGCACGAACGCGATCAACCACGACCCGGGCAAGACCTTCATGTGCACGGGCTCGGAGATCCCGGGCAAGGCGAGCATGGGCTCGTGGCTGAGCTACGGCCTCGGCTCGATGAACCGTGACCTGCCGGACTTCGTGGTGCTCACGTCGGCCTTCTGGACCGGCGGCACCCGGAACGTCCAGGGCCTCTACAGCCGGCTGTGGGGCAGCGGTTACCTGCCGTCGAAGCACCAGGGCGTCGCGTTCCAGACCGCGGGCGACCCGGTGCTGTTCCTCTCGAACCCCGGCGGCGTCGACCGCGCGATCCGCCGTCGGATGCTCGACGCCGTGGGGGAGGTGAACCGCGCCCACCAGGAGGGCGCCGGCGACCCCGAGATCGCCACCAGCATCGCCCAGAGCGAGATGGCCTTCCGCATGCAGGCCTCGGTGCCGGAGCTGACCGACCTCTCCAGGGAGCCGAAGAGCGTCCTCGACCTCTACGGGCCCGAGGTGAACAAGCCGGGCTCGTTCGCGCGCAACTGCCTGCTCGCCCGCCGGATGGTCGAGCGCGACGTGCGCTTCGTCCAGCTCTTCCACCGCGGCTGGGACCACCACTCGATCCTGCCCAAGCAGCTGCCCGGCCAGTGCTACGACGTCGACCAGCCCGCGGCCGCGCTGCTCCTCGACCTCGAGCGCCGCGGCCTGCTGGACGACACGATCGTCGTCTTCGCCGGCGAGTTCGGACGCACGATCTACGGCCAGGGCCGCCTCGCACGGGACGACTACGGCCGCGACCACCACCCGCGGTGCTTCTCCGCGTGGCTGGCCGGCGGCGGCATCCAGGGGGGCATCTCCTACGGGCGCACCGACGACTTCAGCTACAACGTCGCCGAGAATCCCGTCGAGGTGCGCGATCTCCACGCGACGCTCCTGCACCTGCTCGGCGTCGACCACGAGCGGCTGACCTTCCCCTTCCAGGGCCTCGACCAGAGGTTGACCGGGGTCGAGGAGGCCCGGGTGGTGAAGGGGATGCTCGGCTGAGCGTCGTCTCGCTCGGACCCTGGACCACGCGCGTCGGGCAGGCGTATCTCTCGTCGCCCCGAGCCACCTGGACCACGTGAAGCACGAGGCCTTCGAGGCGTCCTTCGAGATCGACGGCGTGCGCCGGACGTTCGCGGAGAGCCAGGCCCCCCGGTGGGCGCTCCTCCTCGTCGCCGACCGAGAAACCCGGAACCTCGCGGCGGGGAGATGGTTGGATGGAGGCATGGCACGCCTCCCTCTCCTCGCGCTGTTCGCCGCCGCCCTCGGCTCCACGGCCAGCTCCCAGCAGCTCGAGTCCTGGACGCTCTCCGTCGACGGTGTCGAGCGTACCGCGCTCGTCCATCTCCCCGAGGACGCGCGGGACAGGGGCTCCGAGCCGGGCGAGCCCGCGCCGCTCGTCCTCGCCTTCCACGGACACGGCGGAGGGGCGAACGGATTCGCCCGGCGGTTCGGCCTCCATCGGGAATGGCCCGAGGCCATCGTCGCCTACCCCCAGGGGCTCCCGACGCCCAGCGCCCTCGTCGATCCACAGGGCAAGCGCTCCGGGTGGCAGAACCGCGCCGGAAGCCAGGAGGACAGGGACCTCGCGCTCTTCGACGCGCTGCTGGAGCGCATCGAGTCCGAGGCGACGGTGGACGCCGATCGGATCCACGTGACGGGCCACTCCAACGGCGGGGCCTTCACCTATCTCCTGCTGGAGGAGCGCGCCGCCGTCCTGGCCTCCGTGTCGCCCTCCGCCAGCGGCAAGGGCCGCGGGTCCGGGGGGGAGGCCTCCCGCGAGGTCGCCGTGCTCCACGCTGGATCCCCTGACGATCGCCTCGTCAGATGGACCTGGCAGGAGGCGGCGCTCCGCGGCCTGCGGCGCGCGCGGGATTGCGGCGAAGGCGAGCCCTGGGAGCTCGATCCGCGCGTGACCCGCTTCCCCGCGGAGAAGGGCGCCGACGTCCTGCTCTTCGAGCACGGGGGCGGGCACCGGCACAACAAGGCCCACGCGGGCCTGGCGGTGCGGTTCTTCAAGAGCCATCCGCGCAGGAGTGACGGCCCGAGCGCAGAGCCCGCTCCGCTGAAGCTCGAGCTGGAGGACGTCCACCGCGTCTGGGACGCGGCGCCCCACCAGGCCTTCACCGACCTCGTCCTCCACGGCAGCGAGCTCGTCCTCACCTTCCGCGAGGGCGACGGCCACGTCGGCGGCGCTGACGGCGTCATCCGGATCCTGACCTCGACGGACGGGAAGAGCTGGACGAGCCGCGCGCGCGTCGCGCTCGAGGGGATCGACCTGCGGGACCCCAAGCTGAGCGCGACCCCGGAGGGAGACCTGCTCCTCCTCGCGGGGGCCTCGCGGTACGACGGCAAGAAGCTCCAGGGGCGGACGTCGAAGGTCGCGCGCTGGGCACCGGGAACGGACGGCGAGATCGAGCTGGTGGACGCGCGCATCGACCCCGCGGTCAAGGGCCCCGTCGACTGGCTGTGGCGGCTGACATGGCGAGGCTCCACGGGCTTCGGCGTCGTCTATCAGCCCGAGGGCGAGCGCTGGCGCCAGCACCTCGTCGCGACCCGGAACGGCGTCGACTTCCGCGCCGTGGCGACCTGGGACCACGACGGCCGGCCGAGCGAGACGACCCTCCGCGCGCGCCCCGACGGTTCCCTCGTCGCGCTCCTCCGGCGTGAGGGCAACGCCCTGATCGGCTCCGCGCGGCCGCCGTTCAGGAAATGGACCTGGGCCGAGCTGCCGCTGCACCTCGGGGGACCGGAACTGCTCGTGCTCGACGACGGCCGCATGCTCGCCTCGGGCCGCCGCGTCGTGGGCGCGGGCGGCCGCGCGAGGAGGACCGTCATCGGCGAGGTGGACCTCGCGGGCAACTGGAACGAGCTCGTGGAGCTCCCCTCCGGCGGCGACACGAGCTATCCCGGCATGGCGCTCCGGGGCTCGCAGCTCCTCGTCTCCTACTACTCGAGCCACGAGGAGAAGACCGCCGTCTACCTCGCGCGTCTTCGGTTGCGGCGCTGAGTCTCGCGGCCTCGTCGGCCGGGCCGGAGGGGCGGCCGCGTGACGCGCGCGCGATCTGGACGGATGACGGCGCCGTGACGGACCACTATCGTCCCTGGATCAGGACGTTCGCCCCCTGACGGGGTCTCCGGCGGTCAACGCTCGAGGGCGAACCAGTTGATGTTCCACTGATCGCCGACCGAACGGAACGTGAGGGTGTGCTCGCCGCCCTCGATCGGCACTGCGGCACCACGCTTCGTCACGTAGGTCTGCCAGCCACCGGTCGCCGCCACCTCCTGACGATCGACGACCTCGCCGTCGAGGAGGACCTCGAAGCCGCCGCTTCCGTTGAGGGACGCGAGGCGGTAAGCGAACGTGTATCGGCCCGCCGACGGCGCGTCGATCTTGTACTCGAGCGTGTCGCCCGGATCGAAGAAGCCGAGGTTGAAGCCGCCGCCCTCGTCGCCGCAGGTCTCGGCCTCGACGCCGTTCATCGCGAAGTAGTGCTCCGCCTCGATGCGCGCGGGGACCTCGATCGACGGGAGCTCGGTGTGGACGACCTCGCTGCGCGCGCTCTTGGCGGCGCCGGCCGACGCCACGACCGAGTAGAAGTGAGCTGTCCCGGGCGCCGGAGCGACGTCGACGAAGCGGGCTTCGTCGAGCTCGAAGGCGATGAGCTCCCCCTGGTCACCCGGCCGCGTGGCGCGGTACACGCTGAAGCGCACGCCAGGGCTGGCGTCGCCCGACCACGAGAGCACCGTGCTGTCCTCGTTCTCCTCGATGACGAGGTCCGCTGGCCGGGTGGGGTCGGGGAACACGAAACGCTCGTCCCAGCGCTCGTGCTTGACCCAGTCGACCTCCATGACCCACTCGCCGGTCATCGGGTGGTCCGAGATCTTCGCGTAGTTGAGGATCGCGAACATCGGCTCGGGGTAGCTGTCCCCCTCGCCGGGGTTGCGGTGGACCTCCACCCCGTCCACGCGGTAGACGAGGTCACTCCCGGCCCATTCGACGGAGTACTCGTGCCACTCGTCGAGGGTCGCCGGCACGCCCTTCCGAAGGGTCCACCAGTCGCCGCCGTCGGCGCCGAGGCTCTTGATCGCGCCGGTCGTGAACTTGTCCGCGCCACTCTCGCCGTGGTGCTCGAAGATGTCGATCTCCCCGGAGCCCGTCAGGGGCCAGGCGATGTTCTCGTCGTCCTCCTGGACGGGCGGCTCGTTGTTCCGCGCGCCGAGGATCCACCAGGCCGGGAACATCCCGGCTTCGCCGTTGCCCCAGGTGCGCAGGCGCGCGGTCCACCGGCCCTTGATGAACTCCTTGCGATTCTTCGAGCAGACGCGGCCGGCGACGTACTGAGTGTCCGGGTGGCGGACCCCGGTCTTCGAGAGGTTGTCGCACTCGACCATCTCGCCGACGTTGACGACCTTGACCTTGAGCGTGCCGTCGGAGACCTCACGGGTGCCCGCTGCGCCGTCGGGGAGATAGCACTGCGCCTCGTTGTTGACCCAGATCCTCTGGTCCTGCCAGTTCTCGGGGTCGAAGACCTCGAAGTCGTCGAAGAAGTCGACCACCCACCCGGTGGGGGCGTTCAGGTCGTGCAGGAGCGTCTGGATCGCGCGCGCCGGGATGGTCGTGACGGCCTCCTCGTCGCCGACGCAGAAGCGGTACGTGACAGGGGCGTCCTCGAGGTTCAGCACGACGGTCGCGAGCCGGCCGTCGGCGTGGACGAACGACGTGACGTCGAGGCTGCTGCGGCTGCTGATCGCGCTCACGCGCCGGGCGCCCGGTCGGATGAACTTCGCGAAGTGTCCGAGGTAGTGGTAGCTCGGGGTGTAGATGAGAGCGCCCGACTCCGAGTCCGCGTGGATCGGCGCGAAGCAGTGGTTGCCGACGTGGTTCGGGCCTCCCCGGTCGTCGAGCAGGATGTTCCAGTCCAGCCAGCCGGCCGCCCCCGCGTTGAGGTCGCGGATCACGTTCTTCCCGTAGCGCTCCGCGTTGGGCCAGTGCTGGTAGCGGGCGGGGTCGAAGCCCTCGACGCACGCCTCGGTGAGGAGCACCTCGAACTCGGGGTACGCCTGCTTCACCGCCGCGACGTTCTGGTGCATCTCCTCTCCACCCGCCCAGGTCTCGTACCAGTGGAACCCGACGCCCCAGACGTATCGGGCCGCCTCCGGGTCGCCCAGGATCGTGTTGGCGCGGTGTCCGATGAGGTCGCGGTTGTGATCCCACACGATCACCTTCACGTCCCCCAGACCGTCGGCGGCGAGGGTCGGGCCGAGGTGGTCACGCACGAAGTCGCGCTCCTCCTCGGCGGTGTAGATCATCGACTCCCAGGTCTGCACCGCCATGGGTTCGTTCTGCACCGTGATCCCCCAGATGGGGACGCCCTCGGCCTCGTAGGCGCGGATGAACTTCGCGTAGTAGCTCGCCCAGGCAGATCGATAGCGGGGGAGCAGCTTGCCGCCGCGAAGCATGTCCTCTCGCCCCTTCATGAAGGCCGGGGCGCTCCACGGGCTGGCGATCGTCGTGATGCTGCCGCCCGCGGTGCGCAGGGCCTCGAGGATCATGGGGATCCTGAACTCGCGGTCCGGCGCCACGTCGAAGGTGCTCAGGTCCGCGTCACCCTCCTCGATGTAGGTGTGGCTCTCACTGGCGAAGTCGCAGCTGTGGATCGGCGTGCGTAGCAGGCTGTAGCCGAGCCCCTCGTCGGCGTCGTAGTAGGCCCTCATGAGCTCGCGCTTCACGTCGTCCGCGAGACCCGCATAGACCTCGGCGCTCGCGTCGGTGATCGCGCCGCCGAAGCCGAGGACCGTCTGGAAGGTCTTCTCGGGGTTGATGAAGACGGCCACGTCGGTCTCCGGGGATTGCCGCGCGGGGAGCAGCTGGAGCCGGTCGCTGAGGCCCATGCGCAGGGCGGTGTCCTTGGCCGTCGTGTACACGCGGACCCCCTCGACGACCCCCCCCTGGGCCCCCCGGGCGAAGGGGGCGAGGGCGACGACGAGGGCCAGGAGCAGGGAGCGGTGGATCATCTCGAGAGGAGCTGGGTGGACGCGGCGGGGCGAGGGCGCGCTGAGCACGATCGAGACGCAACGCTAACAGCGGCGCGCCACGCGTGCGCGCGTGCGTGAAAGACAGGGGATCCAGGGGAGATCCGGTCCATCCCCGAGACGGCCGAGCCTCTTCGCGCGACGGGAGGACGCAGGTCTCTCCGGGAGCGCGCGTGAGAAGCACATGAGAAGTTCAGCCGCCGCGCGCGGTTCGCTCTAGCTTTAACCGGCCAAGTGCACCTTCTCCTTCCTTCCCCCGCGACAGCCCCCATTCATGAAGTTCGCAAAGAACTACCTCGTCGCCTTCACGGCGCTCGCGTTCTGTCCTCTCGCCTCCGCGCAGATCTTCACCTACGACCAGGACTTCGAGTCCCTCGACATCAACGACGCCGGCGCGCTCTCCAGCGACGGGTGGCTGACCTACACCAACGTCTTCGACGCCAGCGGTAACTTCGCCTACGGCTACCCCTCCGGAGGCGCCCCCAACGGCGGCTCGGGCTACTCGGTCATCGGCACCGGCCTCGGCGGCGCAGCCCAGGGCGCGCAGTACCTCAACGTCTACAGCGACTACGGCAACGGTGACCACGCGAACGGCTTCACCATCGAGTCGAACGTGTATCGCGAGCGGGGCATCGACGCGTCCAACGTGGGCGAGCTGTTCACGTTCGACTTCGACTACCTGAAGAACCCGCAGGTCATCAACGGTGACGGACCCACGGAGGCCTTCGCCTTCATCAAGGTGCTCCAGTCCTCCAACGGCTCCTTCGCGCCGCTCGCGTTCGTCACCCTCGACACCACGGCCGCCTCGACCACGGCGTGGACCGCCGGCAGCCTCCAGCTCACGATCGACCCGGCGTGGCAGGGCGAGCTCTTCCAGTACGGCTTCTACAGCACCGCGACGAACTACGACGACTCCAGCCGTCTCTACGACAACCTGAGCGTCTCCTCGCCCAACAGCCGTCCGCCGGGCCTCGCGCCCTACACGCAGGACTTCGAGGCCCTCGACCTGACCGCCTCGGACTCCCTCAGCAACGACGGCTGGCTCGTCTTCGTCAACGTCTTCGACCCCGGCGGCGGCTACCTCTACGGGTACGGGCCCTTCGGGGCACCGAACGGCGGCGCGACCTGCTCCGCGCTCGCGACCGGCGCCGGCGGGCCCAGCCAGGGCTCCGTCTACATGAACGTCTACAGCGACTACGGCAACGGAGACCACGCCGTCGGCAACCTGATCAACGGGCTCGTGTTCAAGGAGCAGGAGATCGCGCAGGTGAACGTGGGCAAGACCTACCGCCTCGCCTTCGACGTGCTGAAGGACCCGGTGCCGAACAACGGTGACGGCGGGACCACTTCGGAGGCGTTCATCAAGGTCCTCCGTCGCTCGGACGGCTCCTTCGCCGAGCTCGGGATCAGCACCTTCGACACGACGAACGCGTCGACCACCACCTGGGGACAGGGCTTCGTCGATCTCACGATCGACCCGGCGTGGGCGGGCGAGCTCCTCCAGTTCGGGTTCTCGAACGTCGTCACCAACTACGACGACTCCGGCCGCTTCTACGACAACCTCGTCTTCGGCGAGTCGTCCATCGGTGCCAACTACTGCACGGCGACGGTCAACTCGAGCGGAGTCGCGGCGTCCATCTCGGCGTCCGGCAGCGACGTGGCCGCGGCCAACAACCTGACGCTGGGCGCCGAGGGCCTGCCGAACAACCAGTTCGGCATCTTCGTCGTCTCCGCCACGCAGGGCTTCTCTCCCGGCCTCGGCGGCACGAGCAACGGCAACCTCTGCCTGAGCGGCTCGATCGGCCGCTATCGCGGTCCGGGCGAGATCCTCTCCACCGGAACCACCGGTAGCTTCGAGCTCGCGATCGACCTCACGGCGATCCCCCAGGGCGCCGGCACGGTGCAGACCACCGCGGGACAGACCTGGAACTTCCAGGCCTGGTTCCGCGATCAGGTCGGTGCCGGCTCGAACCTCACGGACGGCATCGAGATCTCCTTCCAGTGAGCGCCTGACCGCGCGGCCCCTCTCGGCCGCCGGTGATCCACGCGCCCCCGCGCTCGTCCCGACGGATGAGCGCGGGGGCGCGTCCGTTCGCGGCCTCGGCATCCATGGCTCGCCCGGCGTCGCTCGCAGGGCCCCGATCGGGTCCACGGAGCCCTCGAGAACGACCTGAGCATTCCCGGCCGCCGGCTGGCGCTCGGCGCGTCCGGGCGGGACCCGCGCGAACGCGCCGCCACCCGACATCCCGCCGGTCCCGTCGCGATCTGACACGCAGCGTGACGGGCAGCCACGCGCCTCCCAGCACAGCGCCTACGATGAGGCGGTGCGCCTCCTCCTCCTCGGACCCCTCCTCGCCAGCCCAGCGATCGCGCAGCACACGCTGCATGCCGACCTGACGTACAAGACCGTCAACGGCGCGCCGCTGCGCCTCGACGTCTACGAGCCCGACGCGAACGGGCCCCACCCCCTGGTGATCTGGATCCACGGCGGCGCCTGGATGAGCGGGACGAAGGCCCTCGCGCCCGGCCGGATCCAGGGGCTGCTCGACGCGAACGTGGCGGTGGCGAGCATCGAGTATCGGCTCACGACCCAATCAGCGACGTTCGGCGACGTCACGTTCCCGGCCCAGATCGACGACGTACAGGACGCGATCCTGTGGCTGCGAGCGAACGCCGCCGCCTTCGATCTCGACCAGGCGCGTATCGGAACGTGGGGGACGTCGGCCGGTGGTCACCTCGCCGCGCTGGCGGGGACCCTCGGGAGCCCGAAGGACCCGCGCGGCGACACGAGCGTCCAGGCCGTGGGCGATGGCTTCGGACCGACCGACTTCTTCGAGCTCGACGCCGACGCGGTGAACTTCGGATGCACCCAGTACCTGGTGCACGACGACCCGTCCTCTCCGGAGTCGAGGCTCGTCGGCTTCGATGGTCCGGGGGAGGGGATCGGGGTCCTCGCCGGACTCCCGGGGCGCCCCGAGCACCAGCTCGTTCTCGACGCGAACCCCATCACCTTCCTCGATCCGGCCGACCCCCCGATGTTCGTGGTCCACGGTGAGGGGGACTGCACCATCAGCGTCGGCCAGAGCCGCCGCCTCCTGGACGCCTGCGAGGCCCTCGGCGTCGACGTCACCCTCGTGACACATCCGGGGGGGCACACCCTTCCGGCGTCTCTCGTCGGCGACTTCCACGACTTCTTCACGCGCGAGCTGGCGGGCACGGAGAGGATCGTCCGGACGGTCGAGGCCTTCGACGTCCCCTCACTCGTCCCGCTCGACGCTCAGGGCGTCCCCGTCGACCACGACAACGAGACGGTCCGGACGGCGAGCCTCACCTGGAGTGGCTGCAACCTCTCGACCACGGTCGGCGCTCTTCCGCACGGGGTGCTGCTCGACCCGCACCCCGCGGTGTCGACCGACGGCGGGAGCCTCTTCTTCAACGCCGGCGCGCTCACAGCCGGATCGCGAGCGGCTGCGCGGCTCGTCACGCCGGCGGACCTCACGGCAGGTGGGCACCTGCGCCTGCGGATCGGCAAGGCCAGTTCGCCGGGAGGAACGCGCTTTCGCGTGCTCCTCCGCGACGGGGTCGCGTGGTGGCTCTCGAGCCCCGTCACGACGCCGGTCGTTCCGGGCGCGGCCAGCGCCAGTGACATGACGATCGAGCTCGCGCCGCTCTCGTGGAACCTGGTGGACACCTCGAGCGGCGCCGGCGCCGATCTCGACGAGATCGACGACGGCGGCGAGACCGGCGCGCTGGTCGAGCTGGGCGCGGGGACGCCGGACCTCACGTCCGTCGACGGCATCGGGTTCCAGATGGCCGCAGGCAACAACCTGACGCGTATGTTCGCGATCGATCACCTCGAACTCGCGGTGACGTGGACGCCGGTCGGTGAGGTGAGCTGCACCAGCCTGCCGAACTCGACGGGCCGAGCGGCGGCTCTCGCTGCCTACGGCTCGGCCGACGCGACGCAGAACGACCTGCGCCTGCGGGCCGACGATCTTCCGGCGAACGCCTTCGGCCTCCTGATCAGCGGACGCGTGGGCGGGAGCGCGCCGCTGCTGGAGGGCGTCCTCTGCCTGGGGTCTCCCCTCGGACGTCACCTCGACAGCGTGGCGAGCTCGGGCGCGGCTGGCGAGATCGAGGTCGCGATCGACCTCACGGCCATGCCGGCCGCCTCGCCGCCGTTCACCGCCGCGGTCGTGCCAGGCGAGACGTGGTACTTCCAGTGGTGGCATCGCGACGTCGTCGCCGGACCGACGGCCAACCTGTCCAACGCGATCGCGGTGTCCTTCCACTGAGTGCGGCGCTGGGCCGGGGTCGCCTCGGGCCCCGCCTCGATCGACGTTCACGGTGGACTCCGGACGCGAGTCCCGCGATCGAGACGAGCAGTCCGCCACTTCGCCCACGCCGCCTCACCACGGCCCGGGCTCGCGGAGATAAGCTGTTGCGCTCCTCCGACCAGGAGGAACTCCAATGCGGCGGATCGCGATCATCAACCAGAAGGGCGGCGTCGGGAAGACGACCACGGCTGTCAACCTCGGCGCAGCGCTCGCGCGGCTCGGACAGCGCGCGGTGGTCATCGACATGGATCCCCAGGCCAACGCGTCGATGAACCTCGGCGCCGAGCTGGCGCCCGAGGAGCCCTCGACCTACTCGATCCTCACCCAGGGCGGACGCGTGGCCGACACCCTGCGGGGCACCTCCACGCCGGGCCTCTCGATCCTGCCAGCGCACCTGGACCTCTCGGGCGCGGAGCTCGAGCTCGCGAGCGCCATCGGCCGCGAGACGATCCTGAAGGACGCCCTCGACGAATGGATCGAGGAGGAGGTCGCGCGCACGGGTCGCGAGCCGGCGGACGTCATCCTCATCGACAACCCGCCGAGTCTCGGGCTCCTCTCGGTCAACGGCCTGGCCGCCTCGCAGGAGGTGCTGATCGCCGTTCAGACCGAGTTCTTCGCGCTCCAGGGCCTGAGCAAGCTGGTGGAGATCGTCCAGCTGCTGCGCCGACGCCTGAACCCCGACCTCGAGATCACCGGCGTCCTGGCGTGCCTCTACGACAGTCGCCTCCGCCTGGGGCGAGAGGTCCTCGCAGAGCTCCGCGCGCACTTCCCGGCCGTGCTCTTCAAGCGGCCCATCGCGCAGAACGTCAAGCTCGCCGAGACGCCGAGCTTCGCACGCACGATCTTCGAGTACGCGCCGGAGTCCAAGGGTGCCGAGGACTACATGGCGGTCGCCAGGGAGTTCCTCGAACGAGAAGGCGTGGAGGAACACGCCAGCGGGAGATCCATCGAGCCGCCGGTGCGCGCTACGGCGGAGCCCGCACCGGTCGCCCAACCCGAACCGCCGACCCCCGAGACGCCCACGAAGACTCCGCGCGCGGTCGAGGACGCCGAGCAGCCCGCGGCCATCGGAGGCACCGAGGAAACGTCCGAGGTGCACGACGAGACGGCCGCGCTGATGCTCGACATCGCGAAGGTCCTGGCGAGCCCGCGGAAGGGTCTCGCCCACGGTTCGCCGGTTCCCGCCGCCGAGGCCGATGCCCCGGGGCTGGATGGCGAGGCACCTGAGAACGGCCTCGAGGAGCCGGCCTGCCCGCCCACTTCGGAGGTGAGGACCGAGACCTCGGAGGCAGAAGCCCCGGAGCAGACCGGGAGACCCTTGGACGTCGAGGCGGTCGAGGGCGCAGCCGAGTCCGTCGAGGAGGAGCTCGTGGCGGTCGTGCTCACACCGGTCGCAGCGCACGACCCCTCCGTGGAGGAACCCGAGCAGGGCGGGCCGGAGGACGTCCCTCGTGAACAGGTCGGGGCCGGCTCCGCACCGGAAGCCCCCGCCGCGAGCGCGGACGGCGCCGCGGTCGCTCGGGCAGGGCCGGCGGTCGCTGTGCTGGTCGAGCCGGAAGAGACGCCGAGCGATGTCTGCGGGCCCGGATCGGAGACCGCTGAGGTCGTCGAAGAGGACGCTGCGCCCGAGCCCGCGGAGGAGCCGGTACGGCACCTCACGCCGGTGGCCGCGACCCGACCGGATCGGGGCGAGGAGCACGCGCTTCTGCCCGGCCGTCGCGGGTTCACCTCCGACCCCCTCGGCTGACCCGGAGAGCGAGCCGCCCGCCCGTGATGCGCATCGGAATCATCTGTCATCCCACCTACGGTGGTTCGGGCGTGGTCGCCAGCGAACTGGCCCTCTCCCTCGCCGAGAACGGACACTCGATCCACCTGTTCAGCCACGACGTACCCCCGCGGCTCTTGCGGGGCTCGGGCGGAGTGGAGCTGCACGTGGCGCAGGGCAGCCCCTACCCCCTGTTCCACTCGACGCCCCACGACCTCGCGATCATGTCGCGGGTCCTGGACCTGCACCGCAGCGAAGGCCTCGACGTGCTCCACGCCCACTACGCGCTGCCCCACGCGATCAGCGCGCTCCTCGTGCGCGAGGCGGCGCGCAGCGCGAAGCTCGACCCGCTCAAGGTCGTGACCACGCTGCACGGGACCGACATCACGCTCGTGGGGAACGATCCGAGCTATGCGCCCCTCACCCAGTACGCGATCACCGCCTCGGACGCGGTGACCGTGGTCTCCGAGGACCTCGCGGCGCGGACCCGGGTGAACTTCGATGGCGGGCCTTCCTGCGGTATCCACGTGATCCCCAACTTCGTCGATCTCGAGGAGTTCAGGCCCGTCGAGGAGAGATCCGAGATCGCCTCCGCCATCCACATCAGCAACTTCCGCAGGGTCAAGCGTGTGCCGTGGCTGGTGAACGCCTTCGCCGACGCGCTGGCGATGCTCCGGGCGCAGGGCAAGGACGCCGAGCTCGTGCTCGTCGGCGACGGGCCCCAGCTCGGTGAGACACGGCGCGTCGCCCGAGAGCGCGACGTCTGTGACCGGGTGCGCTTCCTCGGGCTGCGCAGCGACCTCGCAGAGCTCCTCGCGCCTGCAGACCTCTTCTGCCTGGCGAGCACCGAGGAGTCCTTCGGGCTCTCGGCCCTGGAAGCGATGTCATCGGGGACGGCGGTGCTCGGCACGAGGGTTGGAGGCGTCGCGGAGGTCGTCGTGGACGGCACCACTGGCGTCCTCGTGGATCCCACGGACCGCGCGGCCTTCGCCGGTGAGATGGCCCGGCTGCTCGGAGACCGCCAGGAGGCAGCGCAGCTCGGCGCCGCGGCGCGCGAACGCGCCGTCGCGCGCTTCGACCGCCGCACGGTGGTCGAGCAGTACGTGTCCCTCTACCGCGAGCTGGTCGGAGGGGCGGGGCCCTGCCCCTGAGCGGTCGGCCCGGGAGGGCCTCCGCTCCGCACGGGCCTGCACGCGGTCCATCATCGAGTCGATCCATGGCCATCCACCTCGACCACAACGCAACGACGCCGCTCAGGCCGGAGGTGCGCGAGCTCATGCTCGAGCTCCTCGACCAGGGCCTCGGCAACGCCTCGAGCGTTCATGCTGCGGGGCGTCGCAGTCGCGCGGTCATCGACGATGCGCGGGAGCGCGTCGCAGGCGCACTCGAGGTGCACGAGGACGAAGTCGTCTTCACCAGCGGCGGAACGGAGTCCAACAACCTCGCGCTGTTCGGAGCCCACGCCGCGCTCTCCGCGGCGGCGGGCGCGCCCGCCCGGGTCGTCTCCAGTCGGATCGAGCACGCGGCCGTCCTCGAACCCGTGCGCCGGCTGGAGGACGGAGGTGCACCGACGGTCCTCCTGGCCAACGACTCGCAGGGCTGCATCGATCCGGAGGACGTGGCCGCAGCAGCGGGACACGAAGGGCCCGTGATCGTGAGCCTGATGGCGGCGAACAACGAGGTCGGTTCCGTGGTCGATCTCCAGGCGGTGCGGGGCGCCCTCGGCCGGAGAGCGGGGCTCGTCCTGCACACCGACGCGGTGCAACTGCTCGGCAAGCGTCCCTCGGCGGGACTGCTCTCCTGCGTGGACCTCGCGAGTTTCTCGGCTCACAAGGCCGGTGGGCCCGTGGGAGTGGGGCTCCTCCTGCGGAAGGAGGGGACCCGGCTCGTCCCGCGGGCCTTCGGTGGCTCCCAGGAAACAGAGCTGAGGCCCGGCACCGAGAACCCTGCGGCAATCGGTGCCGCCGCCCTGGCCATCGAGCTGGCTGTCCGGGAGACGGAGGCCTTCGCCGCGCGATCGAGGGCGCTCCTGGAAGGGTTCTGGACCGAACTGCGGGCCGCGCTGCCCGATGTGCACCTCAACGGTCCACCCCTGACATCCTGCGACCGTCTACCGAACACGATCAACGTGTCGTTCCCCTTCGCAGGAGACGCTCGGATGCTCGTCGCAAGGCTCGACCTCGCGGGCCTCGAGCTGTCAGCGGGTTCAGCGTGCGCCAGCGGCTCGTTGGAACCTTCCCATGTTCTCGAAGCCCTCGGTCACGTGGGGGCGCGCGCTGTGAGCGCCTTGCGGATCTCAACGGGACGCTCGACCGACGCGCGTGAACTTTCCACAGCTGTGGATATCCTGCGCATAACTCTGGGGGAAGCGTCGTAAGTCCACAGGTTCGCGTGAAGGCGCGTGATTGTCCACAGGATGTCCGCGTGGACCCGTTGACGGATTCTTTGAGCTGGGATCCAATCGGCCGAGTCGAGACAGCGGATCGCGCGCGTCGCAGTCCACCGTCACCGACGTCCCCGGATCGAGCACTGCACACGCTCCGACGGACGACCGCACCCCCCGTTCGCCGCGACCCCGCCGCTGCTCGACACGGATCTTTTCCACGACGGTTCCTCAGCCTCCGGAGCACTTCGAAGCGTTTCCGAGGGCCCTTTGCCGCTGCACGTGCAGTCCGGCTGACATCACCAGGAACCCACCGCGTGGCCTTCGCACGGGCCGCGCTGGATCGATCGATCCCCTGAACGGCACCGCATCTCCGGCCCACTCACCACAGCATGGGTTGGCCGGAGTCCGTTCACTCCGCCTCCCCCCCCCACGCACTATCACGCCGGCGCGTTCACACCCTCGCCGGCTTGCTCACTCCGCTGCGAAGCAAACGCATGGAAGAGACCTTCAGCGACCCCGCCGGTACGTCGGACCCCGCCTCGAAAGCCGCGGTCTCCCGCCGGGGAGACGCGGGAACCGCCCCCGAGCTGGAGAGCGGCGCGGAGGAGCACCTGCACCCGGCGCGAACGCGCCCCTCGTCGCCGAAGGACGCGTCGCTGCGCGCGGCGAGCGGCCGCCGTCGCCGTGGCGACGGCACGCCCGAGCTGTTCCCGGGCGCGTTCGACCGGCCCGAGACCACTGGAGAGCACGCGCCGGCCGTCGAGGAGACGCCGGCCACGGACACGGAGGCGGAGAACCTCCGCGGCGCCCTCGAGGCCTGCCTCGAGTCGGAGCAGTTCCTCACCTGGTTCCAGCGCTCGCGCCTGATCGCACACGCCGGCCGTGAGGCGATCGTCGCCGTGCCCAACGGCTTCGCGCGCAACTGGATCGAGAAGTACTACATGGAGAGCCTGCAGCGCTGCGTGGAGGCGGTTCTCGGACAGGGCCGCGTCGCAGTGCTACGCGAGGAGCCGGAGCGCGTCGCCGTGCCCGAGCAAGGACGCGCCGAGGCGCCCAACGCTCCTGCGAATCGTGCGCCGCGCGCGGACCTGACCTCGGAGCTCGGGCCCCTCTCGGACCAGGAGGCGCGCGCGGGAGGCGTCGGCGCGCGGCGACAGGCCCCCTCCAGCGCACCGCAGAACATGGCGGCCTGGAACCTCCTCGACGTGGGCAGTGACTTCGTCCTGAATCCCCGCTGCACCTTCGCCAAGTTCGTCGTCGGACCCTGCAACCGCTTCGGTCACGCGGCGACCATCGGCGCGAGCGAACAGCCCGGCAGGGCCTACAACCCGCTGTTCCTCCACGGCCGCGTCGGCGTGGGCAAAACCCACCTCCTGCAGGCCTTCTGCCACACCTTGCTCGAGCGAAACCCCGGGACACGGATCCTGTATCTGTCCTGCGAGACGTTCGTGAACCACTTCGTCACCGCACTCAGCGAGGGAGACATGATGGCCTTCCGGGAGAAGTACCGGAACGTCGACGTGCTCGTGGTGGACGACGTTCAGCTCCTCGCCAACAAGGAGCGGACGCAGGAGGAGTTCTTCCACACCTTCAACTCGCTCTTCAACGCCGGCAAGCAGATCGTCCTGTCGTCGGACTCGCCGCCGAAGGACATCCCCACCCTCCAGGACCGCCTCGTGTCGCGCTTCAAGTGGGGCATGGTGTCGGAGATCGAGCCGCCCTGCTACGAGACGCGGATGGCGATCGTGAAGCGCAAGGCCGCGGAGCGCGGTGCGTTGCTGCCGGACCAGGTCGTGCGTTTCATCGCCGAGAACATCGAGGAGAACGTCCGCGAACTGGAGGGCGCCGTGACGCGGCTCTCCGGCTACACGGCCCTCTCGGCGGAGCCGATCACCCTCGAAATGGCCCAGCAGTGCCTCGCCGGGCTGATCGAGGTGCGCCGCGGTGCACCCACCGTCGACGACATCATTCGACTGGTCACCGAGCACTATCAGGTGAAGCTCTCGGACCTGCAGTCCAAGCGGCGCACCAAGACGATCGCTTTCCCGCGCCAGGTGGCGATGTATCTCGCTCGCAAGCTGACGCGTCACTCCCTCGAGGAGATCGGCGGCTTCTTCGGCGGCCGTGACCACACAACGGTCATGTACGCGGTCGACAAGATGCAGACGCAGATCGAGGAGGACGGCAACTTCGACGAGGAGATTCAGCGCTTCATGGAGCAGCTGTTGGGGCGCGGCTGAGCGTCCGGAGTCCCCCAACTCAGGCAGGGGCCGCGTCGGGAGAGATCCTGACGCGGCCCCTGTTCGTCAGGGCGGACCATGGTGCGGGCGCCGGCGCGCCCAAACCCCTGGGATGCGTTGGAGGAGGGTGTGCAGAAACCCCTGGATCGCCGGTGGAGAAACGGCTCGGAGCCAGTGGAGCAGCGGCAAGGACCTGTGAACTCCGGTGCAACGATCGGTGGAAAGAACGTGTGTCCGCTGGTGGAGCGATTGAGGAAGACCGGGGCCCGGCAGGACGGTGACCCGGCGTCGGTGGAAAGCCGTGGAAGGCCCCCCGGTTATCCACCGTCCCTCCTCCGATCGCGCACAGGCGTCCTGGCCTACGTGGCCGCCGTAAGCCCCCAGGAAAACAGCGGAAACGACCGCTTTCGCGCCGGTTTCCACGGTGGACGGGCTCCTCTACGACTGCGATAATCTCTTCTATAGGGACGCCCTGGAAAACCGATGGCCGGGGAGCGCGTAACGCGCTTCGACCCGGCCCCGTGCAGCAGCACGATCTTCGGCGAACAAGCTCTTCGACTGAACGAGAAACACGCAGCGTTTCACGAGTCCTGTCCGGCGCTTCCCTGGACTCTCCAAGTTCGACGCCATTCCAAAGCACCCAGAGGGGAACGAAGACCATGAAGGCCACTTGCGACCGCGAAGCCCTGCGCGAAGGCCTCGCCGTGATCAACAGCGTCATTCCGACGAAGAGCACGAAGCCGATCCTCGAGAACGTCTGCATCGTCGCCACCGATGACCACCTGGAGCTCGTGGGCACGGACCAGGAGGTCTCGGTCCGCTTCAAGATCGATCGCTGCGAGGTGGTCGAGCCTGGCCCGGTCGTCGTCCCCGCTCGCACGGCCTTCGATTTCGTCAGAGACCTCTCCGGAGAAACGGTGACCATCGCCACCGGCGACAGCCAGTGCACGATCACGAGCGGCGCCGACAGCTGCGACCTCGTCATCGCCGACGCCACCGAGTACCCCGTCGTCCCTCGCTTCGACGACACCGGCGTGACGACCATTCAGGGCGGCAACTTCACGCGTTTGGTCGGTCGCACGGCCTTCGCAGCCGCCAAGGAGCCGGGACGCTACGCCATGCACGGCGTCCTCGCCGAGCTCAAGGACGACAAGCTGCGGCTGGTCGCCACGGACGGGCGTCGCCTCTCGATGGCCTCGATCCCGGTGGAGATGTCCGGCGTCGAGGACGCGCGCGCGATCGTTCCCACCAAGGGCATGCAGCTGTTCTGCCGCGTGATCGGCGATCCCCTCGACCAGATCCGGTTCGCGGTCCGTGAGGATCAGGTCGGCCTGGCCTCCAGGAACGCCGAGATCTTCGCACGCCTGATCGATGGCGACTTCCCGCAGTACGAGGCGGTCATCCCCGCCGAGTGCGGCAATCGTATCGAGGCGGACTCCGACACCTTCGCCCGCAAACTCCGCCTCGTGTCCAACGTCTCCGGAGACGAGACCCGCGCGGTTCGCCTCCGGGTGAAGGGTGAGCAGCTCGAGTTCTACGGACAGTCCGCGGGCCGCGGTGAAGCCACGGCTCACATGGACGTGGACTTCAAGGGCGAAGACGGCGAGATCGCCTTCAACCCCGATTACGTGCTCGACGGGATCAAGAACGGAGCTCCCGAGCTGGTCGTGCTCGAGTTCGGCCAGCGCACGAGCCCCGGGAAGTTCCACCTGGGCGAGGAGCACATCTACATCGTCATGCCGATCACTCTCGAGACCTGATCTCTCCGACATGTCCGCTCCCACCCCTCGGCGCGGCGGCCGACGAGGCCCCGCGCGCATGGAGGGCGACGAGCCCAAGCGCGGCGAGCTCATGCCTCTCGGGGATGCGCTCGCCGAGTTCCTCCGAGACTCCAAGCTCCTCCAGCGCAAGAAGCAGCAGCCGGCCTACGACGCCTGGGACGAGGCCGTCGGCCCGGAGCTCGCCCGTCAGGCGAGGGCGGTCTCCTTCCGTCGCGGTGAGCTGATCGTCGAGGTCGACAGCACCTCCCTCCTCTCCGAGCTGCGTGGCTTCGCCGCTGAGGACCTCCGAACACGGACGAACGCCCTCCTCACCGGAGACGAATCCTCCAACTCCCGCATCCGCAAGCTGACCTTCAAGCTCAAGCGACGCAGCTAGGGCCCCTTCCAACATGAGCAACGACGAAGAGACCAAGCCCGTGACCTACGGCGCCGACTCCATCACCGTCCTCGAAGGCCTCGAGGCGGTCCGAGTCCGGCCCGCGATGTACATCGGCGACACGGACTCACGCGGGATGCACCACCTGATCTGGGAGGTCGTCGACAACGCGGTCGACGAGGCGCTCGCCGGACATGCCACCAAGGTCGTCGTGACCCTCAAGGCCGACGGCTCGGTCCAGGTCGCTGACGACGGCCGAGGCATCCCTGTGAGCATGCACCCGACGGAGAACATGCCCGCCGTGGAGGTGGTCCTCACCAAGCTTCATGCCGGCGGCAAGTTCGACGATCAGGCCTACAAGGTCTCCGGCGGTCTCCACGGGGTCGGCGTCTCCTGTGTGAACGCCCTGGCGACTCGCTTGCACGTGGCGGTTCACAAGGACGGCCAGATCCACGAGATGGAGTTCAGCCGCGGGGTCAAGACGAAGGACCTCGAGATGACGGGTGCCACCGACCGCAACGGCACGGTCGTCACCTGGAGTGCGGACCCCGAGATCTTCTCCACCGTGGAGGTGGAGTACGAGATCGTCGAGAAGCGGTTGCGTGAGACGGCCTATCTCATGGGCACGCGTGGTCTGCGAATCGAGCTGGAGGACGAGCGGAACGGCGCGTCCGAGGTCTTCGAGTACCCGGAAGGTCTGAAGACGTTCGTGGACCACATCAACAAGAACAAGACCACGCTGCACCAGGACGTCATCCACTTCACCAAGTCCGTGCCCTCCGTGGACGATCCCGGCGCCGAGTACGAGGTGGAGCTGGCGCTCCAGTACACCGATGCCTACCAGGAGTCGGTGTTCACCTTCGTCAACAACATCAACACCCACGGCGGCGGCACGCACCTCTCAGGCATGCGAGCAGCTCTGACTCGCACACTGAGCGCATACGCGCGCAACGGCAAGCTGGTGAAGGAGAACCAGGAGCTGCCGAGTGGGGACGATTTCCGTGAAGGCCTCACTGCGATCCTCTCCCTCAAGGTTCCGGATCCTCAGTTCGAGGGGCAGACCAAGGACAAGCTCGGCAACCGGGAGGCTCAGGGCATCGTCGAGTCCGCCGTCAACGAGCTGTTCAGTACGTATCTGGAGGAGAATCCCTCGCCCGCCAAGGCGATCGTCAACAAAGCCGTGAGTGCGAAGCAGGCTCGCGACGCGGCCCGCAAAGCCCGCGACCTCGTGCGACGCAAGTCAGCGCTCGCGAGCGGTAGCCTCCCCGGCAAGCTCGCGGACTGCCAGAGCAAGAACCGCGATGAGACCGAGCTCTTCATCGTCGAGGGTGACTCCGCGGGCGGCCCCGCGAAGATGGGCCGCGACAGGAACATCCAGGCCATCCTCCCCATCAAGGGCAAGATCCTGAACGTCGAGAAGGCGCGTCTCGACAAGATGCTCGGGCACCAGGAGATCCAGCTGATCATCTCGGCTCTCGGAACCGGCATCGGCCAGGAGTTCGACGTCGAGAAGCTTCGCTACGGGAAGATCATCATCATGACGGACGCGGACGTGGACGGCTCCCACATCCGAACGCTGCTCTTGACCTTCTTCTTCCGGCAGATGCCGGAGATCATCGAACGCGGCCATCTCTACATCGCTCAGCCGCCCCTCTACAAGCTCACCATCAACAAGAAGAGCTCGTACATCATCGACGATCCGACCCTGCGGCGAACGCTCCTCGAGCGCGGAGTTGAGCAGATCACCGTCGAGGACAAGGTCGCGGCCAGGGAGTGGACCGGCTCCGAGCTGAAAGTCCTCCTCGATCGCCTGCAAGATCTACAGAGCGCCGCGTCGAGCGCGGTCCCGGCGTGGAGTGAGATGAGCTTCGCGGACTACCTCGAGCGGTGGGACGGCGAGCACCTGCGCGCCTACCACGGCCAGGTCGGCGCGGTCGAGGAGTACTTCACCACCAAGGACGAGCTGGATCGCTGGTTCGACCTCCAGGCCGAGGGGCGCGAGGACTTCCGGATCTATCGCGGACCGGAGAGCGACGTGCTCAGGCAGAACGCCGACGGCGTCGCCACGGTGCTCCGGCAGAGCGACGAGCTCGAATCCATGCTCGCCGCGATCGCCGAGAGCGGGCTGCGCTTCCAGGGGGGCGGTCAGTTCGTCGTGCGCACGGCCAAGGGCGGCGAGACCGAATGTTCGGCTCTCATGGAGCTGGCCGAGGCGGTCCAGCGTGGCGTTCAGTCCGACGTGGACATCCAGCGGTACAAGGGTCTAGGCGAGATGAACGACGACCAGCTGTGGGAGTCGACGATGGACCCCAGCACACGTTTGCTGCTCAGAGTGACCCTCGATGACGCGTTGAGCGCGGACGAGATCTTCACCATCCTCATGAGCGAGGGGGTCGAGGCGCGCCGCGAGTACATCGAACAGCACGCCCTGGAGGTCACCAACCTCGACGTCTGATCCCGCTTTCGGTCGGGATCAGCCAGCTTCATGCTGGCTTGCCGAAATCGGGCGTCGGCGGGAGATCCGCCGGCTCCGCTCCCTCGGCGTCGTCGACCGGCTGGAGGAGATCGTCCTCGAAGTCACCGGCGGAGAGCGCCTCGATCGGGCTCAGGTCGAGGCTGTCCTCGACGCTGACGAGGTTCAACCCGGGAGCCTCCTCTGCGGCGGGACCGGGGTCTTCGGGGCCAGGTGTGTTCGCCCCTTCCTCGAGGTGGGCCGCGGCGACCTCGGCGTCCGCTGCGTCGAACATCGATTCCCAGCTGCCCTGGGCGACCGGCGCGGGGCCGGGGACCATGAACTCGGCGATCCAGCGGCGATTCGACTCCACGGTCCCGACCATCGGGAGCACGGTGCGGTCGGTCACGGCCGAGACCCGTGCGAGCACCTCCGCCGGCACGAGCGCGGGCATCGCGACCGTGAGGATCTGGCCGAACAGATCGATGGGCACGAGCTGGTGCTCGCGGAAGAGCTCGGCGTCGATCTCCTCCATCGCGGCTGGATTGGGCGTCACCAGATCGACGGGGAGGAACGGCAGCTGGAACGTCTCGCAGACGACCTTCGACAGATCCCAGTCACTGACGACGTTCGAGTCGACCAGCGCCTCACAGAACGGCTTGCCGCCGTCCTGGCTGAGCTGGAGCTGCTCGCGAATGGCGTCGAGCTCCGCGAGACCTCGCTCGTGCAGGACCTCCGCGAGGCGGCCGTAGTCGAGTCTCTGGGTGTACTTCAAGGAGGGATCGCCCGTGCAGGGAGCGGGCCCAAGGGCTATCGACCCCGACGGAGATCGACCTTGAAGAGATTTCCGGGTCGGCTGGCCGGCGCGACCAGGGGTGACTCAGCGCCTGGGGCGCCTCCAGCCGCCCCCGAGCCGCTTCACGAGCATGCGATCAGCGCTCCGGGGCGCCAGGATCGACAGGATCCCGAGAAGCCGCCACTTCCAGCGGAGGGAGCGCTCCGGTCGCGGCCGGCGGTCGAGGGAGAGGACCTCGCGAGCCACGTCCTCCGCGGGCGCCGCCGTTCCCATGTCGGGGTCGGGTAGCTGTTCGGGGTTGGCCTGGGCCTGGAAGAAGCCCGTCGCCGTGAGCGCGGGGTTGAGGGTGACGACCGCGACGTCCTCCTCCGCCCATTCCACGCGCAGAGCCTCGCCGATCGAACAGACGGCTGCTTTGCTCGCGCTGTAGCCGGCCTGGCCGGGGATCCCGCGGCGGCCGACCACGCTCGACACGTTGATCACGACCGGCCGGTCTCCGCGGCGCAGGAGCGGCAGCGCGGCCTTGCACGTCAGCAGCAGGGCGAACACGTTCGTGTCGAACACGCGCCGCAGCTCCTCGGGATCGAGCTCCGCGACCTTCGCCCGGTAGCCGATGCCCGCGTTGTTCACCAGCAGGTCGAGCCCACCGAACTCGTCCTCGAGGCGCGCAGCCGCGCCCTCGATCGCGCTGAAGTTCGTGAGGTCGCAGGGCAGGACGACGTGCGGTCCGGCTTCCACCGGTGTGAGCTCGGCCGCCAGCCTGTCGAGGCGGTCACGCCTCCGCGCGAGCAGCGCGACGCGGTAGCCCTCCGAGGCGAGGACGCGCGCGACGGCCTCCCCGATCCCCGAGGACGCGCCGGTGACGAGGGCTCGTCGCGTCACTTGATCACGCGCAGCTGGTTGAAGGAGCGGTCCCACCTGGATCGGACCCGGCTGATCCTCTCGATCTGCCGGTCGTTCGGGTACGCCTCGTTGAGCTCGATCCACCAGTCCGCCGTGAGCGCGGTCGCTTCGAAGAGCTTCTCGCGTGCCTGGAGCCCGAGCTCTCGGAAGCGCTCCTTGTCGCCGCTGTCACGCGCTGCGAAGGCCTCCTCTGCGAGCGCCTGACCGTCCTCTGCGAGCTGCTTCGCCCTGGTGAACAGCTCGGTCTCCATGAGCCCGGGGGGGGAGATGTCTCGCATCTTCCGGCCTGCCGAGGGGACCTGGACACGGGAGTCGTCGAGGTCGGCGAAGGGGTTGACCCACTCCTTCTCCTCGGAGCCCGTGGGCTGCGTCGGGCTCTCGGGTCCGGCGCTCTTCGGCTCTTGAAGATTGACCAGCATCATCACTCCTCCGACGAGAACGACGAGGCCGAGGATCGCGAAGACCGGAGCGAGGCTGATGCTCGACGTTCGAGGTTGACGACGACTGGGTGCCATGGGGATCAGCTGTGGACGAGACGAGCAGCGTATCCGCCGTCCACGGGTCCGCCGTCCTCGAGGGAGCGGGGAATCGAGTTCACCTCGCCCTCCAGGCGCCAGTCCCGATGCTCTGCGAGGAAGCTGCGTACGAGCTGCTGGTTCTCCTCGGGTTCGAGGCTGCAGGTCGAGTGGATGAGCGCGCCGCCGGGACGAACGTGTCCGGCGGCCTCCCGCAGGAGGCGGGCCTGAAGCGCTGTCAGCTCGACGATGGCCCTGGGGCCGTGGCGCCAGCGGGCCGCGGGTCGTTGGGCGAGGACGCCGGTGTTGCTGCAGGGGGCATCGATGAAGACGACGTCGAAGCGAACGTCGGCTCCCAGAGCGCCCATGCCGTCCATGGCGACGGCGTGCGGGGCGGCGTGTCCGAGTCGCTCGAAGGCCCCGAAGACACGCGCGAGACGGCGCGCTCCGATGTCGGCGCTGAGGAGGAAGCGAGGCTTGAGGTCGGCCAGCACGCCGGCCTTTCCGCCCGGCGCGGCGCACAGGTCGAGCACGTCGAGGCCCGCGAGGTCGCCGGCGAGGGCCGCGGCCCTCGAGGCGTGCTCACCTTGCACCGTGACGCGTCCTTCCATGAACGCTGCGCTTCGGAGCACGGTGCCCGTGCTGTCGGCAGGGGCGAGGAGGATGTCCGGGGCGCCACCCTCACGGGCGGCGACCTCGAGATTCGCGAGCTCCTCACGCACGGCGCTCCGGGAGTCGGACGGACGCACGCGAAGCGACAGCGGCGCCTCCTCGAGCGCCAGGCGCGCGAGCGCTGTCGCGCCGTCCGCGCCGTACCGATTCGTCCAGCGCTTGTGCAGCGCCGACGGAATCGACAGCGCGTCTTCGGCCCAGAGGTGGGGGTGCTGCGAAGGGTCGCGGAAGACCGGGCCGTCGAAGTGCAGATCACGATCCACGAGGTCACACGTCGGATCACCCGAGCGGCCTTGACGGACCGCTCGCTGAACGCTGCGAAGTGTGCCGTTGACCACCTTGCCCTTGGACAGACCCAGGAAGTCCGCCGTCGCACGGACGGTCTCCGACACGGCGGCGTGCGGCGGGACGCGGTCCATGTAGAGGAGCTGCGCGACGCCCAGCCGGAGAAGGAGCGCGAGCTCGGCTTTGGGCTTGTGATGAGCGAAGCCGGCGATCACCGCTCGAAGCGTGGCGCGTCGCCGGATCTCGATTCCCACGAGGGCGCGCGTCAACGCCGTGTCTCGTTCATCCAGCCCGCGCCGCGCACAGACCTCGTCCACGGCGGCGAGGGGCTTGCCCGACGGGTGTCGAAGGGCGAGGAAGGCTGCGTGACGCGGCATCGCGGGCGAGATGATACGGGGCGGGGCGCCGGACGCCGGGTCGTCGAACCGGAACGGAACCAGGCTGCCTCGTCGGCGACGGAAGGTGACCCGTTGAACCGATGACCGTCCGTGATCAGAGGCGGCGGACCATCACCGACGGAGGGTGCTCTGCGGGGCGGAACGCGACGCGGCCGGCGTCGGCCGGGCGGCGGGGCCGTGTTTCGGCAGGGTGTGAATTCAGAGCGCCTGGACGAAAGACGCGCGGTCGGGGGCGGACGGATCGCGCGGGAGTTGGGAACATCCAGATCGCGGTTGGCGGCGCAGGACGTCCTGCGCGCCGCCCGCTCGAGCCCCGCCGAGCCTTCGCGTTCGGATCCAGGCCTCCTCCGGGGTGTTCTCCCGGCGAGGCCCGACGGCCCTGCAACGACCAAGATGACGCCCTCCCCCGAAGTTTCGACGAGCGCCGACCCCGAGCTCGACTCGAACGATGTCCGCGCGGTCGCGGAGCTCGCCGAGTCACTGGCGGCCGTCCGGGCCGAACTCGCTCGAGCGGTCATCGGTCAGACCGAGGTCGTCGATCGGCTGCTCACCTGCCTGCTCGCGCGCGGCCACGCCCTGCTCATGGGGGTGCCTGGCCTCGCGAAGACCCTGCTCGTCCGCAAGCTCGCCGAGACCCTCTGCTTCGACTTCAGCCGTATCCAGTTCACGCCGGACCTGATGCCCATGGACATCACGGGCACGGACATCCTCCAGGAGAACGAATCCGGTGGCCGCTCTTTCGAGTTCATGAAGGGCCCGGTCTTCGCCGGCATCGTCCTCGCCGACGAGATCAACCGGGCCCCCGCGAAGACCCAGGCCGCCATGCTCGAGGCCATGCAGGAGCGCCGGATCACGGTGCTCGGCAAGTCCTTCGACCTCCCCGATCCCTTCTTCGTCCTCGCGACCCAGAACCCGGTGGAACAGGAGGGCACCTATCCGCTGCCCGAGGCACAGCTCGACCGCTTCATGTTCCTCATCGAGGTCGACTACCCGACCGAGGAGGAGGAGGTCCAGATCGCGCGCCTCACGACCGGCGAGGAGCCCCCGCCGCTGACGGAGATGCTCGATGCCGCTCGTATCCTCGAGATGCAGCGTCTCGTTCGACGCATCCCCGTCCCCGATCACGTCTACGCCCACGCGGTCCAGCTCGTTCGCAGGACGCGCCCCGCGGGCGGGGAGGCGCCGGCGTGGCTCAAGCCGCTCGTCGCCTGGGGAGCGGGTCCGCGCGCCGTGCAGTCCCTCGTCCTCGGCGCCAAGGCTCGCGCGGCCATGCAGGGGAGCTACATGGTGCGCGTCGAGGACGTACAGGCGGTCGCGTCCCCGGTGCTGGGCCACCGCATCGTGACGACCTTCAGCGCCGAGGCGGAGGGGCAGACGCCCGCGCGCATCGTCGAGCGACTCGTCTCGGAGTCCGGCCCCGTCCAGTGACGGTGACCGGCCGCGGTATCGATTCCTCATCGGCGCGTTGAGCGAGACCACTTCGAAAGGTGCGGAGCTGCTCGACCGAGCCGTGCTCGCGCGTGTCGGCAATCTCCCGCTGTGCGCGCGGCGCGCGATGATCGGTTCGGTCTCCGGACGCCACCGCAGTCCCCACCGTGGCTCCAGTGTCGAGTTCGCGGAGTACCGCAGCTACGTGCCCGGAGACGACTTGCGGCGTCTCGACTGGCGCGCCTACGGCCGCTCGGACCGCTTCTACGTGAAGGAGTTCGAGGCGGACACGAACCTGCGCCTCGTGCTCGTCGTCGACGCCAGCGGCTCGATGAAGTACGCCGGCGAGCAGGGCCGCGGGACCCGCACCAAGCTCGACGTGGCCAGGTCCCTGAGCGCTGTCCTCGCGCAGATCGCGCTGCGCCAGAGCGACGCCGCGGGCCTGTGGGTCGCAGACGACGCGGACCGCCGGAACAGGATCCCGCCGCGACGCAAGCCCTCGCACCTGCGAGCGATCCTGGCGGAGCTGGCGTCCCTCGAGCCCGAGGGGTCCACGAGCCTCGTGGAGACCCTGCACCTCGCCGCGGAGCAGGAGCAGCGCCGCGCGCTCTTCGTCGTCATCAGCGACCTCTTCGCGCCGCCCGAGGAGCTCAAAGGCGCGTTCCAGCACCTCGCCTACAGGAACCATGACGTCGCGGTCTTCCATCTACTCGACCGGGACGAGCTGGAGTTCCGCTTCGACCGGCCGACGCGCTTCGTCGACCCCGAGGGTGGCGCGACCATCGTGGCAGACCCCTCGACCGTCGCGCGCAAGTACCTCGCGGCGCTGAAGCGCTATCGCGACGCTCTGGACGAGGTCGTGCGCACAGCGGACCTCGATCACCACGAGGTCCTCCTCGACGCGGATCTCGGCCAGGTGGTCGCGGACTTCCTGACGGGCCGGGCCGGCTCCGGGGCGCGGTCGTGAATTTCCTCCAACCATGGGTCCTCTGGGGGCTGCCGCTCATCGCGATCCCCGTCGTCATCCATCTGATGCACAAGCGACGGCATCGGGTCGTCGAGTGGGGCGCGATGATGTTCCTGCTGGACGGCGCGAAGCTGTCCCGCGGGCGCCAGAGGCTGCGCGAGATCCTCCTGCTCGCCATGCGCACCCTGGCAGTGCTCGGATTGCTGCTCGGCGTGGGGCGGCCGATCGCCGGCGGTTGGGTGGGCCGTGTGGGCGGTGAAGCCGTCGACACGATCATCGTCGTCGTCGATCGTTCGGCGAGCATGGCCGAGCACGTGCAGGGTGCGCCGGAGTCGAAGCTCGCCGCGGGGATGCGAGCCCTGCGGGGCGCCCTCGAGGTCACCAGCGCGCCGGAGCTCGTCATGATCGACGCGGTGCGACCAGGGAGGGCTCAGCGCTTCACCAGCGCCGCCGACCTGTCCGTTCTGGGTATGGACGAGGCGACCGCCGCCGCGAGTGACATGCCCGCCGCCTTCGAGACCGCGGTGACCTATCTCCAGGAGAGCGCCGCGGGCCGGTCCGAGATCTGGGTGGTGAGCGATGGGCAGAGCTCCGACTGGGCGCCGGCGGACGGCCGCTGGCAAGGCCTCGCCGCCGCCATGAACGATCTTCCCGCGGGCGTGCGGGTTCGCTTGACCCTCGATCAGACGGAGCGCGCCGAGAACCTCGGGGTGCGCGTCACCCGCGTCCGTCGTGTCGTCGAGGACGGCGCGGCCGAGCTCGTCCTCGACGCGGTCGTGAACCGCGCGAGCGCCGCCGAGGGCTCGCGCGACACCGCGATGCGCGTCGATCTGGCGATCGAGGTCGGGGGCGCGCGCTCCGTGGCCGAGCTCGAGATGGTTGGCTCCGAGGCGCGTCTTCAGGGTCATCGGATCCCCGTGGACAGCGTCGACGAGGAGGGCTTCGGCGTGGTCGAGCTCGTCGCCGACGGCCGGCCGAGCGATGACCGTTTCTGGTTCGTCTTCGGCGACGATCCGACCCTCGAGACCCTCGTCGTCTCCGAGGACGAGGACGTCGAACGCATCGCGCGGATCGCGTCGGAGCTGCCCTTCGATCCAACCCTGAGGCTGACGTCGCGAGGGATCGAGCCCACCGAGTTCGACGGCGCGACCGGTCTCGCCGGGACCTCGCTGGTGATCTGGCAGGCCGCTCTTCCGGAGGAGGGCGGGGAGGTCGCCGCGCTCCTCGAGGGCTTCATCGGGACGGGGGGCGTGATCCTGTTCCTGCCACCCGGGGCAGCGGACGGCGCCGGGCCGCGCTACCGCGGCGTGCGCTGGGGCACCTGGAACGAGGTGGTCGTGGGTGATGAGGGCGCGTCGCCGGAGACCTGGCGCGCGGACGACGACCTGCTCGCCACGGGCGTCGATGGCACGCCGATCCCGGTGGGCGAGGTCGAGCTCTACCGCTGGTGCGAGATCGACGTGGATGGGTCTGCGTACACCCACCAGACCCTCGCGTCGCTCCCCGGTGCAGAGCGTCTCCTGGTGCGCGCCGGCACGCCCTCGGGGGGCGCGTACTTCCTCGGGACCTGGCCGACCCCTGGCGCGGGCAACCTCGCCGCTCAGGGCATCGTCCTCGTCGCGATGATCCAGCGCGCCGTCGACCTCGCGTCGCTCTCCCAGCGCTCCGCTTCCTGGCGGGACGCAGGCGCGGTCGAGCTCGGCGCCGACTGGCGCCCGACGGAGGAAGCGGGGCGGGGGGCCCTCTCGGCGCTCGACGTCTCCAGCGGCGTCGTCTCGAACGGCGACCAATGGCTCGCTCTCAATCGGCCGGACTCGGAGGACGAGGCCGCGCTCCATCCGATCGCGTCCCTCACCGAGCTCTTCGGCGACGTGGACGTGGTCACCGCGGAGGTGGCGAGGTCCTCCGTGAAGGACGACGGGGGGCTGCTGGAGGAGATCTGGCGCGTGTTCATGGTTCTCGCCTTGATCGGCGTGCTCGCCGAGGCGCTGCTCTGCGTGACCGAGGGCGACGCGCCGCCGGTCAACGACGACCCCGAGGAGGCCGCGGCGTGACGGCCCCTCTCGCGCTCCTCCAGGGCGCCGCCGACGGCGCGCGTCTGCAGCTCCACGTGAGCTCGGGCTTCGCCTGGATCGCGGCCGGCGTGCTGATCGCCGCCGCCTCGCTCTCGGTGCGCGCCTGGCTGCGAAGTCACCGGCGCCCCTCGATCCTGATCCTCGAAATCGTGCGCTTCGTGCTCGTGGCGGCCGTGCTCTTCGTCCTGGCCCAGCCGGAGTGGGTCGTCACGGAGACGCCGGACGAGGCGCCCCTCGTCACCGTGCTCTGGGACGACTCCGGCAGCATGGAGACGCAGGATGTCGAGGGCCCCGACGGGCTGATGACGCGCGCGGAAGCGGTCCGCGCGCGGATCGCCGAGCTCGAGGGCCTCCGCGGGGAGGAGGGCGCAGGCGCCGCCCGCCTCGACAGCTTCGAGCTCGTCGCCTCGCCGCTCTCGGCCGCCGCGCGCGAAGACGACTCCGAGGAGACCGCCGCGGAGGCCGCGCGGCTCGGGACCGACCTGCGCGCGCCCCTCGAGGCGCTGCTCGATCAGCGCACGCTGCGGGCGGTCGTGCTGCTCTCCGACGGGGACTGGAACGAGGGCGGCAGCCCCTATGACGTGGCGACGCGCTATCGCCTCGCGGGGACGCCGATCTTCACCGCGACGATCGGGAGCCCGACGCGACTCCCCGACATCGCGCTCGCCCCCGTGGATCCGCCGGCCTTCGCCATCGTCGACCGTCCGGTCGACCTGCCCATCAGCATCGACAGCGCGATGCCCCGAGACGTGTCGGCGACGGTGACCCTGAGAGACCAGGCGGGCGTGATCGAGTCGCACCCACTGCTCGTCGCGGCGCAGCGCACCACGACGGACAAGTTCGTCTACCGCCCGCGCGCTGCGGGCCTGGTCGAGCTGACGGTGACCGTGGATCCCCAGCCCGGGGAGCTCGACGCGGCGAACAACACGCGGACCTTCGAGATCGATGCTCGCGAGGAGCGCCTCCGCGTGCTGCTCGTGGAGGGCGTGCCGCGATGGGAGTACCGCTACCTGCGAAATGCGCTGGTGCGCGATCCTGGCGTCGAGGTCGACTGCTACTTGACCCACCCTGCGGTGGACGGCGTCGGCGGCGGCCCGACATACCTCGAGGGCTTCCCCCCGAAGGAGGCGCTGCCGGACTACGACGTCGTCTTCGTGGGCGACGTGGGCCTCGGCAGCGAGGGACTGGACGTCGAGCAGTGCGAGATGATCGCCGGCCTGGTGCGCGACCAGGCCAGTGGCTTGATCCTGATGCCCGGGCTCGGTGGCGGACACCACGAGCTCATGCAGACCGAGCTCGGAGGCCTCTTCCCCGTGGACCTGGATCCGGCCGAGCTCCACGGGCTGGGCGACGCGGTGGCGGCCTCCCTGGCGCTGACCGAGCTGGGGCGCGCGAGCTCACTGACGCGTCTCGTCCCCGGGCCGGACGAGAACAGCGCGCTCTGGACCGAGCTCCCGGGCTTCCAGTGGCACGCGCCCGTACGCCGCGCGCGCGCCGGTAGCCAGGTGCTCGCGGTGCACGGTGTGCGCGAGAACGAGTACGGCCGGATCCCGCTCCTCGTCACGCGCACCGCCCGAACGGGGAAGGTGCTCTTCATGGGCACCGACGGCGCGTGGCGCTGGCGCGAGGGCTTCGAGGACCGCTACCACTACCGATTCTGGGGTCAGGTCATCCGCTGGATGGCCTACCAGCGCTCGATGAACGTCGGCGAGTCCATGCGACTGTTCTTCGCGCCCGACCGGCCGCGCGTGCGCAGCGCCATCGCCCTCAACGCGAACGTGATGGACTCGAGCGGTGCGCCCCTCGGGAACGCGACGGTCCGCGCGCGCATCGAGTCTCCGTCCGGGCGCGTCGAGCGCATCGCCTTCGAGCCCGCGGCAGCCGCGGGCGACGGGGGGGAGCTCGATCAGGGGGCCTGGGGTCTCTACAGCGCCACCTTCTCCCCGCGCGAGCCGGGACGGCACCGCGCGACCCTCACGTGCGAGGAGACCGGCGCGACCCTCGAGGCCGAGATCCCCATCGTCGGGGAGCCGCTCGAGCGCCGCGGCATGCCAGCGCGCTTCGACGTGATGGAGGAGATCGCGACGCTCACGCGCGGCGCCGTGCTCGACGACCCGAGCCTCGGCGTCATCGCGGAGCGTCTGCGCGATCTGCCGCCGTCCGAGCCCATCGTGACCCGCGCACGCATCTGGTCGCACCCAGCTCTCGGCGGCGCGATCGTGCTCCTGATGGGGCTCTTCTGGATCGGCCGGAAGCTCGTCGGGCGGATCTGAGGCGCGGCCGCTGGCCCGTCAGTCCTTGATCTTCACCTTGGCGCGCTTGCGCTCGTCGCCCGCGCGGACGGTGACCCGCTTCTTGCCCGTCCGTCCGTCTGCGGCGGTGGCTCGCACGGTGTATCGGCCGGGCGGGAGGGGCCCCACCTCGCTCTGGAAGGTGCTCACGCCCGCGTTGAACTGGCGCTGGACCTGGGCGATCGTGCGCGGCGATCCGACCTCGCGGTCGTCACGGTCGAAGACCTCGACCCGGCCGCGCAGGGGCTCTCCCTCGGCGTCGACGACCTCGACGTCGACCATGGCGCCGGCCTCCACCGCGAGCTCGACGTCGACGGTCTCGTCGGAGCGGACCGTGCACGAGGCCGTGTCGTTGGCCGCGAAGCCGGCACTGCGCACGCTGACGGTGTACGCCCCCGGTGCGAGGCCTGC
This sequence comes from Planctomycetota bacterium, assembly GCA_002862085.1. GTDB lineage: Bacteria > Planctomycetota > UBA1135 > UBA1135 > Saltatorellus. The sequence goes on along the minus strand of PKCK01000029.1, from coordinate 80,288 downwards.
GGCCTCGAACTCTCCGGCGGCGTTCGTGACGTCGCCGGACACGGTGTCCACGAAGGCGCCGCTCGCGTCGCGGAGGAAGATGGAGGCGCCGCCGAGGGGCCTCCCGTCGGTGCCGGTCACCCGTCCGGCGATCGTCCCGGCCTGCTCGAGCTCGAAGTCGATCCCGTCGACGGTCGCGTTCTCTTCGAGGGCCACGCCCTTGCGGAGGGCCTTGCCCCATCGCTTCTCGGACCGGCCCTGCCACGAGGACGTGTTGGCGCGGACGGTGTAGATGCCAGGCTCGAGGCCCGGGATCTCCCAGCGGCCCTCGTCGTCGGCGGTCGCCTGATCGCCCGACCATCGGATACGACCGAGCCCGTCCTCGCGCTGCACGGTGACGCGGACGCCCTGGGCGGGCTCGCCATCGGGTCGGCGCACCCGGCCGCGCAGCAGGGTGTCGGGGATGGCGAGGTCGATCTCGACGGAGTCGGCCCTGGGCACGTCCGCGGCCACCTCCACGCCAGCGTCGCCGTCCCTCGCGCTCACGAGGTACGCGCCGGGTCTGTCCACGGTGAGGGAGTAGGCCCCTTCGGCGTCGGTGCGCGAGGACTTCATGCCCTCGAAGATCGCGGAGCCCTCGGAGGTGGCGTAGACCTCGGCGTCGGCGATGGGCTCGCCGCCGCGGGTGACGACGCCCGAGATCGTCACGGGGATGCGCGGCTCGCCCCCGAGGTAGACCTCGACGGTCTCGCCGTCGGCGACGTCGATCGTCTCCGCGACGAGTTCGCCCATGATGCTCGCGAAGTTCCCGCCGGCCTCGTTCATGCGGTCGCTCATCTCCTCCATCGAGGGGGAGGCGCTGACCGTCCAGGTGCCCGGCGTGACGCGTTCGAAGGTGAAGCTCCCATCCGCGCCGGTGCGCGTCTCACCGCGCGATCCGAAGCCCATTGCGTTCGAGCCGTAGGTGACGCGCTGGTTCGCGAGCGGATCACCCGCGGGGTCGTACACGGCGCCGACGACGCGGCCGCCCTCGCGCAGCGCCAGGGCCACGCCGTCGCGCTGCTCCGCCGGAGCGAGCTCGAAGGTGACCGGCGCGGAGTCCGCCCAGCCCTCGGCGCGTACGACGAGCGTGGTGGTGGTGGGGGGGAGGTCCTCGAGGAGGAAGCCGCCGTCCTCCCCGGAGCGCGCGCGGAAGCGGGCCCTGTCCCCGCCCCACCCGCCGCGTCCGCTGCTCGATTCCTCGACGCGGACGTCGGCGTCCGCGACGGGGGCTCCCGCCGGATCGGTGACACGGCCCGTGACCGTCGCCGCTCGATCCAGACGCAGGGTCAACACGCCCGCTTCCCCCGGGAGCGCGACCTCGACCCCGCCAGCGGGAACCATGTGCTCGGCGCGGGCCTCGAGGGTCCACTCGCCCGTGCCGATCCGCGCGAAGCTGAAGCGGCCGTCGTCGCTGGCGAACGACGCCCGCTCGGAGCGCACGCCGCTCTCCGCGGGCTGTGCAACCACCTCGAACTCGGGAACCGGTTCGCCGCGGTCGTCGACCACGAGACCCGTGATCGTCGCGGGCCCGATCAGGGTGAGCTCGATCGATTCCCCGGTGCGCGCGGGGAGGTCGGCGCGCCAGCGCGGCGAGCTCTCGTCCGCCGCCACGTCCGCCGGCCTGTGCGAGGCGCGCACCGTGTACTGACCATCGTCCAGTCCGCCGAGCGCGAAGGTCCCATCTGCGTCCGCCTCGGCCGAGGCCGCCGTCTGCACGCGACCACCGCCCCAGCCTCCCCACTGGGCGCGGGACACGCGCGTCGCCCGGACGCGGGCGCCCGCCGCCGGAGTGCCGTCCCCCCAGCGGACGATCCCGGTGATGCTCGCGCCGCGCGTCATCTCCACGCGCATGCCGTCGATGCGCTCGAGATCGGCCACGTCCATCGACTCGATCTCGGCGTCGCGCCACCCCTCCAGCTTCGCCTCGAGCTGAACCTCGCCCGGCGCGACGCCCTTCAGGAGGAAGGAGCCATCGCCCGCGGTCTTCGTGCGGCGGGCGCCCGCGCTGCCCATCCAGGGCATGCGACTCGCGGTCCCGATGTCCACGCCCTCCACGCCGTTCCCGCTCTCGTCGACGACCCGGCCGGCGATCGTCGCGCCGGGGACGAAGGCGAGGTCGAGCACGCGTTCGTCGCCCGCTGCGATCTCGACGCCGCTCTTCATGGCGCAGTGGTGGGCCTCCGCCTCGGGAGCGACGGTCCAGGCCTGGGCGGGGTCGAGGCCGCGGACGAGGATCTCCTCGCCGGCGACGAGGTCGAAGTCGAGGCGCCCGCTGCCGCGCCCGCCGCGCATGTCGAACCCCGAGACCGTCAGAGTGCCCACGAGATCGCCCTGGCTCACGGTCGGTCGGATGAGGAGACAGGCGCCCCGGCGGACCTCGAGCTCCACGGCGCCCGCGGAGACACCGGCCAGCTCGACCGGCCGGGGCGCGTACCAATGCCGGTCGATCAGGGTGAGCACCGGCGAGACGAAGCCCGCCGGTACCTCGACACGCGCGCGGCCGTCCGGCGAGAGCTCGAAGCGCGCCTCTTCTGGCGCCTCGCTCGAGGCGCGATGGGCGAGTTCACCCATGCTCCCCTCGCGGAGCGCGCTCCGTTCGACGACGACCAGCTGGCCGGAGAGCGCACCCTCCGACCCCGGCGCCGACGACACGGTGACGTCGATGCCGAACGCCGCCATCGCGATCGCTGCGGGTCCGGCTTCGTCGCGCGCAGCGATCTCGGTTTCGGCTTCACTCCTCGCCTCTTCCCGGTCATCGGGGACGTCGACGAGGTCCGCGTCGGGCGTCGCGCTTCGTCCGAGGTCGCTGGTCACGGGGCCGCGGCCCTCCTGGGGGTCCAGGGCGACGCCGCCGCCGCTGGAGGAGAGGACGAGGAGCACCGCACCGGCCGCCACGAGGGCGGCCGCGGGAAGGAGCAGCTTGGCGGGGGACGACATGTCGAGCAGTTCGATCTGCTCAGCTCCGTCGATGCGTCGTGATGTCCCCCCTGCCACCGCGGCGGCGACCGGTGGCGTGCTCGACGGCGCGCGGCGTGGGTGGAATCCGGCTCCGATTCCCCTTCGCGGTCGGACGGGCGTGTCCCGCTTCTGGACACGGCACGGGAGCTGCTTCCTCGGCCTCCGATCGCTCGTTCCAGGGCAAGGCTTCCGTCTCGCACACGCCGCCGGAGGTCACCTGGAGCCCGGATCGACCTAGACTGCGGGGCCACCGCCGTGCGGCGACGGATCCCTGGACCCTGCTCCCCGCGCCTCGCCTCGCCATGAACCGACCCCAGACAGGGCCGCCGCCCTTTCCCGAGCGCCTCGAGCGGAATCTCCGCTCGTACCGCCGGACGATGCGGCGGACCAAGCTGACCGAGCGCTTCGCGGTGGCGCTGACGGCGCTCGTCACGTCGTTCCTCCTCGTCGCCGCGCTGGACCGGCTGTTCGACACGAGCGCTCTCCTGCGAGCGCTCCTCCTCGGCGGAGCCCTCGCGGTCGCGGCGATCGTGGTCCCGCGGGCCCTGTCCCGCTGGTTCCTGCGTCACCGGGACCTGCGCGAGGTGGCTCTGGAGGTGACTCTCCGCGACGCGGTCAGGGGCGACCGCCTCCTCGGCGTCTTCGAGCTCACGCGCGACGCTGCGGAGTTCGCGCGCAGTCCCGAGCTCGTGACCGCCGCCGTGGCCCAGGGGGAGCGGGACCTGGGCGACGACGATCTCGCGGACGCGCTGCCGCCCTCGAGGCACCGCCGCGCCGTGGCCCTCGCCGCGATTCCCGTGGCGGCCGCCCTGATCTTCAGCCTGACCCTGCCGGAGGTGGCGGGGAACGCTCTCGCGCGCTGGGCGGCTCCCCTCGCGTCAATCGAGAGATACACCTTCGCGCGTCTCGATGGCCTCGAGCCCGAGTGGGTCGTCCCGATCCAGGAGGCACGCGTCGTGCGCCTCGAACTCGACGAGGACACGCGCATGCGCCCGGCGGCAGCGACGCTGCACCTGCGCGGCGGCGCGGTGCGGGCGGAGCGGGCCGGAGGCGGCTACACCCTCGAGCTGCCGCCCCTCGCGGAGGACGAGCGCGCGCTGCTGATCGTCGGTGATCTGCGCGAGACGATCCACCTCATGCCGCGTCCGCGCCCCGAGGTCGTCACCGCCGAGGCGGCGGTGACGCTTCCGGAGTACCTCGGGCTCGACGAGCCGGTCGTTCGTGACGTGCGAGGCGGCTCGCTCGTCGTGGTCGAGGGCGCGCGGGTGGACCTCGGATTGACGGTCTCGCGGGGCCTCGCGCGAGCCGAGGCCCTCGTCCTGATCGGCGAGGGCGAGGCTCGCGGTGAGTCGGCGCACGAGGTCCGGATCGAGGGGGACCGCGTGGTGGCCGCGACCCTGCTCCCCGCGGTGCTCGGACCCGACGGCCGGGCGAGGCTCCAGGTGTCCTGGACCGACGAGCTGGGGCTCGAAGGGCACACCGACTTCCTCCTCGGGCTGCGCACCCGTCCTGACGAGGAGCCGGTCGTGGCCCTCTCCGGAACCGAGGCGGAGAACGTGCTGCTCGAGACCGTCGCGCTGACCTTCGACGTCCTCTCCAGCGACGACTTCGGCGTCCGGCGAGCGGGCCTCGAGTGGCGCCGTTTCGGACGTCTCGGCGGGCTCGGCGAGGAGCCGGACGGGGAGAAGTTGCTCGGCGCGGGCGCGGCGGACGCCACCACGCTCCAGAGCTTCGCGACCTTCAAGCCGGCGGCGATGGGCCTCGAGGCCGGGGTCTTCGAGGTCCGCGGCTGGGCCGAGGACGCCGTGCCTGGCCGGGAGCGGTCGACGTCCACGCCCATCCGCGTGAGGGTCATGACCCCCGACCAGCACATGCAGTGGATCACCGCCCGGCTGGAGCGCTGGCGCGAACGCGCCGTCGAGGTGCGTGACCGTGAGATGGAGCTTCTCGCCGAGAACAAGGCGCTGCACGCCCTCGGCGGCGTCCAGCTCGACAGCGCCGAGGCGCGCACGCGCATCGAGAACCAGGCGCGTGCCGAGCGCGGCAACCGCGCGCGTCTCCAGGGTCTGATCGCCCAGGGCGAGAAGCTCCTGAGCGAGGCGGCTCGCAACGAGGAGTTCGGCTCCAACACCCTCGACGACTGGGCCGAGACCAACGCGAAGCTCCAGGACATCGCGGAGACGCGCATGGATTCGGTGGCCAAGCTGCTCCTGAAGGCAGCCCGTGCCGAGGCCTCTTCGAGCGGCTCGCCCACCCAGCCGAACCAGGGAGGAGCGCAGCAGGCCTCCAGCTCCGGCCAGTCACCGCGAGGCAGTGAAGGCGACGAGTCCGACGCGAAGCTCGCTTCGGCGAAGCCTCCGCAGGACGGCGGTTCGAAATCTCCAGAGGAAGGCGGCAAGTCCCCGAAGATCATCGGACAGGACCGCGGCCAGGGCGGCGGGCCTGCGAGTCAGGGAGCGAACAGCGAGGACGCCGAGGAGGGGCCCGAGGACGTCGTTCCGCCCACGCCGACGATCATGGACGGCGAATCCGGCGTCGCGATGGAGGAGAGCGGTGACCAGCCCGAGAGCGAGGAAGCCGGCGCGAAGGGCGGCGCCCCCAAGGCCTCACTCGGCATGGTGGAGACGACGCTCTCCCCGGTCGCCCGGGAGGACGAGCCGACCGATCCGAACATCACGCCCGGAGGCGGACCCGAGGACGAGCAGCCCTCTCTCACGGGGGACGAGCTCGCCAAGGCGATCGCCGAGCAGGAGGCTTTGCTCGAGGCCTTCAACGAGGTGGCAGGCGACATGGAGTCCGTGCTCGCTGCGCTCGAGAACAGCACCTTCGTCAAGCGCCTGAAGGCGGCGGCCCGCGCGCAGACCGAGACCAGCGAGGAGCTCGACGGGTCGGTGGCCAAGGGCTTCGGCTCCGAGGTCGCGACCTCGAACGAGGAGGTGCGGGAGGTGAACACCTCCGTGTCGCGGAGGCGCGACGGAGAGCTCCGCAAGCTGACGAACCTCCACGCGGACATGGACGCCTATCTCGACCGGCTCAGCAGCCGGGCCTCCGAGGACGCGCCGAAGTTCGGGCGCGTGCTCGACGAGTGGAACGACCTGCGCCCGACGCTGCTCGCGGACGCCCTCGTCGCTGAAGCCGAAGGGGGGCGGCCAGGCGATGCGCGCGCCAGTGCGGACTTCCTCTCCGACACCTTCGACAGGTGGGGAGAGGAGCTCGTCGGCCCTGGCTGAAAGGGTGAACCCTGAAAGGGGTCCAAGCAGCGGGGCAGTTTGCCGCCGTCCGTCATCCTCGAAGTCCTGAAGATCACCGAAGCCGAGATGGAGCTTCGCGACGCGACCCGTGAAGCCGAGCAGGCGCGCGAGGCGCGCGCCGCGGAGCAGATCACGGCCGCGGCCGGGCCCCTGGCGGAGGAGCAGGAGGACCTCGTCCTCCGCACCGAGAACGTCATCCAGGACATCCGCGAGCTCCCCGAGGGCGAGTTCGAGTTCGAAGGCGAGATCCAGATGCTGCGCGGAGCGCGCGCCGCCATGGACGAGGCGTTCGTCCTGCTCGACGACGAGCTCACGGGGCCGACGACCATCGCCGCGGAGACCGAGGCGATCGAGCTCCTCCTGCGCACGCGCCGCTCCGGCGGCGCGGGCGGCGGCGGTGGCGGCTCGACCCCCGGCTCGGGCGGGAACGGCGGCACCGAGGCCACCAGCGCGCTGGCCCTCGCGGGCCGCGCCATCGGCGCCAAGGACGAGGTCGAGGAGCGCGACGTCGACCGCTCGACCTCGAGGACCGCGTCCAAGATCCCGGCCGAGTTCGTCGAGGTCCTGGACCGCTACTTCGACGCCCTGGAGGGCCGATGATCCACGGCACCTTCGCCCTCGCGGGCGCCGGGGTCCTCGCCCTGGCGGCCGACGCGCCCGCGTTCGACGCGCTGGCCACTGCCCTCGAAGTCGCAGCGTCCCGCGCCCCTGCGCAGGCGGACGATCCCGCGCTCGAGAAGCGCAACAACCGCGCCATCGCGCGCATCGACAGCGCTCTCGAGCTGTTGCTCGACGACGTGCAGCGCGCCTTCGGCGCCGAGGTCGGTGGCGCTGCGCGCGCCGCTCTCGTGGGGGAGCGCAAGGCGCACCTCGAGCGCCGCCTCGCCGACTTCGACGACATCGATGAAGAGTGGGCGCAGGGCCTCGTCGAGAACCTCGTGGCCGGGGAGATCTGGCGGACGAAGGTGTTCTCCACGTGGACCGAGGAGCAGCGTGCGGGGTGGCGCGCGCAGGAGAACGGTCGCCGCGAGCGGACCGTCGAGGCTTCGATCCATCTCGCGACGGTGCTGCTCGCGACGGAGACGCGTCTGCGCGCGCCCGAGGTGGCGAAGCTCAGGCGGGCGATCGAAGGCTGGATCGAGGAGCGAGAGCCCACCCTCAGCGAGGTCTCCGCCGGGGATCTCGTGGAGGAGCTGCTGACCCGGGGCAAGGTGCGAGACCTGTTCCTGCCGGTGCAGTCGGTGACCCTCCTGCGAATGCGCGAGGCGAAGAAGCCCGTCGCGCCGTCCGCGGACGCGCCCGGGGACGACCTCGCCCTCGGGCGCGGGCGTTACCCCGAGGACGACTACACCCTCGAGGCGGCGGCGCTGTGCCTCTTCCATGGCTGGGAGTGGAGCGGGGTCCCCGAGCTCGCGCGCGGGGCGGCGATGCTCGGCCGGGAGGCGCGACGGAGCGGTTCACGGCCGATGCGCTTCGGGGATTCGAGCCTCTTCAAGACCCTGACCCGGCCCGACGATTCCGATCTGTGGCGCGCCCTCGTCGCCCGACGGCGCGCGAAGAACGGCGCGTCCGCGCCCGCGCCCGCACCGCTGTACACGGACGATCCGTCGGCGCTCATCGACGCGCGGGTCGACCTGATCCTGGCTCACCTGGACGAGCGGCTCCGCCTCGACACCGCGCAGATGGCGCCCCTGCGCGCTGCTCTTCGTGCGTTCGTCCAGCGCGAACACGCGGCGCGGGCGAGGGCGTTCGGCGCTCTCGACCCGCCCGCCGTGTGGCGCGAGCTGCGCTTCGTCGAGGGCAAGGACCCACGCCGCGGCTCGTCCTCGCGGCGCCGCATGTGCGCCGCGATGGACGAGGCGCTCACCGAGACCCAGCGCGTCGAGCTCGGGCTCGCGAAGAGGGATTGATCCATGCTCCGCCGCCTCCGTATCGCTCTTCTCTGTCTCGGCGCCGCGCTCCCCGCGTCGGCTCAGGACGTGCGCGAGGGTTCCCCGATCCTGCCGGCGCACCGCTCGATGTACGAGCGGGGACTCGCCTACCTGATGACTCACCAGGGCAAGGACGGCAGCTTCTCATCGGACGCAGGCGTGACCGGTATCTGCGTGATGGCGCTCCTCGCCTCGGGGGAGGACCCGAACTTCGGCCGCTACGCAGACGCCGTGCACCGCGCCGTGGGCAGGCTGATCCAGAACCAGAACAACTCCACCGGCCTGATAGGGAGCGGCATGTATCAGCACGGCTTCGCCATGCTCGCGCTCGCCGATTGCTACGGCGCCGTGGACGACCGCATCCTCGGGACGAAGGTCCAGAGACTTCGACGGACGATCGGGGAGGCTCTCGAACTCGCGGTGCGCTGCGCGGTGACGAGCCAGAAGAGGAACCCCTTCAACGCGTGGCGTTATTCGCCCTCGTCCACCGACGCGGACACCTCTGCGGCGGGCGCCGTGCTCATGGGCCTGCTCGGCGCGCGGAACGCCGGAATCGCGGTGCCGGACGAGTCCATCGACAAGGCGCTCGACTACTTCTCGACGATGACGTCGACGAACGGTGACGTCGGCTACTCCGGGATCGGCAGCTTCGGCCAGTCGAAGGCGCGCTCGAGCATCTGCGCTCTCGTCTTCGCGGTCGCCAAGCGCCGCGGCGAGGACGCGTACGAGAACGCGTCGAAGAGGATCGTCGTGAGCCGCGACGGACCCGACGGCGGGTGGGGCCATCCGTGCTACACGCGGTACTACGTCTCCCAGGCGCTCTTCCAGGTGGACTACCGGGCGTGGCGTGAGTGGAGCGTGGAGAACACCCGCGACCTGATCGCGCGCCAGGCCGACGACGGCAGCATCACGCTCGGCGGCGGCTACCACGGACCCCAGTACCAGACGGGCATGCTGCTCCTCAGCGCGGCCCTCGACTTCACGCTGCTCCCCGTCTACGAGCGATGATCGGTCCGCGTCTCGCCCTCCTCCTGTCCGCGGCAGCGCTCCTCCACGCGCCGGCAGCAGCGCAGTCGCGCGCGCGCGTCACGTTCGCGAACGAGCGCGTCTACACGGGGGCCCTCTTCGTGGACGAGAGCGGTGACCTCGTCCTCGACTGCGATCGCCTCGGTGGGCCGGCGGCCATCGACTTCCCGAAGGTGCGCAGGCTGGAGCTGCTCGAGGGCGAGCCCACCCCCGACCTCTCCTCGAGCGACGTCATGACCGTCGTGGGGGCTGAACGCTTCCTCGGAGAGCTGACCGGCGTGATCGGTGAGACCGTCACCTTCCGCAGCGCGAAGTTCGGAGACATCGCCGTACCCCGCGAGCTGGTGGGAGATGTGCGCCCCCGCGGTGATGCGTCCGCGGCGCCGTCCGAGTTGGATGGTCCTGCGCCGCCCGTGAAGCCGTGGGAGGGCTGGGCGGAGCTGGGTGGCGGCGCGCGCGTGGAGGGTTCGGTCCTCGTCCTGCCGTCGCGGGACGCGGTCGTCTCCCGGATGGCGGACTTCGCCGGGAACCACGTCGCGATCGACTTGCGGTGGAGGGGGCTCGCGGAGTTCCGCGTCGACATCGGCGGTCTCACCCTCCAGACGTGGGACGGCGTGCCGGTGCTGTTCGGCCGAGGCGATGACGGGCTCGAACTCGCCATGGCGCCCTCGGCGCTCCCGAACGACAGCGGCGCTGTCCTGCACCTGCGGTTCGAAGGCGGCGACGCGCTGGTGTTCGATTCGGTCGAGATGCTCGACGGCTCGCGCCTCGAGGTCGACGGGCGCGTGCCGCTGACGGCCGCCCCGGACCAGCTCTCGATCCGCGCGCTCGGACGCCCGGTCGAGCTCGTGGCGGTCGACGTTCGCGACCCGGACGAGCTCGTGGGTGAGGACGGGCTCGTCCGGTTCGATCGCGCGCTCCGCGGCTCCGAGGTCCAGGGCTTCGATCCCGTCACACGGTGGCTGGAGACGGCCCTCGGGCCTGCGGCGTTCGACGGCTCCCAGGGGGTGTCGTTCCTCACGCGTGACCGTCGTCCCGAGCTGCAAGCGGTTCGCCACGAGGGCGGTCAAGGACGCTTCGCGACGCGCTCGGGAGAGGCGATCGCCGTACGGCGCGTCATCTACCAGCGCGGACGCTTCATCCTCCGATCGCCCTACGCCGAGGGGCCCATCGAGATCCCCTTCGAGGATTTCCACGAGGTGCGCATGCCCCTGACCGTCCGCGGGCGCGGAGGCGCGGAGTTCCGCATGTCCTTCGACGGTGGCTCGCAGATGATCGCGGGGTTCCTCGGAGTGGAGCGCGGTGAGGACGGCTACGCGGTCCTCAGGAGCGAGCCCGGCTTCAAGACGCCGGTGCGCGGCGCCGTCGGCGGCCAGGTCTGGATCGAGCGCGCGAGCCGGTCGCTCTTCCACGCGTCACGCACGCGCTTCCCCCACGACGTGCTCCTCTCCGACGGCCAGACCTTCCCCGGGAGGATCGCGGAGGTGGGTCAGGAGCTCATCGTCGTGGAGACACCCTTCTCCGAGGACGCGGTCACCCTGCGCACCGACCAGGTGAAGGCGCTGCTCTACGATCCCCGCAAGGCGGACCTCCTCCTGACGGAGATCGCGGTCAAAGCTGGCAGCGCCGCGATGGACCCCCGTGATCGCGCCCTCGTGGGTGGCCGACCGGGCGTCAAGAACATCGATCGCTCGCTCGTCACCGAGGAGAAGCTCCAGCGGGCGCTCCTGGTCCCACGCAGCCAGCGGGACGACCCTGGCACCCACCTTCTCCTCGCCAGGAACGGCGACCTCATGCGCTGCAACGTCATCGGTCGCGAGGGCAGCAAACTCGTGGTGGACGGTGGCGCCGGCGGCGAGATGACGATCTCCACGGACGTGCTCGCGGCTGTCGTCCACGTCGTTCCGCCCGCGGAGGGGGAGGCTGATCCGCGAGAGGCGCGCATCAAGACGCGTCGCTCCACGGGTCGCTGGACCTGCGACCTCGGGCCCCGCGCGACGCTGATCGGACCCCTCGACAGGAGCGACACGCCCGGCGGGCTGGTGCTCACCCACCCCATCCTCGGCCGGGTCGAGATCGCACCCGACGACTTCAAGCGACTCGACTACGGCTTCGGCTTCGCCCCGAAGTTCCGCAAGCTGCTCGGCTGGCGCACCGAGCCCATGCCCGAGCCACAGCTCGGGGGGTGAAGGGGTGGCGGCTGCGCCGCTCGCAGCTCTCAGCCCCCGAGGACCGATCCGCGCTCGACGCGGGCCCCTCGCTGGAACGCATCGTCGGCCATCGCTGCCTTGCCGGCTGGTTTGACGCGCGCGAGGCGCACGGCTCCGCCGTCGCCGGTCCGGACGAGGAGGGTCGCGTCGTCCAGCAGGGTGCCCGGGGCTTCGGCGCCGCTCGGCTGCTCGGCGCGAGCCTCCAGGACGACGAGGTCGCGGCCGTCCGGCAGGGTCGTGCGGGCGCCCGGCCAGGTGGTCATGGCGCGGACGTGGCGAGCGATGGTCGCTGCTGGAAGGGTGAAGTCGATGCGGCCGTCGTCCTTGGTGAGCTTCGGCGCGAGGGTGACGAGGGACTCGTCCTGGGGGGTGAAGACGGCATCTCCGCCAGCGAGCAGGTCGAGGGCCTCCTCGGCGGCGTCGGCGCCGAGCTGGCTGAGACGTTCGAACAGGTCGGCGGCTGTCTCCGCGGGGCCGATGGCGGTGCGCTTCTCCAGCAGGACGTCTCCGGCGTCGAGGGCGAGGACCATGCGCTGGATGCTGACGCCGGTCTCCGCGTCGCCGGCGGCGATGGCGCGCTGGATCGGGCTCGCGCCGCGCCAGCGGGGCAGGAGTGAGCCGTGGACGTTGAGGGCGCCGTGGGGGCAGAGCTCGAGGACGTCCCTCCGCAGGATCTCACCGTAGCTCGCGACCATGAGCACCTCGGGCCCGATGCTCGCGAGCGTCTCGAGGAAGGCCGGGTCCTTGGTGGATGCGGGCTGCACCACCGGGACGCCCGCGTCGTCGGCCAGCTCCGCCAGCGTGGAGCGCACCACGGCGCGGCCGCGACCCCGCGGCCGGTCCGGCGGTGTCACGAGGGCGAGCAGCTCGTGGCGCTCGCTCGAGAGGAGGCGCTCGAGGATCGGCGTCGCGAAGGGCGGGGATCCGAGGAAGACGAGACGCATGGGGGCGGAGGTTACGCGGGGAGAGGCGGCAACGAGCGACCCCGCTCCCGGCGCGGCCGGGCACGGGCCCGGTCCACTCGCCAGGAGCGGGGTCGTTCGTCCCGGCGCTGAGGCCGAGGGCGGATCAGCCCAGGTGCGGGTCGATCTTGGCCTTGATGGCCTGCAGTGGCTGGCTTCCGACGATGGTCTCCTGGACCTCACCGCCCTTGATGAGCAGGAAGGTGGGGATGGAGACGATGCCGTAGTTGGCGGGCACCTGCTGGTTCTCCTGGGTGTTGAGCTTGACCACCTTGATCTTGCCCTCGTACTCCTCGGCGAGCTTCTCGACGTAGGGGAGCATGGCCTTGCAGGGGCCGCACCACGGGGCCCAGAAGTCCACGAAGACGGGCATGTCGCTCTGGAGGACGTCGGCCTCCCAGTTGGCGTCGGTGACGTCGATGGTCGATGTGCTCATAGGTTCGGTTGGGGGGGGATCGGGGGGGTCTCGGTGATCGGTGTTCTGCGTCCCGCGCGAGACCGGGGGGGCTCGGTTCGCTGCGGGGGCGGATGCGCCGCGAAGCGCGCACACCCATCGGGGACGCGGGCTCGGATTTCAACCGGCCGGCCCCGCGGCGTGTGATCTGCGGAGGTTATCAGCCGGGCTCGCTGCCGTCCGGGGCGGGGTGTTGCTCGTCCTCGTCGGGGCCGTTCGGCTCGGCGTCTCCGGGCTCGAGGAGCGCCCGGGCGAGAGTCTCCTCGGCCTCCTCGATGGCCTCAGGGCTCTCCTCGAGGGCCGCCCGGGCGGCCTCGTCCGCGGGGCGGTCGTCGAGGGACTCTTCCAGCTCCTCCGCGTCCTCGTCCATGAAGCGGGAGGCCCGGATCAGGTCGTCGAGGTCGTCCTCGTCGCTCTGCTCCTGGGCCCACTCGAGGACGATGTCGTCCTCCTGGGCCTCCTGGCGCGCGGTCACGAGGCCGATCTTCATGAGCTCGAGGATCGCGCAGAACGCGCCGACGACCCCCTCGCGGATGGGAACGCCGTCGAGGCCGTCGACGATCGAGCGCAGGGAAGCGCCCTGTGCCGCCGAGCGGACCGCGAGCCCGATGTTCTGGACGTACCAGCGGAGCGGGCGTGGGTCTCCTTTCACGTGGTGGGTGCGCCCGGCGGCCGTCTCGCGCATGAGCCTCGAGAACGTCGCGAGGAGATCCCACGCGGTGACCTCGCCGAGCTCGAGCTGTTTCTCCGGCTCGTTGTCCCGGACCTCGCCCCGATAGCCCCGCAGGTGCTCGAGGGAGCGTCGGTGGAAGCGGTCCTCGAGGTCGTCCGAGGCGCCCTTGAAGCGGCGGTACTCGATCAGGCGCTGGATGAGTTCGTCCTGGGGATCGAGGTCGTCCTCGAGCTCGACCTCCTCCCGCGGGAGCAGGGAGCGCGACTTGATCGCCATCAGGGTCGCCGCGATCACGAGGAACTCGCCCGCCACCTCGATGTCGAGGTCACGCAGCGCCCGGACGTGGTCCATGTACGCGTTCGCCACGTCCGCGAGCCGCACGTCCTGGATCTCCACCTCCTGCTCCTTGACGAGGTGCAGGAGCAGATCGAGAGGACCCTGGAAGACCTCGTCGAGGCTGACCGTGAAGTCGCCCTGACGGCCGCCCTCGGGGCCCGGGCTCGCGGCCCCCTGCTCCCCTCCCCGGGGCTCCTGCTCGGCGTCTGCCTCGGTCACGTCCTGTGTCGTCTCCATCGCGCTAGTAGCCCGCGAGGTCGGAGACCCACTGGACCCCCTGCTCGAGGGCAGCGTAGAGATCGTGCATCCGGAGGAACAACCATTCCTGGAAGCCCGGGATCAGGAAGACCGCGGCGAAGACGAGGAAGAGGCCCCAGAACTCCAGAGCTCGGAACACCGGCCGGAGAGGGGGGAGGACGTAGGACGCGACGCGAGACCCGTCCAGGGGCGGGATCGGGATCAGGTTGAAGGCGGTGAGGAGTACGTTGAACTTGACGAACTCCATGACCATCTGGGTGGCCATCGGCTGTTCGGTGATCGGCGTGTTCCCGAGGACGAGTCCGTTCAGCTCCATCACCCGCAGCGCCCCGAGGCCGAGCACGGCGAGGAGGAGGTTGGAGATCGGGCCGGCGATGGCCACGAGCATCATGTCCCGGGCGGGGCTCTTGAGGTTGGACTCGACGACCGGCACGGGCTTCGCCCCGCCGAAGATCATCGGCGGGGTCCCCAGGATCGCGGGGAGCACGAACCACAAGAGCGCCGGCAGGGCGATGGTCATGACCGGGTGGATGTGCGCGAGCGGATTGATCGTGAGCCGACCCTCATCCCGGGCCGTCGTATCCCCCCGCCAGGTCGCCACCCGGGCGTGCGCCCACTCGTGGAGGCTCAAGGCGATGGCCAGGGATGCGATCATCGCGATCCCGATCTTGATCTCTTCGTTCACCTCGGAGCCTTCGCTCGTGCGTTCCTCCCGGGGGAATGTAGAGCCTCAGCGTCCCGTACGTCCCTCCTCCTGGGGCGCTTGTTCGGCTTCACCAGGGCCCTACAATGCCCCCTTGCGGCCAGCGCCCTCGCCGCCGCCCACCCGGCGCCCCGCTGCCGCCCGATCCGCGCGCACCCATGACCCAAGAGGAACGACTGTCGCCCGCGGCCCGTGGCGCCCTCGTGCTGCGGCTCGAGTCGGAGGCCATCGCGCGCCTCGGTGAGCGCTTCGGCGAGGCCGGGCCCGCCGCGGCCTTCGAGCACGCCGTGGCTGCGATGCTCGCGTGCCCCGGCCAGGTCGTCGTGACCGGCATGGGCAAGGCCGGAGTGGTCGGCCAGAAGGTGTCCGCGACGCTCGCGAGCACCGGCACGCCGTCCTTCTTCCTGCACCCCTCCGAGGCGCTCCACGGCGATCTCGGCCGGCTACGACCCGGGGACGTCGTCCTCGCCCTGTCGAACTCGGGCGAGACCGAGGAGGTCAACCAGGTCATGGCGGCCTGCCGCAAGCTCGGCAACCCGCTGATCGGCATGACCGGGCGGCCCGACTCGACCCTCGGACGGTACGCGGACCACGTCCTCGACATCGGCCGCGTCGAGGAGGCCTGCCCGCTCAAGCTCGCGCCGACCGCGAGCACGACGGTCATGCTCGCGCTCGGTGACGCCCTGGCGATGGCGGTGCTCGAGGAGCGAGACTTCGGCCCGCGCGATTACGCTCAGTTCCACCCCGCCGGAAGCCTCGGCCGGCGCCTGATGCGCGTCGACGAGGTGATGCGCAAGGGCGACGCCGTGCCCCTCGTCCGCGCGGGGACCAGCGTGGCGGACGCGCTGATCCAGACCTCGCGGACGAAGGGTCGGCCCGGCGCGTCGATCGTCGTCGACGAAGAGGGCGCGCTCGCCGGGATCTTCACCGACGGGGACCTTCGCCGCCTGCTCGAGGGTGGGGACTTCTCGCGGCTCGAGCTCCCGATCGATCACGTCATGGCGACCGAGCCGAAGGTGCTGCGTCCCACGGATCTCGCCGTCGACGCACACCGGCTCCTGCGCGAGAACCGCATCGACAACGCGCCCGTGATCGACGACGAGCGGAGGCCCGTGGGCCTGCTCGACGTCCAGGATCTCATCGAGGTCGGCATCTGACAGCCGTCCCGCGCGCCTCTCCCATGCGCCGCCTCGTCACCTTCGTCCTCGCGCTCGCCCTCGGGGCCGTTCTGCTCTGGCACTTCGAGTCGAAGCGCCTCGAGGAGGCCCCTCGCGGAGGGGCGCCGTCCCCGGTCTCCGTGCCGCTGGACCTCTCGCCCGAGGCCTGGGATCCTCCGCTGGCGAGCCCGGACCTCCCGCCGCGGGACGTGGAGTCCACGCAGGGAGCCGAGGGCCAGCAGGGCGGCGAGCCGGTCCTGCGAGAGGGAGAGTTCGTGCTCTCCTCGGGCGGTCTGCGGGTGGGGCGTCCGCGCCAGGCCGACGACGAGGCTGCCGTGCAGGTCACCGCGCGCGACAAGGAGCCCCTCGACGAGGTCGGCACGCGCTACCGCCTGCTCGACGTGCTCGCCGAGGCCTTCGTCCTCTCCGCCGAGGGCAAGGAGGCGCTCCGGACGCGGCTCCAGTCCGAATCCGCCGAGGCTGCGATGGACGTCGACGGGATCGGGATGCTCCGGCTCTCGGGCGAGAACCGCGCGCTGCTCGACAGCGTCGTCGTGGAGCAGCTCCGCGGCACTCCCATGGCGCCTCTCACCATGGACGCGCCGCGGCTCGCCGTCTGGTTCTACGAGGAGCGCTACGAATCCGTCGAGGACGACCTGGTCAGCTTCCGCTCGCGCTCCGTGCGAGGGGCGGGACGCGGGTTCCGCGCGAGCACCGAGGTGGGGTCGCTCCGCTTCGAGGGAGGCGCCGAGGTGAGCCTCGACCTCGGCGAGGGGCGCCTCGCCTCCATCGTCACGTCGGGGGCGCCGAGCCTGCTCTCGATCGACGAGATCCCGCGGTCCGACGGAGACGGCCGCCCCCTCGGCGCGCGACGTCTGCGCATCCTGGCGAGCGGTGAGGTGCACCTCCAGCTCAGCGAGCCGGACGCGGGCTCCGAAGGCGATCTCGCGCGCGGCGCGCCGATCGGCCTCGACGCCGAGTCGATCGACGTGACCCTGGAGTTCCGCCGGGGCGAGGACCGGCCGGCGATCGTGGCAGCGCGCGCCGACGGATCAGTCGTCATGCGCCGCGAGAGCGACGTCTACCGCGGCCGCACGGCGATCTTCGGCTTCGACGAAGGGGGCAACCCCGTGAGCGCCGAGCTGACGGACGAGCCGTCCCTCGACTATCGACTGGTCGGAGAGGGCGGGGAGGAGCTGCGCGTCGAGGTGCTCGGAGCGGGGCCGTTGACCGCGGTCTTCTTTCCCGGCCCGGAAGCGGTCGCCGTGGGCGGGACTGCGGGGCAGGTCGGCGTGACCTTCGTGGGACCAGGACGCGTGGTGGCCGTCGACCGCGGCGAGGAGATCACCTTCGAGGAGAGCCTCGTGAGTGCCGGCCTGACCGACAGCTCCAGCTTCGACGCGACCCTCACCGGCGAAGTCCGCGCCAACGGTCTGCTCGGTGATCTTCGGTCGGAGAAGATCGTGGCGTCCTACGCGGCGGACACCGGGCTGGTGATGCGCTCCAGCGGCCCGACGCGCGTCTCGCACCGTCCGACCGCGGGCGATGAGAGCTACCGGATGCGTGCAGCGGGAGGCATGTTCGCCCGCCTCACGAATTCGGGCTGGTACGTGGAGCGCGCCGAGACCGTCTTCGCCGAGGCGCTGGGCGATGACCCCTACCGCGTCGAGGCCGGGCTCGTGCGGGACGTCGACCTCGCCACCAACACGCTCTCCGCCAGCGAGGACATCCTCTACCGCACCTCGTGGGGCTCGGCCTTCGCGCCCGAGGGCCTCGTTCGCGGGATCGGCTTCGTCGAGCTGACCGGCAGCGTGGAGGATCCGGTGCGCCTCGACGTGTTGCCCGCCGAGCGGGCGATGCAGATCGAGGACGATGAAGTCGCAGGCGTGCGGACGGGTTGGCTGCGTGCCCCGTCGATGACCGTCACCGAGGAGACGGTCCTCACCGAGGGCGGCGTCACCGCTCAGTTCGAGCTGCCGGAGTCGGTCTGGGGTCTCGACGCGCAGTCCGTGCTCGTTCGCCGCGAGATCACCGGCGCCTCCCTCACGGAGGAGAGCGCCCCGGCCGCGCCTGGCCAAGTCCGCGCGCGGCGCGCCGAGGAGATCCGGATCGAGGCGAACTTCGTCCGTGAGGCCCGGTACGACGCCTTCGACGCCTCGGGCGTCTTCCGGGCCTCTCGCCTCGAACTCGACGCCACGATCGTCGACGCGGCCGACGCGCCGGATGCGGCACCCGAGGACGGCATCGGGCTCGACGCGGAGCGTCCCCTGCGCTTGCATCTGATCGGCGGCGTCGACGCGCATCTCGTGGCGCACCCGCCGCTCGGCGCCGTACCGGAGGCGAGCGGGGAGGAGCGGCCGGTGCTCCAGAGCTGGGACCTCGAGGCCGCCGAGGCGGAGCTCGTCCGGCTCGAGCCGGAGATCGACGCGGACGGCAACCCCGGGAAGGCGCCCTTCTCACTCACCGCTGAGGACGTCGCGCGCTGCCACTACGAGGGGGGCGGGCGCTTCCTCGACGTGGAGGCCGGCCGGATCGAGGCCGAGGGAGCCTTCCGTCCGGTGATCGACGCGGCGCAGCGCGCGCGGCCGGACCTGGACGGATCCGTCTTCGTGGCGAACGACTCGGTGAGCGTCGATTACCGGGCAGCGGCGGATCAGCCGAGCCTGCGCGCACGTGGCAGCGTGTTCGTGCTGCTCGACGGCGCGCGCGGGACGCTCAAGCCGGACAAGGGCAAGCGCGTACGCGCGACCGGCGTCATGCCCGGAAACGGCCTGCCGTACACGCTCGTGGCGAGGGAGCTCCAGTTCCAGGACGAACGCCTCGAGGCGGCCGAGCCGGAGCTGGACCTGACGGACCCCGTCGAGTTCCCCGATCTCGGAGTGTCCTTCGAGCGGATCACCGCGGGTCACCTCGTCGCGACGGACGAGACGGTCGTCTTCGACGAGGGCTTCCAGGGCTTCGTCGAGGGGAATCGCGCTGGTCGACCGGACATCAGCCTCGGCTTCGTCGAGGTCGACACCCAGCAGCTCAAGAGGGCGCGAGGCTCGAACGACGACGGGCAGAGCCAGCGCACCATCGGGCCCTTCGAGCCGGTCCCGCTCCAGGAGCCCGTCGCCGCCTCGCAGGAGAGCCAGGACGACGACGGCATCGATATTGGCCGGACGCAGATCGGCGGGCCCTTCGAGGTCAACCTGCCGACCCTCCGGATCAGGGCGCCGAACTCCTACCAGGACCCCGAGAAGCAGCGGCTGCGGCTCGAGCAGGCGAGCATGGAGCTTCCGGAGTCAGGAATCACCTTCGACGCGGACGTGCTCTGGCTCGACGTCGGAGCGTTGCTCTCGGGGGGCAGCCGCGACCTGCTCATCGACGCCGCCAGCCCGGTGGTACGCGGCGGAACGGCGGAGCAGCCGTGGAGCCTCGAGTGCGCGTCGATCGAGTCGAAGGTGGTGGGGGACGAGGTGATGATCACCCTGGTCGCGCCCCTGATCACAGCGGGCGACGACAGCGCGCGGGCCGACTATCTCGCGCTGTGGGTCGATCGAGCCGCGTGGAGTCGGGCCGGGAGCGATCTGCGGGATCCGGCGAACGCTTCGCCCGTTCAGGTGGGCGGCGCCGAGAAACCGAACTTCTTGGCGGAGCTCCTCTTCGAGATCCAGAGCGAGAAGTACGCCCGCTACGCGCGGGCGGTCTTCATGGAGGGTGGCGTCGAGATCGCCAGGGCGGACCAGCGCGCGGCGAAGGGGTCCCGCCTCTACATCGATCTCCAGAAGTCGGTCGCGTGGCTGGAGGACGCCGAGCTCGTCTATCCGCTGCAGAGCCGCGGCGAGGAGGTCCCTCTGCGGGTTCGCACGGAGCGGTTCGAGACGAGCGAGGAGGGAGCGCTCACGGCGAACGGCGCGACCTTGACGACCTGCGATCACGATGTCCCGCACTTCGTCGTGCGGACGCGTCTGTTCCGCCTCGAGCCCCGGCGCGACGGGGGCTGGCGCTTCGCCGCGCGGGGGAACCAGCTGAAGTTCCAGGACGGCTTCCAGCTGCCGCTGCCCTCGATCGGCAACCTCGTTCTGGACGATGAGTTCGGCGTGGAGGGCTTCGAGAACGAAGCCGGCGAGGTGACGCCGCTGCGTGACATCGCGATCGCACGCACGGCGCGCTTCGGCACCGTCCTGGGGGCCGCGTTCCGCTTCGACATCGGCAAGGCGGGCGAGTGGATCGCCGAGCGGATCGGAATGGATCCCGAGCACCTGAAGGGCAAGTGGGACACCCAGGCCCAGTGGCTCGGGAGCCGGGGGCCGCTCATCGGAATGGGGCTCTCCCTGCGGGAGCGCGAGCCCGGGAACGAGCCCGACGAGGACTTCCGGCTCGACGCCTTCCTCGGCGGGATCCCCGATCGTGGTCGGGACCGTGGCGTGATCAGGGTCCCCGAGTCGGAGCGGGACGAGCTGCGCCTCTGGGGCTACGTCCGCAGTCGCTACCCGATCGTGCGCGGCGAGTGGCTCGACGTCGCCTTCTCGTCCCAGACGGACGCCGGCGCGCAGCCCGAGTTCTACGAGAACGAGTTCCTCCGCTTCGAGCAGCGCGACACCTTCCTCCGCTGGCGCAAGTCCTTCGGCGCGGACTACCTCACGGCGGGCGTCCAGGGGCGTGTCAACGACTTCCGAAGCCAGAAGGAGGAGCTTCCGTCGTTCCTCGCCTATCGCGGTGAGCGGAGCATCGGCAGCTTCACGGGGACGCCGCTCCTCTGGGGCGGCACCTTCGAGGCGGGCTACTACAGGCGGCGCCAGGGCGAGCGCGAGCGCGACATCTTCTCGAGCCTCCCCGGCGGTGCGGACCCCGCCATCGGTGACGCGGAGACGGGCCGCGCCGACCTGCGGCAGCGCGTCTCGCTGCCCGTCCAGACCCCCTACTCGGGCGTCAAGGCGACGCCCTTCGTCGAGGCGCGCGGTACGGCGTGGACGGACACGCTCAACGAGGGTGGAGATGCGGCCCGGGGCGGCGTACGGGCGGGCGCCGAACTCTCGACGATCCTGCACAAGGTCACCGGTGACGGCTATCTCCACACCCTCGCGCCGCGCTTCGCCGCCTCCGCTGACGTGGTCTACGAGGAGACCGACCGGACGCCGATCCCCCTGGACGCGATCGACGACCCCTACGACGGTGCGATCTACGAGGCGGGCCTGCGCGCGCTGTGGGTGCGTCCGGCGACCTTCGAGAACTTCGACCTCGATGTGCGCGGGATCCTGCGCACCGATCGCGAGCGCGGCCTCGACGATCGCACCGAGCTGGGGATCCTGACCGAGTACATCACGCGCTACGGCCGCGGCGTCGGACAGATCGGGCTTCGCCACGACGCGCGCTACGACATGGAGCGCGGCGAGACGATCTACTCCCGCAGCGCCCTCGCCATCCGCCCCGACGAGGACTTCCTCGCGGAGCTTCAGTACAGCCAGGCGCGCGCGATCGACGCTCTCGAACTCTACGAGACGGCGGGCCTGCTCACGCGCTGGCGCGTCGACCCGAAGTGGGAGGTCGAGACCCGATACGTCCACGATCTGCTGACGGACCAGCAGCTCTTCGTCGAGGGCGTGCTCCGCCGCTTCAGCCACGACTTCGTCTTCGACATGTCGATCCGCGATCGCGCCGGTGAGGGGAGCACGACCATCTCGTTCAACTTCGCGCCGCTCCTCGGCTGGAGCCGGAGTCGTTTGGGGATGCTCGACCGGCGTCGCTGAGCTCTCCATCGAGGATGGCGCTCCGCGGACCGTTCGGACCCCGTCTCAGGCGCTCTCGGCGGGGGCCGCGCCGCCTGATGATCGCGCGATCGCACGGGACGGCACGGAGGGCCTCGCGAGGATCGCGGGGCGCGCTACGCTCGGGGCATGAAACTGCCCAACCCTTCCACAGCCATGCTGCTCCCCGCGGCGCTCGTGGTGGCCGGACTGGCCACCGCGGCGGCGCCCCCGAGCGGCGGGACGGCTCCGGTCGCGCGCGTCGTCGACGACGCGGCGGAGCGCTACGAGGCCCTCGACGAGGAGGCCGGCGAGGCCATCTCCGAGTGGAGTCAGGCCTGGCGCAAGGCCTACTTCGCCGCGCGCGAGGCCGGTGAGCAACCGCCGGCGCGCCCGCCCAGCCCCGCGATCGAGTACGGCGCGAAGTTCCTCGAGGCCGCGGCCGACTACGCCGGCACCGACGACGCGGTGCCCTTCCTCGGCTGGGTCGTCACGAGCGGCGTCGAGAAGGCGCACGTGACCTCCGCGGTCGCGACGATCACCGCCTCCCACCTCGGGAGCGAGAGACTCGAGCCCATCGCGCCGACGCTGCCGCGTCTGGCGCGCACGCTGGGTGATGACGAGGCGATGCGCTTCCTCGACGCGCTCCGCGCGGAGAACGGGCATCCCGGCGTCAAGGCGTGGGCGACCTACGCCCGCCACTCCGAGACCCTGAGCGGTGGAGACATCGATTCGGAGGACTTCCAGACCGCGTTCGCGGAGACCGAGGCGCTCGTCGAAGCGGCGGATGACGAGACGCTGAGCCGGACCTGGCGCGGCCAGGTCATGGCGCGTATCGAGTTCGCCATCGGCAAGGTCGCGCCGGACATCGAGGGCATCGACCTCGGCGGCTCCGACTTCAAGCTCAGCGACTACGAGGGGAAGGTCGTCTTCCTCGACTTCTGGGGAGACTGGTGAGGCCCTTGCAGGGCCATGTACCCCCACGAGCGGTCGCTCGTCATCGAAATGAAGGACAAGCCCTTCGCCCTCATCGGCGTCAACAGTGACAGCCTCGAGCGTGCGAAGAAGGCGGTGAAGGAGAACGAACTCAACTGGCGCAGTTTCCAGAACCAGCCGGAGGGCAAGGGCCCGAAGATCTCGGACGCCTGGTACGTCCGCGGCTGGCCGACGATCGTCGTCCTCGACGCCGAGCGCAAGATCCACTACCGCGGTCACAACGGCCAGGAGGCGACCAAGGTCGCCGAGCGCCTCGTCGCCGAGATGGAGAAGGCCAGCAAGCGCTGAGCCACCTCGTGACGACGCGCCGCGGGGCGCCTCCGGACCTGCCGGAGGCGCCCCGCGTTCGTTCGGCGCCGTACCCGGTTCCGGGATCAGCGCAGCGGGTCGTAGGTCAGCGGCCCGTCCTTCCCGAGGTCCCAGCCCAGCTCGATCCATCCGAGGATGAGCAGGGTCCAGACGATGCCGAACACGATCGTGTAGGGGAGCATCGTCGCGATCAGCGTGCCCATGCCGGCCTTCGGCATGACCTGCCGCATGAACACGAGGACGATGATCAGGTAGGCGTTGAGCGGCGTGATGATGTTCGAGACCGAGTCACCGATGCGGTAGGCGGCCTGGGTCAGCTCGGGGGAGATGCCGACGAGCATGAACATCGGTACGAAGATGGGCGCGAACATGGCGTACTTCGCGCTCATCGAGCCCACGAACATGTTGAAGCTGACCGTCACTGCGATGAAGGCGACGATCAGCACGCCGGTCTCCAGCTCCGCCTTGCCGAGGGCCTGGCCTCCGGCGAGGGCCGCCATGCGGTCGAGACCGGAGTACTGGAAGCACTCGATGAACTGCGCGGCGAAGAAGGCGAGGACGATGATCGGCGCCATGGCGGCGATCGCGTCGACCATCATCTTCGCGGCGTCCTTGTCGTTCCTGATCGTCTTGATCCGCACCCCGTAGACGAGGCTCGGGACGGTGAAGCAGAAGAACAGGATCGGAACGATGCGGCCGACCCACTTCTCGAAGGGCCCGTCGGTTCCGTGGAGCGCCCAGCCGGGGATCAGGACGGAGGCGACGACGATCGCGAGGACCAGGCCGAGGGAACCGAAGGCCCAGAGCAGGGCGCTCTTCTCCTCGGGCTTGATCTCCTGGGCTTTCAGCTCCTCGTCGGTGACCGGCACGGGGCCGCCGTCCTCCGGCGCGGCGCGCTTGAAGCGGCGCTCGACGAAGACCGAGGTCGTGAACCAGCCGGCCAGCGTGATCACGAACGTCGACGCGATGGCGAACCACCAGTTGCAGGTCGCGGCGACCTCGTAGCTCGCGTCGAGGACCTGCGCTCCCTCCTGGGTGAACTTCGCGAGCATCGGGTCGAGGCCCGTGATGAACAGGTTCGCGTTGAACCCGGCCGCGACCCCTGCGAAGACGGCGGCGATGCCCGCCATGGGCGAGCGGCCCACCGCGCGGTAGAGCATCGCGGCGAGGGGCGGGAGGACGACGTAGCCGGCGTCGATGCCCATGGAGCTCATGATCCCCAGGAACACCATGGCGGGCGTCAGGAGCGCCCGCGGAACGAGCAGCATCAGGTACTTCAGGAGCACCGCCACGAGTCCCACCCGCTCGGCGAGCCCGATCCCGATCATCCCGACGAGCACGATCCCCAGCGGCGGGAACTCCATGAAGTTCTTCACGAGGTTCTTCAGCAGCCAGTAGATGCCCTCGGCCGTGAGCAGGCTCGTCGGCTGCGACACTTTGGGCACGTCCCGCTCCTCGGTCGTCCCGTCCTCGAGCGTCACTGTCGTGGTCTCGTACTGAACCTCCCAGACGACCTCGTCCGAGCCCTCGACCACGCGCGGCAGCTCATGGGTCACGCTCCAGTCCATGGCCACCGCCACCGCGCTCAGGACCATGATCCCGAGGGTCCCCATGAGGAAAAGTGTCGCAGGGTCGGGGAGCTTGTTCCCGATCCTCTCGATCCAGCCGAGGAAGCCCCCGGTGGTCGTCATCTCGCTCTGCGGTTCGTTTTGGGAAGGGTCGTCCTGGGTCATGCCTGCAGCGTAATGAATGACCGGGGTGAGTCATCGTGCCAGCCGCCGGCCGGCCGGATACCATCAAGCGCATGAGCCTCCCTTCCCTCCAAGCACGCCTCGTCCTCGCCGGACTGCTCTGCGCTCCCGCGGCCGCCCAGCTCGGCCCCGCTCCCGAGCCGCCGGAGAACCCCCTCACGGAGTCGAAGCGCCTGCTCGGCAAGGCGCTCTTCTGGGACGAGCAACTCTCGAGCGACAACGCGGTGGCGTGCGGGACCTGCCACATCCCCGCGGCGGGCGGATCGGATCCGCGGCTCGACATGGGCAGCCGCCACCCCGGGATCGACGGCGTGTACGGCACGCCGGACGACCGCTTCGCGTCGGAGGGCGTGCATCGCGCCAGCTCCGCCGGCGAGGTCCTGCCCGATGCGATCTCCGGCTTCGCGCCCCAGGTGACCGGCCGTCGCTCGCCGTCGATGATCGGCGCGGGTCACTTCGCCGAGCTCTTCTGGGACGGCCGCGCGGGCACGACCTTCATCAACCCGGAGACCGGCGCGGTCAGCATCGCGTCCGGTGGTGCCCTCGAGTCGCAGTCGGTCGGGCCGATCCTCTCGTTCGTCGAGATGGCGGACGAGGGTCGCACCTGGGACGACGTGCGCTCCAAGCTCGAGCGCGTCGTGCCCCTCGCCCTCGCCACCAACGTTCCGGCCGACGTCGCGGGTGCGATCCAGACGCACTACGACTACCCCGGATTGTTCGCTGACGCCTTCGGCGATCCGGCCATCACCGCCGAGCGCATCGGATTCGCGCTGGCCAGCTACCAGCGCACGCTCAACCCCGACCAGACCCCCTGGGACCTCTACATCGCCGGACAGACGAGCGCGCTCACCTCGCAGGAGCGTCAGGGGCTCAACGCGTTCATGTCCAACGGACTGCGCTGCGCCATCTGCCACGCGCCCCCGCTCTTCTCGGACGGCAGCTACCGGAACCTCGGGCTGCGTGACATCGCCGAGGACGACGGCCGCCGCTCGGTGACGGGGCTCTTCTCCGACCGCGGCAAGTTCAAGGTGCCGAGCCTGCGCAACGCCGGCCTCCGCACGCGCTTCTTCCACAACGGCGACCCCACCTTCAGCTCGCTGTTCCTCTCGATCTTCTTCTACAACCAGGGCGGTGGGTTCTTCCTGGACAACAAGGACCCGCTCATGAACGGCGTGTTCATGGCGCCCTCGACGGCCTCGAACATCACCGCCTTCATCCAGAACGGCCTGACCGACCCGCGCGTCGCCCAGGAGCTGCCGCCCTTCGATCGCCCCACCCTGGCGAGCGAGCGGCGGCCCGCGGCGGCGGCCGTGGGTGCTGCGGTCACCGGCAGCGGCGGCATCGACCCCGAACTCTCGATCGAGTCCCCCGCCTACCCCGGCGCCGAGGAGTTCCGGGTCGTGATGCACAGCGGGCTCGGCGGAGCCCCTGCGGCGGTCGGCATGGCCCTCTCGCTCCCCGGCGGAGCGCCCGGCGGGACCCCGACGGTTCGGACGCCGATGGCGTTCCTCGGACAGCGAGGCCTGGCGCCTGGCGGCGCGGGCGGGGGCCACGGGACGTGGCATCGTCCGATCCCCCTCGACCCCGCCCTGTCGGGGACGAAGCTCTACTTCCGCGGCCTCGTCCGGGACCCCGGCGCGGTGAACGGCGTGGCGCGTACGCGCTGGGCCGAGGTCGAGATCCACTGAGGGGGCGGGGGCCTTCGCCCCCCCGATCCGATCAGAACAGCCCCACGACCTGGCCGTCGCCGTCCAGGTCGACCTGCCTGTACGCAGGGGTCCGGCCGAGGCCGGGCATGGTCATGATCGCTCCGGCGTAGACGACGACGAAGCCGGCGCCCGCGGCGAGGCGCGCCTCGCGCACGGGGAAGACGAAGCCCTTCGGTCGGCCCTTGAACTGGGCGTCGTGGGAGAGGCTGTACTGGGTCTTGGCGACGCAGATCGGCAGGTCTCCGTAGCCCTGACGATGGAGCCGTTCGAACGTGGCGCGCGCGGCCGGGGAGAACTCGACCGAGCCCGCGCCGTAGAGGCCGAGGGCGAGACGCTCGACCTTGTCCGTCAGGGGCAGTGAGTCCTCGTACGCGAAGCGGAAGTCGGCCTCTCCGGACTCGGCGGCGTCGACGATGGCCTCGGCGATGGCCTGTCCCCCGGCGCCTCCCTTCCCGTGGACCTCGGAGACCTCCGCCGCGCGCGCACCGGCGGCGAGCGCTCGCGCCTTCACCGCGGCGATCTCCGCGTCGGTGTCGGTGGGAAACCGGTTGATGGCGACGACCACCGGCACGCCGAAGCTCCGAACGTTCTCGATCTGCGCCTCGAGGTTCTCGCAGCCCTCGGTGACGGCTGCGACGCTCTCCTCGAAGAGCTCGGGCGGGAGGGGCCGGCCCTGTTTGGTCGGGAAGTGGCCGGAGTGGACCTTCAGCGCGCGGATCGTCGCCACGAGCAGGACCGCGTCCGGCGCCATGCCGGACGCGCGGCACTTGATGTCGAAGAACTTCTCGGCGCCCATGTCGGCGCCGAAGCCGGCTTCGGTGACGAGGTAGTCGACATGGGGCGCCGCGACGCGGTCCGCGACGATGGAGGAGTTGCCGTGGGCGATGTTCGCGAAGGGGCCCGTGTGCACGAAGGCGAGGGTGCCCTCGGTCGTCTGCATGACCGTGGGGTCGATGGCTCGGCGCAGGACGGCGGCCATGGCGCCGGCTGCCTCGAGGTCGTCCGCGGTCACGGGTTCGCCCGCGCGGTTGGCGCCGATCACGATGCTCCCGAGCCGTCGGCGCACGTCGGCGAGGTCCGAGCTCATCCCGAGCACGGCCATGACCTCCGACGCCGACGTGATGTCGAAGCCGGTCTCCTGGGGCACGCCGTTCTTCGGCCCGCCGAGCCCGGTCGTGATCTGGCGGAGCGCCCGATCGTTGACGTCGAGGACGCGTCGCCACGTGACGGTGTCCGGGTCGATGTCCAGCGGGTTGTCCAGGAGGATCGAGGCGTCGATCGCCGCGCTCAAGAGGTTGTTGGCCGCCGTGACCGCGTGGAAGTCGCCGGTCAGGTGGAGGTTGAAGTCCTCCATGGGCACGACCTGACTGTGGCCGCCGCCCGCGGCGCCGCCCTTGATCCCGAACACCGGGCCCATCGAGGGCTGGCGGATCGCGCAGGCGGCTCTCTTGCCGATCTTGTTGAGCGCCAGCGAGAGGCCCACGGTGTGGACCGTCTTGCCCTCGCCCGCGGGCGTCGGCGTGATCGCGGTGACGACCACGTACTTCGAGTGCGCGTCGCCGCCGCTGCTCGCCTCGGCGAGACGGTGGTCCACCTTCGCCATGTGCTTGCCATAGGGCTCGAGGGCGTCGCTGGAGATTCCGTAGTCGGCGGCGACGTCCTGGATGGGCTTGAGGGCGACGTCGCGGGCGATCTCGAGGTCGGAGCGCATGAGGGCGGGGGACGGCAGGGGCTGGAAAGTCGGGGAGGGTCCGTCGGGAAATTGGGAGCGAACGGGACATGGTGGCTGCGGCCGCTCCCTCCTGCACGCGATTCCCCGGATCACCACGAAGCGCGCAGCGGCGAGGTGAGGCCCGCCGCCTCGGGAGCCAGCGACACTCCTCTCGTCGGCTCGCAGAGCCTTCATGGCCGGGATCGCCCGTCGAACGACATCAGGCCGGCACCTCGAGGTTCCGGGCGTCTGGCGATCATCCGCTCGTCGCGCGAACGTGAGGCGTCCTCGGATTCGTTCCCGTGGGCGCTCGAGGCTCTCTCACAGGGCAGGATGTGGGCTCACGGCATGCTCGAGCTCCCCGAGGAACCCCATCAAGACGCGCGCTTCGGCGATCTCCTCCGGGAGGGCGCCGAGATCTGGCGCGACTACTGCCAGGATCGCGCCAGCGAGTTCCATCGGGTCATCCCCGCCGATCACGCGGCTGCCATCGACGCGCTCGCGGCGGAGCGCGCCCGGGCACACACCTTCCTCGAGCTGGGCTCCGCGACCGGCGTCATCACCATCATCGCGGACCTCCTCGGCTTCGAGGCGTACGGCATCGAGATCGAACCCGACCTCGTGGAGATCTCCGAGGACCTCGCCGCGCGCGTGGGATCGGGGGCCACCTTCGTCGAGGGCAGCTTCGTACCGCCGGACTATCGCGACCAGGTCGACCTGCTGATGAGCGACTACATGACGCCCACCGAGGGCGCGGACGCCTACGCCGAGATCGGCCTCGACATCGCCGACTTCGATCTCGTGTACGCCTACCCCTGGCCGGGAGAGGAGGACTGGCTCATCGAGCTCGTCCGGCGCCACGGCGGGCCGCGGACGCGGCTGATGATCTACACCGTCCGCGACGGGTACGAGATCGTCTGAGGTCCCCGCGGTGCACTCGACTCTCTCGGGAGGAGCGGGGGGGGATGGAGGCGGCACCCGGAATCGAACCGGGGAATAATGGATTTGCAATCCATCGCCTTACCACTTGGCTATGCCGCCTGAAGGGCGGCGCAGTCTAGCGGCGGATCCCGGACCTGTCGACCCGGCCAGAGCCGTGGATCGGGAGGGTTCGGGCGGCGCGAAGACGGCCCTTTGGAGCGCGTTGATCGTCGCGGCAGGGCCTTGGACCTGAGGGGCTCGGCGCGGGTTCGCGCGGGCCGCCTCCGCTGGCCTCGTTCCGGACGCGGTGGGCGCGGGCGGGCTCCGCGGGGTGATCGCCGCGGCGTCCGCGCCGCCGACCGAAGGCCTGCTAGGATCGGAGCGACGGGGATGTGGCGGAATCGGTAGACGCATCGGACTTAAAATCCGAAGGCCTTGGCCGTCCGGGTTCGAGTCCCGGCATCCCTACCAACCCATCGCCGGTGCGCCCGAGGGCGCTCATGAGCGCGCCGCGAGCAGGGTCGCCGGGCGAGGCCGGCAGGGGCTCCCGGGCTCCGTTGCCTGGTGGCGTGGGGGGAGCTCCGCGGGGTGCCCGGACCGCGTCGGAGATGCGCCGGTCTTCACCCTCTTTGCCGCTGTCCACTCTTCACGTCGCTGGTAAAGTCCGCCCTCCGCCGGCCACTCCGGGACCTTCTCCTCGGGGTCTTGCCAGTGCTGGCTCCACCCTCCATGGACATCAACGTCTGGGCCGCGCTCGGATTCATCTTCGCTGCGTATGCGGTCGTCGGCAACGACGCCCTGCAGACCCTCGGCACGTTCATCAATTCCAACGGCCGCTTCCACTGGACCGTGCTTTTCGGGTTCGCGGCGACGATCCTCATCGCGACGTTCACCTACGGGTACATCGCGAACGATGGCGACCCGTCGTTCGGCCGACTCGCCAACACCGAGAAGTACCCGCCGATCCTCGATCCGCAGTGGTACCACGCTGTTCCGCCGCTCGCGCTGCTGATCCTGACCCGGTTCGGGATCCCCGTCTCGACGAGCTTCATGGTTCTCGCGATCTTCGCGACCATGGGCGGGCTGACGAAGATGATGACGAAGTCCCTCGTGGGCTACGGCCTCGCCTTCGGCATCGGCATGGCCCTCTACATGGTGCTCGCGAGGACCCTCGAGGCCTTCTTCCGCAAGAACGAGGAGACGCAATTCGCGAGGCACTGGGTGGTGCTCCAGTGGCTCTCGACGACCTGGCTCTGGGCCGTTTGGCTGATGCAGGACTTCGCGAACATCTTCGTGTTCCTGCCCCGCGAGCTGACCGGCGTCCAGGCTTTCGGAGCCATGGCGGTCATCCTGGTCATGCTGGCCGTGACTTTCGCCAACCGGGGCGGCCCGGTGCAGAAGATCCTCAAGTCGAAGAGCGCCGTGACGGACATCCGCTCAGCCACGATCATCGACTTCACGTTCGCAGGCCTCCTCTACTACTTCAAGGAGGTCAGCAACGTCCCCATGTCCACCACCTGGGTCTTCCTGGGCCTCATCGCAGGGCGTGAATTCGGCTTCTCCCTCATGCTGCGGATCAAGGCCAGAGCCGATGTGGCCCGCCTCGCGCTCTCGGACATCGGCAAGGCGTACATCGGCCTCGTCATCTCGGTCGACCTCGCCCGCGGCCTGCCGGCGCTCGTGGAGGGCAAGGGCATCTGGGACTCCAATGCCGGGATGGTGTTCATCCTCGCGCTCAACGCGCTGGTGATCCCGGTGGGCTACTTCCTCAAGAAGAAGAACGCGACCTCGATGACGGTCATGGCGAGCGCGCTGGCCGCGGGCGCGGTGGCGTTCTTCATCTTCCCGCCGACCTGAGCCGACTCTTCGATGGCAGGGCGTCGAGCGCGAGCCCAGGAGAAGACCGCCCCTGCGGTGTGGCCCGGGCTCGCTCCGTCCACGCCGCGCGTCCGGTCCTCACGGGAACGCGTACGGAGTCAACGGCCCTCGCGGACGCGGATCTCGATGGACTTGAACTGGATCGGGTGGCTCTCCGCCTGGATGGAGATCGTGCCCCTGTCGAGCGCGGTGGCCGCGCCGGCGGCGAGGAGTGCCTTCGCGTCCCCGTCGCGGGGGTCGAGCTGGGCGCCGGAGTAGGAGTGAACGAGCTCCCCGTCGACGAAGTGGCGGATGTCCCCGTGGCCGTCGACGTCGACCAGCATCTCGACCCAGCCGTCGCCGTGGTTCGTCGGTCCCTGGGAGCCGATGCAGTGGTCCTTCACCACCTCGCCGTTCATCACGACGTTCGTACCAGGCGTGCACACGCCGCCGTTGCGTCGCTCGCCGCCGCCCTCGCGCTGCCCGAGCATCTGCGCTTCGACCGACACCGGGAAGTTCTGTCCCAGGGCCATGGTCTCGGGGCGCTGGCCGTGGAGCATCAGCCCGTTGTTGCGGAAGGCCCAGCCCGGCGCGCCGGCGCACTGGTCGCCGATGAAGCGGTAGACGGCCCGCACCTCGTAGGAGGAGAACTCGCCGTCGAAGAAGAGGTGGCCGAACTGGCCGTCGAAGTCCTCGTAGTTCTCGTAGGAGACCGTGAGCAGCCCGTCCTCGACCCGGAAGGTGTCGCGCAGGTTCTCGCCAGCGGGGTGCCCTGCGAACTTCGGGATCCAGCCCTCGAGGTCGCGGCCGTTGAAGAGCGCGGTCCATTCGGGCTCGGCGGCCTCGTGGGCCTCCGCGGTCCGGTCGTGTCCGGCGCCGTTGCAGGCGGCGAGGCAGGTGATCGCGAGGAGGGCGGCGGTGCGGTGAAGGGCGTCGATCATCAGGCGAAGGGGTCCAGGCCGTTCATCCGGCGCAAGAGGCCGAGCTGGCCGAGGTGGTAGGTCTCGTGGAAGTAGAGGAAGTGGAGCACGCCCGCGACCGTGTCGGAGCCGTCGGGCATCGGCCGCGCCGCGGGCTCCGCTGCCGCCTCGTCCGTCATGGCCGGGAAGAGCTCGCTCAGCGTCTCTCCGGACGCGCGGAGGTCCGCGAGGAGCTCCTCGACGGGGGGGAAGGAGTCGGTGGCTGCTCCCGGCTCGGCGCCGCGCCCGAAGAGCGCCTCCCACGGATCGGTCGCGAGTTCGTGGCCCGCGGCGCGGAGCATGAAGCGGCGCGACGCGACCACGTGGCCCAGGATCCAGTGGGGCGTGTTCCCGCCGCCGGGGGGCACGAGGCTCCAGGCGGGGGCGTCCATACCCTTGGTCACGCTCCTCAGGAGCGTCTCGTTGAAGCGAAGGCGCGGAGCCAGGGCGGCGAGGGAGCTCATCGTGTGCACCGGAGCGCCAGGTTCAGCGGATGCTCCTGCAGAGCGCGACGAAGCCGTCGACGCAGTCGTCGACCTCGTCCCGGTCGCCCTGGAGCTTGACGATGACCGTCTCCGCCTCGAGCTGGCAGTAGACGACGGCCACCGCGCCGTCCTCGGTGACCACCTCGCCCCGGCTCATCAGCGGCCCCTCCGCGCGGAGGACGGGCGCGAGTCGCCCGAGCATCGGGACGGTCGGAAGAGCTTCGATCTCGTCGCCGCCCATGGGATCGAGGCCCACCTGGCCGCGCCAGCGCTGGATGTTCGCCTCGAGCCCGCCCACGTCGCCAGGGAAGGCGCTGATCACGCAGGTCGTGCTGTCAGTGACGACGTAGGTGGCGAGTCGCATGCGCGCGGGCTCGCCGAGATCCCAGCCCTCGGGGGCGTCCGCCTCGAGGGAGCGCTCACCGCTGTAGAAGGTCTCGCCGGGCTGCTCGCCCATCATGTGCGCCGCCAGGAACGCGCGGGACTCCTGCCAGGCGGCGGCCGCGTGCTCGGCGTCGTAGCGACCGCTCGACGGGTTGGCGAAGGCGTGCTCGGCGTCGTACATGCGCACGGTGATGTCCTTCCCGGCCTCGCCCATGGCCGCCTCGAAGGCCTCGACCGCGGACGGCGGGATCCCTCGGTCCTGCTCGCCGAAGACGCCGAGGATCGGAGCCTCGATGGCCCCGAGCGTCTCCGCGTCGGTGACGAGGCGGCCGTAGTAGACGATCGCGGCGTCCAGCTCCGGCTCCGCGATGGCGAGGTTCAGGGACCAGCCGCCGCCGAAGCACCAGCCGATGCAGGCCGTGCGCTCGGCGGCCACGGGCCCGTCCCCGTCGCGCAGCCACGCGTGGGCCGCCACGAGCTTGGCGGTCGCGGCCTCGGCCTCCACGCCGCGCATGGCCGTCATCGCCTCGTCCCGCGTGGTGGCGACCGTCCCCTCGTACAGATCGACCGCGAGCGCGACGTAGCCGTCGGAGGCGAGGCGGTCGGCCCAGTGCTTGACGTTGTCGTTCAGGCCCCACCACTCGTGGATCACGAGGACCGCGCCGATCGGGTTGCCGCCCTTCGGACGGGAGAGGTAGCAGTCCATGCCGGCGACCTCGACGTCGTCACCGAGGAGGTCGGGCGTCTCCCCCTCCTTGAGGTCATGGAGCGCGGCGAAGCTCTCCTCGTCGAGGACTCCCGTCCAGTCCATCTCGCCCACGGGGACGCAGCACGGGGTGGCCTCCGCCGCCAGGACGGGGAGGGCGAGGTGGGGGGCGAGGAGAATCGCTGCGATCATCGAAGAGCCGGCTTGGCGCCTGAGGGGGTCCTGCCCCATTGTGGCGCGGGTCGTCCGGACCGCGAGGGATCGCCGCGAATGCTCGTTCCCCGGACGCGCTCCGCCCTGCTCCTCCCGTGCAAGCCCCTCCCTCACCGTCCGCGGCGCCGCGCGTACCCGGACTCGACCTCGCGCGCGCCGGGGCCATCCTCGGGATGGTCCTCGTCAACTTCGACCTGGTCGTGGCCGGGGGCGCGGACAGCCCCGGGTGGTTGTATGCGATGGTGGCCTCGCTCCAGGGCCGGGCGGCCGCGACCTTCGTGGTGCTGGCCGGGGTGGGAGCCAGCCTCATGGCGCGCAGCGCCCGCGCCAGCGGCGACGCGGGTGCGAGGCGCGCCGTGCGCGGCGCGCTCCTGCGACGCGCGCTGTTCCTCGGCGTCCTCGGGACCGCGTTCCTCACGGTCTGGCCGGCGGACATCCTGCATTTCTACGGCGCGTGGATGCTCTGCGGTGCGGGCCTCGTCTTCGCGTCCTCTCGCGTGATCGCGGGCGTCATGGCCGCGGTCCTCGTCGCGGCGCTGGGGTACCTCGTCACCGGCGACTACTTCGCCCACTGGGACCTCGAGACGCTCGAGTACGAGGGGCTGCACCGCCCGGAACGCTTCCTCGAGAACCTCTTCCTCAACGGCTTCCATCCGGTGCTCCCGTGGCTCGCCTTCTACCTCGGCGGGATGCTGCTCGGCCGGCTGGACCTCGACCGCGCGCCCGTCCGCAGGCGGCTGCTGTGGGTCGCCGCGCCCCTCGCGCTGGGCGTCCATCTGTTCGAGGACCTCTTCGTCCCCGCGGATCCGCCCGAACCGGCGCTCCTCCAGCTCTTCGGGACGGGCCCGGTCCCGCCCCTGCCCGGCTTCGTCGTGGCCGGGGGCTCGACCGCCGTGCTCGCGATCGTCCTCGCGATCGAGCTCGCGCCGCGCCTGCCGCGCTGGCTGACGAGCCCCCTCGAGGCGACCGGCCAGCTCGCGCTGACGATCTACGTGGCCCACGTCCTCGTCGGCCTGGGCACTCTCGACGCCATGGGGCGCCTCGAGGGTCAGTCGCTGACCTTCGCCGTCTCCGCCGCGCTCCTGTTCACCCTCGCGAGCCTGATCGCAGCGACGCTCTGGCGTCTTCGCTTCCGGCGAGGGCCGCTGGAGGCGCTGATGCGCAGGATCGGCTGACGCTCTCAGCGACGGCGATCCCGGCGGGACCAGGACGCATCTTGGCGCGCGGGCTCGTGCGGAGGAGGATGTCGGCCATGGGTCTCCTTCGGAATCGCGGTCTCGCACTCCCGGCGTTCCTCGCTGCCGCCTGCGCCGGCCCGGGTCTGGGCCCGGGCGCACCGCCGGCGGCGCGGCCGAACGTGCTCCTGATCCTCGCCGACGATCTGGGGTACGCCGACCTCGGCTTCACCGGCGTCTCCGACATCCCGACCCCCGCGCTCGACGCGCTGGCCGCGCGGGGCGTCGTCTGCACCGACGGTCACGTCAGCGCCTCGGTCTGCGCGCCGTCGCGGGCGGGGCTGCTCACGGGGCGCTATCAGCAACGCACGGGTTTCGAGTGCAACCTCGGCCAGGGCGACGGGCTCCTGGAGGGAACGGCGACGTTCCCGGCGGCGCTCCAGGGCGTCGGCTACGCGACGACGCTCGTCGGCAAGTGGCACCTGGGCGCGGAGGCGCACAATCACCCGCGCGCCCTCGGCTTCGATCACTTCACGGGGCTGCTCGCGGGTTCGCGGTCCTACTTCCCCCTCGGCGGCGCGAAGTCCCCGGGCCGCACGCGTCGCATCGAGCGCGACGGGGAGGTGGTCCCCGAGGAGGAGCTCGGCTACCTGACCGACTTCTTCACGGCCGAGGGCGAGCGCGCGATCCGTGGCCGCGATCGGTCGCGGCCGTTCTTCCTCCACATGTCCTACACCGCGCCCCACGGCCCGATGCACGCGCGCGAGGACCTCGAGCGGCGCTTCAGCGGGATCGAGAGCCCGCGCCGGCGCAAGTACGCGGCGATGGTCGCCGCGCTGGACGAGGGGGTCGGGCGCCTCCTGCGCGCGCTCGACGACGAGGGCATCACCGGGGAGACCCTCGTCGTGTTCCTCTCCGACAACGGCGGCGCCACGAGCAACGCGTCGGACAACGGGCCCTGGCGCGGCATGAAGGGGTCCAAGTGGGAGGGCGGCCAGCGCGTGCCCTTCGTCGTGAGCTGGCCCGGACGCCTCGTCCCCGGCCGCTACGACGAGCCGGTCTCGAGCCTCGACCTCGCGGCGACGTTCCGCAGGGCCGCGGGCGCTCCGCCCGCCGAGGTGGCGGACGGCGTGGACCTCACGCCTTTCCTCGCCGGCGAGCGCTCCGGCGATGGTCCGCACCCCACGCTCTTCTGGCGCCGGGCCGTGGCGTCGGCCGCGCGCGAGGGGGACTGGAAGCTGATCCGCGCCGAGACCGCGCCCGGGGTCATGGGCGCGCCGATCCTGGTCAACCTCGCGGAGGATCCCGGCGAGCGCGTGGACCGCGCGGCGGACGAGCCGGACCGCGTGGAGCGGCTGCTCGGGCTGCTCGCCGGGTGGGAGCGCGCCATGAGCCCGCCGCGCTGGCTCACGGCCGAGGTCTGGCGGGAGAACCAGCGCAAGAAGCACCGCATGGACGTGGTCGGGCGGGACGCCGAGCGGAGGCTCCCGTGAAGGGTCCCGCTCCGGGAGCCGCGCGATGCGTTGGAGCAGCCACGAGATGACCGGCGAACTCGTGGATGACCGGACCGACGCCGCGGTGGGGGACGAGATCGTCGTGGTCTTCGCGAGGGAGCCGCGGCCGGGGCTCGCGAAGACGCGCCTCGCGGCGGACGTGGGCGTCGAGCGCGCGCACGAGCTGTACGAGGCGTTCGTGCTCGACTCGCTCGACGTCGCGCGCGCGTCCGGCGCGCGGGTTCTCGTCGCTCACGCGCCGGCGAACGCCGGACCGTGGTTCCGTGAGCGCGCCCCGTGGGCCGAGCTCTGGGCCCAGCCGGACGTGGAGTTCGGGGAGAGGCTCGCGGCGACGATGGAGGAGGCCGCCCGGAGGGGCGCCGCGCGTGCCGTGATGGTGGGGACCGACACCCCGCACCTGGGGCCGGCGCGGCTCCGCGAAGCGCTGGACGCGCTCACCGAGGTGGACGTCGTCCTCGGGCCCGCCGCCGACGGGGGATACTTCCTCGTCGGGCTCGGCCGTCCGTGCGCTGCGCTGTTCTCCGGGATCCCCTGGAGCACGGCCGACACCCTCGAGGTGACTCTTCATCGCTGCCGCGAGGAGGGGCTCGGCGTGCGGCTCACGGCGGAGGAGATCGACGTCGACGACGGGGCCGGGCTCGAGGCGCTGGCGCGTCTGCTGGATCAGAGGCCGAGCGCTGCGCCGCGGACCCGCAGCCTGCTCGGCGGAGGCTGAAGACCCGCGGCGGTGGGCCGAGGTCCACTCGCTCCGACCGCGCCGCTACGCAGCGCCGGCCCGCGGATCCGGTCATGGAGACGGGATCCGTCCTGCTCCGGGACCGTCCTGGCCCGTCCGTCCCGTCGCGGAGTGCTTCGATCGATCCGGTGAATCGAAGCAGTCAAAAGGAGATCGCGCAGAGCTGCCGCTCTGCTCCGTGTACTGGGTCCCATGATCCGTGCGCTGTCCCATCGACTCGTTCGCCCCCGCCGTGCGGTGGCTGCGGCCCTGCTGGCCCTCTCGGCCCTTTCGGCGGCCTTCGGATGCCACGCGGCCGCGAGCGGCTCGAGCGACACCCTGCCGAACCTGGCCCTGCCCACCGGCGGCGGGAACCAGCTGTGGGCGGACGTGGCCCACGACGGGGGCTGGCGGGTGCAGCGGCACGTGTGGACGGGCCACGCGCGGCTCCTGGACGGGAGCGACGTCCGGCGGGCCTGGGGCAGCGAGGAGGTGTGCCGCGCGGCGCTCGCGGAGCGCGCGCCGGGGCTCGAGGGCGCGTCCTCCGTGTCTCGCCCCGTCGCGGTCGTGCTCCATGGACTCTGGCGATCACGTGACTCCATGTCGGCGATCACCGAAGCGCTGGAGGAGCGCGGCTTCGAGGTGCTCGACGTCGCCTACCCGAGCACGCGCGGGACGATCGCCGAGCACGCGGCTCAGGTGGCGGGGCTGCTCGACACCTTGCGCGGAGAGGGGCGCGAGGTCTCCTTCGTCACCCACAGCCTGGGCGGGCTGGTGACCCGCGCGCTCCTGGCGCGCGAGGGCGACGCGTGGCGCGCTCGGCACCGGCTCGGCCGCGCGGTCTTCATCGCCGCCCCTCACCGCGGCGCTGCCCTCGCGCGTGTCGGGGCCGAGGTGCCCGGGGCGCTCACGCTGTACGGGGGACCCAGCCAGGAGATGGCGCGCGGCGTCGCGGCGACGCTCCCGAGCCCTCCGCTCCCCTTCCTCGATGTCGCCGCCGCGCGCGGAACGGAGGAGGGTTGGAACCCGCTCGTGCCGGGCGACGACGACGGCGTCGTGGGCGTCGAGGAGACCCGCCTCGAAGGAGAGACGAAGCGCCTCGTCGTGCGGGGGACGCACACGTTCGTCATGCGGGATCCCGAGGTCGTCAGGGCCGCCGTGGAGTTCCTGCTCGCCGACTGACGGGGAGCCTTCCTTTCGCTGGCGTCGAAGCGCCCGGGTCCCACCGCGGCTCGCCACCCCCACGTTCCCGGTACGTGGCGGCGCCTCGCGTTCATGAGAGGGCGGCCCGCGCCCATCCTCGTTAGTTTGGGTCGGCTCCACCTCTCTTCCGACGATGCTCAGAACCACCCTCGCCCTCGCCGCCTGCCTGCTCGCCGCCTCGCCCGCGGCCGGCGCCGCCCAGCGCAACAAGCCGCCGGTCCCCGACCTCACGGCGGGGGGCGAGACGGACGGGAAGCACGACTGGAACCTCGGCCCGACCGGCGCCCGGGGCTGGATGTGGGGCTGGAAGCTCGAGACCCGAGACGCGCGTCAGGTCCTCATCACCGCGGTCGCGCCCGGCTCCCCGGCGGACGGCGTGCTGGAGGTGGGTGACGTGCTCCTCGGCGTGGGCGGCGCGCCGTTCTCGAGCGATCCCCGCCGGGCCCTCGGAGAGGCCATCACCGCCGCGGAGGGCCGCGCCGGGCGCGGAGAGCTCGAGCTGATGCGCTGGCGCGATGGCGAGACGCGGACGGTGACCCTCGCCCTGCCGCGGCTGGGCGACTACGCGGCGAGCGCGCCCTTCGACTGCAAGAAGTCGGACCGCATCCTCGAGGCGGCCTGCGAGCACATCGCGGGTCACATGAAGGGGAACATCGACGGGATGATCAACGCGCTCGCGCTCCTCGCGACGGGGGAGCGGCGCTATCGCGAGGACGTCCAGGACCTCGCGCGGCGCGTGGCGGCCCCGGACAAGGAGCTGACCCTCGAGGGCCGCACGAGCGGCCTGTTCGCGTGGAAGTGGGGCTACAGGCTCGTGTTCCTGTGCGAGTACCACCTCGCCACGAAGGACCGCAAGGTGCTCCCGGGGATCCTCGGGTACGCCACGACCATCGCCCGGGGCCAGAGCGGGGTCGGCACCTGGGGGCACGGGATGGCGTGGCCCGATCTGAACGACGGCCGGCTCCACGGGAGCCTCGGCGGCTACGGCGCGCTGAACCAGTCGGGGCTGGTCTGTCACCTCGGTCTGGTGCTCGCGCGGATGTGCGGCGTGAAGGACCCGGAGATCGAGGCGGCGGTCGAGCGCGCCAACCGCTTCGCCCGCTTCTACGTCGGCAAGGGCGCCATCCCCTACGGCGATCACCGACCCGGTTGGGACGTGCACGACGACAACGGGAAGAACTCCCTCGCCGCGCTGATCTTCGACCTGCAGGGCATGGAGGAGGAGGCGCGCTTCTTCGGCCGGATGACCGTCGCGTCCTTCGCCGAGCGCGAGCGAGGACACACCGGGAACTACTTCAGCTACCTCTGGGGCCCGGTGGGGGCGGCGCGCGTCGGGGACGAGGCCGTCGCGGCGTTCCTCGCGGAGCAGCGCTGGTTCTACGACCTCGCGCGCGCGCACGACGGGAGCTTCCCGTACCAGGGCGGCGCCGGCATGGACGGCGGCGAGCACAAGTACGGCGGGTGGGACTGCACCGGGGCGTTCGTGCTCGCGTGCACCTTCCCGCGCCGCGAGCTCTACATGACGGGCAAGGGCGTGGACGCGCAGAACCGCCTCGGCGGCGAGGAGCTCGAGGAGACCGTCGAGGCGGGCAGGGGCTTCGATCAGTGGTCGATGGCCGCCGACCACTACGCGGAGCTGGACGCCGACGAGCTGCTCGCGGGCCTGCGGAGCTGGTCGCCGGCGGTGCGGTCACGCGCGGCCGCAGCCCTGGCGAAGGCGGACGGCGATCACGTGCCCGCGCTGCTCGAGATGCTCGCCTCGGACGAGCTCGACGCGCGCTACGGGGCGTGTCAGGCGCTCGGTTCGCTCAAGGGCAAGGCCGCGGCGGCGGTGGAGCCGCTCACCGAGGCGCTGGGGTCGGAGGACGTGTGGCTGCGGATCCAGGCGTGCTACGCCCTCGCGGGGATCGGTGAGGCGGCCCGGCCCGCGGCACCGGCCATGCTGCGCCTCGCGCTCACCGACGACCCGGCGGACCCCCGCGGGTTCACCCAGCGCTATCTCGCCTTCTGCCTCTTCTACCCGGGCGGCGCGCTGCGCATGCGCGGCGTGCTCTCCAGGGACGTCGGCGACGTCGACGAGGCGCTGCTCCTCGGCGCCCTCGATCGGCTGCTCCAGAACGACGACGGGCGCGCGCGCGCGGCGGCGGGCACCATCTACAAGATCCTCCCCTTCGAGCGGCTCGTTCCGCTCCTCCCGCGCATCGTGGAGTCCGTCCGCACGCCCTCGCCGAGCGGCGTGATGTTCGCGAACGGCATCCGCCTCGCCGGGCTCGACCTGCTCGCGGAGCACGGCGTGGCGGAGGGGATCCCGCTCTGCGTCGAGGTGACCGAGATCGACGAGTGGGGCAAGCAGGACCGCGTCCTGCGCGCGATGAAGGCGGTGGCTCGCTACGGCGCCGCCGCGCGCTCCGAGGTCCCTCGTCTCCGCGACCTCCAGCGGCGACTCGGAGCCCACCGCGAAGCGAAGAACCTCGGGAAGCAGATCGAGGCCGTCGAGGCGGCCATCCGCGCCATCGAGAGCGCCCCCGCGGGCGCGCCCGCCCGCACCGTCGCCGAGCTGCTCGAGGCGGCGGAGCGCTGAATCATCGAGCCACCAGACCCATGCGATTCCTCCTCCTCGCGCTCCTCCTCATCGCCCCCGCGCGCGGGCACTCCGAGGCCGAGCCGGTGCGCGTGTTCATCTTCGCCGGCCAGTCCAACATGGTCGGTTCGGATTCGAAGGTGGCGGACGTCGACCGCTACGCGCCCTTCGTCGGCTGGGCGGAGGCCCAGGAAGACGTCCGTTTCTCCTACGTGATCGGCCGGGAGACGAAGAAGCGCTCGGACGGATGGGTCGATCTCGCTCCGATCGATGGGACGGTCGGGCCGGAGCTCAGCTTCGCCCGCGCCGTGAAGGAGCGCACGGGCGCGCCCGTCGCGATCATCAAGGTGGCGGCCGGCGGCACGCACCTCGGCGGGGACTGGAACCCGGACGAGCCCCAGGGGTTCGAGCTCTACCCGCTGCTGCTCCGGACGGTGAGGGAGTCCCTCGCCCTGCTGGACGAGAAGCGCGTGCGCTATCGCCTGGAGGCGCTCGTCTGGCACCAGGGCGAGAACGACATGTTCGAGGACGCGTACCGCGACGTGTACGGGGCCAACCTCGAGAACTTCCTCGGGCGTCTGCGCGCGGACCTCGGCGCGCCCGAGCTCCCCGTGTTCGTCGGGGAGCTGTGCACGAAGACGATCTGGGGCATGGACAACCGCGGCCGGATGGAGGCCATCGCGCGCGGCCAGCGCTCGGTCGCCGGGGCCGACCCGCGGACCACCTACGTGCGCACGAACCACATCGCGGTCGAGATCGGCGGTGACGACGGCCTTCACTACCACTACGGCACGCTCGGCCAGCTCGAGCACGGCCTCGAGCACGCGAGCGCGTATCTCTCCTCCGTGGGGCTCGGGCCGAAGGGCCGCCCGGCGCTCGA
Organism: Planctomycetota bacterium; assembly: GCA_002862085.1. Classification (GTDB taxonomy): domain Bacteria; phylum Planctomycetota; class UBA1135; order UBA1135; genus Saltatorellus. The sequence continues at coordinate 38,550 of PKCK01000029.1, read as the reverse complement.
GCGCTGGCCGCTGCGCGAGGAGAGGCCCGTGCGCCTGTACGTCCTCGCAGGCCACCGGAACATGGAGGGTGAGCGCGCCTTCGCGGCCGACCTCGCGGGCCTGAAGGGTGGCAAGCGCCTCGTCCGCGACCGCAAGGACGTGCCCTTCCGCTACAGCACCGGCGGCGGCGTTCACGCATCGAACGGGTGGGAGGCCCTCGGGCCCGCCGGTCGCCACGGGACCTTCGGCCCCGAGCTCTCCTTCGCGAGCGCCCTCTCGAGGACCACGCGGGATCAGGTCGCCGTCGCCAAGTTCACCCACAGCGGCTCGCAGATCCTCGACTGGACGCCCGAGGGGAGCGACGCCGACGCGCGTGATCTCTACCCGGCCTTCATCGGCTTCGTCCGCGAGTCGGTCGAGAGCCTCGAGGCGCGCGGGCACGACGTGGAGATCGCGGGCATCGTGTACCACGTGGGCGAGAACGACATGTCCTTCCACCCCTACAGGCGCACGGCGGCCGAGCGGGTGGCGGAGCTCGTACGAGCCAGCCGCCGCGACCTCGCGCGGCCCGCGCTTCCCTGGTACCTGAGCCAGCAGGCGCCCACGGACCTCGAGCACCTCCAGGAGCTCGACGCGGTGGCGGACATCGCGCGCTTCGCGGGGTCGGACGAGCACACCGTGCATCTCCCTCTCGAGGGCGCCCCGAAGGAGCGTGAGCGCCTCGTGATGGAGGCCGCCGGCGTCGTCTGGCTGGGGGAGTGGCTCGCCGAGCGCGTGGCGGAGCGCGAGGCGGCGCGCTGAGTCAGCGGCGGCGCAGGCGGAGGGTCGCGCGCGCGGGCGTTCGGTCCCGGGAGGCCACGACGCTCTCCGGCGCCTCGACGAGCTCGTAGTCCTCCGACCACGCCGCGCCCGGCGTCGAGGCCTCGAACTCGATCGATGCGTTCTGCGGCAGGTCGCCGAAGCGGACGACGCCTCCGTTCACGGCCTCGGGATAGCGCGTTCCCGACCCCGTCTGACCGAGCTGGTGGACACCCTCGCGGTCGGGGTCTCCGCCTCGCACGGTCCAGTCGATCCGTCGGGCGAGTGAGATGGCCGGCGGCGGTTCCGGTCCGGCGTCGAGGATCTCCAGCGCGACCTCGAAGCGGGCCCGCGGCTCGAGCGGCGCGTCGATGAACAGCCGTCGCTCGTTCTCGATCTTCAGGGTCTCGATGCGCCCGAGGCCCCACAGGCCGTCGGTCGACCAGATACGGAGCTCGAACCCGTGATCGAGCATGGGGTTGGTGAGCCGCGAGAAGACAGCTCTGACGCGTCCGTTGTCGTCCATCTCTCCCCGGGCGAAGCCGCCGTTGCCGCCCGGCTGTCGGGAGAAGGTCTGGATTCTCGCGCGCAACTCGAAGCGCAGGTCCGAGGCCTCGAGCCCGGCAGGCAGCCCGCCGCGGTAGAGGACCTGGGGCCCCATCGGAACCTCGATCAGGTGGAGGGGACGCGATTCGAGCTCCGCTGGCGTGAGGGTCGCGAGGCGCGTGGTCCGCGCGAAGACGTCCACGGTGCCTTCCGGGGCAGCGGGCCGGCCGTGGACCTCCAGGTGGACGCGGGCGTCCGGGACGGCGATCGTCACGTCGCCGTTCGCGTCCGTCAGCGCGAAGGTGTGGCCGCGCCCGGGTGGACCGGGCGGCTCGCCTCCGGCGGGGATCAGCGCGACGCGGTGCTCGAACAGACCCTCGTCCGTCCCGCTCGCCACGAGTCGCAGGCGGATGCTCGCGGAGCGGGGCACGCCGTAGCGCGGCGGAGCTCCTGGCTGTGCCTCGCGCTTCTCTGGAACGGCGCGCTCGCTCCGCTCGACGGTTTCGACCGAGGCCGGCTCCTCATCGGCGGGCGCGGATTCGAATCGCGTGGCGCTCCGCTCGAGCTCCCCAGGGCCACCTCCAGGCCCATCGACCGAGAGCACGAGTGCCACGAGCGACACGCATGCGATGGCCGCGGCGAGCAGGAGGACACGGGGCATGGAGGGAAAGTAGCACGCATGGATGGCAGTTGGAGTCGTCGCTGATCGGCGCGGCCGAGGCGCTCGCACCCGCCCGCCGAACGCAGGCCATGACCGACGACGAGGAGGCGCCCGGGACCCGGTCGCGACGCTCGCAACGTCGAATCGAGCGCCACCGGTGCGAGCGTTCTCGCTGACAGCGCGGTGATTCACGTAGTCGATACGGTTCTCGTTCTTCCGGGATCCGCACCTTCCCGTATGCGATGCCCGTGGTCGAAGGCGCTGCGGGTGAAGGGGCGATCGTGGCGTCCGTCAGGAGAGCACGGACCGGGCCCCGTCCGGCGCATCCGTGTTAATGTCAGGCTCTGGCGCGACGTTCGGCCAGCGACCTCATTCCTCCAGCGCATCAAGTCATGGCTCAACCCACCGATCTGACCCGTCGAGACGTCCTCCGAGACAGCAGTTGCCTCGCCGCGACCTCTCTCCTCGCCGGGGGCGCGATCCCGCGGCCTCCCGTCGGCGGCCAGGAGGAGATCCGGATCGCGGTGGTCGGCTGCGGTGGGCGCGGGAGCGGCGCGGCGCGGAACGCGCTGATGGTGAAGCGCGGTCCGACGAAGCTCGTGGCCATGGCCGACGTCTTCGAGGACCGGATGGCGTCGAGCCACGGCGCGCTCGCGGGTAGCTTCCCCGACCGCGCCAACGTCCCCGAGGATCGGCGCTTCCTCGGATTCGACGGCTACCGCAAGGCCATGGACTGCCTGCGGCCCGGTGACGTCGTGATCCTCGCCACCCCTCCCGCCTTCCGCTGGGTCCACTTCGCCTACGCGCTCCGGAAGGGGCTTCATGTCTTCATGGAGAAGCCGGTGACCGTCGATGGTCCGAGCAGCCGGCGCATGCTCGCGCTCGCAGAGGTCTCGGAGAAGGCGGGCATCAAGGTCGGCGTCGGCCTCATGTCCCGTCACAGCCGCGCGATGCAGGAGCTCCACGAGCGGGTCCGCGCGGGAGAGCTCGGCGAGATCATCGCCCAGCGGGGGTACCGCATGCAGGGACCGGTGGCCTTCTTCCGTTCGCTTCCGAAGCCGGATCACCTCACCCACCTGCAGCATCAGATCCGGCGCTTCCACAGCTTCCTCTGGGCGAGCGGCGGCGCCTTCAACGACTTCTTCATCCACATCATCGACCAGCTGGCGTGGATGAAGGGCGAGCTGCCCGTCAAGGCTCAGGGCTCCGGCGGCCGCCACTACCGATTCGACGAGAGCGGCGCGCGCTACGTCGATCAGAACCTCGACAGCTACTCGATCGAGTACACCTACGCGGACGGGACGAAGATGATGTTCGAGGGACGCAACATGGTGAACTGCCAGACGCGCTTCTCCAGCTACATGCACGGAACGAAGGGCTCGGCGATCGTTTCGGCCTCCAGCGACTGCGGTCTGCCGTCGAGCATCCACTCCGGTCACACGCTGGATCGCAAGAGCCGCGTGTGGGTCTCCCGCGTCGCGGATGAAGAGAAGAACCCCTATCAGAACGAGTGGGAGGACCTCATCGCCGCGATTCGCGATGACACCCCTTTCAACGAGGTCCGCTACGGGGTCGAAGCGAGCATGCTCTGCAACATGGGGCGCATGGCGGCGCACACCGGCCGTGAGATCAGCTACGAGCAGGCGCTCAACTGCGAGCACGAGTTCGGCGTCGGCGTCGACGCGCTGAAGGAGGGCTCGGACTCGCCGCTCATGCCCGGGGAGGACGGCCTCTACCCGGTGCCGGCGCCCGGGATCATCGTGGACCGCGAGTACTAGCGAGCGGCGCGCTGTCCGCTCGATGAGCGGGCGGCGTCAGCCGAGGCTGAGGAGCTGGGCGATCCGCCCCTCGGCCTGCCACTTCTTCCTCGAAGGCTTCGCCGAAGCGCGGCGCCGGTCGAGCGCGACGACGAGCGAGTAGCGCAGCCAGGTGACCAGCTGGTCGGCGAGGCGCAGGAGGCGCCGGCCCGCGCTCGGACGGCCCTTCATGATCACCGAGGCGCGTCCGTAGCCGCGGTGCCAGCGCTTGAGGTACGCCCAGTTCACCTTCTCGATCTGGAAGCGATGCAGCACGTGCGCCCCGGGCACGTACCAGATCCGGTGCCCGGCGGAGCACATGCGCGCGAAGAGCTCGGTCTCCTCGGCCGGGATCTGATGTTTGCCCCAGCCCAAGGCGACGTCGAAGTCGCCGACGTCCTCGATGGCCGCGGCGCGGATCGCCATGTTCCCGCCGCGCGGGTAGCCGGGCCTGCGGCCCGGGAAGACCTCGGCCCTGCCCCCTTCGGGCATGTAGTGACCGGTGCCCGAGCCCCCGTCCGCCATCACCGCGCGCACGTAGTCCGGGTCGGAGCCCTCGGGGAAGATCGTCTCCACGGGGCCTCCCGCGGCGGACACCGATCCGTCCTCGAAGGTCTCCTCGTACGTCCTGACCCAGCGCTCGTCGACGGTGATGTCGTCGTCGATGAAGACGAGCACCTCTCCACGGGCTTCGGCGACGCCGCGGTTCCGAGCGAAGGAGAGGCCGAGGCGCTCCTCGAGGACGACGGTGGCGTCTTCACCTAGAGCCCCTCGCGCGGCCCCCGCGGTGTCGTCGCTGGAGGCGTTGTCCACGACGACGACCTCCCACTCCTCCGTCGCGGATGCGAGCGCTTCCTGGAGGGAGCGCAGCGTCCGCACGAGATCCGCCGCGCGGTCGCGGCTGCAGATGATGACGGAGAAGCGCACCTCAGCGGACCTCAGGGGCGTCCGCGGCGCTCGTTCGGCCGTGCTGTGTGGTCATGTCGTCGGGGCTATCCTAGCCGCCCAGCGATCCGGATCGGCCCATGGCATCGTTCTCGCGTGCGCGAGGTCGAGCCGGTTGGCCGGAGAGGATCCATGGAGATCTCGGCGGCCTCCTGGAGGCGGCGGACGGCGAGCCTGCCGGCCGCGGAGCATCAGGAGGTCCGGGCGGACAGCCAGTCGAGAACGTCCTGTCGCGCTCGGGAGAGGAAGTCGAAGGCGGGCGCCAGCGAGGCCGCGAGGCGGGCGTGACCGACCCCCTCGTAGGTGATCAGGGTCACGTCGGCGCCGCGTTGCTCGAGCGCCGCGGCGAGCCTCCGGGAGTTACGCGGCCAGACGCGTTCGTCCGCGGTCCCGTGGACGAGCAGCACCGGAGGGAGCACGGCCCCTGCGTCCACGTGGTGGATCGGTTGGCTCTCGAGGCGTGTGGCCGCCGGGAAGATCCGTTCCAGGACGCTGCCCTCGTCGAGGGGCAGGAAGTCGTAGGGGCCCGCGAGGCCCACGAGCCCCGCGAATCCCTCCGGGTCGCCGCCCGCCGCGAGCATCTTCTCCGGCCACAGCGCCACGTGAGCCGCGAGGTAAGCCCCGGCGGAGTGTCCGGCGAGGAAGATCTGGCTCGGATCACCGCCGTGGTCCCCAGCGTGCTCCTGCACCCACGTCGCAGCCGCGGCGGCGTCGTCCACGAACGCGGGGAAGGTGACCTCGGGGTGAAGGCGGTAGTCGGGCAGGACGACGAGGAAGCCCTCACGCGCGAAAGACGACGCGACGAACTCGTAGTCCGTTCGCGTCCCCTCGGTCCAGCCGCCTCCGTAGAAGAAGAGCAGCACCGGTGAGGCGGTCGTGCTTCCGATGGGCGCGTAGAGGTCGAGGACCTGTCGCGGATGTTCGCCGTAAGCGACCCCAGCGGTCCGGTGATAGACGCCGTTCGCGGAGAGTCCGTTGATGATCGTCGCTCCGAAGACCTTCACGGCGACGGTCGCGAGCCCCGCGACCGCGATGAGGGCCAACGCCGCCTGGCGGAATCTGCGACGGACGCGCTGCATGCCCGGAGTTCGCGGCGCGGAGCGAGAGGGAGGCGGCCGGGGGGGGCGAGCTGCGAAGCCCCGCTCCGGCGCGGCGGCTCAGCCCTTCGTCCGGAGCGTGAGCCGGAAGGTGGAGCCCTCGCCCGGCGTCGACCGTACCGAGACGTCGCCGCCGTGACGGCGGACGACCTTGCGGACGATCGCGAGCCCGATGCCGGAGCCCGCGTGGTCGGACACGGCGTGGAGGCGAGTCAGAGGCTCGAAGATCAGCTCGAGCTTCTCGGGGTCGATGCCGATCCCGTTGTCACTGACCGTGACCTCGACCGCGCCGTCCACGGGACGCCCCAGGACCTCGACGTGGGGCGCCACGCCGGCGCGGCTGAACTTCACCGCGTTCTCGACGAGGTTCTGGAAGACCTGGGTCAGGAGCTGGTCGGACCCCGGCGCTGACGGGAGATCGCCGACGACGATCTCCGCGCCGGCGGCTTCGATCGTCGGCTGCAGCGAGTCCAGCGCCTTGTTCACGCAGTCTTCGAGCTGGATCAGGTCGTCGCCGATCTCGGCGCGCCCGCTGCGGGCGAGAGCGAGCAGCGCCTGCACGAGGTCGGACATGCGCGCGACCTCGCCGCCGATCAGCCGGGAGTCCTCGGCGGCGCGCTCCAGATCGCCGTCCTCGAGATCCTCGGCGAGGATCCCGACGAGGGCGGTGACGTTCTGCAGGGGCGCCTGAAGATCGTGGCTCGCGTGGCGCGCGAAGCTCTCGAGGTCCGCGTTGCGCTCGATGAGCTCGTGGTTCGCGCGGAGGGTCGAGGACAGTCGCTGACGCAGGCTCTCCTGTGAGATCGTCCCCTCCACCCAGCGTGCCAGCACCAGGACGAGCTGGCGGTCGCTCTCGCTCCACTGCTGCGGCCGTGCGTCGGATGCGAAGAAGCTCAGGGTGCCGTGGACCTCGCCGCCGACCCGCAAGGGCACGCCGATGTAGGACTCGAGCTGGAACTTCTCGTAGCAGGGATGACCGCTGTGTTGCGACGAGCGCATCTCGTCGATCGAGACGACGTCGTCGGCCTCCAGGGTGATCGCGCAGTAGGTCTCGCCGACAGGGAACTCCTGACCGACCCCGAGTCCCTGGCCGTCTGGCTGGTGCACGTGCTCGATCACGTAGCGTCCGCCCGTCACACGGCTGACGATGCCGAAGTCGAGGCCGAAGAAGGCCGCCGCATGCGCCAGGCCTCGCTCCAGGACATCCGCCAGGTCCCCGGTGGAGTTTGCGGACATCGCGAGGAGCAGGTCGACCGGATTCTCCTCCGGCGTGTCTGCGTCTTTGTCCTGGCTGCTCATCAGGGGGGGATCGGGACCCGTGAGGCCGGCGGTCGCGCCGGCCTCACGGGCATGCTCGTCTTCGATGGAGATCGAAGGTCGTGACTCGGTCCCCGGTCGAGGCGGACCGCTGGCCGCCCGACTATCTCATAAGTCGCGCGTGTCGCCCAATGCAGCGGCGTGTCGGGGGCGGACTTCCTCGTCGCGCGGACGAGAACCCCCGCCGCTGCGCCCCTCCGCACGGATGGAACCAGGATCTGGCGCCATGTGCCCGATCACACGCACTCTCGCTCTGGTGCTCCTCACGCTGTGCGCGCGGAACATGCCTGGCGGCAGCACCGGCGTCGGTCCGGCTTCGACGGCCGAGCAGAAGAGCCCGGAGGCCTCCGAACCGGAGCGTGCAGATCCGCAGCAGCCCGAGATGATCGTGGGTGACCTCGCGCCGAGCGCGACGGTGACCGCCGAGCGACACAGCGAAGCCCTCACGGCCGAGGCCACCAGGGTGCCGGCGCCCCGGATCGAGGAGCCCATCCGCACCCTCGATCATGGGCGCTGATCCCACGAGTTCGCGGCGACGAGTGGCCGCGCGGCCCGAGCAGTGCGGAGCTTCGGGGCCGAGCGAGGGGCTGTCGGGTGCGAACCTGTCCCGATGCCTGCGGCTGCGCGCATTTGCCGCGGCTCAGCGCGCCGTCATTGACGTGCGATGAGTGCCGATCAGCAATTCGAACGAGGCGAACGCGTGATTCCCAGGAGTTGCGATCATCTGAGCACAGACCTGCGCGGTGAACGTCGAGTCGCCGCTCGCCTCGTTCCACGGCCAAGCCGGCCCCAGTCGACTGCTCCTTTGATCGGTCCCCACTCCACGACCGCCGCGCTCGCCGCGGCGCCGCTCCTTCAAGATCCGCCCGCGATCGACACCGGAACGACCGCCTGGATGCTGACCAGCACCGCGCTCGTCCTCCTGATGATCCCGGGCCTCGCCATGTTCTACGGGGGCCTCGTGCGCACGAAGAACGTGCTGGGGACCATGATGCACAGCTTCGCGGCGATGGCGATCGTCGGCGTGATCTGGGTCGTCGCTGGCTACGCGCTCTCGTTCGGGCCGAGCGTCGGCGGCGTGATCGGCTGGGACTCCTCCAAGGTGATGCTCGCGGGTATCGACACCACGATCATGGAGAGCGGCATCCCCGAGTACGTCTTCGCGATGTTCCAGGGCAAGTTCGCGATCATCACGCCCGCTCTGATCGCAGGCGCTTTCGCCGAGCGCGTGCGCTTCCGTGGCTACTGCGTCTTCATCGCGCTGTGGAGTCTCCTCATCTACAACCCGCTCGCTCACATCGTGTGGGGCGGTGGGTTCCTCACCGGCGACGCCATCGACTTCGCCGGTGGCACCGTGATCCATGTCTCGGCGGGGGTCGCGGGGCTCGTCGCCGCGTTCTATCTCGGCGCGCGCCGCGGCTTCCCGCGGGTGGCCATGCATCCCAACAATCTCGTCATGACCCTGATCGGCGCGGGTCTGCTGTGGGTGGGTTGGTTCGGCTTCAACGCCGGCAGCTCCGTGGAGAGCGGGCTGAAGACCGCGCAGGCGCTCACCGCCACCCAGGCCGCCGCGGCGGCGGGCGCCCTCGGGTGGATGTTCATCGAGGGGTGGCGGCACGGGAAGGCAACGAGCCTCGGCCTCGTCTCCGGCATCCTGGCGGGCCTCGTCGCGGTCACTCCAGCAGCGGGTGATGTGCGGCCCGCCGGGGCCATGGCCCTGGGTCTGATGGCGTCGGCTGCGTGCTACGGCGCGATCGCCCTGAAGAACCGCATGGGCTACGACGACACCCTCGACGTCTTCGGGATCCACGGCGTCGGCGGCATCGTCGGCGCGCTCGGTCTCGTGCTGTTCCTCCGCGACGTCCCCGAGGCAGGCGTGCTCGCCCAGTTCGGCCACCAGGCGATGGGTGTCGTCGTGGCGGCGGCCGCCTCCGCGGTCGGGACGATCGTGCTGCTCGTGCTCGTGGAGAAGACCGTGGGCTTCCGGCTGGAGGAGCGCGGCGAGCTCGCCGGCCTGGACCACAGCGTCCATGGCGAGCACGGCTACGGATACCTGAACCCCAACTGATCGGCGGAGACAGGAACCATGAAGCTCATCACGGCCATCATCTGCCCCGAGCAGCTCGACCAGGTTCGACAGGCCCTCATCAAGGCGGAGATCACGCGCATCACCGTCACGCGCTGCGCGGGCCGCGGTCAGGCGGAGAGCACCGAGATCTATCGTGGGCTCGAGGTCGCGCCCGAGCTCGCGCCCAAGGTGCGGCTCGACATCGCCTGCAACGACGATTACGTCCAGACGACGATCGACGCGATCCTCACCGCGGCCCGCCGCGGCCAGGGCGAGGTCGGCGACGGGAAGATCTTCGTCACCGAGCTCCAGCAGTGCATCCGGATCCGTACCGGGGAGTCGGGCGGGACCGCGATCTGAGCGAGCCGGCGTCGCCGCTCCATCTCAGCGCGCCGCGAGCGCGTCGATGATCGCGTTGCGGGCACCGTCGCGGTACTGGGCCGGCTGGCTCATCGAGGTGGTGTGGCACCACCCGGTGACGTGGCCCATGTTGTTCGCACCGGTCAGCTGGCCCGCCTCGCGTTCCGTCGTTCCATCCTCGGGGTTCGAGAGGAGGAGAGCGGTGAGGAACTGGCACGCGAAGAAGCCGCTGTTCGCTGTCGTGTAGTAGTACACCTCGCGGCGCGCCCAGGTCGGAATCCCGGCGAGCCACGTGATCGACCCAGAGGGGGTGAGGTTGTCGTTGACGCCGCACGCGAAGAATCCGAGCGAGGCGAGGGGCGTGCCGCTGTAGGGCGCTCCCAGGCTCTGGATCCGTCGCGGTCCGAGCGCGCGGTCGAGGGGGCTCTGGTAGTAGGTCAGGAGGTGCAGCGCCGCGTTGGCGCCCTGGCTGTGGCCGACCACGCCGAAGGAGGTGTAGCCCGCGGCCTGGGCCGCGAGCCGGTTCGCGAACTGGTCGTGGCTCCGGTTCCGGTTCGGATCGGAGAACTCTCGCTTCGGCGCGCTGAAGTCGCCGTTGGGCCAGGGACTGCCGCCCGAGCAGTACCCGTGGCTGAGCATCAGGCCCGGATTCGGGATGACGGGCGTGCTGTCGTCACCGGGCGTGAGCGGGACGGAGCCGCTGACGGTGAACCCGGTGAGCCGGCTGATCGTGGTCGTGACGCGGCCGGCCGACGGGGGGAGCGGGCCCGGTGGGACGGCGAGGCGGTCCGCGCGGGCGAGCACGCCGAGGTGGTCGGGGTCCTGCACGCGCACTGCCCTGAGCTCCAGCGGCGGGCGTAGCCCGGTGGCGGAGAACCATCCGGCGTCGAGCCAGAGGGGGAGGGTCCAGCGATCCGGCGCCGCGGAGGACACGCGCGGCGCGTCGATGCGCGAGAGCCAGGCCATCGGCCGGGCCCGGCCGAGCTCGTCATGGGCCCACACCTCTGCCGAGACCTGCACGCGCTGGGCGTCTCCGACGCCGTCGGCGTCGATGTCGAGGCGCAGTCGCCGCGCGTCCTCCACGGCGGAGGACGCCGTGCCGGTCAGCTCGAGCAGCGGCTCCGTCACCTGGAAGGTCACGCGGGTGGTGCGCAGGAAGCCCGCGCCGCCGCTCCGGCCCTCGAGCTCGATGCGCGCCGCGTACCTGCCCGAGAGTCCCGCGGGCATCCGCGCTCCGAAACGCCCGTCGCCGGCGGCACCGTCGCCGCTCAGGCCGTCGTCCCGGAGATCGATCCACGCGTCGAAGCCAGGCCCCTCCACCCTGGCCGTGGCCCGCTCCACGCCCCGGACGGGCGCGTCCTCGCGCTCCACCTGCGCCACGAGGTGGAAGCCGCGATCTGCGAGGAGCATGTGGGTGTCGACGTGCGCGGACGCGACGAGGTCCGCAGCGTCGCGAACGACGAGGACCGCGGGCGCGGGGACGTCTCGGCTGCGCGCGACGAGCCGGATCGACGCCGCGCCGGCTGACGCGACGTCGAGGTCGAGTCGCTGGACGCCCTGGCCGCCGAACTCCGGCGAGAGCAGCTGGTCCCGGCGCGCCCTGACGGGAACGGCGGCGCCCTCCACGGTGCATTCGATCTCGAACGACGAGGCGTCGAAGGCCTGGACCGCGACACCCAGAGCTCCCGACGTCACGGGGAGGCCGGCTTCCGCGGCCCAGCGGTCCTCGCCGGAGCTCTCCCACTCCAGCCAGAAGATCGCGGCGTGCGATCGAACGGCGCCTTCGCCGGGGTCGGGCAGTCGCAGCGTTCCGTCGAGGAGGTCGGACGCTGGCGCTGCGACCTGCCGGGGGACCAGCGCCGAGCGCTGCGCAGACTGTGCGATCTCCGGCGCTGTGACGAGGATCGCGGCGGTGATGAGGGAGAACGCGAAGGAGGATCGACGCATGGGGTCACCTTGAAGGATCTGCACTCATGTTAACAGCGCGCCCATCGTCGACCCGAACGACCCCCTCGCACTCTTCGGCGCCGCGATCCTCCTCCGCCCGGCGTGGCCGAAAACGGGACGGCGCAGCGCGCATGCGTCTTTCGGTCACTTCACGACCGCTCGCGACGCCGACGCCTCGCGATAGGGGAGCGCGTCCTCGCCGGCCAGTCCGAGCCGCTCGTTGATCGCGCGCAGGTGATGGTCGACGCCGATCTCCGCGCCGGGCCTGAAGCCTGGCGCGGTGATGATCTGTGCCAGCACACCGCCGAATCCACGGTGGACCGTGCCGCGCGGCAGGTATACGAGGTCGCCGACCTCGAGCGGATGCCTCTCGAAGAGTCGTGGAGCCTCGGCGCGCGTCACGGCCGCCGGGTCTTCGATGCGCCCGGTCCCGTCGCTCGTGTAGAGCACCGCTCCGGGCTGGACCATCTGGACGAGGTAGAACTCGTCGAAGCCGCCCTTCAGCGGGTGGTAGTGGGAGAACGAGTCGGTGATCCGGACGCGGTGGCAGTTGAGCGCCCGGTAGACGTAGGGACCGACGGTTTCGAGCCACGTCAGCACGATCCGGCGGTAGGCGCCGGTCTCCTCCGCGCAGCCGCCCGGTGTGTCGGTGATGAGCTCGTCCCAGTCGGGGCGGACGAAGGTGGGGAGTGTGCGCGGGAACGGCTCGGGGACCGTGAACACCACGGCGGAGAGTGCGCTCGCCGCCGAGAAGCGCTCGCCGGGTCGGAGCAGCACGACGTCGCCCGTCGTGAGCGCGGGCTCCGTTCCTGTCCACTGCGAGCCTCGATCGACGACGCGCGCCTCGGACGAACCCGACTGGATGAAAGCGACCACGTGGCGCTCGTCCGCGTCGAATCCGTCGAGCGTGTCCCGCCACTCCACGTCGTAGCCGGGGTTGCGTCGCCCGAAGTCCCTGCGCAGCGCCTCGAAGCCTTCGGCGTCACCGCCTTCCGCGCCCAGGTGCGCGACTCGGATCGGCGTGACGCTCCCCGGTTCGCCGCTCACGGGCGCGGCGTGGCAGGCTGCGCAATGCAGGACAGCCAGGATGGCGAGCGCGTGCAGCGCTGCTACCGTGATCTCCATGCGAAGCCTCCTCATCGCCGGTCTCCTCGCGCTCTCCGCCGCGCCGCAGGAGAAGGGTCACCGAACCCTCGTGCTCGACGCGCCGTCGGGCGCCTTCACCAGTCTGCACTACGGGCCGGAGGTGCGCGTCCCCTACCTCTGGCCCGTCCGCGGGCCGGGCGGGGTCGAGATGACCCGGGCGTTCCCCGTCGCGCCGGCGCGCGAGGGAGAGGCCAAGGACCACCCGCACCACACCTCGATGTGGCTGGCCCACGGCGACGTGAACGGCCACGACTTCTGGCACTCGAAGGGCGCCACGCCGCGCGTGGACGTCCTCGGAGAGCCGAAGGTCGCCGTCAAGGCGGGCGTCATGACGGTGGACATGATCGCCGACTGGATCGCGAGCCCGGGCGAGGCGCTCCTGCGCGAGAAGCGGCGGATGACCCTGTCGGAGATGGACGGCGTACGCCACATCGACGTCGACGTGCGCCTCGAGGCCCTCGTGGACGTCACCTTCGGCGACACGAAGGAGGGCACCTTCGCGCTCCGGCTGCATCCGGCGCTGCGGCTCCGCGGCGAGGTGGCGAAGGGGAGGGCGCTCGACTCCGAGGGCCGCGCGGACCGCGCGCTCTGGGGGAAGCGGAGCCGCTGGCTCGCGTACCACGGGCCGGTCGCAGGTGAAGAGGTCGGCGTCGCGATCTTCGACCACCCCGAGAACCCGCGTCACCCCACCTGGTGGCACGCCCGTGACTACGGACTCGTCGGCGCGAATCCGTTCGGCGTCCACGACTTCGAGAAGAAGCCAGCGGGCACCGGGGATCTCGAGCTCGAGAAGGGCGAGGTCCTGCGCATGCGCTATCGCGTCCGGCTCTACTCCGGCGCGACCGACGCGGAGGCCCTCGAAGCCGCCTGGCGCGACTGGTCCGGTCAGTCGGCGTCGAAGGGCGAACCCCAGGGATCCGACGGCCGCGACTCGTAGCTCGAGAGCACCGGGTCCTTGAAACGTCCGGTGTCGTCGAAGGAGCCGAAGCCGATGCGGCCCCACTCGATCGTGCGGTCCTCGGCCTCGAGCACGGGGACGAGCATGTCGTCGAAGTAGACGCGCACGGCGCCAGCGTCGACGTCGCGCACGAGGCGGACGCGGTGCCACTCCTCCTGGCCCCAGTCGACGCCCTGTTCCCGGGCCGGGATCAGGTTGCGCCGGGCGGCGGCGTCGACGAGGAAGACGTTGTGCGCCCGCGGGTCCGGCGCGGTCGCGAGGTGCACGTAGTAGAAGCGCTCCGCGGACTCGAACCCGAAGAAGAGGCACAGGTCACGGTGACCGTACTCGCGCCCTGTCTGCATCATCTCGACGTCGAGGGTGAAGCTGCGGTACTCGGTCCCGTCCAGCAGGGCGATCGCGCGCGGGGAGCGGTGCGGCGGCGCGTAGTCGGCTTCGGCCACGAGCTCGACCTGGCCCCCGTGGATGCGGAAGGCATCCGCGTCGGTCAGGTCGAAGCGCGCGGGTCCACCGAGCAGCGCGACGGGTCGCTGGGTGCTCGAGCACGCAGCGGCCCCGAGGAGCGCGGCGGCGGCGAGGAGCCTCACACCGTCTCCGGCACCACGAAGGGCGCGCGATAGTCGCGCCTCAGGAGGCGGTTCGCGCGCGGATCGTTGGTGAAGCGCTCGGTGGCGGGGTCCATCTCGAGGACGGCGCCCGCGGTCAGCTCGTCCGCGTCGAGGTCGACGCCGTTGGCCGCGAGGTGCGCCATCATGCGCTCGACCGCGTCGCCGGTGGGACCGCGGCCGGCGCAGAGCTCGCGCAGCTCGTCGGGGTCCGCGCCTTCACCGAGCTGGTGGCTGATGTTGCCCGTGTGGCAGAGCGCGCTCGAGACGTGCCCCTCCTCGATGTCCGCGTTGAGCGAGGCCGCGTCGCGTGTCCGCACGGCGTCGATGAAGTTCGCGTAGTGGTCCTCGGCGCCGTCCCACTCCTTGATCTTCTCACCGTTGGCGTCGAAGGCCTGGGCGGACGAGTAGTTCGGCAGCCGCAGCGAGCCGTTCTCGCAGTGGATCCAGGCGCCGATGGAGGTGCCGCGCACGCCGTCCATGTTCCAGCCCTTCTCCTGGGCCGCGCGATCCTTGGGCAGGCCGCGCGTCTCGAACACGATCGGGGGACCGTCCCCGTACTCGTGCAGAGCCACCTGCGTGTTCGGGGTGTTGCCGTCGTCGTCGTAGCCGAGGCGTCCACCGACGCTCAGGATGCGGTTCGACAGGCCCTCGTGGCCGAGCGCCCAGCGGCAGAGGTCCATCTGGTGGATCCCCTGGTTGCCCATGTCGCCGTTGCCCGTGTCGAACACCCAGTGCCAGTCGTAGTGCAGGCTCCTGCGCGAGAGGGGCACCTCCGGCGCCGGGCCGAGCCACAGGTTGTAGTCCACGCTCGACGGCACCTTCTGCGGCCCGCTCACCTTGCCGATGGACCGGCGCGGCTTGTAGCAGAGGCCCTGTCCGTACTGGATCTCGCCGAGCGCGCCGCCGCGCAGCCACGCCACGGCGTCCCGGATGGCGTAGCTCGAGCGCGACTGCGTCCCCGCCTGCACGATCCGCCCGTACTTGCGCGCCGCCTCGACCATCTTCCGGCCCTCCCACACGTTGTGGGAGACCGGCTTCTCGATGTAGACGTCCTTGCCGGCCTGACAGGCCCAGATCGTCAGCAGGGCGTGCCAGTGGTTCGGCGTCGCCGAGGCCACGATGTCGATGTCGTCGCGGTCGAGCACCTCGCGGAGATCGACGTGGGTGTCGAGGGACTCGCCGCGCTCCGCGAAGGTCTTCTTCTCGCGCTCGAGGTACTGCGCGTCGCAGTCCGCGACGGCGACCACGCGCACGCCGTCGAGACGGTGCAGCCCGTTGATGTGCGCCTGGCCCCGGCTCCGGATGCCGACCACCGCGACCCGCAGCTCGTCGTTCGGTCGCCACTTCTTGCCGCCGCGCGACAGAGCGATGTTCGGGAAAGCGACCGCGGCGGCGGCCGCGCCGAGGAACTGGCGGCGGGGAAGGGTGGTCATGGAGCAGATCGGCGGGGGACGCGAGGGTGACGAGGTCGAGCCCCGGCACGATAGCACGCCGCCCACGGCCCGCCCTTCTGCGCCGCACTTCGGGCAGCACGCCTCGCCAGCCGCGGCGAGTGGCTCGTCGAACGCGCGGCGCGCCGGGATCAGGAGCGACCGAGCAGCGCCCTCACCCCGTCGTTCGACGAGCTCAGCTGGCGCACCACCTCGCGGGTCGCGTCGCCGAGCTCCTCGATGCCCCCGGGGAGTTCGGGCGCCGGTGCGTCCACGGCGACCAGGGCCGCCTCCGGGTCGTCGGCGTCGACCACGAAGAGCCACTGCCCCGCTTCGATCTCGGCGCCGTTGATCGAGGTCGTGGCTCCGGCGAGCTTGCCGCCTTCGCGCGTCGCTTCGAAGGTGGCCTGAACGGTGAAGTCCCTGAAGGAGAGGGTGTGGTCCGAGCTGACCGCCTCGCCTTTCATCATGGTCCTGCCGTCGATCGAGTGGTCGAAGAGCAGTCCGTCCCTGAACAGGTCGTCGGTGATGACGAGGTACGTGAAGCGACGCGTCTCGCCGTCCAGGACCGTGCCATACACGCAGGACGGCTCGCCCGCGGTGAGGTCGAATCCTCCTCCGCTCACGCCGAGATCATCTTCGATCGCGGACATGCCCGTGGACTTGTAGTGCGCGTCGGTCTGGAAAGAGCAGGCGACGAGGGAGAGAGCGGCGGCGATGGCGGGCAGGAGGCGTTGGAGCATGGTCAGCGGTGGTGTGTTTCGGGCGAGCTTCGAGCGTCGCGGTTCGTGAGCGGGCGGAGACAGGTCCTACGCGGCCCCGCTCGTCGCATTCGATGCGATCCGGGCCGGGCCCACGACCGTCGACCGGACTCCCGGGGGGGCCTCCGAGGACGACGGCTGTGGAGATGGTGATGCCCCGATCGAACGTGGTCGGGTTGGGGCCGAGGGGCCTGAGCGGGCCCTTCGGGCGCCGCCACGTCGAACTGAGCCCGCCGCCGCCTTCCGGACAGGAATTCCGCGGATCCAGCGCTCGGTCCGCCCGAGGGCTCTCCAGCCGCTCCGGGAGCAGCGCCCCGATCAGCTGTACTCTGCGACGATGCGTTGGCACCTCGTCCTTCTGCTCGCCGCCTGCCAATCGACGCCGACCGCGCCCGGAGAAGCCCTGGGGAGTCGCGCCGGTGAAAGGCCCCCCAACGTCGTGCTGCTCTTCGCAGACGACCTCGGCCACGAATGCCTCGGCGTCAACGGGGGCACGTCGTACAGCACCCCGCGGCTCGACCGGATGGCGGCGGAGGGGGTCCGCTTCCGTGACGCCCACGCGACGCCTCTCTGCACGCCCTCGCGCGCCGAGCTGCTCACGGGGCGCCACGGCTTCCGCAACTACGAGCGCTTCGGATACCTCGATCCCTCCGAGCGCACCCTCGGGACGATGTTCTCCGACGCGGGCTACGCGACCTGCGTCGTGGGGAAGTGGCAGCTCTCCTACGGGGTCGACGACCCCCGGCGCCCCGCCGCCTTCGGCTTCGACACGTGGTGCCTGTGGAACACCGTCGAGGACCGTGGCCCGCGCTACGCGGACCCCCGGCTGGACATCGACGGGGAACTGCACGACTTCCCCGGCGCCTTCGGGCCGGACCTGTGCTGCGAGCACGGCCTGCGCTTCGCGGCTGCGAACCGCGAGCGGCCCTTCTTCCTCCACTACCCGATGATCCTGCCTCACTCGCCCTTCGTGCGGACGCCCGGCTCGCCGGAGGGGGAGCGCACGAAGGAGGAGCTGTTCGGCGACATGGTCGCCCACGTGGACCTGATCGTCGGCCGCGTCCTCGACGGCCTGGAGGAGCTCGGCCTCGCCGAGGACACGCTCGTCCTCTTCGTGGGCGACAACGGCACCCACCGCGCGATCACCTCGGTCTGGCGCGGCGGTGAGGTGCGAGGCGGCAAGTCCCACCTGCGCGCCGCGGGGACCCACGTCCCGATGATCGTCCGCTGGCCCGGGACCGTCGCGCCCGCCGTCCTCGACGATCTCGTCACTCTCGTCGACTTCGCGCCGACGCTGGCCGAGCTGTGCGGTCTCGATCTCGGCGCGGTGGCCGGTGAGGACGGACGGAGCTTCGCGCCGCGCCTCCGCGGCGAGCCCGGAGATCCGCGCGACTGGATCTTCTGGCACTACGATCCGCGCTGGAACGTGCCCGGGCGCCCCGGGCGGGCGGTCTACGACGGGCGCTTCAAGCTGCACCACGACGGTGAGCTCTTCGACGTGCTCGCGGACCGCGACGAGCGCGCGCCGCTCCCCGCGGACGCCGAGCCCGTCGTTCGCGCCCGGCTCGGCGCCGTGCTGGACGCGATGCCCGCCTGGGATCCGCCGGCGAAGGCGCGGCGCTGAGGCGCGCCGGGCAAATCAGTCCGCGGCGCCCGGCGGCGGCAGCGGGGACTCGAGGTCGGGCACGACGCTCCATGCGAAGGACGCGATCTTCCAGCCCTCGTCGGTGCGCAGCAGCGTGATCACGTCGACGCCGCCGTGGGAGAAGTCCCCGCCGAGCCAGAAGTCGTAGGGCGTCCACACGACGGCCACGTCGCCCTCGACGAGAACGGTCTGGTCCCACATGCGCTCGAGATAGCTCGGGCCCGGCTCGGCGTTCTCGGTCCTCTCGAGGTGCTCGGCGAAGGATCGCCCGCTCGTGCTGCGCGCGCCGTCCCGGGTCCTCACCGAGCTCATGGAGCCTCGGTCGAGCAGGACCTCGCGCCAGATACGCGCGCCTTCCTCTCCCTGGGCCTGGATGGCGTCGAAGGAGCGCTCGACGACGGCGAGGATCGCGGCGCGTTCGGGGTCTCCGTCGGGGCGGAGCGCGGGGGTGGTGGTCGTGGCGCAGGCGGTGAGGCCCGCGAGGAGGACGGCGGTGAGGGCGTGTCGCATTCCGGGGATCGTCCCTGGCCCGGACGTTCCCGTCCAGTCCGGCGCGCCACTTGGATCCCCGGCGCCGCGTCGCGCGAAGACCCGACCGAGGTCCACCCCCATGAACACGCTCATCATCGCCGCTGCCTTGCCCCTCCTCCCTGCCCTCTCCCTTCCGCAGGAGGTCGAAGCGCGGCCGATCGCGCGGTTCGAGGACGAAGCCTCGATCGCCGCCTGGCGGCCGAATCACGACAGGGTCATGGGCGGCGTCTCCACCGGGCGGCCCACCTGGTCGGAGGGGGCGATGCGCCTCACGGGCGAGCTCAGCCTCGAGAACAACGGCGGCTTCGCGTCGTTCCGCTGGAGCCCGGCAGGCGGGCTCGACCTCTCCGAGGCCGACGGGCTCCGACTCCGTGTGCGCGGTGACGGACGGAACTGGAAGGTGAGCCTCCGCACGCGCCAGGGCCGGCGGGGGATGAACTGGCAGGCGCCGTTCATGACGTCGAAGGCGGACGCATGGCAGACCGTGTTCCTTCCCTTCGACGCCTTCGAGCCCTCCTACCGCGGCCGCCTCGTCCTCACCGAGGAGCCCATCGAGCTCGCCCGGGTGGTGACCTTCGGCATCACGGTCGCCGACGGCCAGGAAGGGGACTACGCCCTCGAGGTCGCGTCCATCGAGGCCTGGTCCTCAGGCACCGCCGAGCCGCGAGCGGGCTCGCTCGCCGCCCGCGAAGCGCGCACCGCGGCGCTCGTGCGCTCGCTGTCCGCGGAGCCGAGCGCCGGCAACCTCATCGATGCGCTGCGCGACGCGGAGCGCGTGCTGGTCGTCGCCGAGCCGCTCGCGCGCGGGAGCTACGGCAAGGCGGCCTCGATCCAGCTGGGCCGCTTCATGTCCGAGCACGAAGAGCTCGTGATGCGTGACATGCGCGTCGTTCACCTCCTCGGTGATCGGGCGACCCTCGTGGCCGGCCGTCAGCTCGGGCCGGAGGTGACGAAGTCCCTCAGGTCGGCGTGGGGGATGCGCTCGGACGCCTTCGCCTGCGCGCTCGTGGGGAAGGACGGCGGTGTCAAGGAGCGCTGGGACGAGCTCGTCCCGGCGGCGCAGGTGATCGCGCCCGTCGACCGGATGCCCATGCGCCGCCGTGAGGCGCGCGAGCGCTCCACGAGCAGGTGATCCGAAGGCGCGCGGGCGGGCGATCCGGGCCTCACCGCGCACGCTCGGGGACATCGGCTACGCTCCGGAGCATCATGAGCGTCTCCCCCAAGTGCCTCCGCGCGCCCCTCTTGCTCCTTCCCTTCCTGCTCGTCGCCTCCGCGGCGACGGCTCAGGACTCCAAGGACGCCCGCCGCTATCCGCGCAGCCTCGGTTCGGAGCAGCAGGAGGGCGTCCCGCGAGGGAAGGTCACCGATCACGAACTGCTCGAGAGCTCCGTCTTCCCGGGCACCGTGCGCCGTTACTCGGTCTACGTCCCCGCGCAGTACGACGCCGCGAAGCCCGCGGCGCTGATGGTCTTCCAGGACGGCCACAGCTACCTCCGCGGTGACTTCCGGGCCCCGGTCGTCTTCGACAACCTGATCCACCGCGGAGAGATGCCCGTGACGGTGGGAGTGTTCGTGGATCCCGGCCACCGCAAGGACGCCCTGCCCGAGACGCGCGGCTGGCAGCCGAGGCCCGAGAACCGCAGCGTCGAGTACGACACGCTCTCGGACGACTACGCGCGCTTCCTGCACGAGGACGTCCTGCCCCGCGTCGAGGCGGAGCTGAACCTCTCGAAGGATCCCGCGATGCGCGCGATCGCGGGCGCGAGCAGCGGAGGCATCTGCGCCTTCACCGTGGCGTGGGAGCGGCCGGACAGCTTCGGCAAGGTGATGAGCCACATCGGGAGCTTCACGAACATCCGTGGGGGCGACGCCTACCCGGGGCTCGTGCGCGCCGCGGATGCGAAGCCGATCCGCGTGTACCTCCAGGACGGGTCCAACGATCTCGACAACCGCTACGGGAGCTGGTGGCTCGGCAACCTGGAGATGGCGGCGGCTCTGCGGTTCAAGGGCTACGACGTGCGTTTCGACGAGGGGGAGGGCGCCCACAGCGGCAACCACGGCGGCTCGCTCTTCCCCGACGGTCTGCGCTGGCTCTGGCGTGACGCGCCCGGCGTGACCCTGCGCCCCGCGGTCATGCCCGAGACGCAGACCGCACCGTGGGCGGTGAAGTGGTGGATGCCCCGCCACGAGGCGAAGATCGCGGAGCGCAAGGCCATGGGGAAGGTGGACCTCTTGATGATCGGGGACTCGATCACCCACGGCTGGGAGAACGCGGGCCGCGGGCAGTGGGAGGCGCGCTACGCGAAGCGGAACGCGCTCAACCTCGGCTTCGGCGGCGACCGTACGGAGCACGTCATCTGGCGGATCCAGAACGGCGCCATCGACGACATCGACCCGAAGCTGGCGGTCGTGATGATCGGCACCAACAACACGGGCCATCGACGTGAGGACGCCGGCCGGACCGCCGAGGGCATCGGGCGCATCGTCTCCGAGATCCACCTGCGGCACCCGAAGACGAAGGTGCTGCTGCTCGCCGTGTTCCCGCGCGGCGCGACGGCCGACGATCCCCTGCGGCGCATCAACGACTCGATCAACGAGATCATCGCCGGTCATGCCGCGGACGAGCGCGTGACGTTCCTCGACCTCTCGAGCACGTTCCTCGACGACGAGGGGCGGCTCCCGAAGGAGATCATGCCGGACCTGCTCCACCCGAACGTGCGCGGGTACGAGCTGTGGGCGGAGGCGATGGAGCCGTCGATCGAGGCGCTCCTGCGCTAGCCAGCGGTCCGGGATCGGGGCGCTGGCGCGACGAGCAGGGCCTCCGAGGTGGGCTCCGGTCGAGATCGGCCGCGGCGCCCGCCGGGAATCGGCTGGCGCCGGTGGTCGGCGGGCGTGGAGGGCCTATCTTGGTCGCCCCGATCCGTGCCAGGAGCCCCTCCGGGCCGGTCTCCGGGGCTCCTTCCCACGAGGGCCCGAGCGGCCCCGGACGGGGGTGAGGCACGCGCGAGCCCGCGCGCGTCTCGCGCCGTCGCCCGCCCTGAGCGGGTCGCTCACACCCATCCCACCGAACGCGGTCGCGCGCACCGTGCCGAGCCCGGCGCCGTCGACGATCTCGCCCAGCCGAACATGAGCGTCTACTCCGACTACCTCGACCAGATCGAGGAGCGCAAGAAGCAAGGACTCCACCCCAAGCCGATCGAGGACGCCGTCCTCGTCGAGGCGCTGATCGCGAACATGACGGACGCGGCCAGCGAGCACCGGGAGGCGTCGCTGGACTTCTTCGTCAGGAACACCCTGCCCGGCACGACCAGCGCCGCCGGCGTGAAGGCGCGCTTCCTCAAGGACGTCGCCCTGGGCCGGAGCGCCGTCGAGGGGATCACCGCCGACTTCGCCTTCGAGCTCCTGTCCCACATGAAGGGCGGCCCCTCGGTGGAGGCGCTCATCGACATCGCCCTCGGCGACGACGCCGGGGCCGCGGGGAAGGCGGCCGAGGTCCTCAAGACCCAGGTCTTCCTCTACGAGGCCGACACGCATCGCCTCCGGGAGGCTCACTGCGGCGGCAGCGCCATCGCCACCGGGATCCTCGAGAGCTACACGAAGGCAGAGTTCTTCACGAAGCTGCCGCCGGTGGACGAGATCATCGAGGTGGTGACCTACGTCACCGCCGTCGGCGACGTCTCCACGGACCTCCTGTCCCCGGGGAGCGACGCGCACTCGCGCTCGGACCGCGAGCTGCACGGCCAGTGCCTGTTCGAGCACGACGAGGAGGCCCAGGCGCGCCTCACCGCGCTCAAGGCGCAGCACCCCGACAAGCGCGTCATGCTCGTCGCCGAGAAGGGGACCATGGGGGTGGGGTCCTCGCGCATGTCGGGCGTGAACAACGTCGCCCTCTGGACCGGCGTCCAGGCCAGCCCGTACGTGCCCTTCATCAACATCGCGCCGATCGTCGGCGGCACGAACGGGATCTCGCCGATCTTCCTGACGACCGTCGGCGTCACCGGCGGCATCGGGATCGACCTGAAGAACTGGGTCAAGAAGCTCGGCGACGACGGCGAGCCGGTCGTGGACGAGGACGGCGACGCCGTGCTCGAGCAGGTCTTCTCGGTGGACACGGGCACGGTGCTCACCATCAACACGACCACCAAGAAGCTCCTGAGCGAGGACGGCGTCACCGAGCTGGCCGACATCTCCTCGGCGCTCACGCCCCAGAAGCTCGAGTTCATCCGGGCCCAGGGCTCCTACGCCGTCGTCTTCGGCAAGAAGCTGCAGTCCACGGCGGCGGCGATCCTCGGCGTCGAGGCGCCCGCGGTCTACGCGGCCTCCAAGGAGATCTCCCACGCCGGCCAGGGCCTCACCGCGGTCGAGAAGATCTTCAACCGCAATGCCGTGGGCACGACCCCGGGCAAGGTCCTCCACGCGGGGTCGGACGTGCGCGTCAGGGCGAACATCGTGGGTTCCCAGGACACGACGGGTCTGATGACCTCCCAGGAGCTGGAGATGATGGCGGCGACCGTCATCTCGCCGACCGTCGACGGCGCCTACCAGTCGGGCTGCCACACGGCGTCCGTCTGGGACGCGAGGGCGCAGCGCAACATCCCCAAGCTCATGAGCTTCATGAACGACTTCGGGTTGATCACCGCGCGCGACCCCGAGGGTGACTACGCGCCGATGACCGACGTCATCCACAAGGTCCTGAACGACATCACCGTCGACGACCGCGCCGTGATCATCGGTGGCGATTCCCACACGAGGATGAGCAAGGGCGTGGCTTTCGGCGCCGACTCGGGAACGGTCGCTCTCGCCCTCGCCACGGGCGAGGCGACGATGCCGATCCCCGAGTCCGTTAAGGTCACCTTCAAGGGCACGCTCAAGGACCACATGGACTTCCGGGACGTCGTCCACGCCACCCAGGCGCAGATGCTGAAGGAGTTCGGCGAGAACGTCTTCCAGGGCAAGGTCATCGAGGTGCACATCGGAACGCTCCTCTCCGACCAGGCCTTCACGTTCACCGACTGGACCGCTGAGATGAAGGCGAAGGCCTCGATCTGCATCTCCGAGCCGGAGACCTTGATCGAGTCCCTGGAGATCGCCCGTGACCGCATCCGGATCATGGTCGAGAAGGGCATGGACAACGAGAAGGCCGTGCTCGCCGGGCTCATCGAGATGGCCGACGCGCGCATCGACGGCCTCCGCTCCGGCGAGGTGCCGCCTCTCGCACCCGACGCGGACGCGCGGTACTCGGCCGAGTTCGTCGTGGACCTCGACATCATCGACGAGCCGATGATCGCCGACCCCGACGTGCACAACGAGGACGTGTCCAAGCGCTACACCCACGACACCATCCGTCCCATCTCCTACTACGGCGGGCGGAAGAAGGTCGACCTCGGGTTCGTCGGCTCCTGCATGATCCACAAGGGCGACATGCAGATCCTCGCGCAGATGCTGAAGAACGTCGAGGCGCGGTACGGGGCCGTCGAGTTCAAGGCGCCGCTGGTGGTCGCGCCGCCGACCTACAACATCGTCGACGAGCTGAAGGCCGAGGGCGACTGGGCGATCCTGCAGAAGTACTCGGGCTTCGAGTTCGACGACCTCGCCCCGAAGAGCAAGCCGCGCACCGAGTACGAGAACATGCTCTACCTCGAGCGGCCGGGCTGCAACCTGTGCATGGGCAACCAGGAGAAGGCCGCGAAGGGCGACACGGTCATGGCCACGTCGACGCGCCTGTTCAAGGGGCGTGTCGTCGCCGACAGCGCCGAGAAGACGGGCGAGTCACTCCTCGCCTCGACGCCCGTCGTCGTGCTCTCCACGATCCTCGGCCGGACTCCGACGATGGAGGAGTACCTCGCCGCCGTGGACGGCATCAAGCTCACGAGCTACGCGCCGCCGGTCATGGCCTGAGCAGGGGGCCAGGGCGCGAGGGCCGCGATCGGTGCTGCCGATCGTTCGAGCGATTCCCTCTCGCCCGCGCGGCCGGCGACGCTCCCGCGTCACGGCGCGGCCTCGCCGACGCTTCGACGTGAGAGCCCTGTATCTCCCGGGAAATACAGCGCCCGCGGGTCCCAATGCGCGGTGGAGCCCTTGTGCGGCGGCGCGCAGCGGGTCACCGTGGCTGGTCATGTCGGCACGGCTCCCCAGACTCCAATCCGTTCACTCGTTCGCCGGCGCGCTGGTCGCGGCGCTCCTCCTGGCGCTCGTCAACGTGGGTCCGTCGCGGGTCGCGTGGGTCGCAGACGTGGACGAGGCCCTCGATGAGGCCGCGGCCGAAGCGCGCGTGGTGATGCTCGCGCTCGGCGAGCTCGGAGAGGGACGAACGCGCCTCCACGAGAAGCGCCTCTACAGCTCGAAGGTCGTCGCGCCGCTCCTCGCCCGGACCGTCAACGTCGCGGCGTGGTCCTTCGACGGGAAGGAGGCCAAGCGCCTGCCCGACTTCGGGGACATGGAGCCCATCCAGCATCGCGGCAACATGGAGGCCGTCAAGGAGCGCTGGATCACGCCCAACGAGAAGGACGTCATCGCGCTCCCGCATCACGTCTGGCTCTCGCCCGCGGGCGAGGTGCTCCTCTCCTGCCCCTTCGAGATCGACGAGCTCGAGTTCGCCTGGTGCACGACCGAGGCGCTGCGCCGGGCGGGCGCCGAGGAGATCCCGGACCTCCCCCGGGGGGCGCGCCCGCCGCGACGCCTGCTCCTCGGCGAGACCTTCCGCACCCTCGACAGCGACGAGATCGGACGCGGCCTGCTGCCCGACGAGTTGGAGGCCATGACCGCGGAGATGCAGAAGCGCTTCCTCTCGATGCGCGATCAGCGCGCGGTCTTCGAGATCATGTTCACGGACGAGGAGGACGCCGCCGCGTTCATCGAGAAGCAGCTCGGGCTCTGGGATCTCTCCGGCATGGCTCAGGGCATCGTGGACGGTGTCGTCGGGCTCATGGGGCTCGTCTCGACCTCGGCCTTCCTCGACTCGATCACGGCGGAGGCGACGAGTGAACGCGCTGTCCGTCGCGCCCAGGTGGCCGTCGCCCTCGAGCAGCTCGGAGACCCCGATGGGCTCTCCGCCGCGATGAAGGCCTGGAAGAAGGAGAAGGACCCGTCGGTCCGGCCCGAGTGGATCCGCGCGGTCGCGGCGTGCGGGGCCGATGACAAGGGGGCCTTGAGGGTCGTCCTGAAGGCCGCGGAGAAGGACAAGGACGAGCTCGTCCGCCGCAGCGCGATCCTCGGACTCGGGCACGCGCTGCCCCAGGAGCGCGCCCTCGATTTCCTCCGTGAGCAGCTCGCGGAGGCGGCGCCGCCCGACCGCGACGCCGCTGTCCTGGCTCTGGCCCTCGGCCGCTGCGTCGAGGCGCGAGGCGAGATCGCTGCCCTGGCGGAGGGAGAGCTCGAGCCGGAGTCGACGGAGATCGTCGAGGCGGCGCTCGCCGTGCTGGACGGCGGCAACCTGTACCTGATCGAGGACCACGTCCGGAACGTCAGCGAGAGCGAGCTCGGTCGCGGCCGCCTCTTCTTCCGCTCGACCGGGTCCGGCTTCGACCCCGAGCGCCGTTGAGGCATGAGCCCCTGCGCGCTTCCGGATCCTTGCGCCAGGCTCCGTCCGTGATCCTCCGCGCCCTGCTCGTCGTCGCGTCCCTCGCCGCGCTCTCAGGGGCGCGCTCAGGCTCCCAGGAGCGGGTCCACGAGCGGGCGCAGGAATCGTCGCCGGAGCCGTCCGAGGGCTCCCGCTGGAACGTCCTCTTCGCCATCGCCGACGACTGGGGCTGGCCCCACGCGGGCGTGCTCGGGGACAGCGCGGCGCGCACCCCGACCTTCGACGGGCTCGCGGCGAGCGGCGTGCTGTTCGATCGAGCGTTCGTCTCGAGCCCCTCGTGCACGCCGTCGCGGAACGCGATCCTCACCGGCCAGCACTTCTTCCGGCTCGGGGAGGGCGCGAACCTGTGGAGCACGCTCGGCCCCGAGCACGAGGTCTATCCGCTCCTCCTCGAGGACGCGGGATACCACGTGGGGCACTGGCGCAAGGCGTGGGGGCCGGGGAACTGGAAGGCCCAGGGCCGCGAGCGCAACCCGGCGGGCAGACGCTACCAGTCGTTCGAGGCTTTCCTCGACGCGCGCCCCTCGGGCACGCCCTTCTGCTTCTGGCTCGGGGCGAGCGATCCGCATCGGCCCTACGTACGAGCGTCGGGCGCGGCGAGCGGGATCGACCCCGCCGACGTGGACGTACCGCCGCCCTACCCGGACGCGCCGGTCATCCGCGGCGACATCGCGGACTACCTGGCGGAGGTCGAGCGCTTCGACGCCGACGTGGGCCGCGCGCTGGCGCTGCTCCAGGAGCACGGCGAGCTCGAGCGCACCGTCGTCGTGATGACCGGGGACCACGGCTGGCCCTTCCCGCGCGGCAAGACGAACCTCTACGACCTCGGCAGTCGCGTGCCGCTGGTGGTGCGCTGGCCAGGAGCCGGGTCAGCGGGCCGCGTCGAGGAGCGCATCGTCTCGCTGATCGATCTCGCGCCCACCTTCCTGGAGGCCTGCGGAGTCCCCGTGCCCGAGGCCATGACCGGCCGGAGCCTCGTCCCCCTCCTCCGATCGGAGCCGGGGACGCGCGCGTCGTGGCGGGACGCGGTCGTCCTCGGACGAGAGCGCCACACGGTGGCGCAGCGCGGACACGATGGCGGCTATCCCATGCGCGCGCTGCGCGGGGAGCGTTGGCTCTACGTGCGGAACATCGAGCCCGAGGGCTGGCCCGCCGGGTGGGAGGCGCCCGGGAAGCGGCCGTTCCGCGACTGCGACAACGGGCCGACCAAGAGCTACCTGCTGGACCATCGAGACGAGCACCCGACGGCCTTCGACCTGTGCTTCGGCAGGCGCCCGGCGGAGGAGCTGTTCGACCTCACCTCCGACCGGTACCAGGTCGAGGACCTCGCGTCCGATCCGGCCCACGCGGAGACCCTCGTCGCGCTTCGCGCTCGTCTCGACGTCCGCCTTCGGACTCTGGGGGATCCCCGCAGCGTCGGCGGCGCCGAGGTCTTCCGTACGGGGGCCTACCGCGGTTCTCGCCGCTGACGCGCCCGACGGACAGGAGCCGGCCGCATCGCCAGCGCACGCCCGCGTCGAATCGACGGGTGCCGCACGGTGCGGCCCCACGCCGCCCTACCGGCGCGCCGGCCTGTTCGAGGTGCGTCAACTGGTTGGGGGTCCGGACATTGGCGGCACCCACGCCCTAACTTGAGCGGCCCACATGCGAGCCTCTTCGTCCAAGGTCATCGCCGCGGTCCTCGCGGTCGCGCTGCTGCTGGTCACCTTCCTGATGATCTCCGGCGGTGAGCCGCCCACGTCCGACGGCGCGGCCCGCGTCGCGGACCGTCGCGACGTGGCCGGACGCGACGCGGAGGAGGCCGCGCGTCTCACGGGCGAGGTCAGCGCGGTCGATGGCGTGGACGCGGAGGCTCGCTCGGTGGCTCGGGTCACGGCCGGCGATCCTGCGAGCGCCCTCCAACGCGCGGTCCAGGCTCAGCTCGTCGGGGTCGCGACCGACGGGGCTGGCGCGCCCCTCGCGGGCGCGCGTCTCCTCGCCACCACGCGTCGCTCCTCGATCCCGCTCGGCCTCGAGGCGAGCCCTCTCGACCTCGCGGAGGGCCTCACGCCTCGCATGGGCTCCGATCAGGTCGCCGACGTGGAAGCTGGTGACGACGGCGTGTTCACCGTTCCGCTCCCACCGGCGGCTCCCGAGCTCGAGGCGAACCGCGAGCTCGGGATCCTCGTGAGAGCGCCCGGACACGTCCCGGCGCGTCCGCCCGGCGAGCGAATGGGAGCGACGCTGCCCCATGACATCGGCGCGATCGCGCTCCGCCCGGGACTCACGGTCGAGGGCACGGTTCGCGGGGCCGACGGGCGTCCCCTCGAGGGCGCGCGGCTGGCGTTCGGCCAGGCGGACCTCACCGGGCTCGCGGCCCGCGTCGCGCCGACCCGCGGCCTCGCCTTCGCGTTGACCGGGGCGGACGGCCGGTTCACGTGCGACGAGCTCAGGCCCGGCCGCTTCTGGATCATCGCCGCTCTCCAGGGGATGGCGCCCGCGCGCGTCGAGGGGAGTCTCCGGCCCGGCGAATCGATCATCGGCTTCGACCTGATGCTGACGCGGGCGGTCTCCATCTCGGGGACGTGCGAGGGCGTGCCGGAGGGCCTCCAGGTGGCGGTGCTCGCGTCCGCGGACGGCGAGGCGACCGCGATGGAGCAGCGCTGGCGAGAGCTGCCGATCGACGCGCGCACCGGCGCCTTCGGGCGCAGTGCCTTCGTCGACGGCGTCACCTACAGGCTGCGCGTCGCCCTCGTGGATCCGATCACGGGCGAGCGTGATGTGTCGCGGGCCGTCGAGGAGGTGGAGGTGACCGCGCCCGCGAGCGGCGTGCAGCTGTCCTGGAAGCAGCGCACGGTCGTCGTGGGGCGGGTCGTCAGACGGGATGAGAGCGGGGCCCTCGTGCCGCTGGAGCGATTCATGGTCGCGCACGCCGAAGGTGCCCCGGAGGGCGTCGACTTCGACGCCCGCACCCTCGAGGTGGGCGACCGCCCGAAGCAGGATCATGAGGGCGGTCGGTTCCGGTTCGACGATCTGACGATGCAGCGGCGCTGGCGCGGCGGGCCGCGCGAGATGGGCGATCGCGAGATGTCCTTCCGTGTTCGCTCGGTCGGCTTCGAGGACCACTTCGTCCGCGGGGTCATGGTCCGCGCGAATCGGATCAACGACCTCGGCGATCTCGAGCTGGTGCGCGGCGACGTGCTCACCGTGCGCGTGAAGGGCCCCGGCGGCCTCCCTCTGGAGGGCGCGCTGGTCTACGCGTGCGACGCGGAGAAGGATCGCTGGTTCGAGCGGTGGCGCGGAAGGAACGATCCGGCGTGGACGAGCGACACCGTGCGCTACGGCGAGACCGACGCGGCCGGGGTGGCGCTCCTCCCGATGCCCGCTGGCGAGTCCGCTCTGAAGATCGGCGTCAACGCGGACGGGTACGTCTTCGCCGAGCCGTTCGAGTCTCCGCGGAGCGAACGCGTGGTGGAGGTGGAGCTCGGCCGCGGCGCTGACGTGATCGCGACCGTGACCACGGAAGCGGGGCGTCCGGCCGTGGGAGTTCAGGTCCGGCTCCTGCAGCGCAACGAGGTCTCGCGCGGCCAACGACGCATGGACGCCAGGACCGACGAGGCCGGGCAGGCTCGTTTCCTCTCGGTCCAGCCCGGCCCCCACGCGCTGATCAGCCCGCTGCCCGACATGGAGCCACGGAGACCGGTTCATTGGGGGGATCAGGAGCGGGCCCTCGAGGTCCCGGAGTCCGGGACGGTCGAGGTCGCGTTGACGGTCCGCGCCGTGGTCGAGGTGACGGGTCGTGTGATCGAAGCCGGGGCGCCGATGGCGGGGGCCCGCGTGGAGCTCGCGATCAGGCAGGAGGACGATCTCCTGCGGCCGAACTGGCGCGGCGGGATGCTCCGGGCGGTGGCTGACGCCGATGGCTACTTCGTCATCGCAGGTGTTCCCGTCGGAGCGTACGAGGCGGGTGTCCAGCATCCCGATCGCGCCATGAAGACGTGGTTCGAGGTGGACGTCTCGGAGGACCCCGCGCTCCTCGTCCTGGCTCTCCCCGACGCGACGATCGCCGGCAGGGCCGTCTACGTGGACGACGAACGCCCGGCTGCGAACGTCGGGATACGGGTGGACGACATCGCCGGCGAGTCCCGGGCGTTCATCGGCGAGCAGACCCTGCGCGAGGAGCCCGGCGGGGACCTGGAGAGGGACAGCGACTGGTCCCAGCCCGGCCGCATGACGACCGCACGGAACGGCAGGTTCCGCTTCGACGGAGTGGGAACCGGCGAGACCCTGAGGATCCAGATCGAAGGTGAGTTCGTGCGCTCGCGGACCATCGAGGTGCCCGCGCTCGCGCCCGGCGAGATCCGCGACGATCTCCTGGTGCGGGTTCGGCGTGCCGGCTCGATCGAGGTCGGGGTCGAACGGGCGCCCGACCGCCGCCGGGAGCGCCTCACGATCCAGGTGGACCGTCTCGACGACGCGGGCCTCCCGATGGGCCGCGGGCAGTCGCGCCGCGAACGGGGCCGTCAACGCTTCGACGGGATGGACCCGGGGCGGTACCGCGTGCGCGTCGGCCGGAGCGCCGACGGAGCCTTCCGCGTGGACGCGGTCCAGGAGATCGAGGTCGTCGTCGGGCGCCGCGCGCGGGTCGACCTGCGCGTCGAGTGACCCTGGAGTTCAGCTCCGGACGCGCTGCGCGCCGCCGGAGGGCTCTTCGCCGCCGAGCACGGCGAGCACTCCGCGGACGGTCGCGAGGCAGAGGTCGCGGTACGTCGTGCGCGTGAGGGCGGCGACGTGGGGGGTCACGATCACCCCCGGATGTGCGAGCAGCGGATCGGCGGGATCGGGCGGCTCGGGCTCGAAGCCGTCCACCGCGTAGGCGCCGACGCGGCCCGACTCGAGGGCCGCGAGCACATCGGCCTGGCGCACCACGGCGGGACGAGCGGTGTTCACGATCGTCGCGCCAGGAGCGAGTCGCTGGAGGAGCGGAGCGTCGAGCAGGCCGCGGGTCTCGTCGGTGAGGGCAACGTGCAGGGAGACGACGTCCGCACCGTCGAGGGCGCGAGCGAGATCGGGTTCGAACCCCGCGTCCTCGCGGTGGGTGCGGCTCCAGGTCGTCACCTCCGCGCCGATGGCGCGCAGGAGCGCGGCGGCGCGCGCGCCGATGGCGCCGAGACCGACGACGGTGGTGCGCGTGCCCGCGATCATCTCGCCGGAGTAGCTCGCGCGCTCCTCCCAGCGGCCTCCGCGCGCGTCGTTCGCGCTCATGACGACCTGGCGGCGCGCCGCGAGGGCGAGAGTGAGGGCGTGCTCGGCGACGGTCTCGGTGAGCGCGTCGGGGACGTTGAGCACCGCCACGCCGCGTCGGGCAGCTGCCTCGAGATCGACGTTGTCGAGTCCGACGCCCGCGCGCGCGACGACCTCGAGCGCCGGACAGCGTGCGAACAGCGCGTCGTTCGCGCGCCCGCGGCCGCGGGTGATGATCGCGCGGACGTCCTCGAGGCCGGGGAGGTCGGCGTCGGGCGAGGGGGCCAGGCAGGTGTCCGCGCTCGCGGAGAGCTCGGCGTGCGCGTCGGGGTGGACGGACTCGAGGAGCAGGACGCGCGGGCCGGTCACAGCGGGACCGTCCACTCGTCGACCAGCTCCGCGCGTGGGCGGAAGCCGAGACCCGGGCCCTCGGGGACCTTCACCTGTCCGTCCTC
Source organism: Planctomycetota bacterium (assembly GCA_002862085.1). Taxonomy (GTDB): domain Bacteria; phylum Planctomycetota; class UBA1135; order UBA1135; genus Saltatorellus. Next base: position 6,699 of record PKCK01000029.1, on the reverse strand, counting down.
CACCGTCGGAGGCCACTCCGGCAGTTCGCGCAGGAGGGGGTTGGCGCCCAGGGAGACCTCGAGGATGCGGGCGGCCGGGCTGGCGAAGGCGACGTGCAGTCCGGCCAGGTAGGACACGGCCGAGCCCCACAGGTGCGGCGCGAGCTCGACCTGGGCCGTCTCCGCGAGGGCGGCGACCCGGCGCGCCTCGGTGATCCCGCCGACGAGCGCGACGTCGGGTTGAAGCACGTCCGCGGCGCGACGCTCGAGGACGTCGCGGAACTCGAAGCGGGTGGAGAGGCTCTCTCCGACCGCGATGGGGATGTCCGTCGAGGAGCGCAGCTCTGCCGCCGCCTCGACGTCGTCGAGGGGCGTCGGCTCCTCGAACCAGCGCAGGTTGGCGCTCTCGACCATCCGCGCGAAGCGCTTGGCCTCGGGGAGGGAGAAGGTGCCGTGGGAGTCGACCATCAGCTCGACGTCCGGGCCCAGGGCCGCGCGCGCAGCCAGGGTGCGAACCGCGCTCGTCTCCACGTGCTGGTCCATCGCACCCACGCGCATCTTCACGGCGCGGAAGCCGCGCTCGACGAAGGCCCCGAGCTCGTCGCCGATGCGGTCGACGCCGCCCCACCCGCCGGACGCGTAGGCGGGCATCGCGTCCCGGCAAGCGCCGCCGAGGAGCTCGACGACGGGCACGCGGTGGGCCTGGCCCGCGAGGTCCCAGAGCGCGGTGTCGACGGCGCCGATCGCGGCGATCCGCGGGCCGCGGCGCGCGACGTCGGGGAAGCTGCGGCCGCGATCGAGGGCGAGCTCGCCGCGCTGGCCGCAGTACATGCGCTCCCAGGCCTCGGTGATGCGCCGGGGATCCCGTCCGATCAGCGCGGGCCCGAGTTCGCGCTCGACGGTCGTGACCAGCGACGCGCAGTCGCCGGCGGAGCCCACGGCTGCCTTGGCCTCGCCGAAGCCCTCGGCGCCGTCCTTCGTGCGCACGGTGACGAGGACCGCGTCGAAGGTGCGGAGGCGGCCGAAGTCCGAGGTGTGCTGGCCCGCTTCTGGGATCGGCGCGCGCAGCCAGCGCGCCTCGACGGCGGCGATCTCCATCGGATGGTTGTGGAGCAGGGCCGCGACGACGCGGCGAGAGGGTCGGGGGGGGGCACGGCGATGCTGGCCGCGCGCATGGAGGTTATCCGCTGCGTCGTGGGACGGCATCCGCGCGAGGGGTTCCGGGGCGCGCTCCCCCGGTCGGGTTCGCATTCCCGGGGTTCCGGAGCGACGCGCAGAACGGGCGTCCTGCGCGGCGGCGGTCTCCGATCCGACGGGAAGGCGTAGGATGACTCCATGCACCTGTCGACCCACAACTGGATGCGCGCGGAGCCCCTCGAGGTCACGTTGAAGCGCATCAAGCGTCTCGGATTCGAGAGCATCGAGATCAGCGGCGAGCCGGATCAGTACAAGCCGAGCGAGTGTCTGCCGCTGCTGAAGGAGTACGGGATCCGCTGCTGGGGGGCGGTCACCCTCACGCTCGGTGATCGCAACCTCGCCGCGAAGGATCCCGCGCAGCGCGCCGCGACCGTCGACTACTTCAAGTCGCTGGTCGAGATGGTCCACCAGCTGGAGGGCACCGAGCTCACGATCGTTCCCGCGACGGTCGGCAAGGTGAACCCCGACGCGACCCCCGACGAGGAGTGGGGCTGGGTGGTCGCCGGCCTCCAGGAGGTCTACGAACTGGCAGAGGAGCGCGGCGTGCGCATGGCGCTCGAGCCGCTCAACCGCTTCGAGACCTACTTCCTCAACCGCGCGGACCAGGCCATGGCCCTGGCCGAGGCGGTCGGCCCCAACTGCGGCGTTTGCCTCGACGTGTTCCACATGAACATCGAGGAGAAGGACATGCACGCGGCCCTGCGCGCGTCGAAGTCGCGCCTGGTGGACGTGCACGTCGCCGAGAACAACCGCCTCGCGCCCGGCATGGGCTCGGTGGACTGGAAGGCCTTCGTCGAGACGCTGAAGGACATCGGCTACGACGGCGCCCTCACCATGGAGGCCGTCGCGCCCATCGACCGCACTCCGGTCTCGCCCTGGACGAACCAGGTCGAGCAGAACCCGGTCGACATCTCCCCCGAGCAGCTCAAGTTCATCGAGGACCACGGCTCGAGCCTGCTCTCCGAGGAGTACTACACGATGCTCTACGAGACGGCCTCGGAGACGCTCCTGCCGCTCATCCGCTGAGCCAAGCGCCATGGACGCCGACGCGCACATCCATCACATCAACGTCAACGTGGACGACCTCGAGACGGCCGTCCCGTTCTACCGCGACGTGCTGGGGCTGGCCCTCGACCCGACGCCCGAGCAGGGGATGGCCTCGCAGTTCTTCCGCATCAACGACCGCCAGCAGATCCACATGAACGTGCTGGCGGACGCGCGTGCGTACCGCGGCCACTTCTGCCTCGAGGTCCCCGACTTCGAGGGGGTCTTCGCGCGCGCGAAGGCGGCTGGCGCCATCGACACGGAGCCCTGGGGCCTCGTGCGCGCGCTGCCCAACGGGAAGATGCAGATGTTCGTCCGGGACCCCCACGGGAACCTGATCGAGATCGCGAGCCGCCCCGGCGCCCGGATCGACCCGGCGCTCTTCGAGGACGAGCTCGTGGAGCCCGAGCGCGGGATCTACGTCCTGCCGCCCGGCGCCGACGTGGGCACCCACACGCCGCGCACCGCCTAGCGCGGCACTCATCGCGCCTACGAGAGCGGCCCCGCGGTTCGAACCGCGGGGCCGCTCTCCTTCGTTCCGGACCTGCGCGGCGCGCGTCAGGTCGCGTCGGAGCCGAGCTCCACCGGCTTGTATCCGCCCCGCGTGCGGAAGAAGACCATCAGGAGCAGGTAGCAGACGAGCATGATCGCCGGGAAGACGGCGGTCGCGCGCAGGGCCGCCTTCTTCGCGCCGGCCTCCACTTCCTCGATGGTCTTCTGGTCGGCCTCCGGCGCGGCCGCGCGGACCTCGGGGTCGAGGACGGTCATCTCGCCGAGGACGCTCTTCTTGTCGAGGGTCACGTAGCTCTCGACGAGGGCCGTGTTGTTGGCCGCGTCGTAGGCGGCGAGGTCGGCCGCGACCTGCTTGTCCTGGATCGCGCCGAGGAAGACCGCGCCCACCACGCCGACGCCGAGCATGCCGACGCCGCCGGTGGCGTTGAGGGTCAGCGCGCCGCCGCGCGGGAACTGCTCGGCCACGACGCCGAGCATGGTCGGCCAGAAGAACGACTTGCCGATCCCGTAGAGGGTGGCGGCCACGAGGATCATGACCCCCGTCGCCGTGGAGAGGGTCACGAGGCCGAGACCGGCGATGACCGAGGACACCGCGAGGAGGCCCAGGGGAGAGATGCGATGGACGATGGGGCCCGCGTTGAAGCGCAGGACCATCATCACGAAGGAGGTGTAGACGAGCACCCAGCCCGCCTGGTACCCGATGTCCTCCATCGCCGGCCCCATGAGGGCCGTGATCCAGCTGTCCACGCCGAGCTCGGTGGTGGCGAGCGGGAGCATCAGCAGCAGCAGGAAGACGAAGAGCAGGTTGCCGATCGACCCGACGTAGGCGCCGAAGCCGATGGTGAAGACCCCGATGAGCGACCACATCACGGCCGGGCTCCATTCGAAGACCTTGCTGACCTCGGCGAACATCAGGTAGTTGATGACGAGGGCGCCCAGGAGGCCGACCTCGGAGAGCATGGCCTTGAAGGAGACGCCGGCCGCGACGCGCTCGTTCACGGGGAAACGGCGGCCGAACATCAGGATCGCGTAGGCGATGACCGGGATGAAGATCAGCGCGACCTTGGTCTGCCAGGACGCGTCCTGGCCGAGGGCGATCGTCAGCAGGCCGCCGAGCACCAGGCCCCCGGGCCAGCCAGCGTGGAGGATGTTCAGCCACTTGGTCTTGTTCTTCACGAACATCGTCGCGACGACCGGGTTGATCACGGCCTCGACGGTGCCGTTGCCCAGGGCGACGATGAAGTTGCCGATCCACAGATCCCAGTAGCCCTGCGCCCGGATCGTGACGATCGCGGAGATCACGTGGCAGGCGAAGGCGAACACCATCGCGCGCCCGTAGCCGATCCGGTCGATGATCAGGCTGAAGAGGACGATGCTGATGGCGAACGGCCAGAGGCCGACGCCGATGATCTCGCCCTTCTCGGTCTCGGTGAGGTTGAACTCGGCCGCCCAGTCGTCGATCACCAGCGCGCGGATGATGAAGCCGAAGGCGGTGGCGATGAGCGCGATGAAGCACGCGAAGAAGAGCTTCTTGTCGCCTTCGTGGGCGACGCCGTCGTTCTCGGTCATGGGAGATCGTCCGTTTCGGAGCAGGGGACCGGGGCAGGGAAGGGGGCGTTGAAAATAACGCGCGAGGCCGATCCGACACCCATGCCCGGACCGCCACGCGTTCCTTCATCCAGCTTCCAGGGCCCTGAGCGCCCGTGGCGGGACCCCGGAGGGGCCCTATGCTCGTTCCCGATGCAGCTTCGCTCAGCCCTCCTCCTCGTCGCCTCGATCGCCACGACGGCGGGCGAGGCCAGTGGACAGTCCGGCCGTGAGCTCCTGGCGCGCCTCGGCTGCGCCGCCTGCCACGGCGACCTCGCGCGAGCAGGCGAGCGCGCTGCGCCGAACCTGACGCTCTCCGCCGCGCGCACGCACCCTGGCTTCCTCGAGGCGTTCCTCGTCTCCCCGCGGAAGATGCACCTGGACACGCGCATGCCCGACGTGCTCGCGGGTCGCTCGCGCGCCGAGCGTCTGGACGCCGCCGCGTCCCTCGCGGCCTACGTCCGCTCGCTCGCGCCTGCCGCGGACGGCTTCGACACCGAGGGCGACTGGAAGCGCGGTGAGCGCCTCTACCACGAGGTCGGCTGCGTCCAGTGCCACGGGCCGCGTGTGCCGGACGCGGTGACCGGGACCTTGGGTCCGATGCCGGCGGGCGGGCATGTGCTCGACCACGTGGCTGCCAAGTACACGATGCGCGGCCTCGCGGCGTTCCTGCACGACCCGCTGGCCCACAGACCCGCGGGGCTGATGCCCGAGATGCACCTCACGCGCGCCGAGGCCGGAGATCTCGCGTCGTACCTGGTGCCGGGCGACCAGGTGGGGAAGAGCCTCTCGCCTCGTCCCACGGCTTCCACGCCGGAGCGGATCGCGGCAGGCCGCGAGCTCTTCGGCGAGCTGCGCTGCGCGAGCTGTCATGGCCCGGCCGCCGGGGAGGCGCCGCCGGCAGCGGACGTCCCGTTCCGTTCGGGCGTCGACGGCTGCGCGGGTGACGCGCCGTCGGCGGGGGCGCCGGCCTACGGGCGCACGGACGCGGAGCGCAGGGCGATCCGCGCGTCCATCGCGGCGCTCGACGAGCCGGTCGCGCCTGCGGAACGCGTCGACCACACCCTCGAGGCCTTCCGCTGCACCGCGTGCCACGAGCGCGACGGGCGCGGGGGCGTGCCGGCGGAGCTCGACGGGTACCTGGTCTCCGACGAGCCCGAGCTCGGCGACAACGCGCGCCGGCCGCCCCACCTCGACGGTGTCGGCGGCAAGCTGCGACGGACCTGGCTCGAGAACGTCCTCCACGACGGCGCCTCGGTGCGGCCCTACATGCGCACGCGCATGCCGGTGTTCGGCGCCGACAACGTCGCCCACCTGCCTGCGCTCCTCGAGGAGGTGGACGCGACCGAGGAGCCGTTGGTGTTCCCGAAGCCTTCGGGCGAGACCGAGAGGGAGTCCCGTGACGCCGCGCGCCTGCTCCTGGGGACGACGCGTCTGGGGTGCGTGTCGTGCCACTGCTTCAACGCCAAGCGCGGTCCGAGCTTCCAGGGCCTCGACCTCATCACGTCACCCGATCGGCTGCGCGAGCGGTGGTTCCGTGACTTCCTGATCGCGCCGCAGTCGCTCCTCCCCGGCGTCGTCATGCCCGAGTCCTGGCCGGGCGGCGTGGCCGTCGACGACGAGACCCTGGGCGGCGACACCGACGCGCAGATCGGCGCGATCTGGCACTTCCTCACCCTCGGCCGCAGCGCGCCGAACCCCCGCGGGATCGACCAGCCGCGCTGGGACGTCGACGTGGAGGGCGCGCCGCGGGTCTACCGCGGCCGCAGCCGGGTGGCCGGCTTCCGCGGCGTGGCCGTGGGCTTCCCGGAGGGGCTGCACTACGCCTTCGACGCGAACAACGGCGCGCTCGCCGCCCTGTGGCGCGGGGACTTCGTGTCGGTCAACTGGAACGGGCAGGGCGCGGGCGACTTCAACCCGCGCGCGCGCGCGGCGGAGCTCGCGCGCGACGTCGCTTTCCTGATGGGCGTCGAGAGCGACCGATCATGGCCCCTGAGGCCCGTCAAGACGGAGGAGGAGCCGGTCAACCCCGACCCGACCTACCCCCGCCAGTACGGCTACCGCTTCCGCGGGTACCGGCTCGCGGCGGACGGCGTGCCGACGCTGCGCTACTCCCTGGGCGACGTCGAGGTCAGCGACCGCGCGGTGCCCGAGGTGCAGCCCGCCGACCAGGGCGGCCGCGCGCGACTCGTTCGCACCCTGACCCTCGAGACGGACACGCCCACGGAGGTCACCTTCCGCGCCCTCGCCGGCGAGGTCGAGGCCCTCGAGGGCGGCGGTCACAGGAGCGGCCGCGTGACCGTGACGCTCGCCGGTCAGACCCCGAGGCTGCGCGCCTTCGACGGGGGCCAGGAACTGCTCGTCGACCTCACCCTTCCC
>PKCK01000030.1 GCA_002862085.1 Planctomycetota bacterium | reverse complement strand
ACGGAGGCCGGGAGTCTTCCCGGTGGGGCCCTGGTCACGAACCTCGATCCATGGCTCCACCTTCCACGCCTTCGCCGAGGGGGACCGAGGTCCGAGCTGGCCGCCCGCAGCGGAGGAGGCGCAGGCGCGGTGGGGCCGGGTGGAGCGGAGGATTCCGATGCGGGACGCCGGGAGTTCCTCCAGGGTCGGACGGGGAGCCACAGGGCTCTCCGCTCGCTGGCCGCGCGGGCTGGTAGCCTTGAGCGAGAGCGCGCTCCCGACCCCGAGACCCCGAACGAGCCCATGTTTCGACCCACTCTCCCTTCCCTCCTGACCCGCCCCCTGCTCCTCGGGCTCCTCGTCCCCGCCGCTGCTGCGTTCCAGGGGGCGCCGGACGTGGAGTGGTTCACCTCCCACGGCGGCTCCCAGGAGGAGTCCCACGGCCACTACATCCTCGAGTGCGAGGACGGCGGCTTCCTCCAGGTTGGCGAGACGGGCTACGTCGGGGTCAGCGCCAAGCTCCTGGTCGTCAAGACCGACCCCACCGGGGGCCTCGTGTGGAAGAAGGAGATCGGCGCCGGCTCCAGGAACATGGGCAACGCAGCCCTGGAGGTGGAGAGCGGCTACCTGATCTGCGGCATGCTCTCGCGCAACAGCGCCATCCTCAAGCTGGACAAGGCCACCGGCGCGACCCTCTTCCAGCAGACCCACGACATCGGCGGGGCCGACGCCTTCGAGCACATCGCGCTCCACCCCGCGGGGATCCTCGCCGTCGGCTACAGGCAGGCCGCCGACCCCAACAGCACCTTCTTCGCCTACGGCCAGGGGCACATCACCTTCCTGGACAGCAGCGGCGGTCTCCTCAGCAGCCAGAGCGTGAACTCCTACCTGTCGCAGGCGTACCGCGTGAAGCCCACGGGGGACGACTTCATCATCGCTGGAGGGACCGACGACGCGCTGCAGTACGGCGTGCTCAAGATCGACTCGGCGGGGACCGTGCTCTGGAGCAGGACCTACGGTGGCTCCAGCGAGGACCACTGCTTCGGCATGGACCTGGGCGCGGACGGCTCCATCTTCCTGGCGGGGCACACCCTCTCGGGCACGGCGAACTGGGACACCTACACCATCAAGCTGGACAGCGCCGGCAGCGAGCTGTGGCAGCGCAAGCGTGGCAACCCCAGGGGCTTCAACCCCGCCTTCATCCACGACGAGACGTGGGGCGTCAAGGCCACCCGCGACGGAGGCTGCATCATCGCGGCGGGGACCGGGGACGAGTACCCCTACTCCGCGTGCAACGGAGGCGTCTGCTCCGATCAGTGGGAGGCTTACATCGCCCGGTACGACGCCAGCGGGGGCCTCGACTGGGAGGAGACCTACAGCAGCTCGAACGGCCAGGACTGGGCGGCCGAGGACATCGATCTGACCCGCGACGGCGGCGCGATCATCGCGGTGGACAACTCGCGGTTCGGCTTCCTCAAGATCGGCGCCGTGCTGGACCTCGACGATCTCAGTCGGAGGTACTGCGTCGCGGCCCCGAACTCCGTCGGGCCTGGCATGGTGATGGGGGTCAGCGGCTCTCCGAGCATTTCCGCCAACGACTTCCACCTGTACACCAGCGGAGGGGTCCCCGGCGCCTTCGGCATCTTCTTCTACGGGGGGACCCAGGCGCAGCTCCCCTTCGGCGACGGGGTCCGCTGCGTCGGCGCTTCGCTCTTCCGGCTCCTGCCGCCGGTCCAGAGCGACCTCCTCGGGCTCGCGACCCGACGGATGGATTTCACGGTCGGCGCCCCCAGCGTGGGCGCGGGGCGGGTCCTCGCGGGCAGCACCTGGAACTTCCAGTGCTGGTACCGGGACCCTCAAGGTCCGGGCGGCACGGGCTTCAATCTGAGCGATGCGATGGCAGTGACCTTCTGCCAGTGAGCAGAGGGAGCCGGGGCCACGACGGACGAAGCGGCGGTCGCCGCTCCGGGTTTCAACCCGGCTCCTGGCTGGCTCCGCGCGTCGATGCTGCGCGGGGCCTCATCGGGGCTCGTTCTGCCCGGCTTGCGGGGGAACGCCCGAGTGACGATCGGTCGGGCGTCACGCCGATGGTGCTCGAGAGGTTCGGGGCGGCGATCGCGCCGACGGCGTCGCGGCTCCGGTACCGGAACGGATGAGCGCCGCCGGCCATCACGTCGACGGGGTTCGAGGCGTGCGCGCGGGCGGTCAGGTCGACCGAGTGCTGACGCTGCCGGACGCGCAGGAGTTCGAGCTCGTCGAGGAGCGACCGAGCTCGAGGCTGGCGAAGCGGAGACGACCCTCGCTGCCTGTCGAGGCCGGATGAACGAGGTCCACGGCGCGACCGATGCCCGCGGGAGGGGCTTGCCGACGACGCCGCTGAGCCGCTCCCCGGGCGATGTCATGTGCCCACGGTCGCGGCGCTGGACTTCGCGCGACCGGGTTCGCTTCACCGCGGACGCCCGGCCTGCAGATCGTGAACGAGCGCGCCCCCGCGCCGCCGCTCGTCGAGGCGAGCTGCGACGCGGGGGCGTCATGTCCCCGGTCATCGAACGGATCGGCCCATGGGGGGCCTGACCCGCTGCGGGTTGACAGGGCGATTCAGATCACTGGAACGTGATCGAGATCCCGTCGGTGAAGTTGGAGCCGAGGCCGACCTGGTCGCGGAACCAGGCCTGGAAGCTCCAGGTCTGCCCCGCGCTGGTCGACACCGTCCCCGCACCCTGGGGGATCGCCGTCAGGTCGATGGAGATCTGGAACTCACCCGAGGCGCCGGAGTTGACGATCTGACCCGGGCCGACGTAACGGCCGATGGTCCCCGCAAGGCAGAGGTTGCCATTGCTGGTCCCGCCGGCGCCGGGGACGAAGCCCTCGAAGGGCGCGACCGCGAAGATGCCGAACTGATTGGGCGGCAGGCTCGAGGCCGTCAGGGTGAGGTCGTTGACCGAGACCTGGGCGGAACCGAAAGCGCCCATCGAACCTCCCTGGCCGCTCGAGTTGGCCGTGGCGGTGCAGTAGTTGCTGCCGAGGCCGGTGGACTCGATGTTGAGCGCCAGGATCGCGACGCCGGCCGCGCTGTTGCTCGAGTTGCTGAAGCTCACGGCGGTGATCGAATCGCCAGCGGCAGCGGAGAGGTCGATCGTGCCGACGGTCAGGTTGAGGTTGAAGCTCGGCAGGGCGAGGTCCACTGCGCCGCGGCCCAGGAAGGTGCCGCCGAACCAGTCGTTGCCGGAGACGGTCCCGAAGACGGTGCCGCCGCTCTGGAGCGAGAAGAAGACGTCGAAGCTGCCGCCCCCGTCGCTGATCTGGAACAGGACCTTGCCCTCGGCGCCCGAGCCGACCGGGATCGGGGTTGCGAGGTTCGTCACCTGGGGCACGCTCTGGTCGACGTCCAGGAGCCAGGTGGGCTGGATCCCGATGTCGTCGCCGTCGGCCGCGGCGTCGAACGTCCAGGCGCCGTTGGTGACCGAGTTGCGGTTCCCGAGGTGAACGATGTCGAGCGCGCCCGCCTGGTCCTGGAGGACGAACGGATCGCTGATCTGGTTGGACGGCACGCCGCTGGTGAAGTCGAGCGCGCGGTCGGAGATCGAGCGGAAGCCGGCCGGATCGTCCGGGTTGCCGTCCTCACCTGCGTGGCAGATCCCGTTGAAGTTGAAGTCGAGCGGAACGGGCGTGACCGTCACCGGGGTCTGACCGGAGTTGATGTTGCCTGCGAGGATCGCGTAGCCGGCGTTGCCGTTGCTCGGGTTCGAGAAGGTGATCGAGGTCACCGCGTCGCCGTCGAACGCCGACAGGTCCACGAACACCTCGGTGAGGTTCAGGTTCGCGCCGGGGGCGCCCTGGTCGGTGGCCTCGGTGCCGGCGTAGGGCCCGCCGAACCAGTCAGCCGCTCCGATGCTGCTGGTGGTCGTGGCGCCGCTCTGGAAGCCGATCGTGCAGTCGAGGTTGCCGCCGCCGTTGCTGATCTGAATCAGGAAGGACGCGGTCGAGATACCGCCGATCGCGATAGGCGTGGCGAGGGTCGTGGTCTGCGGTCCGGTCTGGTCGACGTTCGTCAGCCAGTTCGGCTGGATCCCGTTGTCGTCGCCGTCCGCAACGGCGTCGAAAATGCGGAGGCCCGAGTCGACGGTGTTCCGGTTGCCGAGGTAGACGATGTCGACGACGTTCGCGCTGCTGACGAGGTTGTACGGCGCGGTCAGGGCGTCGTTGGGAACGCCGCCGGTGAAGTTGAGCCCGCGGTCGGCGATCGATCGGTATCCGTCCGGGGCATCGGGCAGGAGGTCCTCACCCGCGTGGACGATCCCGTTGAAGTTGTAGTTGAGCGGGATCTGGGTGACGGTCTGAGCGGAGGCTGTCGTCACGGCCCCGAAGGCGGCGCAGAGGACGGCCGGGAAGTGGAGGGTCTTCATTGAAGGTCGGTGAGGTCTGGGAAGGAGCTAACGTTCCACTCATCCATACCCTAAAAACGCCGTTTTTGCCTGCGTCACTTTGGTTCATTTGGCCCATCGGCGCTCACCCGTTCCAAGGCGATCACGTCGGCCACGGTGCCCTGCACCTCCTCGAACGCGGCATCGAACCCCCGACGACCTGATGGTGGCTCGATCCGGGACCTCCAGCGATGCCCAGGTGCAGCGGGGCCTTCAGGGGGGCGATCGCGGCACGGGAGCCCGCTGGAAGAGCGCGAACGAGCGCGCCCCCGCACCGCTGCCCGTCAGGACGAGCTGCGACGCGGGGGCGCCAGGGGTCGGATCGACGAGCGGATCAGTCCATCAGGGGGCTGGCTCGTTGCAGGTCGATGCCGTCTTTCGAATCACTGGAACGTGATCGAGATCCCGTCGGTGAAGTTGGAGCCGAGGCCGACCTGATCGCGGTACCAGGCCTGGAAGTTCCAGGTCTGCCCCGCGCTGGTCGACACCGTCCCCGCACCCTGGGGGATCGCCGTGAGGTCGACGGGGAACTGGAACTGACCGGCGGCGCCGGAGTTCACGATCCCGATACGACCGATACTCCCGAAGTCCAGGCAGAGGTTGCCATTGCTGGTCCCGCCGGCGCCGGGGAAGAAGCCCTCGAGGGGCGAGACCGCGACGAGGGCGAACTGGTTCGAGGGCAGGTTCGAGGCCGTCAGGGTGAGGATGTTGTCCGAGGCCACATCGGAACCGACGGCGCCCATGGACGCTGCCTGGCCGGTCGAGTTGACCTCGGCGGTGCAGTAGTTGCTGCCGAGACCGACGGACTCGACGTTGACCGCGAGGATCGCGACGCCGGCTCCGCCGTTGCTCGAGTTGCTGAAGGTCACCGCGGTGATCGAATCACCAACGAAACCGGAGAGGTCGATCGTGCCGACGGACAGGTTGAGGTTGTTGCTCGGCAGGCCTTTGTCCACCGCGCCGCAGCCTGCGAAGGTGCCGCCGAACCAGTCGCCGCCGGAGACGGTCCCGAACGCGGTGCCGCCGCTCTGGAGCGAGAAGGTGACGTCGAAGCTGCCGCCCCCGTCGCTGATCTGGAACAGGACCTTGCCCTCGGCGCCGGAGCCGATCGGGATCGGAGACGCGAGGGTCGTCACCTGGGGCCCGCTCTGGTCGACGTCCGTGAGCCAGTTGGGCTGGATCCCGATGTCGTTGCCGTCGGCCGTGGCTTCGAACGCCCAGTTGCCGCCTGTGACCGTGTTGCGGTTCCCGAGGTGGACGATGTCGAGCGCGCCTGCCTGGTCCTGGAGGACGAACGGATCGCTGATCGAGTTGGACGGCACGCCTCCGGTGAAGTCGAGCGAGCGGTCGGACATGGCGCGGAAGCCATCCGGATCGTCCGGGACGTCGCGCTCGCCAGCGTGGACGATCCCGTTGAAGTTGAAGTCCAGCGGAACGGGCGTGATCGTCACCGGAGTATCGCCGGAGTTGATGTTGCCCGCGACGATCGCGTAGCCCTTGCCGCCCGAGTTGTTGTCGGGGTTCGAGAAGGTGATCGAGGTCACCGCGTCGCCGTCGAACGCCGACAGGTCCACGGACACCTCGGTGATGTTCAGACCTGCGCCGGGGCGGCCCTGGTCGGTGGAATCGGTGCCAGCGTAGGGACCGCCGAACCAGTCGGGCGCGCCGATGCTGCTGGTGGTCGTGGCGCCGCTCTGGAAGCCGATCGTGCAGTCGAGGGTGCCGCCGCCGTTGCTGATCTGGAGCAGGAAGGACGCGGAGGAGATCCCGGCGATGGCGATCGGCGTGGCGAGAGTCGTCGTCTGCGGCCCGGTCTGGTCGACGTTCGTCAGCCAGTTCGGCTGGATCCCGATGTCGTCGCCGTCCGCGGTGGGGTCAAAGGCACGGCCGCCGCCGTCGACGGCGTTCCGGTTGCCGAGGTAGACAATGTCGACGACGTTCGCGTCGTTGACGAACGCGTACGACGAGAGGTCACTGGGAAGGCCACCGGCGAAGTTGAGCCCGCGGTCGGCGATCGATCGGTATCCGTCCGGGGCATCGGGCTGGAACTCCTCACCCGCGTGGACGATCCCGTTGAAATTGTAGTTGAGCGGGATCTGGGTGACGGTCTGAGCGGAGGCCGTGGTCGTTGCGCCAAAGGCAGCTGCCAGGAGCGCGGCCGGGAAGTAGGAGGTCTTCATTGGTGGAGAAGTCGGGTGGAGGAAGAACTAATGGTCGAATCATGAATACCCTGCGAAAGCCTTTTCTGCCTGCGGCATGGTGTTCCAATGCGAATATATCGCGCAAACATGCCCTGTTTAGACTTGCATATCAGGCATTATGGCTCGGTCCGAGCAGGCGGAAATACCCGCCTCGGGTACTTTTCATCCGTTACTCATCGCGCCGCGCCCCAGCGCAGCACGACGCCCATTGGTCCCGCGACTCCACGCGCCGCTTCGTACATGTCGACCTCCCTGCTCAAGTCCGTCGCGCCCCTGCTCCTCCTCGCGCAGCCGGCCATCGCGGACATCAACTTCCCCGACTTCTCGTCCACCAGCGGGCTCACCCTGGCTGGCTCGGCGAGTCGTTCGGGCTCCGTCCTGCGCCTGACGCCGGCCGATGGTGGCCAGGTGGGCGTGGCGTGGTTCTCGCAGCGGCAGAACGTGGTCAACCCCTTCGTGTGCGAATTCACCGTGCGGATGGTCGGCGCTGCCGACGGCATGGCGTTCGTCATCCAGCGGAGCGCGCAGAACGCCTCGGGGTCCGCCGGGGGCAGCCTCGGCTACAGCGGAATCTCCAACTCGATCGCGATCGAGCTGGACACCTTCGTCAACGGCGCCGACCCCTCGGAGAACCACGTCGCCGTGCACACCCTGGGCACCGCGCCCAATTCGGCCGACGCCCCTGCCGTGGCGGTGAGCGGGCTGGTGCCTGATCTCAACGACGGGGCGGTCCACACCATCCGGGTCGAGTACGCGACCGGTTCCCTGCGCGTCTCGGTCGACGGGGCGGAGCCGGCGGTCCAGGTCGACCTCGACATCGCCTCGACGCTGAGCCTCGGCGGCGGCGAGGCGTGGGTCGGATTCACGGCCGCAACGGGCGGCCTCACCCAGACGCACGACGTCCTCTCGTGGACCTTCGACGAGTTCGCTTCGGCGCCGACCGGCAACGATGCGCCGGCGGCTCCCACCGTCATCCAGCCCGACTCCTCGGGCGGTCCGGTGCCCACGGGGGCTGTGGCCTTCCAGCTGGGTTCCTTCTCCGACTCGGACGGTGATGCGCACCTGTGCACCGACTACGAGATCTGGCGCGTCGAGCCGGCGGAGCTCGTCTGGCGCCTGTCCTGCGCGGGCGGATCGCTGCTCAATGCGGCTCCGCTCTCGGCGGGCACCTTTCTGGGGAGCCTCGCGGGCCAGAACCGTCTGGCGCCCGTCACGACCTACGTGGGACGTGCGCGCGTGCGCGACGACAGCGGTGACCCCCTGACCGACTGGAGTCCCTGGGAGGAGCGCAGCTTCCTGACGGACGACGGGGCCAGCGGGCAGCCCTACGTCGCGGCCGATCTGAAGCTGCTCCCGCTCCCCGAGCTGGTCCAGGCGACGAGCGGCCGTCCCGTGGAGTTCGACACCGGGGCTTTCGGGCCGCGCGTGTGGATCGAGAACGGCGCCGGCACGGCGCTGCTCGAGCTTTCAGGGAGTTTCGCCCCGGGCAACGAGGTCACGGACGGGGCGACGCTCTCTCAGGCGGAGCCTCTCCGGATCCGTGTCCAGGCGGGCGCGCTCGGGCTCTCGATGCCTGCGAGCGAGATCGTCCTGCGCAACGAGGCCTGTGATCCGCTGCGATTGATGCTCCCGGCCGTCGACCTCCCGCCCTCGGGGCAGAAGGTGTTCTGGATCTCGGACGACGGGGCCACCTGGGAGGGCCTCGCGTCCCAGACCGTTCCCGTGCTGGCCACCCGCCTCCGCGGGCCGGCTCTGCGGTGGGACGTGCAGCCGGGCTACCAGGTCGACGTCGTGGCCGAGGGGCTCTCGCTCCCGGTCAACCTCGCGTTCGTGCCCGAGCCCGGTCCGGCGCCGGGGGACCCGTTCCTCTACTTCACCGAGCTCTACGGACGGGTGATGGTGATGACGAACGACGGCACGGTGTCGGTGTTCGCGGACAACCTGCTCAACTTCAACCCGCTCGGCTTCTTCCCGGGTGCGGGGGAGCAGGGCCTCGGCGGGTTGACCGTCGACCCTGAGAACGGAGACCTCTGGCTGAGCTTGCTCTACGACGCCGGCGGCCCGCACTTCCCGAGGCTCGAGCGCCTGACGAGCGTGGACGGCGGGCTGACCATGGCCACGCGGACCACCGTGCTCGACATGCCGGGTGAGGCGCAGGGACAGGCGCACTACGTCTCCCACATCGAGCTCAACGCCGACGGGACGGTCCTCCTTCACATGGGGGACGGGTTCAACACGGGCACCGCGCGCAACCTCGATTCGTTCCGCGGGAAGATCCTCCGGCTCAATCGCGACGGGTCGCCGGTCGCCTCGAACCCGTTCTTCACGCCGGGGGCGGTGACCGCGCGCGACTACGTCTACGTGCTCGGCGTCCGCAATCCCTTCGGTGGGCGCACGCGGGCGTCCGACGGCCAGCACTACTTCGTGGACAACGGTCCCTCCGTCGACCGCTTCGCGAAGGTCGTCGCCGGCCGCGACTACGGGTGGGACGGTTCGAACACCAGCATGAACACCTTCGCGAGCTACAGCTGGAACCCCGCCGTGGGCCCGGTGAACCTCGCCTTCGTCGAGCAGGAGACCTTCGGCGGCAGCGGCTTCCCCTCGTCGAAGTGGGACCACGCGTTCGTGTCAGGGGCGGGCACGACCTACTCCCTCGGGCCGGGGCCGCGCGGCAAGAGCATCACGGAATTCGTGCTCGACGCGCAGGGCAGCCTGGTGGGTGCCCCGACGCAGTTCGTGCGGTACTCCGGAGCCGGGCGATCGGCCGTGGTCGGCTGTGCCGCGGGCCCGAACGGGCTCTACTTCACGGACCTCTACCCCGAGGCCGGGAACGATCCGACGGCGCCCGGGGCTCGTATCCTCCGGGTGAGGCCGCTGCCGGACTCGACCGTGGAATGCGGGCCGCTGGGGACCGCCTACTGCGGGCCCGCAGTGCCGAACTCGTCAGGCAATGGAGCCAGCCTCTTCGCGCGCGGCAGCGACGTGGTCACGGAAGACAACCTGACCCTCGAGGGGGTCGGGCTGCCGCCCAACACCTTTGCGCTGCTCGTGGCTTCGCAGACCCAGGCCCTGGTGCCGAACGCGGGCGGGAGCGCGGGTACGCTCTGCGTCGGAGGTACGATCGGACGCTTCAACACGCTGATCGCGAGTTCGGACGCTGCGGGGACCGTCCAGATGGGCGTCGCCCTCGGGAGCTTCCCGCCGCCGCTCCCCGGCCTCATCCCCGGGCAGACCTACAACTTCCAGATGTGGTTCCGCGACTTCACGCTCTTCCCGACCTCGAACTTCACCGACGGTCGGTCGATCACCTTCCGTTGAGGGAGAGGGGCCCGACCGGGCCGAAGATCGCGTAGCGCCCTTGGCGCGAGGACCGAGCCAGGTGAGCCCCAGGGCTGCCTGGCTCGGTCCTTTCGAGGCGTCGGGTGTGATTGTCGGGTTGGATCCCTGAACACCCGCCCGGTCCGTGCGAAGGTGGAGGCGGCCCGCCACCAGCTGACCGGATCTTGACCATGCCGAACCCTCCATCGGGCGCCGCTCCTCGCTCGCTCTCCGACTCGCCCTCGAACGAGGCCCCCGGGCCGGTCCGGCGCCATGATCTGGACGCCGTCCGGAGCTTCGCCATGTCCCTGGGCGTCGTGCTCCACGCGTGTCTCTCCCTGTCGTTCATCCCCTGGGTGATCACCGACGAGGTTCGTACGGAGGGGATGACGGTGCTCTTCGCCTTCATCCACGGCTTCCGCATGCCGCTGTTCTTCCTCTTGAGCGGGTACTTCGCGGTGATGCTCTGGCAGCGAAGGGGCGCGGGCGGCCTGATCTCGCACCGCGTCCGGCGGGTTCTGGTGCCCATGGTCGTCGCGTGCTTCACCATCCTCCCCTTGATGGAGTGGTCCGTGGGCGAGGGCCTCGCGCTGCGCTATGCGCCGCGGAGCTCCCGCGCGTCCTCGTCCGCCACGGGCGTCGAGGAGCAAGCGACGAACCCGAATCGCGATCTCTGGTCCGCCGCTCGCGCGGGGGACCTGGAGCGCCTGCAGACGCTCCACGAGGAGGGGCAGGACCTCGACGCCAGGGACGCACTCCAGCTGACGGCCCTCCACTGGGCGGCCACCGAGGACCAGGCCGCAGCCTGCGAGCTCCTCATCGAGCTCGGTGCGGATCCGGAGGCCACCGACGGCTCCGCCGGGACGCCCCTCCTCAGCGGTGCGTTCTGGGGATCCGCAGCTGCCTGCGAGGTCCTCCTGGCCCGCGGGGCCAACCCCGAGGCCCGCAACGAGGACGGCACCCGCGCGGCGGACCTGGCGAAGTGGCCCTGGGGCGAGGACCGCAGGGGTCTGACGGCGTTCGTCGCGGGGATCATCGGCGTCGAGGTGGACTTCCCCGCCATGCCGGCGCGGGTCCGCGCCACCGCCTCGGTCTTCGGCCTCGACCGCGGCGCCGGGGACGCGGAGACGAGCGGCCGCGGCGCGGAGCTGGACCTCTGGGAGGCCGCCCGAGCCGGCGACCGGGCGCGGATCGAGGCGCTGATCGCAGCGGGCGAGGACGTGAACGCCAGGGACGGTTTCGAGCTCACCGCCCTGCACTGGGCCGCGACCGCGGATCAGCCGGAGGCCTGCGAGCTCCTCCTCGACCTCGGCGCGGACCTCGAGATCCGCGACGGGTCCAGGGGCACGCCCCTCACCAGCGCTGCTTTCTGGGCCGCGCCGGAGGCCAGCCGGGTCCTCCTCGCCCGCGGCGCCGACCCGGGCGCTCGGAACCGGGACGGCACGAGCCCGATGGACCTCTCCGCCTGGCCCTGGGACGACGAGCGCGAAGGGATCACGCGGTTCGTGGCCGGCCTCGTCCGGTACGACGTGGATCTCGATTCCATGGCCGATCGCGTCCGCCGCACGGCTGCGGCGTTCGCCGGGGTTCCGTCGGAGGGGTTCGAGTTCGTCGACGCCCGTTCTCGCGGGGAGAGGCTCATGGAGACGCTCGCTGGCTTCGACGTCGGGCACCTCTGGTTCCTCTGGTACCTCATGGGCCTGCTCGTGCTCGGCCTCCCGGTGTTCACGATCGCTGCGCGATGGAAACCAGCGCCCGGCTCGGCCCTCCTCGTGTCCCCCCTGGCGCTCCTCGCGGTCGTCCCTCTGACCGCGACGTTCCAGGCGATGATGCTGCAGAGCGGGCTGACCTTCTTCGGGCCGAGCACGTCCTCGGTCCTGGCCTACGACCCGCTGGTGCTCGCCTACTACGGGGTCTTCTTCCTGTTCGGCGCCGCCGTGCGCGGCCTCGACCCGGAGACCCGCAGCCTGACGCGCGGCTGGCCGGCGGTGCTCGCCATCGCCGTCGTGATCTTCCTCGCGGCGGGGGGCGCCGCGGAGAGCGCCGAAGGAGGGGAGTTCGAGGCCCTCGTCCCGGCCGTGATGCAGGCGGCCTTCGCCTGGACCATGACCTTCGGCCTGATCGGACTCTTCGCGAAGCTCTTCCGCCGGGAACGCGCCTGGGTCCGCTACCTCTCCGACGCGTCCTACTGGATCTACCTCGCTCACCTGCCCCTCGTCTTCCTGCTCCAGGGGGCGGTGGCTCGCTGGGACCTCCCGGCGTGGCAGAAGCTCGGGGTCATGGTGACCGCGTGCCTCGCGGCGCTGCTCGTCACCTACGCGCTCCTCGTCCGCCCGACGCCGATCGGCTGGATGCTCAACGGCCGGCGCCGGGCGCGGCGCGCCTGAGGCGCCATCACCCGCCGCGCACGTCGCGGCGGAGGACACGCCCGGGCGAGCCGTCCGCGCGGCCACGTTCCCTCTCGCGCGCGTCGAGGAGCGTGCTGCGGGTAGGGGTGGAGCTCCCAGGCCTCCGAGGCGTGGAGGTGTCAGGCCGGGTCGAAGCGCCCCCAGAACTCCGCGATCGCCCTTCGAGGTCCGTCGGCGTGGATCGGGTTCGACGCTTCACGCTCCTCGAGGTCGAGGCGGAGGAAGGCGAGGACGGCCGCGCCCTCGGCGCTCGTGAGCCCCTCGAAGCGCGGCGCGTTGAAGTCGCCCGGTTCCAGCGAGTCCCCGAGGAACTCGCCGACCTCGGAGTCCGGCTCCAGCGCAGCGAAGAGGAAGGCCGCGAGGAGCGCGCGGTAGGCCGCGCCGCTCAGGAGCGGGAGGTCCCGCTCGTGCCGCTCGGCGAGCTCGGCGTCGACGTCTCGCCAGCTGCGGCCCACGAGCGAGCGTTCCAGCTCCACGCACTCCGGACAGGGACAATCGACCAGGGGCGCACGCGGCGGCCCCGCCGCCTCCCAGGCCGACCGGACGAGCCTGGCCACGGCGGCAGACGTCGGGGCGTCTCCCGGGATCGGTCGAGGCTCGTCGCTCATGGATCTGGAGGATCGAGGGGCGTTGGCCGGCGCGCCGAGAAAGCCGCCGCGGCTGGCGGAGTCGGAGCGACGATCGCGCTGAACGGGCGGCCGTCGAACGCTGGCCAGGATTCGTTCCAGGAGATCGGGCCGGGACGTCCGCGTCCGCCTCGATTCGCAGCGTCGTGACCCATGGGCTCGAGCGCCTTCGCGGGTACCCTCGGCCCCGATCATGAAGCTCTTCCTCGCCCTGCCCCTCTTCGTCCTCGCCGCCTGCCACGCCAGGCCCGCGCCAGCACCCGAGCCAGGCCTCGAGCCGCTGCGGCGCGCCCACGCGCACAACGACTACCAGCACGCACGCCCGCTCGAGGACGCGGCCGACCTCGGCTTCACGAGCGTGGAGGTGGACGTGTTCCCGGGCGAGGGCCGGCTCCTCGTCGCCCACCACGTGCTGGAGCTGATCTTCCGCAGGACCTTCGACGACCTGTACCTGAAGCCGCTCGTCCAACGCCTGGAGTCCAGCGGCACGGTGCTCGGGCACCCGCTCGCCGAGCAGGGGGGCTTCTTCCTCCTCGTGGACGCGAAGGACGACGGTGAGGCGGTCCTCGCGCTCCTCGAGGAGAAGCTGTCCCCACATCGACGCTGGCTGACCCGCTGGGTCGACGGGCGGCTCGTGCCGGGAGAGCTGACGGTGGTCCTCTCCGGCGCTCGCCCCACCGAGGCCCTTCGCACCCGTCGGGAGCGTCTCGTCCACCTCGACGGTCGTCCAGGCGAGATCGGGCGCCTCGACGCGGCCCTCGCGCCGATGGTCAGCACCTCCTGGCCCTCCGTCTTCCGCTGGCGGGGGCGGGGCGAGCAACCGCCGGACGAGCGCCGCCGCCTCGAGGAGCTCGTGGCCCGTGCCCACGCGGGAGGCCACCGCCTGCGCTTCTGGGCGCTGCCGCACGACGACCGAGTCTGGGAGGCCGTGTACACCGCGGGCGTCGATCTGCTGCAGAGCGACGACCTCCCGCGCCTGGCCAGGTTCCTGCGGAGCCGCGCCGAGGCGGAGAGCGAGCAGCTCCCCTGATCCGCGGGCCGGGCTCGACTCGGGATGGCTCCTCAGGCCGGATGCGTCGCTCCCCCCAGGAAGCGCTGCAGGTAGTCCAGCTGCCCCCGGTGCCAGGAGAGGTGGCAGCACAGCTGGATGAGGAAGAAGCCCACGCTCCGACCCTCGTGCCGCGCTGGCACCCCGGGCATGGGCGCGGCCAGCGTCTCCGTGGAGACCTCGTTCAAAGCAGCGAGCACGGCCGCCTCCGCCGCCGCGAGCTCTGAGAGGAGCTCATCACGGCCGACGGCGTGGGGACGGAACTCCGACTCGCGGTCGCGGACGTAGCCGTCGCCTCCCAGGGTGGCGCCGACGAAGTGGCGCAGGTTCCCGCACACGTGGAAGGCCAGCGTCCCGATCGAGTTGTTGACGCCGGCGGGGACCGTCCAGAGCTGCTCCTCCGGCGTGGCCTCGACGGAGGCAGCCACGGCGGAGAGGTCGCGGCGGAGGATCTCGGAGACGTGCTGGGACAGGTCCTCTTGCATGGCGGGATGGGGGGGCTCAATCCAGGGTTCGCAGGCCTTCGAGCGAGGGGCAGGTCAGATCTCCGTCGCCCCAGACCGCCTGGGTCTTCTGGTCGATGGCCTCCACGGCCAGCGGGGAGAGCCGCCCCTCCCAGTCGCGGGTCTGGCCCGCGCGGAAGTAGACCTTCGGGTTGAGGTGGAAGGTCCCCGGATCGCGCGTGATCTTCTCCTTCATCGTCTTGAACTCGGTGCTCTCGGCGATGGCCTGTCGGGTGCCGGCATCGAGCTTGGCCCCCGGCTCCAGGAAGTCCGCGAGCCGATCGGCCACGTCGTGCTTCCGCGTCACGAGATCCTCGAACCGCAGCACCAGCACCTGCTCCGGGCTGATGCGCGCATCGGCACGACGCAGCCAGCCGAGGACGTGGTCGTGGTAGTCCCCGAAGTAGAGGTCCCCTCCGAGGAAGAGGGAGACGAACTCGTCCAGCCCGAGGCTCGACGGGACCTGGAGCAAGGGGTGCCGCGCCCAGAAGAAGTACTGCGAGACGGCGACGGCCCGGGGGTCTCGCACCACCACGACGAAACGGGAACGCGGGTGGATACGACGGATGGGCAGATCCTCGTAGGCGCAGTGGACGTACCAGTGCCGCGGACGCCCTGCCGTCGCGCGGAGGAACTCATCGAAGCGCCCCTTGCCGTGCTGTGAGTAGAAGACCTCCGGCCAGGGGGCAGCGCCATGCCCGATGTCTCCACCTGCCAGGGGGTTGCTCTCCGGATAGTCGAACAGCGCGCGGGAGACCTCGACCAGGAACTTCTTCGCGAGGTGCGTGCCGACCTTCTGGTGGGTGCAGAGGAAGACGTCGTTCTCGTCGGTGTCCCAGCTGTCGAGGAGTGCCTGGGTGGCGGACGGGTCGATGAAGGGTGGATAGGCCGTGCCCTGGAAGCGGTGATGAAGGAAGCCCCCTCCAGCCATGGCCACGGCCGGGGCGAAGGTGCGCAGGACGCCGTCTCCCCGGAGCGCGGACTCTCGCCGATCGAGCTGCTCGATCCGGCGGTCGAGGGCCCCGGCGGTGTCGAGCAGATCCTGCTCGGCGTGAATGCGTTGCACCGCCTCCTGGAGCAGGAAGGCCACCTCCTCCAGGACCTTGACGTCCGCCTCGCCGAACGAGCTCCCGGGCTCCCTGTTCAGGACCTGCAGGACTCCGAGCACCGCGGAGCCAGCCACGTTGCGGATCGGGACGCTCAGCGCGTCCCGCGCGACGAAGCTCGTCTCCCCGCTCACCTCGAGGTGGGCCCCATCCTTCGCAGTGAGGCCCTCGCGGATCAGCGCCGCGCCCGTACGCAGCACCTCACCCACCATCGAGTTGTCCTGCCTGACCCGGATCTGGCGTTCGATCACGTCCGTACCCGCCTCGAGCCACACCTCGGTGCCGTCGGGAGAGGCCAGGAAGATCCCGCAGCGCTCCGTCTGCGTCATCCGGGTCGCCGACAGGACGGCGAGAGCCAGCAGCTCTCGGTTCCGCAAGCCGTCCCACCTGCGGCGCAGGGCCTCTCGCTCCGCCGTCGCCGCCTTCAGGCGGGCCCGGGCGTCACGTACATTTGTCATTCCGGCACGCTAAACCCCCGATCCACCAGCAGCAAGGCCGCCCGCGTCGGCCCCGACGCATTCCCCGCCCCGTTCGTCTTCGGGGACAGCCCCGAAGGGCATCACATGGGCTGCTGATCCTCTCCCCGTCGATGCCCTTCTCGAATGGCGATGCAATCCGCGGACCTCGACTCCCAGATCCTGACCCCTCGCTCGCTGCTCGTCGCCGACATCGTCAGCAGCACGGCGCTCTACGAGCGGCTCGGGGACAAGGAGGCGAAGGCGCTCATCGGAGGCGGCGTGGAGCTGATGTCCGTCTGCGTCCAGGCCGCGGGCGGGCGCGTCATCAAGACGCTCGGCGATGGCGTCCTCGCCTGCTTCACCGGCGCGGACGCGGCTGAAGCGGCGCTCGAAATGGTCGCGCGCATGCGCGACGAGTCCACGGTCATCCGCGTCGCCGCGCACTGGGGCGAGGTGATCGAGTCGCACGGCGACGTCTTCGGTGACGCGGTCAACACCGTGGCGCGGATCGCGGCGCTCGCGCGTGAGAACGAGGTCCTCATCTCGGAGGCTCTGTTCGCGCAGGCGTCGCCGCGCGTGAGGAGAGCGGCGCGTTCGGTGCCAGCCGTCGCGGTGAAAGGCAAGCGTGACCCGCTCCAGCTGTACTCCATCCTCGATCACGGTCCCGACGACCCGACGATGACGGTGACGACGATGCACGAAGTCGCGAGCGAGGAGCGCCGCTCCACGACGACGCGCACGCTGAAGCTCGCTGCCGAGGATCGCGTCTACGAGCTGAAGGGCGCGGGGGCGCTGAAGATCGGACGCTCGCTCGACTGCGACGTGCTCATCACGGACGGCAACGTGTCTCGAACGCACGCCAAGATCCTCTACCGGCACCCCGAGTACCTGATCGCCGACACCAGCATGAACGGCACGTACATCGTTCCGGAGAACGGGCCGTCGGTGCACCTCAACCGGCGCGAGACGGTGCTCTTCGGTCGCGGCCGGCTCTACGTGGGTCACCACCCCGAGATGCCGAACGCGACGTGGATCGACTTCGAGGTGAGCTGAAGGTCAGCGATCGATAGGGGAAGGCTCTCCGACCCCGAGCTCTCCCAGCAAGATGGGTTCGAGTCGCGCGCGGTCGCGCTGCCCTCGGCCGAGCGCCCCCTCGTCGGCGACGAGGCCGAGGGACTGGACGAGGTCCGAAGGCCGAGAACGCGAGCGGGTGGCGCCGCCGGTCCCTCACGTGGGGCTCCCTCGGCCTGATCATCTTCATCGTCGATCTGGTCCCCCTGCTGCTCACGCTCTGGTCGCCCGGTGCGCATGACGACTCCTCCTCGGCCGGATGGAGTGAGCCAGCTCGAGCGCCCCGCCGCCGCTCCAGAGGCGGGGCCGCCGGGGGTACGGACTCGCAGCGGTGATCGCGTACGAGGTGCGCACGCGTTATCGTCCCGGGCGGCGGAGTCTCGAGCTCGCGCGCGTCGTTCTCCACGACCCCGCACGCCCCGAGGGCTCTTCGGAGCCCCGTGTCCTCAAACCAACGGAGCAGGCGATCTGGTCATCGGAGACGACGAGACGATCTGCTCCACCACCCTTCCCTGGCTGATCTCCCCTCGCGATGGAAAGCAACTCGAAGAAGTCCCGTCTCGTCGCCCTGTTGCTCTGCTGGTTCCTCGGCTACTTCGGCGCTCACCGCTTCTACGTGGGCAAGGCCGGCACCGCCCTCCTGCAGCTCGTCACCCTCGGCGGATTCGGCATCTGGTGGCTCATCGACCTGCTCATGATCCTCGTAGGGAGCTTCCGCGACGCCGAAGACCATCGGGTCTTCTGCTGGACCGAACCCGGCGCCTGAGTCGATCCCATGTCCGGTCGGGGGCCTGGCGCGAGCCGCGTCCTCCGCCGTCCAGGCCCCGACCGCGATCCCGCCGCTCGGACCTCGAAGAGGTCCCGGCGGCCGTCGAAGACGGCCCTCCGACCGAGGCCCGGGGCGCCGCGAAGAGCGTCCTCGCGCGGGCGTTCCTCCGACGACGCGCCCGGGGGGACGAGCGCCGAACTCAGGGGCGTCGAGGGGCGTGCGCGCCACCTGACCCGGAGTCCGATCCCCTCACCGCGCTGGCCGGTGACGCCCGAAGGTCCAGTGCAGGTTGAACCCGTACGTGGTCGCCGCCGGGCCCGCGTAGATCGTGGGCAGCACGTGGAAGCGCATGAGCAGCTCGGACAGGCGCGCCCTCGTGTCGAAGTCCTCGATCTCGGCCAGGCAGCGCTGGTTCGACGGGATCAGGATCGCGTCGATGGTGTCCTGCATGCGCATCTCGAAGGTCTTCGTGAAGCAGGCGCCCTCGAAGGCCGCTCCCAGCTGCGCCTCGAGCTTCGGCAGCTCGGTGGCGCGCGGCAGGATCTGCCGGTTGGCCCGCGCCTCGCAGGCCGCGCGCCGCTCGGGGGTCAGGGTCTCCCGCACCTCGCGCAGGCGCTCCTCGAGCCCCGCGTAGCGCTGGGCCATGGAGTCCGGCACCGCGCCGAGGATGTCGCGCAGCAGCAGCTCGTTGTCGATGCACTGCAGGGCCGCCTGGCGCACCCGGCGGTTCGGCTCGTGGAAGAGTCGCGCGCCCCGGCTGGGCGGCCCGGTGTCGGGGGTGTTCCAGATCATCTCCCCGTCCGGTCGCAGGATCGCCGCCAGCCCCCGCACGAGCTCGGGCATCGCCTTGTCGGGGATCAGGTGGAAGACCATGCTCGCCACGATCACGTCGGCCGAGCCCGGCTCGAGCACCTGGTCCAGGGGCAGGAAGCGGCCTGACGCGGCGTCCCGCAGGGAGTGGAAGTGGGTGAAGGGCTGGCCCGCGAGCAGCTCGTACCCCTTCGCGAACCAGCCCGAGGGCAGGTCCATGAGGTGCACCTGGAAGTCGATACCCGCCGAGTCGAGGGCCGCGAACAGGCCGCGCTCGCGGCCCGCCTTGATGAGCTCGATGGTCGCGAAGCCGGTACCGGTGCCGTAGTCCACCAGGCGGATCGACGGTTCGTGCTCGCCGCGCCGCACCGCCTCGATGCGCTCGAAGAGAGCGTCGAGCACGAGGCGAACCAGGACACCGGTGGAGCCCGACGCCCAGCGGCGGGGCTCGTTCGGATCGCCCCCGACGTAGAGGAAGCGGTGCAGGGCCTCCCCGTCCGCCATGTCCTCGAGGCCGGTGGGGCTCCACTCGCCCTCGCGGGCGGGGGCCGCGCTCTCCACCGGGGTCGCGATGGGGTCCTCGTCCGTCTTCACCAGGAAGCGGTTCAGGCTGATGGCCACGAAGGGCAGCCGCGAGGGATAGCGCAGCTGGTGGTGGGAGCTCGCGCGGAGCCCCGCCTTGGCCGCGGCGCGCATGAACACCTCGAACTCCACGCAGTACTGGTTCGAGTACCCGTGGTACGTGTCGAAGGCGATGGAGTGCAGCTGCGCCACGTGGCGCGCGGCGATCCGCGGCTCCACGGTGTGGGACTCGAAGATCACCAGCCCGTGCTTCTCCGCCAACGGCCGCCACCGGGTGAGGTGCTCCACCAGGTTCTGTTCGAGGTCGGCGGCGGGGATCGGCGCGCCGTCCTCGTCCACGTAGGTGCCCGTGGGGGCGAAGGCCTCCGGCTTCGCCTCCCGGGTGGGGGGCAGGTAGCGCCGGTTGTGGTCGATGAACGAGCGGATGTGGAGCCCGTCCCGGGCGTCGACCCCGTGCTCCGCCAGGGCCTTTGCGAAGCTCCCCGGGTCCCCGATGTCCCCGCGCAGCACCAGGGCCTCGATGCCCGCCTCCGCCAGCCGCTCGCGAGTGACGTCCAGCGCGGCTTCGTTGTAGTCGGCGCCCACCATCAGCAGCGGGTGCTCCTCGAGGTGCCGGCCGCGCAGCGTGCCCTTCACCACGTCGTGGATGTGGATCAGCCAGCTCCCGTCCCCGCAGCCCATGTCCGCCACGAAGCGCGGCTGATCCGCAAGGGGCTCGCCGTTGAACACGTCTCGCAGGATCGCGTCGGAGTCCGAGAAGTAGCTCTCGTGGGCCGCGCCGCTGGCGAGCACGTTGAGCCGCCGGTCCACGTGGCTCTCCTCGTCGCCGCCCCCGTGGGTGCGCTGCCGCGCGTCCTCGAAGAGCAGCGCCTCGAGGTTGCTCATCATCGGCAGGTACGACCCCATGAGCCCGTAGTGCAGGGCGTACCGGCAGGCGTCCAGGCCGCGCTGGGTCCAGCGGTCGGTGCCCTCCTCGATCCAGCCCTCGTGGGTCAGCAGCCGGACCACCGTGGGCAGCACCTTCTCGTGGGCCGGCTTGAGGGGCACGAGTCGCTCGCTCTCGAGCATCCCGTGACGCTTCAGCGCCGTCATGAGCGGCACCACGAGGCAGCCGTCGAGGTGCTCGACGCAGTTCTCCATGGCCTCGCGCGTGAGGCTCGGCTGGTCGTCCGCGAGGAGCCCCCAGTCGCCGGCGGCCTCCTTGACCAGCTCCTCCAGCATCCGGTCCGCCGGCGAGTCACTGGTCAGGTAGCGGTCGATGGGCAGGTGGGTACGCACGAAGGCCGCGACCCGCACGTAGCTCGGGAACGCCGGCGCCACGAGTCGCCCGCGGTCGGTCCAGCCCAGGCGCAGGTCCGGGCTGCCCCACAACCCGCGCGCGTCCAGATAGCCCTGGGAGGCCAGGCACCGCAGGGCGATGTTCAGGTATCCGGGCGCTGCCCCGACGCTCTCCGCCAGCTCCCCGGCTCGGAACCAGTCCAGCTCGAGCATCCGGTCCAGGGCCCCGCGGGCGTCCAGGGCGCACAGGATCATCCCCAGGGCCACGCCGTCCTGGTGGGTGAAGAGCGTGGAGCGGAAGGGACGCATGGAGCTCGCGGAGAGGGGGGGCCGGCCGCACCCTCGCGGGAGTCTAACCGGCTCTCGCGGGCACGGCAGAGCGTGTCCGTGCCCTTGGCCGGTATCGGGACTCCGTCGCGGTCCGTGCAGGGTCCTCGGGACGACCCCGGGCGCCGTTCACGAACTCGCCGGAGTCCGGGCCCGGCCCTTCGGCGCGGGCCGGGCCGGGCGCAGGATGCGGGTCGAGCGGGCGGACTCGGGGGTGGGTGCCGGGCGGTCCGAGATCCTGATCCGGCGCGGCAGAGAGGTCTGGGAGCCGCGTCCGCGGGTCCGGCAGGAGCAGATCGGGCCTGGTCGTGCGGGGCGCCCCCGGGGCTCGAGGGAAAGCTCGCATCACGTGAGAGCGGGAGTGGACACACGATCGCCAGCTGACGTCCTCCGCGAGACTCCGGCTGAAGCGTGCAGAGAGACCGACTCCCTGCCCTCGGACGAACGACGACACTTCTCCCCGCCGCGGCCGCCCGGAGGCAGGACGGACGGAACGCAGCGGCAGCTACGCTGACGCGAGGGGAGTCGGCAGGACGAGGGCCGTGCTACGCTCGTGGCCATGAAGCGCGTCACGCTTGCGAAGCTCTTCCTGCTGTCACTCCTTGCCTCGTGCGCAGCGCCGCAGGCCGGTCAGCGCGTCGTGGCACCGCCGCAGATCGCGACGATGATGGCCAACTACGTCGACCTGTGGAGCCGCGGAGAGATCGAGCGGATCGTGGAGGAGGCCTACAGCGTGCCCTTCACGATCATCCGCGCCGACGGCTCGACGTCCTTCGAAGACGAGCAGGCGCTCTCCGAGTTCCTGGCGGACACCTTCGCGCAGCTACGAGCGCGCGGTTACGAGCGCTCCACGCTGAACGGCTACGAAACCTGTCGCGTCCACGGAGACATCGCGGTGGTGGAGATGAGTTTCACGCGGCTGCTGCAGGACGGCAGCGTGATGGGGCACCCGGAGCGCACGACGACCTACGTGCTGAGGCGGACGCCGTCCGGATTCCGCATCGCGGGCCTCGTCCCGCACACCGAAATCGCCGAGTAGCGACGCGCTCTCCAGGAGTTCTCCGCCGGGACCGCCGCTCTCGTGTTCTCCATGATCCCTCTCTCCTCTCGTGCACTCGGGCGCCTCGGAGGCGCCACGACGCGGCCGGCCGCCCGCCGGTTCGGCGGGGCTCTCCTCGGCTTCGCCGTCGCGCTCGGCTGCTCGCCCGGCGGAGAGCGGAACGGCGCGCAGCCGTCGCCGGGTGCGATCGCGATCCTCGCCCGCGCGGAGGGGCCCGAGGGCGCCTGGCCGCGGGTGGCCGCTGGACCGTGCGTCCTCGCGACGCGCACGGACGAGGATCTCGCCGCCCTGGACCTGCATGACCTCGAGGTCGACGCGGGGACGCTCTCCTGGGGGGCCAGCCGCGCCGTGGCCGAGGGGCAGGGCTGGTTCGTCAACTGGGCCGACACACCCGCGATCGCCGCCGATGCCTCGCACGTCACCTGGCTCCGCAAGGTGGCCGCCGACACCTACGACTACCACGTGGTCTGGGCGCGTCGCGGTGAGGACGGGACCTACGAGGAGCGCGGTGCGCTGCACGACGACGAGGGCGCGGGGGAGCACGGGTTCTGCTCGTGGCTGAACCTGCCGGACGGCCGCCAGCTGGCCCTGTGGCTCGACGGCCGGGCGACGCGTGGGGGAGGACCCATGCAGGTGCGGTCCCGGGTCGTCGAGGCGGACGGCAGCCTCGGGCCCGATCTGCTCGTCGACGAGCGGGCCTGTGACTGCTGCCCGACCACTCTCTGCCTCCTGGGCGACGGCAGCGTGCTCGCCGCCTGGAGGGACCGGTCGGAGGACGAGGTCCGCGACATCGCGCTGGCGCGCTGGACGGCGGGCGCCGGATGGACCGCTCCCTCTTCCTTGCACGAGGACGGCTGGCGCATCCCCGGCTGTCCGGTCAACGGTCCGGCGCTGGCCAGCCACGGCGACCGCGTCGCGCTGGCGTGGTTCACGCTCGGGCGGGACGAGGCGCCCCGCATCCGGGTCGTCCTGAGCGAGGACGCGGGCGAGACCTTCGGTGAGCCCCTGCGGATCGACGGTGGGGGTGCACTGGGCCAGCTCGATCTCGCCTGGGGTGGCGACGGGCGCCTCGCCGTCTCCTGGCACGAGGACTCGTCGAAGGGCGCTGGCCCGGCCGCCGCGACCTGGCGCGCGCGGGTGGTCCATCCCGTGCTCGGTGAGCCGCTCGACGTCGCCGCGACGAGCGGCGGGCGGGGGGACGGTCGGGCTCGCCTCCTGGGCGTCGACGAGGGTTGGGTCCTCGTGTGGAGCGAGGACGCGGTCCCGCGCACGCTCATGGCCGCGCTCCTCGGGGCGCCGGCCGTCGACTGACCTCCAGGCGGGCTGGCATGTCGGCTTCGGGTTCCGGCCCGGGCGTGAGGAGCTCGCCGCTCGGAGCAGGCGGAGACGGGCACCGGGGCCTCGTCGAGCCGCCGCCCCTCCACGTCCACTCGATCCTCCCTCGACACCCGGCCGACGAGCTCGCGGCGAACGACCTCGATCCCGGCTACGAGGGCGACGCCGGGATCATCAGGATCGATGCTGTCCGCTGCAGCAGGAGCACCGAGCTGTGGACCCCGGGGCGCTCGGGCGGCGTCCGTGGGACGAAGCCCTCCTCCTCGCTCAAGAACCCGCCGCTTCTTCCAGGCAGGCTTCCAGCTCCAGGGTCTTCGCGTCCCAGGAGTAGCGATCCAGCACCGTCCGTCGGCCGCCCTCGCCGAGCCGTTGGCGCAGGGCGTCGTCACCCAGGACCTCGATGACCGCGCGTCCGAAGCTCGCCCCGGGTTCCGCGACCACGATGTTCTCACCGGGCCGGCAATCCAGGCCGCCGCTGGAGAGCGGCGTGGCGATCACCGCCTTGGCCATGGCCCACGCCTGCAGCACCTTGTTCTTGATGCCCGCACCGCCGATCAAGGGCGAGATGAACGCCGAGGCTCGATCCACGTAGGGCCGCACGTCGTCGACGAAGCCCGTGACCTCGATGCCGTCCTCGCGGTCCAAGGCCTGCACCTCGGGCAGGGGATCGCGTCCGCAGATGGTCAGGCTCGCCTCGGGGAAGGCCTCGCGCACCTGGGGCCAGGTCGTGCGCCGGAAGTGCACGATGCCCTCGGCGTTGGGAACGTGGGCCATGGTGCCCTCGAAGACCAACGAGGGATGGAGAGGTTGCTCCCCGAGGGGCCGGAAGTGATCGGGGTCCACGCCGTTGTGCACCACGCGCAGGTTCAAGCCCGGCACGTCGCGCTGGACGAAGTCCCGGTCAGCGTCGGAGACCAGGCAGATCAGCTTGGCCTTGGGGAAGAAGTGTCGCTCGAAGGCGCGCAACATGTACCAACGCTTGCGGGTGACCAGCTTGTCGCGCAGCCCCACAGCCTGGCTGTGGATGACCCGCGCCTCTTCGGCTCCTTCGTCGATCACGTCGCCGAGGATCGGGATCCCGGCCACCGCCTCCGCGTAGCCGAGCATGACCCAGCCGGAGATCCAGACCACGTCCGGTCGAACCTGCTCGGCCACGGCGCGCACGGTCTCGTGCACGGCGGGATCGCAATCGTAGACCTGGTCGACGGAGAAGGCCCAGCGCAGGCGCTGCAGGGGATTCGACGCCGAGGGCGGCTGGCGCACGGGGACGGTCTTCACCGAGGCGAACAGCTGCTCCGCGTCGGGCGGAAGCTCCCCCACGTCGAGGGAGACCAGATGCACCTCGTGCCGCTGCGCAAGCCGTCGAACGTAGTGCTCGATGCGCAGGTTGTAGCCGTCGGTCAGGGGCCGCGGCAGGCCGTGGGTGAGCAGCAGGATGCGCATGCGCGCAGGATGGGATCGGTGGCAAGGGACCGCCAGCCGGGTTGTTCGCTTTTCTGCGACGCGGACGGTCACCCGATCTTCGATCCACTCCCCTCGCTCTTCGCTTCCTCGAGATGCCGCTGACCCGAAGGACGAGAGGTCCGAGCTGGTGAGCCAGCGCGGGCGCGGCCCCGGCGAGCTCGACGGGGTGTGCTGGTCGCTCGGTATCGAGAGCCCCGAGGAGGCCATGGACGGCTCGATGGTCGCGCCGGCCCGCGCACGGGGCGAAATCCTGAACATCGCGGAATACAATGCCCACGAGGTCCGCGCGACCGGCGTCGTCCGCCGCCGCCGTCGCGACGCGACCCTCGAGTTCCGTGACGACCGGGCTCCGACCCCAGAACGCTGAGGGCACGGACGCCCTCTCCCCCCCCCTCATCCGACGCTGACAGGAGTCACCGTGAAGACCCTCGCCATCTCGCTCTGCCTCTTCTTCACCAGCTGCGCCTCCGCGCCCAACAACGCCCCGTGGTCGGGCGTCGTCGACGAGCTGGATCCGCGCACCGCCAAGGTGTATGCGATGTGCGACGCGTACTGCGTCAACGACATGGACTCGTGGGCGGAGCACTTCGCCGACGACGCGGTCGTCCACGTCAACGACGTCGACTACACGACCGCAGAGGTCAAGGCCGCGTTCGGCGCGGGTCACGCGTTGTTCACGGACATCACGCACGAGGACGTCACGTGCACGACCATGCGCTACAACAACGGCGAGGTCTTCACGAACTACTGGTACGTCTGGAGCGGGACCGTGCGCAGCACCGGTGAGCAGCTCAAGATCAAGGGCTACGCGTGGTTCCGCTGGGAAGGGGAGCAGATCGTCGAGTTCTTCAACGGGGCCGACCCGACCCAGTACAACGCGGCCGCCGCGGGCTCGGCCGCCGAGCTCAAGTAAGCGGTCCCCCGCTCAGGCCCCGACCGCCAGCCCGTCCGCGCGGACCATGAAGAGGTCCTCGTGGACGTCGACGACGGCCTTCTGGCCCGGGCCGAGCTCGCCGCGGAGGATGGCCTCGGCGAGGACGTTCTGGACGTTCTTCTGGATGACGCGCTTGAGCGGGCGCGCGCCGAACTCGGGGTCGTGGCCGAGG
The DNA here is from genome assembly GCA_002862085.1 of Planctomycetota bacterium. Classification (GTDB taxonomy): domain Bacteria; phylum Planctomycetota; class UBA1135; order UBA1135; genus Saltatorellus. The sequence goes on along the minus strand of PKCK01000030.1, from coordinate 114,117 downwards.
TCGGCGAGGCACTCGGTGGCGGCCGGCGTGAGCTCGAGCTCGATGTCGCGCTCGGCCAGCTGGGCGCGCAGGCGCGCCATCTGGACGTCGACGATGCGGCCGATCTGATCGCGGCCCAGCGGCTCGAAGGTCAGGACCTCGTCGAGGCGACCAACGAACTCCGGGCGGAAGAACTCCGCCACCTGGCCCTCCCCGCGGAGGTTGCTCGTCATGAGGACGAGGGTCTGGCTGAAGTCCACGCTGCGGCCCTGCCCGTCGGTCAGGCGTCCGTCGTCGAGGAGCTGGAGGAGGACGTTGAAGACGTCGGGGTGCGCCTTCTCCACCTCGTCCAGGAGGATCACGGAGTGGGGCCTCCGCCGCACGGCCTCGGTGAGGGCGCCGCCCTCGTCGTACCCGACGTAGCCGGGGGGCGCGCCGATGAGGCGCGAGACCGCGTGCTTCTCCATGTACTCGCTCATGTCGATCCGGACCATGTTGCGCTCGTCGTCGAAGAGGAACTCGGCGACGGCCTTGGCGGTCTCGGTCTTGCCGACGCCGGTGGGGCCGAGCATCAGGAAGGCGCCGAGGGGGCGCGTCTCGTCCGCGAGCCCGGCGCGGGCGCGGCGCACGGCCTGGCTGATGGCCTCGAGCGCCGTGTCCTGTCCGATGACGCGGGAGCGCAGACCGTCCTCCATGGAGAGCAGCTTCTGGCGCTCGGTCTCGAGCAGCTTGTCCGCGGGGATGCCGGTCCAGCGAGCGACCACCTTCGCGATCATCTCCTCGTCCACGGCCTCGGGCAGCAGGGCGCCCTCGGACTGGATGCGCTCGAGCTCGGCGGTGGCGCCGTCGAGGTTCGCCTCGATGTCGGGGACCTCGCCGTAGCGGATCTGCCCGACGCGCTCGAAGTCGCCCTCGCGCTCCTTGCGCTCGGCCTCGGCGCGCAGGTCCTCGAGGAGGACCTTGCTGGCGCGGACCGAGCGGATCAGCTCCTTCTCCGTGCTCCAGCGCGTGCGCAGCGCGTCCGCGCCCTCGGCGAGGTTCGCGAGCTCCGCGTCGATGGCCTGGATCCGCTCGAAGTTCGCGCCCGAGTCCTCCGAGGAGAGCGCGCTCTTCTCGATCTCCAGCTGGCGCTGCTTGCGCTCGATCTCGTCGATCTCGGCCGGCAGTGAATCGATCGCGGTGCGCAGCTGCGCGGCCGCCTCGTCGACGCAGTCGATGGCCTTGTCGGGCATGAAGCGGTCGGCGATGTGCCGGTTCGCGAGGCGCGCGGCGGCGCCGAGAGCGCTGTCGAGGATGCGCACCCCGTGGTGCACCTCGTAGCGCTCCTTCAGGCCGCGCAGGATCGCGACCGTCGCGTCCACGTCCGGCTCGTCGACCATCACCGGCATGAAGCGGCGCTCCAGGGCGGCGTCCTTCTCGACGTGCTTGCGGTACTCGTCGAGGGTCGTCGCGCCGACGCAGCGCAGGTCGCCGCGGGCGAGCGCGGGCTTGAGCAGGTTCGCCGCGTCGACGGCGCCCTCCGCGCCGCCTGCGCCCACGAGGGTGTGCAGCTCGTCGATGAAGAGGACGACCTCGCCGTTCGCCTCCGCGATCTCCTCGAGCACCGCCTTCAGGCGCTCCTCGAACTCGCCGCGGTACTTCGCGCCCGCGAGCATGCCGCCGAGGTCCAGGGACATGACGCGCTTGTCCTGGAGACCCTCGGGCACGTCGCCGGCGGCGATGCGGTTCGCGAGCCCCTCCGCGATCGCGGTCTTGCCCACGCCGGGCTCGCCGATGAGCACGGGGTTGTTCTTGCGGCGCCGCGAGAGGACCTGGATCACGCGGCGGATCTCGGTGTCGCGGCCGATGACCGGGTCGAGCTTCTGGGCCTTCGCGTCGGCCGTGAGATCGCGGGCGTACTTCTCGAGGGCCTCGAAGGTGCCCTCGGGGTTCTCGCCGGTGACCCTGCGGTCGCCGCGGACCTTCTGGAGCGCGGCTTCGATGCGATCGGGGCCGGCGTCGCGGGTGGCGAAGAGCGCCGCGATCTCGGGCGTGGCCTTGCGAGCCAGGGCGAGGAGCAGGTGCTCGGTCGAGATGAACTCGTCGCCGCGGTCGGCCGCCTGCTTCATGGCGTCGCCCATGACCTCGCTGAAGGCGCGGCTCGGCGCGAGCTGGCCGCCGTTCGATCGGGGCAGCTTCGCGAGGATCGCCTCGAGCTCTGGCTGGAGCGCCTTGGGGTCGAGGCCGAGCTTCGAGAGCACCGCCGAGGTCACGCCCTCGGGCTCCGCCAGCAGCGCGACCGCCAGGTGGGCGGGCACGAGCTCGGGGTGGCCAGCGGACGCGGCGAGCTGATGGGCCGCCGTGAGGGCGGCCTGGGACTTCTGGGTGTATTGCGGCTGCATCGTTCGTTCCTCCTGGGCCGCGCACCGGCGGCCAACCGGATCGATCCAGAGGCAACGCACGTGCCAGCGCCCCTCGATGTCAATGGACGGCCAGGGCCCGCCGTTTTGGCGAGCTGGCTGCGGAAATGGCAGTTCAGCACGGTTGAGCTGGCAGCGATTTGGGCGCTTCAGGGCGCTGAGACCCACCTCGGGTTCGCTTTTCAGGTCTCGAGCAGAAGTGCGAGCTCCGCGGGCGGTCTCCGGGCCGTCCCGGATCGCTGGGCCGCGGCAGCGCGTGGCTGGCGCGAAGAAAGGTGCGACGGCCCCCAGCGGGTCGGCCCGTACGGCCGGTCACCTGTTCACTCGCGACCTCTTCGAGCTCCTCTCCACTCGTACCGGCCCGACCCGGGCGGCAGGTGTAAGTGCATGGCGAGCAAGAAGTTCATGACCTAAAATCAGACCCACTTCGGCCGGCCTCCCCGGCGGGGCCTTCACGGTCCGTGCTGCGCTGCATCGCGGCTCGTCGTCACTGCCCATGAGGACCCCGGGCCGATCGACGGGGGCGCTAGAGGTCGATCCCGATCGTCGACGCTCCCCGATGACCGACCCCAACCTCGAACTCCATTCGCAGAACCTCGCGCGCCTGGCCCGCGTGACTGGCTGGGTTGCATTGGGGGGGCCGTGGCTCTTCGCGGCGATGGCGCTGGGCGCCGGGCTCCACGGCGGCGTCGAGGCCTCCGGAGCGGTGGGCATCTTCTTCTTGCTGCAGGCGGTCGTGATGACTGGCCTGTGGGCCACCCTGCAGTGGCGGAGCTGGGTGTTCGTCCGGATGGTCGAGAACCCCGCGGCGGGGGTGGTCAGCGTTCCACCCCTGTCCAGGCTCATGCCGTTCGTAGGCGGGCTGCTCGGGATCGTCCTTCCCCTCTACTCCTTCTGGGCATTCGCCCTGGCGGGCGTTCTGGAGTCCATCGCGCCCTGGGTGGCGGCGGGTGGTTCGGGGGTTGTGATCCAGGCGTGGGGCCTCGTGCTGATGGGGGGGCTGTCCGCGCTCTTCGCACAGTACTTCTCGACGGTCCCCCGCGAGTTGTCGCCCGAGGCCAGGGGCGCTGCATGCTGGTTCCGTGCCGGTACTTGGATCTCGGTGGCGGGCGCCGCTGCGCTCTTCATCCAGGATCTCCACGGGCCACTCGTCGGCGAGCGCGTGGTGGGAGTGCTTCTCGGGGCGAACGTGGTTCTCGGTGGAGAGCTCCTCGCACGAGCGCTGTGGGCGAGCTGGCGCGGCTTCTACGACGAGGAGCCTCATCCGGGCGCCGGTGTGGGCACGGATCTCATGTCGCTCCGCTTGCTCTGTTCGAGCTTCAACCCGTCGGCGAGCCTGTTCGGCGTCATGGCGGAGACCTTCGGCATCGACCTGAGGGGGGCCTGGGCGCTGACCTTCATGCGGCGCTCCATGGCGCCCATCGGGGGCGGCCTGATCCTGGTCGGCTGGGCCTCGACCTCGTTCGTGATGGTGGAGGCTTCCGACGTCGGCCTCGTCGAGCGCTTCGGCCGCCTCGATCGCGCGCCGCTACCTCCGGGGCTGCACATGGTCCTCCCCTGGCCGATGCACGAGGTGACCCAGGTGCCGGTTCACCGGATCCGGACGATTCCGATCGGCTTCGCGGGCGCGCGCGAGAACGCGAGCATGCTCTGGACCGTCTCCCATGCCGACGAGGAGTACAACCTGCTGCTGGGAGATGGCCGGGACCTGGTGACGATCAACGCGTCGCTGCACTACCGCGTGAGCGATCCCTTCGCCTACGTCTACTCGGAGCAGCAGCCGGACGAGACCCTCGCGATCATCGCCGACAGGGTCCTGATGCAGTGCACGGTCGGGCGGTCCCTCGACGGAGTCCTGTCCGAGAACCTCGCTTCCCTCGGGGCTGAGCTCGAGCGAGCGATTCAGGACGCCTCGGACGCACGAGCACTCGGATTCGAGATCGTCGATCTCACCATCACCGGGCTGCATCCGCCCGTGAGCGTCGCCGCGGACTATCAGGACGTCGTTGCCGCGCGCGTCGATCAGACCACGCGTCTACTGGAGGCAGAGGCCTACCGCGTGCGCGAGCGGCCGCGAGCGGAGGGAGAGGTGGCGCGGATCATCGGCGAGGCCAAGGCACACGAGGTCACACGCCTGGCAACAGCCCGTGGCGAGGCCCTGGCCTTCGACTCCCTGCGCGCGGCCTTCCTGGCCTCGCCTGAAGTGTTCGGTTTCGTGCGATACCTGAAGGCTGTCGAGGAACAGCTCGCCGGCAAGGCTTTCCATGTGCTGGATCACACGATCGAGGAAGCAGGGGGTGCCGTCTACCTCCGTGACGAGAGATGAAGAGGGTCCGATGAATCGCGAAGTCTTCCGACTGGCCGTGGGCGTCCTCGCCGTGGCCGTGATCTTGCTGTCGACGATGGCGTTCAGTGTGCGTGAGCGTCACACCGCGCTCGTGACCCGCTTCGGGAAGCTCGTTCGCGTCGAAGCGTCGCCGGGTCTGCACTGGAAGCTCCCGTGGCCCATCGACAAGGCGGTGCTGATCGATGAGCGCAAGCGGGTCTTCGATACGCGTCACTCCGAGATGCTGACGCGGGACAAGAAGAACGTCATCCTGCTGTCATACGCGTCGTGGGAGGTGGCAGACGCGGAGCTCTTCTACAGAGCCGTGGGGACGATCGCCGAGGCGGAGAGGAAGCTCGACGGAGTCGTCACCAACGCGAAGATCGGCGTCCTGGGGCGTCACGACCTCTCGGCACTGGTGTCCACCAATCCCGACGAGCTCAAGGCGGAGGAGATCGAGGCGGAGATCCTCGCAGCGGTCCAGGAGACCGCGCGCTCCAAGTACGGGATCACCGTGGACCAGGTGGGCTTCAAGCGACTCTCGCTGCCCGAGACGAACATCGAGTCCGTGTTCAAGCAGATGCGGGCGGAGCGCGCGAAGGCCGCGGACGGCTTCCGGGCGCAGGGCGAGCGCGACGCCGCGGCGCTGCGCTCGGAGACCGACCTCTCGGTCGCGGAGATCATCGCGAACGCCCGCGAGCAGGCGGCGCAACTGCGAGGAGACGCCGACGCCCGCGCTGCGAGCGTCCTCGCCGACGCGCACGCCGCGGCTCCGGAGCTCTTCCGGCTCGTCCGACAGCTCCAGAGCCTGGAGAAGATCGTCGGTGAGGGAGCGACCCTCATCATGCGTACCGACAAGGCTCCCTTCAGTGTCCTGAACGGGCCGGCGGACCTCGACCTGCCGCGCGACGAGGACCAATGATGGCCCCGCTCGAGCGCTCGCCTGGGGTCAACGAGGCCCGCAGGATGGCCCAGCCAGCGATCGACTTCCTGGGCGCGATGGTCCGCCGGGCCCACTGGCCCATCGGGGTGCTCTTCGCGGCGTATCTCGTCTCGGGAGTCACGGCGGTGAAGGCCGATGAAGTGGCGATCGTCATGCGATTCGGTCGGATCGTCGGGGACTCTCCGGGCGATCGGATCCACGGGCCTGGACTCCTCTGGGCTCTGCCGCGACCGATCGACGAGGTCGTGCGGGTGCAGGTGGAGAAGGTCCACGAGGTCGAGATCACGGATCTCTGGGGAGTCGAGACCCTCGACACAGCGGGCGCAGCGGCGGGCCGGACGATGTCGCCGGTGGAGGGGGGGTACTGCCTGACCGGTGACAGGAACATCCTCCAGCTCTCGCTCCTGGCTCGGTACCGCGTGCAGGACCCGGTGGCCTTCGTGCTCCAGCAGCATGCGCCTCATACGCTGCTGAAGGACGCAGTGCAGACAGAAGTCGTGCGCGCCGCCGGACGGCAGCCGATCGACGACGTCATGTCCGAGGAGCGCAACCTGCTGGGGCAGACCGTGCGGAACGCCGCGCAGGCGCGGCTGGACATGGTCGGCTCTGGGCTCGAGCTCATCGCGGTCGAGATCGTCGACTTCGGCGTGCCGGCAGCTGTCAATCCGGCTTTCCTGGAGGTCAGCACCGCGTTCATCGAGGCTCGTCAGATCGTGCTCGAGGCGCTCAGGTATCGCGCGGGGGAGCTCCCGAAGGCCGAGTCCGAACGCGATCAGATGCTCGCATCGGCGAAGATCTACGCCGCGGATCTGCTCGCGGATGCTCGCGGTGACGCGACGGCCTTCGAGGCGCTCGCGTTCGAGTATCAGCGAAGCCCGCGTGTGATCCTGGAGCGACTGTTCTTCGAGGGAATCGAGAGGGTGTTCGCGAACGCGGGGCAGCGACGATTCGTGCAGCCGCCCGTCGGGCAGCGCTACGAGGACTTCCGGATCACGATCTCCCCCCCCCGATGAGCGTCGACGATTCGAGCGCCGCCGGCCGCCACGAGCAGGCGCGAACCGCGGATCAAGAGGCCGCACTGACGGTCGAGGAGCAGCGTGCCATCGCCCTGAGACTCGGGCCGATGCTCGCCGGCGTCGGCCTGCTCGGCCTCGGCGCGCTCTACGGAGCCCTCTTCCCCGGGCAAAGCTCGATTGCTGCCGCGATGAAGGGGCTGGCGGCTCTCGTCGTCTCGCTACCGATCTTCAAGATCGGCGTCTCAGGTTTCCTGTCGCGGCCGGCCAAGGACCTCACCGAGCAGCTCGTCTCCTTGGCGATCCTCGCTGCCCTGGCCACGGGTGACTTCGTGACAGCGACCCTCGTGCCGCTCTTCCTCGAGCTGGGTCATTTCTTCGAGGAGCGTAGCTCGCGCGGGGCGCGGGCGGCGATCGACGGTATCCGCAGGCTCTCGGCTCGGCGGGCGATCCGGCTGGTCGAGGGCGAGGAGCGTGAGATCAAGCCCGAGCAGATCGACGTCGGCGATCATCTGCTGGTGCGGCCGGGAGAGATCATCCCGGCGGATGGACGCGTGCTCTCAGGACACTCTTCGGTCGATCAGTCGCCCATCACGGGCGAGTCCTTGTACGAGGACGTGGGGCCCGGCCACGAGGTCTACTCGGGCACGGTGAACCTGGACGGACTTCTCAGGATCGAGGCATCGAGCGTCGGCGGGCGGACGGTGATCGGGCGAGTGCTCGATCTGCTGCGTGAGGTCGAATCGTCCAAGACACCGGTGCTGCGCTTGCTGGAGCGCTACGCGGGGGTCTACCTCCCGATCGTTCTCGCCGTGGCCGGGGTGACACTCTTCGTGACGGGGGAGGTCGATCGCGCGATCGCTGTCTTGATCGTGTCGTGTCCCTGCGCGCTGGTCCTTGCGGGTCCCGCAGCCATGGTCGCCGCGATGACCGCGTCGACCCGGCTGTCGATGCTCATCAAGAGCGCGGGGTTCCTGGAGACGGTCGCGGACATCGAGACTCTCATCCTCGACAAGACGGGGACCGTGACGACCGGCGCTCTGTCCCTCGGCAAGGTCCACACCAGCGGAGGAGAGGCGCCAGCCGAGGACGTGGTGCGTCGCGCCGCGATCTGTGGCCATTCGTCCCTTCACCCGGTCTCACGCGCGGCGGTCGAGGCTGCTGATCGCCTCGGGTTGAGCTACGAGCACGTTGCGGACGCGAGAGAGATTCCGGGACAAGGAGTCGAGGCCCGGGCCGAGGACGGGGTCTATCGCATGGGCCGGCGTAGCTGGCTCGAGTCGCTCGGGCTGGACTTCAGCGGGCACGAGGACGAGAGCGGGCCGGGCGCCTGGGTCGCCGAGGACGGGCGAGTGCTCGGCTTTCTCTCCCTGGAGGATCGGCCCCGTGAGGAGGCTCAAGCGGCCCTCACCGCCGCGCGTCGCCTCGGGATCCAGCGCGTCGTCATGCTCACCGGCGACCGTGAGGGCGTCGCTCGCGGCGTGGCGGAGGAGCTGGGCTTCGACGATGTGATCGCCGAGGTCCTCCCCGAGCAGAAACTCGACATCGTCCGCGCGGAGCAGGAGGGAGGCCGCAAGGTCATGATGGTCGGTGACGGCGTCAACGATGCGCTCGCTCTCTCCAGAGCGGACGTCGGCGTCGCCCTCGGACAGCGCATCAGCGAGGTCGCCCTGGGCGGGGCGGATGTGGCGCTCATGAGGCCAGATCTCGGTCGCATCCCGTTGATGCTGCGCCTCGCAGCGTTCACCCGTTCAATCGTGATCCTCAACGCCGTGCTGGGGATGGGCTTCTCGATTTTGATGATGGCCCTCGCCTCGACGGGCGTGATCGATCCGCTGGTGGGCGCGATCCTGCACAACGCCGGTTCGCTCTTCGTGGTCCTGAACAGCTCGCGGATCCTCCGCTTCGCCGAACCCAAAGCCAGCCGGGGACCCTACGTCGGGCCTCTTCCAGCCTCGGAGCCTCATGCGGCTCCTCAGTACGCAGCCTGACCCGTTTGGCGGATTCAACGGCCGCTTCCAGGCGCTCGAGTGACCTGGAGTGGGGTTGGAGGTTGGTTCAGCGCCGGACGGACAGCCGCGTCGCCTTCGTCGTTCAGGCGGGCTGTGACGGCAGCAGGAGCCGCCCGATCTCGAGCGCGCCGACGACCTTCGCCCGGTCGGCGGCGGAGAGCTCCGCGAGGGGCGGGCGTAGCTCGGGCCCGATGGCCTCCATCGCCGCGAGCGCCGCCTTGATGGTCGGCGCGCCGGGCACGAGGCGGGCCATGTCGATGAGCGGGGCAAGGGCGCGCTCGCGCTGATCCGCGTCGGGTCCGTCGCGCTGGACGCTCGCGAGGAGCGCGCGCACCTCGCCGGGCACGAGATTGGCCACCGTCGTGATCGCGCCGACGGCGCCGGCTCGGCCGAAGGGGCCGATCATGCGGTCGTCCGAGGTGAGCGTCGCGAGGCCTGCCTTCGCCAGGCGCGCGGGGAGGGACCGCGCGCGGCCAGCGAACCCCACGCCCTCGCAGTGAGCGCGCAGGGACGGGAGCTCGGCAGCGAGCTCGATGATGACCTCGGGCGGGATGTCGGTCCCGGTGCGGTTCGGCTCGTTGTGCAGCATCACCGGCAGGCCCTCGGGCAGGCGCTCGAGGATCTCGTCGATGTGCCGCGCCAGAGCGCGGGCGTCCGCGCGCACCAGCGGCGGGGCCCCGATGACGATCCCGTCGGCCCCGGCGAGCGCGGCCTGCTCCGCCATGCGGGCCGCGCGGCGCGAGTCGATCTCGACCACGCCGAAGAGCACCGACATGGCGAAGCGCGACTGGTCGGCGGCGATCTCCGCGGCGCGCGCCACGAGCTGGGCCGACTCGTCGAGGCTCAGGCTCCAGCCCTCGCCGACGGTGCCGCCGAGGAGCAGCGCGTCGCTTCCGAAGCGCGCGTGGAACTCCACGAGCCGGCTGACGGAGCGCACGTCCAGGCCCCCGTCCATGAAAGGAGTCGGGAGGGCGACGATCGATCCCTGGAACGGCCCGGCGGTCGCGCGCAGGTCGACCGGACTCATCGGACGGCCTCCTCGATCCGGCGGAGCATCTCCTTCACGGTGGTCTCGACGCCGTCGAAGACCGCGCGCGCGACCATGGCGAAGCCGATGTTGAGCTCCTCGACGCCTTCGATGGCGGCCACGGAGCCGACGTTCTCGAAGTCGAGGCCGTGGCCCGCGTTGACCCGCAGGCCGATGGAGCGGGCGTGCGCGGTCGCGTCGGCGAGCCGCGCGAGCTCGGCCTCGCGCACCGGCCCCGAGGCGCTGGCGTAGGCGCCGGTGTGGAGCTCGACGAAGGGCGCTCCGAGCGACGCGGCCGCGTCGAGCTGGGCGGGATCCGGGTCGATGAAGATCGACACCGCGCCGCCGGCCTCGGCGAGGCGCGGGACGGCGTCCTTCAGGCGCGGCGTCTCGCGGATCACGTCGAGGCCGCCCTCGGTCGTGATCTCGAGCCGGTTCTCCGGCACCACGCAGAAGGCCTCGGCGCCGCTCCGCTCGGCGAGGCCCAGCATCTCGGGGTCGAGGCTGACCTCGAGGTTGAGCAGGGTCGTCACCGCTCCCCTCAGGCGGTGGATGTCCGCGTCCTGGACGTGCCGCCGGTCCTTGCGCAGGTGGCAGGTGATGCCGTGGGCGCCAGCCCGCTCGGCCGCCAGGGCCCACTCGACCGGATCGGGGAACGCCTCGCGCCGGGCCTGGCGCAGGGTGGCGACGTGGTCGACGTTGACGTGCAGGCGAGGGAGCGACACGCCCGGATGTTAGGCCCCGCTTCGCCCGTTTCGATGGGGATTCCCGGCGCCGCGTCAGCGCGGACTCCGGGCCTTCCGCCAGGCCGCCATCGAGCGGGCGAGATGCACCTCGGGGGGGAGGCGGAGCCCGTATCCCTGGAGGCCGAAGGAGCCGTCGAACCCCACCTCGTCGAGGGCCTCCAGGAGGCCGGTCAGATCGTGGTCACCGGCATCCAGCGGCTGGATCAGTCGGCCCCAGTCCGCCCCGTCCACGTCGGCGCCGTTCACCGTCACGGCCGAGAGGAACGGCGCGGCCGCGCGGAGCAGGGGCCCGAGCTCGGGCTCCTCGTCGCGGCGGAGGTAGTGGCAGAGGTTGAAGCAGACGCGCGCGCCCGGCGCGGCGGACCTCGCGAGGGCGATCGCCTCCTCGGTCGTCGCGAGCCAGAAGCCGGTGTGGGGGTAGAGCGCGACGCCCACTCCCGTGCGGCGCTCCTGGTCGAGCAGGCGCGCGACGGCGCGTTCGGCCGTCCGGCGCAGGTCCGCGGCCTCGACCGCTCCGTCCCCGGCGCGGATCGCGAGCCAGATCTCCCCGAAGCCGCCCGCGAGCGCGGCCATCTCCGCCTCGATGCGGCCGAGCTGCGCGTCCAGGTCGCCGGTCAGGTCGAGGGTCGCGTAGGAGCTCAGGACGTCGAGGCCGAGGGGCTCGAGGGCGCTTCGCAGCGCGGCCGCGCTCCCGAGCCCGCAGCCCACGCCGTCGTACCCGAGCTCCTCGAGCAGGGCCGCCGCTTCGGGCGGGGCGAGGCGCCCGAGGCCCGTGTGCATGGCCATGAAGGAGCGGCCGAGGGGCTCTCGATCCCACCAGCCCTCGACCCGCCAGCGGCCCTCGTCGTCGCGGCCGAGCAGCAGCTCCACGGGGGGAGCGTCCGGCTGAACGAGCGCCGCCGTGAGGCGTTCATCGGCTGCGCCGCGCAGCTCGACCCGCGCCCCCGGCGCGACGGGTGGCTGGCCCGTCCGCATCGCGTCGGCCATCGACCGGGCGAGCGCCGCGGCCGGGACGTCCTCGTCCTCGCCGTCGGCGCCCGTGCGGGCGACGAGCGGCGCGAGATAGGGCAGCAGCACCCGCGCGTCCGAGCCGCTCGCCGCGCGGGCGAAACCCCGCGCCAGCTCCCGCGCCTCCAGGCGCGGGTCCGCCGGCGCCGCTTCGAAGGCCATGGCGTGCTGCCAGGGAAGCGCGTCCGTCTCGTCCGCGAGACGGAACCCGTTCGCGGCCATCTCCCTGATGACCTGCGCCTTCGTCATCTTGTGACGCAGCTTGATCGGGACGCCCTTGTCCTCCGAGCGGAACTCCACGAGGACCACGCGTCCGCCCTCCTTCAGCGCGCGGCGGACGTGGCCGAGCACGCGCACGGGGTGGGAGAGCTCGTGATAGACGTCCACCATCAGGACCGTGTCCACCGCCCCCTCCGGCAGGCGCGGGTCGTCCACGGTGGCCTCCACCGGCACGAGGTTCGTGAGTCCGAGTCCGTCGGCGCGCTCGGCCAGCAGGTCGAGCATCTCGGGCTGGAGATCCACCGCGAACACGCGCCCCTCCGGTCCGACGGCCGCGGCCAGCGGCAGCGTGTGATAGCCGTTCCCGCACCCGAGGTCGCACACGGCCTCTCCGGACCGGACGTCGAGCCACGCGCGCAGACGATCCCCGTTCTCCTCGTCCTCCCGGGTCGCGCGCAGGAGCCAGGGCGCTCCCCGCCAGTGCATCGTGCGAGCCACCTCGCGGCCCAGATAGCTCTCCCGCCCCGCCGGGCTCGCCTCGGGGTCCTGGTTCGCCGGGGTCGGGGTGGATTGGAGGCCGGCAGCGGCTGCCGCCAGGCCGAGCAGGAGGATGGGCATCATCGAGTGGGTCTCCCTCGTCGCGAGAGGCCGTCCGGCGGCCTCCGCTCGTAGCGTCTTTCGCGCGGCTCGCCACAGGGAGACGCACGACCGGCCTCTCGCCAGTCGGACGCATTTCACGATTCCCCCGCCCATCGTGCTCGCGATCGCCCGGGACGGCCCCTGCGATGCCATCCGGCGAGGCATCGCAGGGGCTCTCCCTCGGAGCCCCCGCACGATGACGGCGACACGGCGTCCACCGGCGCGCGCAGCGAGCCGATGCATCCGACCAGCGGCCCGGGGACCACGCCCGCGGGCTGATCCAGGGCCGCCAGCCCGCTGCCTCGTGGCGGGGATCTCCCCACGTCCACCTCCCCGCGCTACCGTCTGCGCGTGCGCATCATCACAGGAAGGTTCCGCGGCCGGAAGCTGGTCGCGCCGCCCGGCGAGGACACGCGTCCGATGCTCGGCCGTGTGAAGGAGAACGTCTTCAACATCCTCGGCGGCGAGCTGGAGGAGGCGCGGGTCCTGGACCTGTTCAGCGGCTCGGGCTCGATCGGGCTGGAGGCGCTCTCGCGCGGCGCTCGCAGCGTCCGCTTCGTCGAGCAGTCCAAGGACGCGCGCAAGGCTCTGCGCCGGAACTGCGACGGCCTCGGGCTCACGGACGACGAGGTCGAACACATGCCCGGGGACGCGCTCGCGGCGGACGCGTGGCGCGAGCCGGGAGCGGGGCGCTGGTGCGACGTGGCCTTCCTCGATCCGCCCTACCCGATGTGGCGCGCGCCGGGCGACCGCAAGCGTCTGCTCGCCGTGGTCCACGCCGTCCTCGAAGAGGCGGTCGCTCCCTCGGGGGTGCTGGTCCTCCACACCGCGCCCGGCGACTGCGAGGCCGCCGATCTCGGCCTCCCCGCGGACGCGAAGCCGCGCACGTACGGCCGCTCCGCCATCTGGTTCCTCCGTCCGTCCGACGCGCCGGACGACTGATCCCCCCACCTCGAACCTCCCAATCCACATGAAGTCCATCTCCACGAGCTTCCTCCTCTGCGCGGCCCTCGTCGGCTGCGCCGGCACCGCCGGCGAGGGCCGGGTCGCTGCCCCGTACGTCGTCGACGCCGCGGACGAGGCCGCCGTCCTGGCCACGATGCAGAGCTACGTCGACGGGTTCTACGAGGGCGAGCCGGCGCACCTCGAGCGCGCCCTCTCCCCCGAACTCGTGAAGCTCGGCTTCCTCCGGCCCGCGCCCGACGAGCCCTTCGGGGACCCGATGCCGATGACGTACGCCGAGGCCCTGGCCCTGGCGGCGCAGATCGGCGAGAGCGATGCCGCGCCCCGTGACAAGAGCGCCACGAAGGTCGAGGTCCTGGAGCTCGCCGACAAGATGGCCGCCGGCAAGATCACCGCGTTCTGGGGCATCGACTACGTCCACCTCGTGAAGGAGGACGGCGCGTGGCGTATCCGGCACGTGATCTGGCAGAGCGAGCCCGCCCTGGCCGGGAACTGACGTCGCGGGCGGCAGGCGCGCTTTCCTCTCAAGGGGCCAGCGCGACCGGCCGATCACCACGGGCGGGAAATCCTTTCCCGCCCCGCCATGTCGATCCTCGTCGCCGCGCCCCTCGGATTGAGCCTGCTCCTCGGCTCGTCGTCCGGCCCCGAGATCGGCCTGGTCGAGGCCGCCGGCCCGACCCTCCCGGTGGCGCCTCGCTCCTCCCTCGGCGCGCTCATGGACGTCCCCGAGCAGCGCCTCGGGGAGTCCGTCACCGTCGTCGCGCAGCTCCGCCGGGAGATCGAGGACTGGAACCCCTTCCTGTCTCGCTTCACTCCCGCGGATCACCGCTGCGTCGAGGTCTGGGGTGACGAACAGTGGCTCTGGATCGCCGAGGAGTACGACGCGCCGATGGCGCGGCTCCATGTCCGCCGCGGGACCGCCGCGGAGGCCGTGCTCGCGTCCTCGCGCCCGCACGATCGCCTCGAGCTCGAGCTCGTGGTCCGCGAACTCCTCGCCGGCAGCCCCTGGATCGAGGTCACCCACGCGGCTCGCACCGACGAGCAGACTCCCGAGGGGACCGTCCTCCACGCCATCCGCGCGCTCGAGATGATCGAACGCGAGGGATGGCGCATCGCGATCTCCGAGCTCGATCGCGCCCTCGCACCGGACCTGCCCGGCCACGTGCGCAGCGAGCTCGAGTCCATCCGCGCGACCTGCCAGGAGACGTGGGACGCGCTCAGGGCGCGGACCCTCCGCTGAGCAAGGATCACCGATCCGGCCCTACGATGGGGAGGCTGCCCGACGGCGGCGAGCGCCCATGACGCAGAGTCCCTTCGAGCCCCATCTCGCCGCGCGTGACCACGTCCTGCTCGATGGCGGGCTCGCATCGCAGCTGGAGCTCGAGGGTCACGACCTCGACCACGCGCTCTGGTCGGCGCGTCTCCTCGCGGACGATCCGGACGCGATCGAGCGGGCGCACAGGGCCTTCCTCGACGCGGGCGCCGACTGCGTCATCTCCGCGAGCTATCAGGCGACGCCCCAGGGGCTGCGGCGCGCGGGAGCTTCGGCGGCCGGGGCGCGGGCGCTGATCCTCCGGAGCCTCGAGCTCGCAGAGCGGGCGCGCGATGAGTTCCTCGCTGAGCGCGGCGCGGGTCCGGCGAGCCCCGCGCCCGTCGTGGCGGCGAGCATCGGGCCGTACGGCGCATACCTCGCCGACGGCTCCGAGTACCGCGGCGACTACGGCGTCGGGCTCGCGGCGCTCGTGGATTTCCACCGCGAACGCTTCGAGCTCCTCGCGGGCCGCGCGGATCTCCTCGCCATCGAGACGATCCCCAGCGTCACCGAGGTCGAGGCCCTTCGCGAGCTCCTCCTGGAGCACCCGGGCGCCGCCGCCTGGGTCAGCTTCGCCTGCCGCGACGGCGCCCACCTCGCCGACGGCGCGCCGATCGAGCGCGCGGCGGAGGCGCTCGAGGACCTCGAGAATCTCGTCGCGGTGGGCGTGAACTGCACGGCGCCCGAGCACGTCGATTCGCTCCTCGGCCGGCTCGCGGCGCGCCGGTCGGGCGCGGAACTCCTCGCCTATCCGAACTCGGGCGAGCGCTACGAGGCGGAGACGAAGACGTGGTCCGAGGAACCGTCGAGGAGTGACCTGCCGGACCTCGCGACCGGGTGGCGAAGGCGCGGGGCGCGCCTCATCGGCGGCTGCTGCCGCGTGACCGCGCCGGACCTCGCGCGCATCGCCGCGGCTCTGGGACGCACGTGATTCCCGATTCGCGCTGATCCGTGCACACTGGTCGTATGCGAACAGCCGCCCTCACCGTGATCGGATCCTGTCTGCTCTCCGGAGCGGTCGCCTTCCTCGTGGCCCGCCCTGCGGCGGGGCCCCCGGCTCCGTCGAGCTTCGACGGGCCCGCGCGGGTCGATCAGCCAGCGGTCCCGGCGGAGTCCGGAGACGAGTCCGAGGCGATCGTCGAGCTGCGCATGCAGATCACGCTCCTCGAGGACCGGGTCGCGGGGCTGGAGTCCCGCGGCGCCTCGGGGGCTCGTGAGGTTCCGTTCGCCGCGCCGGACGACGCGGCGGGTCCAGGTGGACTGGTCGCGGGGGTCACTCCCGCCGAGCAGAGCGCGTTCCGTGATGAGGTCACGCGCGTGCTCGAGGAGCGGGAGGCCAGGGAGCGTGCGGAGGCGCGCGAGGCCGAGATGGAGGAGCGCGCCGAGGAGGCGGCGAAGTCCTACGCGGAGTACGACGAGGTCGATGCGCGGTTGAACGAGACGGTCTCGAAGCTCGGTGATCAGCTGGGGCTCGGCGTCCAGGATCGGCGCGTCATTCGTGATCTGCTCGAGACCCAGAACGATCGGAACCGCGAGATGACCCGCCTCTGGTCCAGCGGCGACGTCGACGACGAGGAGCTCGGGCGTATCTTCATGGAGAATCGCGCGGCTCACCGCGCCGAGGTCCTCGAGCTCGTCGGGCCGGAGCGTCTCGCCGGTTACCAGGGCTTCCTGAGGGCCGGCGGGCTGGGCGGCCGCTTCTCCTACTTCACGGCGCCCTGGGAGAACTGGGCCGACGCGAAGGGCGATCGCTAGCGGCCGGAGATCGCCGCGAGCTCCGACTCGAGCGCCGAGCGCGCGTTGGTCGCGAGCCGTTCGTGACCCTCACGCGTCGGATGCAGACCGTCCGGCAGGTTCATCTCCGGCACGCCTCCGACGCCCTCCAGGAAGCGCGGGACGAGGGGGACGTCGAGATCCTCGGCGATCCGTGGGAAGAGCGCTGCGAAGTCCTCCGCGTACTCGCCGAGGTTGGTGGGCACGTTCATCCCCATGAGCAGCGGGCGCGCGCCCGCGGCGCGGATCTTCTTCACGAGGGCGCGCAGGTTCGCCTCGGTGTCCGTGAGCGCGACCGCTCGCAGGCCGTCGTTGGCGCCCAGCTCGATCACGACGATGTCCGGCTCCGACCGCAGCACCCAGTCGGCGCGAGAGAGGCCTCCAGCGGTCGTGTCGCCGCTGACGCCGGCGTTCTGGAGCCGGAAGGGCACGCCCTCGTCCTCGAGGATGCGCTGGAGCGCAGCGGGCCACGCGAGGTCCACCGAGAGGTGCAGCCCGGCCGTGATCGAGTCGCCGAGGAAGAGCACGAGCGGGGCGTCGTGCGCGATCTCCAGCGCCGCCGGCGCGGCGGCGTCCGTCGAGCCGCCGTAGCCGTCCCCGAGCTCCCGGGCGGGCTGTGTCTCGGTCCGCTCGGCGTCGGAGCAGGCGAGCAGCGTGGGTGCGATCACCAGGAAGGTGAGAAGCGGGAGTCGTCGAGTCATCGGGCGGGTCGCTGCGGTGGCGGTGCGGAGATCCTCCCACGGGGTCGGTCGCCGCGCACGGATCCGTTCCTCCCTTGGGCCGGATCGCCGCTGGTTCCACCGTGCACCCGCTTGAAGCGTGTGAACGATCCCGTGGGGGGGTGTGCGTCCGTGGGCGGCGGATGGGAGGATCTCGCGCCTCGCGCCGGGCCCCGCGCGCGAACCCCTGCTCGCGATGACCAAGCGCCCCGCCGCTCCTCTCCTCCAGGCCGTCGGCCTCACCAAGCGCCTGCGCTCTGGCAGCCGCGACCTCACGATCCTCGACGGCGTGAACCTCTCCGTCGAGGCGGGTGAGTTCGTCTGCATCGTCGGACCGTCGGGGAGCGGCAAGTCGACCATGCTCGGGTTGCTGGCGGGCCTCGATCGGCCCACCGCAGGCGACGTGACGATCGACGGTGCGTCCCTCGCGGCGATGGACGAGGACGAGCTCGCCCTCCTGCGCCGCGGACGCGTGGGCTTCGTCTTCCAGTCCTTCCAGCTGCTGGGCAACCTCACGGCGCGTGAGAACATCCTGCTCCCGATGGAGCTCACGGGCGTCGAGGACGCCGCAGACCGGGCGGACGCGCTCCTCGACCAGGTGGGCCTCGCCGATCGCGGCCACCACTACCCCTCCCAGCTCTCGGGGGGCGAGCAGCAGCGGGTCGCCCTCGCCCGTGCCTTCGGAGCCAGGCCGGCGCTGCTCTTCGCCGACGAGCCCACCGGCAACCTCGACAGCGAGACGGGGGCGCGCGTCCTCGAGATGCTGCTCGAGCTGCGCCGGGACGAGGGGACCGCGCTGATCCTCGTGACCCACGACCTCGAGATCGCAGCGCGCGCCCCCCGCGCCGTGCACCTCCGGGGCGGCCGCATCGAGCAGGAGATCGATCGGCGCGCGCAGACCTCGGTGGGATGAGCGCGGGTACACCTCTCGCCCCCCTCACCGCGCTCATGCGTCGCGAGTCCCGCGGCGCGCGCGGCCGGCTCGTGTTCATGACCGCGTGCCTCGCGATCGGGGTCGCGGCAGTCACCGGGGTCGCCGCGCTGGTCTCGGCGGTCGAGGGCGCCGTCCGCCGGGACGCGCGCGCCCTGCTCGCGGCGGACGTCGTCGTCGAGTCGCGCCGTCCGATCCCGGAGGAGGTCGAGGCGCTCGTGGCGCCGGGAGCGGGCGCGGTCTCGCGCGCGGCGCAGGTCACCGAGCTCGGCGCCATGGTGCGTCGCGACGGGGACGCCGGCGCGGACGGGATCCTGCTCGCGGAGCTCAAGGCGGCCACGGCCGGCTATCCGCTGTACGGCGAGCTCGTCACCTCACCGGCGGGGCTGCGCCCCGGCGCGCTCGCAGAGGACGAGTCGATCGCGGCGCCCGAGCTCCTCGCGCAGCTCGGGATCGGCGTCGGCGACACGATCCTCGTGGGCGGCCAGTCCTTCCGGATCGCCGCGGAGCTCGTGGACGAGCCGGATCGCGTCGACTTCGCGATGACCCTCGGCCCGCGCCTGTTCCTCTCGCCGGCGGGCCTCGAGCGCACGGCCCTCGTGGGCTTCGGGAGCCGCGTGAAGCATCGGCGCCTCGTGGCCCTCGAGTCGGAGAGGCCCAAGGCCGCCGCTCGCGCGTTCATCGCCGGCATCCGGGAGGCCTCCGACCAGGCGGCCTACCTGACCTACAAGTCGTTCACGCGGCCGAGCCCGGGCCTCACGCGGGCGCTCGACAACGTCGGGTCCTACCTGGGCCTCGTGGCGCTCCTGTCGCTCCTCCTGGGTGGCATCGGCGTGGCCCAGGTCGTGCGCGCCTGGCTCGGGAGCCGCGCGCCGGCGATCGCGACCCTGCGGAGTCTGGGCATGCGGCCGCGGGAGGTCTTCCTCGCGTACTTCGGGCACGTGCTGGGCCTCGCGGTCATCGGATGCGCGGTCGGGATCGCGGCCGGCCTCGCGGCGCCCTACCTGGTGCGGGCGTTCGCGCCCGAGCTGATGGAGAGCGGCGTCGGCGGGCTCCAATGGGGCGCCGCGGCGCGCGGGCTCGTGCTGGGGCTGGGGACCGCCGCCGTGTTCAGCCTCCCGCCCTTGACGGCGGTGTGGCGCGTCTCCCCCGCGCGCGTGCTCCGCGCGGAGGCGGCGCCGCTCCCCGCCCCGTCCGCCGTGCGGCTGGGCACGGGCGCGGCCCTCGTGTTCGGCGTGTTCGCGTTCGCGTGGCTGCAGGCGCGCGACCCGCTCGTCGCGGCGGCCTTCACGGCCGGTCTGGGCGTCCTCGTGGGGCTGCTCGCGGGCGCTGCGCGGCTGGTCTCGCGGCTCGCAGGGTCCGTGCCTCGCGGGGCTCTCACGCCGACCGCGCGCCACGGGCTCGCCGCCCTCGCGCGCCCCGGCGCCGGCGTGGCGGGCGCCGCGGTGGCCCTCGGCCTGGGAACGCTGGTCGTCGTCGCCCTCGGTCTCGTGGGCTCCCGCCTGAACACCGAGCTCATCAACGGCGCTCCGCCCGACGCGCCCACGGTCTTCCTCGTGGACGTCCAGCCCGACCAATGGGACGGCGTCCGGGCGATCATGGACGACGTCGGCGCGACGAACGTCGACTCCACCCCGGTGGTGATGGCGCGGCTCGCCGGGCTGCGAGGCACCCCGATCGCGGACCTGCTCGAGGAGCGTCGCGGAGGTCGCGGTCGCGGCCGCGGCCGCTGGCAGCTCACGCGCGAGCAGCGGCTCACCTGGGCCGACGAGCTGCCCGGGGGGAACACGCTGGTCGAGGGCTCGCTCTGGAGCGACCCCGAGGCCGACGAGATCAGCGTCGAGGTGGAGTTCGCGAAGTCCCTCGGCGTGGGTGTGGGCGACACGGTCGCCTTCGACGTCCAGGGCGTCACCATGGAGTTCCTCGTGACGAGCCTGCGCGAGGTCGACTGGGCCAGCTTCCGGATCAACTTCTTCCTGCTCGTGGAGCCTGGCGTCATGGACGGAGCGCCGGGTTGGCGCCTCGCCGCCGCGAAGCTCCCGGCCGGCAGGGAACGCGGGCTGCAGGCGCGGGTGGTCGAGGCCTTCCCCAACGTCAGCGTGCTACGCATCCGCCCGCTCCTGGAACGGGTCGCGTCGACGCTCGGCCGCATCGCGCTCGCAGTGCGCCTCCTCGGCGGCTTCACGATCCTGACCGGTATCGCGATCCTGGCGGGCGCGGTGGCGGCCTCGTCCATGCGGCGGGGCGGCGAGGCCGCGTTGCTCAAGGCGCTCGGGCTCACCCGACGCGGCGTCGCGCTCCTGTTCTCCGTGGAGTTCGGCCTGCTCGGGCTGATGGCCGGCCTGCTGGGCGGGCTCGGGGCTCTGCTGCTCTCCTGGGTCTTCCTCTCCATCGGCCTCGACATGGAGGGCGTGCCGAACCTGGCGGCCGTCCCCGCGGCCGGGCTCGCCACGGCGGCCCTCGCGATCCTCGCCGGCCTCGCGTCCAGCGCGCGGGCCCTGGGCTCGTCGCCGATGGCCGCGCTTCGGCGCTGACGTACGCGATCCCGCCGGCCCGGGAGCCAGCGGGTCGCGCGTGCGGACGGCGAGGGAGATCGCGCTGGAGCCGCGGCCCTGGGCGATCGCAGGTGCCACGTGCGGCGCGGCGTGAGTGAGGAGGACCTATCCGGTGACGTCCACGCGACCCCCCTTGCCGGTCAGCTGGACCTCTGCGGCGGCTGCGATGAGGCGCGCGTTGGCGTCACCCTTCGCGCGCTCGCCGTCCTGCTCCATCTTCATGACGGAGAGGTCGAGGGCGGCGCGTGCGGAGACGGGCGCGGACATCGTCGTGGGCGCGGTGACGGGTTGGACTCCGATCATGCTCCCAGCAGCGAAGCGCCGCGGCGGACGGAACGCGCCGTGGCGACGAACTCGTCGGTGTCTCACGGATCGCGCCATGCCGGGACACGCCGCGTCCCGGTCCGAGGCGCGTTCTCCGCCCGGGTCAGGGGGTCCAGGTCTCCATGCGCTCTCGCAGCACGGCGAGGGGCAGAGCGCCGCTCCCCAGGATCGCGTCGTGGAACGCACGCAGGTCGAAGTCCACCCCGAGGCGCTCCTCGCACTCGGCGCGCAGCGCGCGGATCTCGAGCTCGCCCGTCTTGTACGCGAGGGCCTGTCCCGGCCACGAGATGTAGCGGTCGACCTCGGTCGTGCACTCGTGGATCGAGAGGGCGGTGTTCGAGGCGAGGAACTCGATGGCTCGCTCGCGGCTCCATCCCTTCCAGTGGATGCCCGTGTCGACGACGAGGCGCGCCGCGCGCCACATCTCGTAGGTCATGCGCCCGAACTCCTCGTAGGGGTCGTCGTAGATCCCCATCTCGATCCCGAGCCACTCGGTGTAGAGGGCCCAGCCCTCGCCGAAGGCCGTCACGTAGGAGTTGCGGCGGAAGGGGGGGAGGTGCTCCAGCTCGGCGGTCAGCGCGATCTGGAGGTGGTGGCCCGGGACGGCTTCGTGGAGCGAGAGCGCCGGGAGGGCGTAGAGCGGGCGGCTCTCGAGGGCGTAGGTGTTCACCCAGTAGGTCCCGGCGCGGCCGCTCCCGGGCGCCCCGCGGACGTAGCGGCCCGAGGTGTACTTCGGCGCGATCGCGTCCGGGACGGGCTCGACGCCGTAGGGCTGGCGCGGGAGCAGGTCGAAGTAGCGCGGGAGGAGCGCGTCCACGTCCTTGCAGATGCGCGCCGCCCGGGAGAGCAGCTCGTCCGCGTCGCGCGCGTAGAAGCGCGGGTCACTCCGGAGGAACGTCAGGAAGTCGGCGAAGCTCCCCTCGAACTCGAGGGACTCCACGAGGGCCTCCATGTCGGCCCGGATCCGCGCCACCTCCGCGAGCCCCTGGGCGTGCACCTCGTCGGGTGTGCGCGGCAGCGTCGTGTAGCGCCGCACCAGGAACCCGTAGTACTCCTCGCCCGAGGGCAGGCTCCGCGCGGCGAGGTCCTCGCGTCCGGCCGGGACGTACTCCTCCATCAGGAACTCGAGGAAGCGTCGGTAGGAGGGGACGATGCTCTCCGCCGCGATCGAGACCGCCTCGAGGAGGAGCGCCTCGCGACGCTCCGCCGGGATGGTCTCGGGGAGCTCGTCGAGGGCCCGGACGAAGGGGTGGGCCTCCGCGTCGACCAGCACGCCGCGCAGCTGCGCGGGGAACCCGAGCATGACGACCCCCGGGAGGATCCGCCCGGCCTTCACGCCCTCGCGCATGTTGGCGATCTGCTGGTCCATGTAGCGCGGGAACGCGCGGCAGCGGGCGAAGTAGTTCTGGACGTCCAGCTCCGAGTCGAGCCGCGTGGACTCGGGCAGGCGCGCGAAGGAGGTGTGGAAGCCCGAGTCCGCGTTGAGCGGCGTTTGCCACTCCCGGAACTCGTGGGAGCTGACGCGGTCGAGGAGCTCCGCGCGCAGCATCGAACGCGAGACCCTGCGCTCGACGTCGAGCTCTTCGGGGTCGATCGCGGCGAGTTCTGCGAGGAAGCCGCGTGCCCGCTCGGCCCGCTGCTCCTGGGCCCCGGCCGACACGTCGGGGAGGAGGTGGTCGAAGGCGTGCTCGCCGACGGAGCTCGCCAGGAGCGGACTCGCCGCGAGCCGGTCGGCCCACTCGGCCTCGAGCAACGCGTCGAGCCTCTCCGCCGCGGACGGGACCTGGGCTGTCTGGGGGAGGAGCAGGAGCGCGGCGGCGAGGATCGTCATGGGGGCACCGTAGGCCGGTCCCGGCTCCGCGTCATCCCGTCGGCGCCGCAACCGCGATCACGCGCCGCGGAGGGAGAGGGCAGGGCGGGGACGGGGCCAGCGACTCCGCTTCGACCGTCCGCGCCGAGAGGGACAGCTCCGGCGAGGGGATCGGCCAGGCCCTTCGGTCCGGACGGATCGAGGCTCCGGCGGTTGCAACCTCTCCGCGTGCCGTGCGATCTTCCCGGGGCATGCTCGTCGAACTCAGTCTCCAGGACCTCGCGCTCTTCGAGCGCGCAGCGCTCGAATTCGGTGGTGGCCTCAACGCGGTCACGGGGGAGACCGGCGCGGGGAAGAGCCTCGTCGTCGATGCGCTCGAGCTCCTGCTCGGGAGCCGCGCCAAGGCGGCCATGGTCCGCAAGGGGGCCGAGAGGGCGCGGGTCGAGGGGCGCTTCCTCCTGCCCCTGGAGGGATACGGCGACCTCGTGGCCGCGTGGCTCCGGGATCATCTGCCCGAGGCCCTCGAGGAGGACGCGGAGGGCGGCGAGCTCGAGCTGATCCTGACGCGCACGATCGGCCGCGACGGGCGCTCCCGGGCTCACGTGAACCATCGGCCCGTGACGCAGAAGCTGCTCAAGGAGCTCGCCGGCCGCCTCGTGGAGATCCACGGCCAGAACGACCACCAGCGGCTCTTCGAGCCCGCGGAGCAGCTCCGACTGGTCGACGCCTTCGGGGCCCTCGCCGGCCCCCTCGCGGGTTACCGCGAGCGGCGCACGCGCTGGCTCGGGCTGGCGGAGGAGCTCGAGCGGCTCGAGGGCGCCGAGTCCGAGCGGCTGCAGCGGATCGACATGCTGCGCTTCCAGGTGGCGGAGCTCGTCGAGGCGGACCCCTCGTCCGAGGAGGCGGCCGGGCTCCGCGCCGAGCGCTCCGTCCTGCGCCACGCCGCCGAGCTGCGCGCCGAGCTCGGGGCCTCGCTCCACCGCCTCTCCGAGGGCGACTCCGCCGCGCTGGACGCGGTCCGCAGCGCCGAGCGCGCGGTCTCCGAGTGGTCGGGCCGCGTGGCGGGGCTCGAGGAGCCAGCGAACGAACTGCGCGAGGCTGCGCTCCACCTCGAAGAGGCCGTGCGCGGGCTCGCGGGCTTCTTCGACGGTGTCGAGGACGATCCGGCGCGCCTCGAGGTCGCCGAGGAGCGCCTCGGCCAGCTCGAGCGCCTGGAGCGCAAGTACGGCACCGACGTCGCCGGGCTGGAAGCGAAGCGGGACGAGCTCGAGGAAGAGCTCGAGGCGATGACCGGCGGCGCGGCCACGGCCGAGGCCCTCCGCGGAGAGGTCGACGCCGCGCGAGAGGCTCTCGCCGAGTCGGCGCGACGGCTGCGGACGGCGCGGACCAAGCTGGGGACCAAGCTCCGCCGGGCGGTCGAGGCGGGCCTCGCCGACCTCGGCCTCGAGCGCGCGCGCTTCTCGATGACGACGGTGCCGCACCCCGAGGACGCCGCCGGAACGCTCGAAAGTGACCGCCGTCTGTTCGGCCCTTCCGGCACCGAGGGCGTCGAGCTCCTCCTGGCCGCGAACCCCGGAGAGGACGCTCAGCCCCTGCGTCACGTGGCGTCCGGCGGCGAGGCGGCGCGGATCCTCCTCGCGCTCCGGGGCGCCCTCGCCGTGCGCCGCTCCACGCCGACCCTGGTCTTCGACGAGGTCGACGCCGGCGTGGGGGGACGGCTGGGTCCGAAGGTGGCCAGTCACCTCGAGCGTCTCGGCGAGCACCACCAGGTGCTGTGCGTGACTCACCTCCCGGCGATCGCGGCGACCGCGGCGCGGCACCTCAAGGTCGAGAAGTCCGTGGAGGGCGGCCGGACGCGGACGCGGATCACCGTGCTGTTCGGCGACGACCGGATCGCGGAGGTGGCCGACATGATCGCCGGCGGCGCCGCGGAGCCCACCGCCCTCGCGGAGGCGCGGCGCCTTTTGGGCGCAGGATCCTGACGGCAGGGCGCCCTTCTCGGGCCGGGGACCTCGAGCGACGGGACCGCCCCCGCGTGCCAGGGCGGCGGTCGGCCTGGGGAAACGGAACGCTCGCCTCCGATATCCCCGCATGGCCCCCACGGCCCCCGAAGCCGCGGTAGGCTGCCCGGCTTCGCCATGGCCATCGCTCGACCGCTCCAGCTCCAGCCGATCCTGCTCCCCAAGGTGTGGGGAGGGGAGCGCCTGCGCGCCTTCGTGGCCGAGGAGGACCTCGGGGAGGAAGGGTGGCCCGACGGCGAGCCGATCGGCGAGGTCTGGCTGGTCTGCGACCGCGACGAACGGACGTCCGTCATCGCGAGCGGGCCCTTCGCCGGGCGGACCCTCAGCGGCCTGATGCTGTCCGAGCGCGAGGCGCTCCTCGGGCGGATGGCGCCCTCGGAGAAGGGGGGCTTCCCGCTCCTCGTGAAGCTCCTGGAGGCCCGCGAGAACCTCTCGGTCCAGGTTCACCCCGACTCGGTGGCCGCGGACGCGCTCGGTTCGTCACCGAAGTCGAAGTGCTGGTACGTGCTCGACGCGGAGCCCGGGGCCGAGGTGTTCCTCGGGCTGGCGCCCGGTGTCGACGCGGCCGAATTCGCCCGCGGAGCGGTCACGCCCGAGGTCGTGGATCTGCTCCAGCGCTTCCGCGTCCGCGCGGGCGACGGCGTGGACGTCCCCGCGAGCACCGTGCACAGCGTCTGCGCAGGCGTCGCGCTCCTCGAGGTGCAGAACAACTGCGACACGACCTACCGGATCTTCGACTGGGACCGCACCGGTCTCGACGGCGGCCCGCGCGAAACGCACGTGGACGAGGCGCTCCGCTCGATCGACTACGGGGCGGCCGCGACGGGGCCGTGGCCGGTGGAATCCGGCGAGGAAGAGGGGCACGAGGGTGCACCCGTCAACCAGCACGCGACCCTCCGGGACGGCGAGCTCTTCCAGGCGGAGATCCTCGATCTGCACGCGCCGGAGGAGCTCGCGGCGCCCGGCGAGCCGACCGTGCTCGTCGGACTGACGGGGAAGGGGAGGCTCGACACCGGGGACGGGGGGAGCTACCCGCTCACGAAGGGAATCACCTGGCTGCTCCCGGCGGACCTCGAGTCCGCCCGCGTGGCCGACGCATGTGGCAACCTGCGTATCCTCCGGGCGCGCACGAAGAGGACCCGATGAGGGCGACGCCCGCGGGATCCAGCAGGAAGAAGAGACGGAACAGATGGCAGCGAGAAGAAGAGGCGGTGGCCGGCGCGGAGCGCGCGGTGGTCCCGGCGCGCGCCCGAAGCTGAAACGCGTCGGTGGCAAGCGGCTCCCGGCGCGGTCCTCCTCCGTGCGCGACGCGAAGCGCGGCCCGGGTTTCGTACGGCTCAACAAGTTCCTCGCCGACAACGGCGTCGCCTCCCGGCGGGCGAGCGACGAGATGATCCTGGGGGGCAAGGTGCTCGTCGACGGTGAGATCATCACCCAGCTCGGGACCAAGATCGATCCGTCGGAGCAGGTGGTCGAGGTGGATGGTGTCCGGCTCGAGTCCGATCCGCGCGAGCGTCGCTACTACATCCTCCACAAGCCCGCCGGCGTGGTGTGCACCAACGAGGTGCGAGAGACCCGCCCGCGGGCGATCGATCTCGTCACCGACCCACGCAAGGGGCGGATCTTCACGGTCGGTCGCCTCGACGAGGAGTCGAAGGGTCTCCTGCTGCTGACGAGCGACGGTGAGTTCGCCGAGCGTATCGCGCACCCGCGTTACGGTGTTCCGAAGACCTATCTCGTGAAGGTCCCCGGGCGGATCACGGACGACGCGGTCATGAAGGTGCGCGAGGGCGTTCACCTCGCCGAAGGCAAGACGTCGGGAGCGCGCGTGCTCATCAAGCGCCGCACCGCGACCAGCTCCACGCTGGAGGTCACGATCCAGGAAGGCAAGAACCGCGAGGTCCGTCGCGTCTTCGCGCGCGTGGGCTACAAGGTCCAGTCGCTCACCCGGACCCGGATCGGGCCCCTGGCGATCCGCGGCCTGCGTGAAGGCAAGTGGCGGGCGCTCAGCCGGGACGAGGTCGAGGCCCTCGTCGCCAAGAGCGGGCCCGACGCCGAGTCCTCCGAGCTCGCGATGGACGAGCACCTCGACGAGCGGCCCGCGCCGCGACGGGCGGGCGCGCGCCGCGGCGGCGCGCGCCGCTCAGCACGCGGTGGAGGCGCGCGAGGCGCCGTCCGCGGAGGGCCCCGCCGGCGCGGCGGCGCCCGTCGACGCCGATGAACACCATGACGGACACGATGCACGCCGAGGCGCCGATCTTCTGTGGCGCCACCATTCACGAGCGGACCCTCTCCAACGGCATGAAGGCCCTGGTCGCCGAGCGGCACGCCGACCCCGTGGTCGCCGTCATGTGCTGGTACGGCGTGGGCGGCCGGCACGAGACAGCCAACGGGAGCGGCGTGAGCCATTTCCTCGAGCACATGATGTTCAAGGGGACCCCGGCCCACGGGAAGGGCGCGATCGATCTCGAGACGACGGTCCTCGGCGGCAGCAACAACGCGTTCACGACGCCGGATCACACGGCCTACTGGTTCGAGTTCGCCTCGGACCGGTGGACCCGCGCGCTGGAGCTGGAGGCGGATCGCATGCAGCACCTGCTGCTCGACCCCGAGGAGTTCGCGTCGGAGAAGCAGGTGGTGCTGGAAGAGCTCTCCATGGGGCTCGACGATCCCTGGCGCGCGCTCAGCCGCCGGGTCGGCGAGGCCCTCTTCGGCCGCCATCCCTACGCGCGCCCGGTCATCGGTTACCGCGACACGGTGGAGCGAATGACGCCCGAGGACATGCGCGCTCACTACGAGCGCTTCTACCGTCCGGGCAACGCGACCCTCGTGATCGCCGGCGACGTGGACGTGGAGGAGGCGTTCGCCGAGGCGGAGCTGCACTTCGGTGGGATCGTCGATCCCCACGGAACGAGCGAGCCGGCGGCCATGGCGCCCCGGCCCTCTCCGGACCTCGACAGCGTCGTGCGCATCGAGAGCACCTGGGACGACCACGCGCATCGCCTGATCATGGCCTGGCCCGGCGGGACCTTCGGGAGCGACGAGGACTTCGCCCTGGACGTCGTCGTGACGATGCTGACCAGCGGCAAGCTCAGCAGGCTGTACCGGCGCCTCGTCGTCGGAGAGGCGCTGGCCACGAGCGTGTCCGCCAACAACGACGCCCGCGCCGAGGCCGGGGGCTTCTGGATCTACGCCGAGGCAGTCGAGGGCGCGGACACCGCGGCCCTGGAGGCGGCCATCGAGGAGGAGGTCGAGAGGCTTGCGACCGAGCCGGTCGCCGAGGAGGAGCTGGCGCGCGCGAAGAAGCTCCTCGCCGCGAGCGAGGCCTTCGAGTCCGAGACCACGACGGAGCTCGCCGAGACCCTCGGCGAGTACGCCACCGATCTCGACTGGCGCGACGCCCTCGACGTCACTCGTCGCCGCGACGCGGTCACGGCGGTGAGCCTGCAGGAGATCTGCGCGCGTCTCCTCGACCCCGGCCGCCGCGTCGTGGCGTGGTCCCGCCCGGATGCGTCCGCTCGTGAACAGGAGGGCGACGCTTGAGCGCTGCGGCCCAAGGCGGCGTACCGGTCGTCGAGATCCCCTTCGAGCGCTTCACGCTGAGCTGCGGCGCGACGCTCCTCGTCCACCGCCGTGAGGGGGCGCCCGTGACCGCGGCCCGCCTCCACGTCCGCGGCGGACCGCGCTTCGATCCGGCCGGGCGCACCGGCGTCGCTTACTACGCGGGCGCCTTCGCCGATCAGGGCACGAGCACCCGGGACTCCGAGGCCATCGCGGCCTTGCTCGAGCCCGAGGGCGGGGGAGTGAGCGGTGACGCGCTCGGTCTGACCGGCGCCATCATCGGGCCTTCCTGGGGCCTGCTCCTCGACGTGATGGGGGAGCTGATGGCGGACGCCGCCTACCCGGCCGATCGCATCGATCTGCACCTGGGTCGCATCAAGACGCGCCTCGCCGTGGAGGCGGAGGACCCTCGTGCCCAGGGCGGGATCCGCTTCAAGCGGCTCGTCTACGGCCCCGACCACTTCATGGGCCGCAGCCTCCACGGCGACCTCGAGTCGGTCGAGCGCATCACCGCCGCTGACCTCGTCGCCCACCGCGAGGCCCACTGGTGCGGCCAGCGCATGGTGCTCGCCGTGGCGGGCGAGGTGGACCCCGCGGCGGTCTTCGAGCGAGCGGACCGCGCCTTCGGCGGCGTCCCCGCCGGGACGGCCTACGAGCGGATGGATCCCGATCTACCGCCCATCGAACCGCGCCACGACGCGTTCGTCCGCGACCGCAACCAGGTCCACGTCCAGCTCGGCCACCTGGGCGTCACCCGCGACGATCCCGACTACGCGGCCCTCGCGGTGATGGACCACGTCCTCGGGACGGGACCTGGCTTCACCAACCGCATCACGGCCCGGCTCCGCGACGAGCTCGGCCTCGCCTACTCCGTGCACGCCGACATCCACGCCTCGGCGGGTCTCTTGCCCGGCGTCTTCCGGGCGTACATCGGGACCAGCCCGGAGCACGTACGTACGGCGATCGAAGGGTTCATGACCGAGATGCGCCGGATCCAGGACGAGCCCGTGCCCGCCGAGGAGCTGGACGTGGCGAAGAGCTACCTCGTCGGCTCCTTCGCGCTGGGTTACGAACGGGTCGCCCGCCGCGCCGGGTACCTCATCGCGTCCGAGCTCCACGGGTTCTCCGCGGACCACCTCGCCAGGTTGCCTCGCGAGTTCGCGGCCGTGACGTCCGAGGACGTCCAGCGCGCAGCGCGCGCTCACCTGCACCCGGACGCCTGCTCGATCGTGACCTCCGGGCCCGAGGTCGACCTCGGCTGACGGCGCCGGATCGGGTGCGCGGCCGGGAGTGGTCCGGTCGCCGCCGACGAGGCGGGGGGCGAGCCGCGACCGCCTCGATGCCGCCCGGAGGCCGCCTCGGATCCCCGGAGGAGGGCCCACGCGGCGCAGCTGGCTCGAGGAACCTCGACCCTCCGGCGGCGTCGCGACCGTGCTGCTCCGGGATGGTCCCTCGGAACGAGGACGCGGGGACGGGCCGGGGATGGCCGGGTCGACGAGGGGCCCCGCTGCGAGAGGTCTTCGGATCGTGCGACCCGCGCGGGAGCCACGTCGAAAGAGCGGAGCGCCCGCCCGGCGTGGCCGGGAGGCCAGATTTCGGACGAAGTCACACCGGCCGCGGGCTCTCGTACGGACCCTGGCTGCCGCTCCGGTCGTGGTTCCCCGGAGCCGCCAGCGTCCTGAACGGAGTGGATCGTCGCAGCTTGAGGGCTGCGGGTTCCCTCCTCGCGGCCTCTCCGGAGACCGCACGGACCCGGATCGGCCGCAACCTCGGTTCGTGGCCCCCCGAATCCCGTCCGGCCGGCGCCCCGGTCGCCCCCATGCACGCTCCCTCCCGCCACCCCGCGCCTCGGACGCTTCACTCCCGGATCGCGCTCCTGGCGCTCGGCCTCCTCGTCGCGGGCTGCGGCGCCGAGACCGGGCCGCCAGCCGCCGCCGCTCGCCTCGCTGCCCCCGTGGCGGTCGCGCCGGTGGAGATCGGTCCGATCACGCTGCGGCGGACCTTCAGCGGAGCGCTGGAGGCGTCGGCGGAGGTCGCCGTCGCGCCCAGGGTCGGCGGCCAGCTGCGTCAGCTCCTGGTGGACATCGGTGACGAGGTCCGCCGCGACCAGGTGGTCGCGCGGATCGACGACCGCGAACTCAGGCAGGCGACGCTCCAGGGAGAGGCCGAGCTCGCGGTCGCACGGGCGAACCACGACGAGGCGGCCGCCGCAGCGGAGATCGCGGAGCGCGCTCTCGAGCGGATCAAGGTGCTGCGGGCGGACGGCGTGGCGAGCGAGGCCGAGCTCGACGGCGCGCGGACCCAGGCGCTCGCGCGACGCTCGAGGGTGTCCGTGACCCTCGCGCAGATCCAGCGCGCCGAGGCCTCGCTCGAGGCCGCGCGGCTGCGGCTCGAGGAGGCCGTCGTCCGCGCGGAGTGGGCGGACGGCGATGACGAGGTCAGGCTCGTGGGACAGCGCTTCGTGGACGAGGGCGCGAACGTGGCGGCGGGCTCTCCGGTCCTGAGCATCGTCGGCCTCGCGCCGATGGTCGCCGTGATCTTCGTGCCCGAGCGTGACTACGCGCGGCTCGAGCCGGGTCAGGCGGCTGCCCTCGCGACCGATGCGTATCCCGGTGAGCGCTTCCGCGGGACGGTCGCGCGCGTCGCGCCCGTCTTCAGCCGGAACACGCGGCAGGTGCGCGTCGAGCTCGAGGTGGAGAACGACGACCGGCGGCTCAAGCCGGGGATGTTCGTGCGCGCGGGCCTCGATCTCGGGAGCGAGGAGGCGGCGACCGTCGTCCCCTACGCGGCCCTCACGTCGCGAAGAGACCAGCGGGGGGTCTTCGTGCTCGTGAGCGACACGGGCAGCACGCCCACGGTCCGGTGGGTCCCCGTCGAGGTCGGGATCCGCGAGGACGGCCGGGTCCAGGTGACCGGCGATGGCATCACGGGAAGCGTGGTGACCCTCGGCATGGAGCTCTGCGACGACGGCGCGCCCGTGACCGTCGCGGCGGTCTCGGACGAGGCGAGGAGCGCGAGCCGAGCGGCCAGCGGGAGCGTGCCCGCGGGGGACCTTTGAGACTCCCCGCCGCGAGCGTCCGCCGCCCGATCTTCACGGTGATGGTGACGCTGATGGTCGTCGCCATGGGTGCCGTGGCGCTGAGCCGGCTGCGCATCGACATGCTCCCCGAGGTCGAGCTGCCCAGCTGTACGATCCGGACCGAGTACGAGGGCGCCAGCCCCGAGGTCGTCGAGCGGCTCGTCACCCAGATCGTCGAGGAGATCGTCGCGACCGTCCCGGGCGTCGAGGAGATCGAGTCCACCTCCTCGGAGGGCTCGAGCCGTGTCACGGTGCGGCTCGCGTGGGGCATCGACCTCGACGAGGCCGCGATCGAGCTGCAGTCCCGGCTCGAGCAGGAGATCGACGAGCTCCCCGAGGACGTCGGACGGCCGCGCGTGAGCAAGTTCGACATCGCGAGCTTCCCCGTCGTCATCCTCGGGATCTCCTCCAAGCTGGACCCGGTCGCGCTGACCGAGATCGTCGAGGATCAGGTGCGCTTCCGCTTCGCGCGCATCCCCGGCGTGGCCCAGGTGGACGTGTGGGGCGGCTATCCACGCGAGGTGCGGGTCGAGCTGGATCCCGGCCGCGTCAACGCCCTCGGGATCCCCCTCGACCGTGTGCTCGACGCGCTGCGTGACGCGAACCTCGACAGGCCCGCGGGCAAGCTCGAGGACGGCCGCCAGGAGCTGACGCTGCGCGCGCCCGCCGAGTACGAGTCGCTCGACGAGATCCGCGATACGGTGGTGCTCGAGCTGGGCGACGGTGCGGTGACCATCGGTCAGATCGCGCGCGTCGTGGACACCTACGAGCGTCTCGACCGGCATGTGCGCGTCAACGGCGACCTCGGACTGCGCGTGGCGGTGCGCAAGCAGGCGGACGCGAACACCGTCGAGGTCTCGCGCGCCATCCTCGAGGAGATCCAGGCGGTCAACCGCGCATTCCCCCAGATCAACGTCGTCGCGGTCTCGAACCAGGGCGGCTTCATCGAGCGCTCGATCCGGAACGTCTCCAACTCGGTGCTCTACGGGGGAGCGTTCGCAGCGCTCGTGCTGCTGCTCTTCCTCCGCAGCCTCCGGAGCACCCTGGTCATCACGGCGGCCATCCCGGTCTCGGTCGTCGCGACGTTCGCACTGATGTACCAACAGGGGCTGACCCTCAACCTGATGACGCTCGGCGGTCTCGCCCTCGGCGTCGGAATGATGGTGGACAGCTCGGTCGTCGTGCTGGAGAACGTCTTCCGGCGCCGGACCGAGGACGGGGACGCGCCGGAGGTCGCGGCGGTGCGGGGTACGGGCGAGGTCGCGGGCGCGATCATCGCGAGCACCATCACGACCCTGGTCATCTTCGTGCCGCTGGTGTTCGTACGCGGGGTCTCGGGGCTGCTCTTCAAGGAGCTCGCGCTCGTCATCGCCTTCAGCCTGGCGTGCTCGCTGTTCGTCTCGCTGACCCTCGTGCCGATGCTCTCCGCGCGGCTCCTGGGGAAGGTCGGGACGAGCGAGCCGCGAGGGGTGCTCGCGCGGGCGGCTGGCGCGTTCCTCTCGCTCCTCGACGCCTGCTACTTCGGCCTGCTGAAGCGTGTGCTCCGTGCCCCCCTCGTGGTCGCCGTGGGCGCCTCGGCCCTGCTGGGGTCGAGTCTGCTGCTGTACCCGCACATCGGCAGCGAGTTCCTCCCGCCCAGCGACGAGGGTGAGGTTCGCGTGAACGGCGAGATGGAGAACGGCACGCGGCTCGACATCGTCGACGCGCAGACGCGGATCATCGAGGAGCGCGTTCGCGAGCTCGTCCCCGAGGCGATCGCGACGGTGACCTCGGTCGGTCCCGGGTGGTTCAGCGCGATCTCGGCCCGGGGGGAGGTCCAGATCACCCTCAGTCCGAGGAGGGAGCGGGAGCGCTCGAACTCCGAGGTGGCCGCGAGCCTGCGCGAGGCGCTCGGGGGGACCATCGCCGGGATGAAGATCCGCACGCGCGCGCCCCAGGGGCAGTTCCTGCTGCAGCGCGTGCTGGGGAGCGACGAGGGACTGGAGGTGGAGGTGCGCGGGTACGACCTCGGGGTGCTCTCCGGGCTCGCCGACCACGCAGCCGATGTCATCGCGTCGGTGCCCGGCGTCACGGACGTCGAGGTCGCCGTCCAGGCAGGGGTCCCCGAGACCGAGCTGTCGGTCGATCGCCGCAAGGTGGCGGACGTGGGGCTTTCGGTGCGGGACGTCACGCGTGTCCTGGAGACGGGCTTCGCAGGCTCGAGGGCCGGCGAGTACCGCAGCGACGGCAACTCGTATCGCATCCTGGTCAGGCTCGAGGACGCCGAGCGGCGCTCGATCGACGAGGTGCTCGACATGACGCTGAGTACGCCGACGGGCCAGCCCGTGGCGCTGCGGAACCTCGTGACCGCGTCTTCGGGGAGCGGGCCGCTGATCATCGAGCGCACCGACCAGGAGCGCACCGTGAAGATCACCGCGAACGTGGCCGGCCGGGCGCAGGGTGACGTGGCCCGCGACGTCCAGGTGAAGCTCGACGAGATCCCCCGCCCCATGGGACACGACCTCTCGGTCGCCGGCGCCTACGAGGAGCAGGAGCGCTCGACCCGCGAACTGCTGATCTCGTTCCTGCTGGCCATCGCGCTCGTCTACATGGTTCTCGCGTGCCAGTACGAGTCGCTGCGCGACCCGCTGATCGTGATGCTGGCGGTCCCGATGGCGGCGGTCGGGGTGCTCGCGACGCTCTACCTCACGGAGACGACCTTCAACATCCAGAGCGCCATCGGCTGCATCATGCTGGGGGGGATCGTCGTCAACAACGCGATCCTCCTGGTCGATCAGGCCGGTCGCCTCGTGGGGGAGGGGATGGACGCGACGACGGCCGCCTTCGAAGCCGGTCGTCGCCGCCTCCGGCCGATCCTGATGACGAGCCTGACCACGGTCCTCGCGCTCCTGCCCCTGGCGCTCGGGATCGGCGAGGGGGCCGACGCCCAGGCGCCGCTCGCGCGCGCGGTCGTCGGCGGACTCGTCGGTTCCTCGGCGATCACGCTGCTGCTGATCCCGGCGGTCTTCGCCCTCGTCCACCGCGACAGCGCGCTCGCCGCGGCGAGCGCCTGAGCGCGCGCCGCGGGCGAGGTCCGCGGCGGGGCCGCGCTCAGCGCGAGGGTCGCAGCGCGTTGATGGTCAGGTGCGCCGCGTGGCGGAGCTCGCGTCCCGCGGCGTCCTCGACGTCCCACTCCACGTGGAGCTGCATGCACGGCTCCAGGTCGGGGACGACGAGGCGCACCGTTCTGCCGTCCTCGGAGAGCTCGACGCGCTCGACCGCGAGCGACGAGCGCGCGTCGCGGCGGCCCTCGAGGTCGAAGGTGGGGGAGCCGTAGTCCGAGCTGCGCCGGTAGTTCCAGGCGGTGAGCCCCCAGCGGTCCGCGTCCTTCGCGGCGTCGGCGCCGAGGGGCGCGAGGAAGGAGAGCACGAGGGCACCCTCCTCGGCGCGCATCGCCGTCGGCACGTTGAGCGTCTCGGCGAAGGCCTCCGCGTCGGGGCGGATCCGATGGAAGCCGCCGGGCTCCGTGCGGTCGCTGGACCAGCCGAAGAGTCCGCAGACGTAGAGGTCGCCGGTGACGGGGTGAATGCGGCCCTGGAGCAGGCCGGTGGGGAGCTGGATGCCGAGCTTCACGACGCCGCCCTGGGTGATGACGGCGCCGTCCGGGGCGGGGACGTCCTCGCGCAGGACGAGGTAGACCTCGCCGGTGCCGTAGGAGAGGCCGAGGATCCGTCCCTCGAGCGGCCCCCACGCGGGGTGATCGGCGAGGAGCTGCGAGGAGGGTGAGCGGTCGACGCTCGGGTGGATCCAGCAGAGCGGCGGGACCATCTCGGTGTCGGCGGGCCAGGGCACCTGGACGGCCTCTTCCCCGTCGCGGCGGCGGGCGACGGGGGCGCTCTGCGCCGCCCAGCCGTTGCCGTGGAACGGCGGCGCGGCGGCGTCGGGGCGGACGAGGTTGATCCGGTTCGCCGGGGTCCAGTGCCCTTCCTGATCGGAGCAGAGGAGCGCGCCTTCGGGCAGCATCGTGAGGCCGATCGGAGCGCGGAACCCGCGCGCGACCACCTCCGTGCTCCCGCCGTCGGGGCGCAGGCGCACGATGGCGCCGTGCTGGTCGTGGAGGGCGCGCTTCGCGTGCCGCGCCGCCTTGATCCAGTGGAGCCGGCCGTCCGGGCCGCGGAGCAGCCCGGAGGCGGGCTCGTGGAAGTGCTCGCTGTTGCGCGGCGCGTTGCTCACGCACGCGTGGAGATCCGCCTCACCGTCGCCGGTCGAGTCCACCAGCTCCGTGATCTGATCGCGGCCGAGGACGAGGGTCGACCCCTCCTCGCAGAGGACGCCGAAGGGCTGGTTCAGTCCCGTGGCGATGCGCTGCCAGGTGAGCTCGTCGAGGTCCTCGTCGAGGCCGTCCACGCGCCACGCATCGCCGGACCAGGTGGCGATCACCGCGCTGGTCGGGCCCTCCTCGGTCTGGCTCGGGACGAGGTCGAAGGCGCCGAAGCGCATCCACGAGTCGTGAGGGTTGTCCTCCGGCCAGGTGATGCGGTCGATGCGGAACGGACGGGCAGCCGCGCGCCCGCCGCGCGCGGTCTCCGCCCAGGCGATCACGGCCGAGCGATGTCCGCGGCGACGGCGAACTTCGAAGCCGCCTCCCTCCCCGGCGGCGTGGAGGGTGCAGGAGCGTCCCTCGTCCTCGAGCCGCAGCACGGCCCCCTCGGCGCCCGATACGACGGTTCCGAGGACGATCGGCTCCGCGCCGGCCGCCGCGAGGTCGGCGACGCGATCGTCGTCGACGGCCTCCGCGATCAGCGCGAGCCCGTCCATGTAGCCGCTGAAGCGCGGCGTCTCGGGGAAGTCCTCGTTCGTCCATCCGAAGCGCGGTCGGAATCGCCGGCGCGATCTGCCCTCGAGGGGGAGCTCGCCGCGCGCGACGCGGACGCCGTCCACGAACAGGCGTACCTCACCGTCCTCGGAGCGCCACGTGGCGGCCACGTGGTGCCACGCGCCGTCGTCGATCCTCGGGCCGCCGTCCAGCGCGCCGACCCAGCCCACGTCGAAGGTCAGCTGTCCGCCGCGCAGGAAGAGCGTGACGCCGTCCGGCACCCACTCGCCGTCCGGTCGCGCGTCGGCGAAGACGGTCCCGTCCGAGGTCGTCTGGATCCACGCGGCGATGGTCGCGTCGTCGTCCTCGAGATCCAGCTCGAGATCCTCGGGCCACGCCGCCGCCGTCCCGTCGAAGTCGAGGGCGCGGCCTTCCACCCCGCGCCTCCAGGTGACCCCGTCGAGGCGGAGATCCTCGACGCCCGTGAGCGCGTTTCGCTCGGCCCGGGTCGCCTCGAGCCCGACGGGCCACAGCCCGAGCAGCGCGTCGGCGGCGGCGAGGTCCGTGAGGTCGCCCGGCGCCACGGGGGCCGCGCCCTCGATGATCACCGAGCGGTCGGCCCGGCCGTCGCCCACGAGCTCGAGGCGCGTGCGCCTTCCCGTCGCGCGGGCGACGCGCATCGAATCGCCTCGCTCGAGGGTCGAGCGGCGGACTCCGTCGCCGTCCTCGCGGCCCAGGTCGATCACGCCCTCGGTGACGAGCGGCGCGCCCCAGCGCCCGCGACCCCTCGTGGCGGCGGCCCGCGCGCCGAGGTCCCTCGCGGGGGAGGGGGGCGGCGTCTCGCCGGCCGCCATCGCGACGCGCACGGTCCCGCCGGCGGGGACCGTGAGCACGCCCTCCTCG
Source organism: Planctomycetota bacterium (assembly GCA_002862085.1). Classification (GTDB taxonomy): domain Bacteria; phylum Planctomycetota; class UBA1135; order UBA1135; genus Saltatorellus. Next base: position 77,060 of record PKCK01000030.1, on the reverse strand, counting down.
ATGGCGGCGCTCGCCCCGCTCGCGGTCGCGCGGATGGACCGGTCGGAGAGCGAGGGATCGAAGACGCGGAGGCCGTCGTCGCCGGACGTGGTCGTGAACTCGGCGACCACGGCCGCCTCGTCGTCCTCGCCCTCGACCCAAAGGCGCTGAAGGAACTCCCGATCACCGGCCCTGTACCGGAGGACGACGTCGTCCCCGTCCAGGTGGTGGCCGAGCCAGCGGCCGAACGCGTCCGGGACGGGGCCGAAGGGCTCCTCCCGGGGGTCGGGGGACTCGCTCCCCTGCGAGACCCAGCCCGGAACGGCGGCGGTCCGCAACAGCACCTCGCCGTCGATCTCCGGGAACGTCCCGTGGGGCCCGTCGTAGACGATGCCGCGCAGGCCGAGCTCCCCGCGCCACACGCATCGCAGCGAGAGCAGATCGGTGTCGAACGCCGCCCAGAGATCGGTCTCCTCTCCCTCTCGCGTGCGCAGCGGCATCACCAGCGCCTTGTTCACCGGCGGCATGTCCTCGCCGATGGAGAGCGAGATCGCCATGCAGGGCCCGTAGTCCATCCGCTCCCACGGCGCCTCGTCGTCCCGCTCCTCCCGATCGTCGGGGTGGATGACCTCGGGGAAGTCCGCGACGGCGGCGCCGGTGGGCTCGAGGCCCAGGGCCCAGTGCATTCCGTTCCCGAGGAGCGTGCGGAACGACTCCACGCGGAAGTCCTCGGGGTGGCCCATCGTCGTCATGAACACGCGTCCGCCGCCGGGGTGGATGCGCGTCCAGGCGACGGGGTTCACCGCCTCGGGTCCGGGTTGGCGTTGGCGGCTCTCCGGGACCACCGGCGTGCCGAGGAGGAGGACCTCCGCGTCCGCGGGCGGATGCTCGGGGCGGACGTGGTAGGTCCAGGATCGGACCGAGAAGGCCTCGTCGACCCCGCGCAGGAGCTTCGAGCCGAGGGCACCCTCGGGTGTGCTGACCGCGGTCGCGGAGTCGTGGCCGTAGTGGAAGATCCACGGCGCCCCGAGGACGTCCGCGCCGAAGCGGTTGTAGCCCGCCCGCTCGTCGTCGCGGTCGTAGGCGAAGGCGTGGGTCGAGGTGCGGAAGGCCGCGATCGCTCCGCCGCGGTCGACGTAGGCCTGGAGCGCCTCGAGGTCCTCCTCGGGCCACTGGCGGAAGCGCAGGTAGAGGACGAGAAGATCCGCCTCCTCGAGCGCGTCGAGACCCTCGACGTGATTGTCCTCACCCGCGTGGAGCTCCTCGTCGAGGAGCATCGTGGTGCGCCAGCCGAACGATTCCTCGAGCCGCTCGGCCAGCGCGGGCATGGTCGCCTGGCTCTGGTATTCGCCCTCGCCGACGACGAAGACGACGTGTGGTACGTCGCTCCGGGCGGCGAGCGCGGCCGGGGACAGAGCAAGAGCCGCCGTGAAGCGGGCGAGGCGTGTGAGCAGGCGGCGAGCGCGCGGTCGGGTTCTCTGCAAGGCGGAAAGGGGGTCGGGACCGCCCTCGTGTCGCGCGCGGCGCGCGCGAGGTCCGGCGGTCGTCCCGCCCATGGTTCCACGAGGACCGCTGTTCTGGAAGCGATGAAACCCCGGTGGGCGACGCGCACCCACCTGCTCGACACCCGCCGCCGGATCAGGCTCGGCTGCACACCTCGATCACCTCAGGACGCCGAGGCTCGTGAGCTCCCTCGCGTCGAGCTCGCCATCACCGTCCAGGTCCAGCCTGTCGAAGCTCCGTCGCATCCTCCGCTTGAGCGCGCTGCGCGGCACGGCCCCGCCGTTCTCCCTCGCGAGCTTCGCGAGATAACGCCTGACCCGAGGCTCGATCACGGCGAACTGAGGCTCCTCCGCGGAGAGGTCTTGATCCTCCTCCACGAGCACGTAGTCGACGAAGCCGATCAGCATCTCGTCATCCGTGTCAGGGCCCCAGCGAACCGGCCGGTCAGGCGCGGGGTTGGCGAGGTTGGCGGAGGAGTTGTCGAACACCGCGCGCACGTCGAGGCGCTCGCCGGCTTCGAGGACGATCGGCTCCTCGAGGTTGTAGGCGAGCTGCCAGTTGAAGTCGTAGCGGGGGACGTCGAGCAGGGTCGTACGCGCTCCGTCGAGCGCCACGCGGTCGAAGCGGAAGGCCTTGCCTCGCAGGTGCATGTGCGGCATCAGCGAGGTGATGCGCATGGCCCGTTTGACGAGGCCCGTGGCGGTATCCACGTGCGCCGACGCTCTCGCGGGCACCTCGAAGCTGCGGTTGCTGATGCCCGCCGTGCGCACGATGCGCTCCGGGCGCCACGCAGGGTCGGTCGAGGCGAAGTGGACGCCCACCGCGGAGCGGTCACGACGGGCTGTGCCGTTGGGCGTGTAGTGCAGCTCGAACATGAGGACGGTGCCGGCCTCCAGCAGGCGCGCGTGGCCGTCGGGATAGACGACGGGCTCCGCCCCGGGCGCCCACGCCGCGAAGAAGCCTCGTCGCTCGTCGAGCAGGTCCCAGCGCACCAACCTCCCGTCCTTGAACGCCTCGGCGGGCAGCGCATGGGCGAGGACATGGTGGACCACGTCGACGGCGCCAGGCCGCACCTCGATCGCCTCGATCCAGGCGTCTCGCTCGAGATTCGTCGGGACCGCGAAGTACTTGTAGTTGACGCGGCCCTCCGCCGGGACGTTGAAGCTCCTCGGCATCGCATAGATGGCGTCGGGCTCGCCGAGGACCCAGCCGCCCGTCTCGAAGCGCCGCGGGAGCGGCTGCTCCGCAGCGTCGCCCTCGGGCTTGCCCGCCTCGATCCAGCGAGCGAGCAGGTCACGCTCCCCGGGGAGCAGCGAGCGGTCGTTCGCCCAGGGGCTCTCGCCTTCGTGCTCGGCGGCGAACCAGGGTGGCATGAGGCCTTCGTCGACGACGCTCAAGAGCATCGACGCGCGTCGGGAGACCGCCGGATAGCTGTCGAGTGGGAAGGGCGCCACGCCTCCGTCTCGGTGGCACTCGACGCAGCTGCGCTGCATCAGGCGTGAGACGTCTCGCGCGTACGTCACATCGCTGGCGCCGCCGACCGTCTCCACCTCGTGCTCGACCACGCAGCCGGGCGCGGAGGTCGCCGGCACCTCGAGCTCCTTCGCGGTGGCGAGGGCCACGAGCGCGTCGCGCAGGAAGTGCTCGCGCGCCGCAGGGAGGGCGAAACCGATCCCGTACTGGTCGTTCAAGGCGCCGCGATAGCGGAGCGTCCCGCGGGCGTCGACGACGAAGACCTCCGTCGTGGTGCGCGCGTCGAGCGCGCGTGCGAGTCCGCCGTCGATGTCCTGGAGGACGAGGCCTTCGAGCCCGTGGCGCTCCGCGTGGGCCCGCAGGGCGGCGGCGTCGTCGAGGCCTTGCACGCCGACGTGGACGAAGCCGAAGCCCAGCCTGTCCGCCACGGCCTCGGCGCGGGCGAGGGCCGGGAAGAGCTTCTGGCCGACGGGGCAGGTGACGCTCGTGAGCGCGAGCACCGTCCCTCGCTCCCCGGCCGCATCGCGCCAGTCCGCGGCGGCGCCGTCGAGATCGCGGCAGACGACCGACGGCACCCAGGCGCCGATCCCGCGTTCGCGGGCTTCACGCCGGGTGAGCACCGTCGCCGCGCGATCCAGGTCGGCGGGCGGCGTCGAGGCGGCGGGGGCGGCGTGGAGGGAGAGGAGAGCGGCGGCGAGCAGGAGCGTCATGCCTGCATTGTGCCGCGATCAGGTGGCCCCGGCCGGTTCCGAGCTCCCGCGATTTCGCGCCCTCAGCGGGGGAGCAGGATCTCGGCTCCGAAGTGATCCCAGCCGAGGGAGAAGGGCTCGTACCCCACGAGCCTCTTCCGCTCGTAGTTCTCGCGCACCCAGGCGAGGAGCTCCTCGCCGTACCCCTCACCGAAGAACGGGTATCCGTAGATGTCCGTCGGGCGCTTGACGAGGACGACGACGGCCGGTGGCGCCTGCTCCAGCGCGGCGATGATCTCACCCTGCTCGAACATCGCGAGCTCGGGCGGCATGAAGTTCACGACCCGCGTCGGCGTCCGACGTCGGAGCTGGTAGTTGAGCATGACGCCCTCGGGGAGCACGAGGAGAGTCTCGTCGTCGCGTAGCAGCGACGCGACCTCGCGCGTCGCGCTCGCGAGCGTTTCCGTCATCCACGACTCGCCGATGACCCTGTCCGGTCCAGCCCCGAGGGCGCCGTCCTGCACGCGGAACCGCTGAAGCGTGGCGTACGCGTTCATCGCGCCGAAGACGAGGACGATCCCCACGCTGGCGGCGGCCATCGTGCCGAAGCGGGCACCGCGCCTCGCGGCCGCGTCCGGGATCCAGCGCACGAGCAGACAGACCAGCAGCATCGCGCCCGGGACCGTGAGGACGAAGCCGTAGTGACGGGCCATCGGAACGAGCAGGATCTTCGGGAGCAGCCCCGCCGCGAAGGCGGCGAATCCGAGGAGGAGCAGGCTTCGTGCGTCGAGTCCCTCCTCGCGGCGGCGGAGCGCGCGCCCCCCCAGGGCGATGACGAGCGCCGGGAGGAAGATCACGAGGGGGAGCAGCATCCAGCGTAGGTGAGCGCGGGTGAACGCCGCGACGGTCGCCGTCGAGGCGAGACCGAAGGCGACAGCCGCCGCGACGCGCGCATCGCGCGCTCGCCGGTCGATCGCCTGCGCGGACGCCATGATCGCGGCCACGAAGGCCGCGATCCCGGCGGTGGTGATCCCCACGCGGGCCAGAGACCGGCCGACGTCGTCGGTCCCGCGCATCTCCCGGTAGAAATCACCGCCTGATACAGACGGATCGAAGGCGTGGATCCAGGTGCCTGCGATCGCCATCGGGAGCTCCGCGGCGCCGATCTGCGCCGCGAATCGACCGGCAGCCGCGCCGACCGCCGACCCGAAGCCCAGCGCGCTCCAGATCAAGAGTCGTCCTCGCCGGCCGCGCGTCTCCTCGGGGGGAGCCACGAGCTGCGCGGTGATCATCGCGCCCGCGCCCAGCGCCGCGCCGAGGAAGATCTCGGCCTTGGAGAGGAAGGCGAGGCCGAGGAAGGCGCCTGCTGCGAAGGCCGTCCGCCTGGTCCCGCGCTCGCTGAACCGGTGCAGCAGGAGAAGAGCGAGGAGACCGCAGAGGAACCCGAGCGTGATGCCGTGGCTGTAGGGCGCGAGGAACAGGAAGCTGCCGCTGCTCTCCTTCTGACCCACCGCGAAGGCGATGAGGAAGAGCCAGGCAGCGATCCCCGCGGCGAGTTGGCCGGCGATCACCGTGCACACGCGGCCGATGGCAGCCGTCGTCAGAGCGATGACCACCGCGTTCATCGCCTGGACCGCGTCGAGCGACACACCGAACAGGCGCATCCATCCCTCGAGGGCCCAGGGGCCGAGCGGGCCGTTGAACCAGGCGATGTCGCGGTGGAGCACGTCGCCCTCGGTCAGGCGCCAGGGGACGTAGAGCTCGCGGCCGAAGTCGATGAGGGGGTCGGCCCCTCGATCCCAACCGATCGCGACGGCGAGCGCACCCACCAGCGCGACAGCGCACCAGCCCGCGACACCGGCGCTCCTCGAGAGTGCGCTCATGGCCTTCGGGACGCGCGCCTCTGGCGCTGGAGCCAGCGATCGACGCGCGCGTCGAGCTCGCCCATCGGGATCGGTCCGCCCTCCAGGAGCGCGGCGTGGAAGCCAGCCACGTCGAAGTCGTCGCCGAGCAGCTCCGCGATCGCGGCGCGCAGGGTGCGGAAGCGGAGCAGTCCGATCGCCGGGAGCGCGACACGGCCCGGATCGCAGATCGACCGCAGGACCAGCTCTCTCGCCGCGAACTCGGGGAGCGGTGTCCACTGGAGCACGGCGTCCAGCGCCTGGCGGTGGGACCAGCCGCGGTCGTGGAGACCCACGTCGACGGCGAGGGCCACGAAGGCCACGAGCTCCTGGGTCGTGACGCCGAAGCCGCCGTCGCCGAGGGCGACTCCTCCCTCGTCGACGCAAGCCGCTGCTGCGTAGAGGCCCCAGCCCCCCGAGAACGCCTCGCGCGGCGTCACCCGGAGATGGAGCGGCGTGGCGGTCGCTTCGCGCCTGAACGCGTCGAGGAGTGCTTCGCCGGGGATCCCGTGACGCAGCGCCTCCGCATCGTGGAGCCACAGGGGGACCGACGGATCGCGCTCACGCGGCGCGAGGTAGACCGCGCCGCGCGCCGCGGGATCCGCGGCGGGCCTCAGGTCACCGCGCACGAACGGCGACCACCGGCCGTGGGGCCGCTCGAAGGTCCGGGCCGTTCGCGCCGTGACGTGCACGGTCGGCGCGTCCGCGACCCAGCCGGCGAGTTCCTCGGCGGCGAGCGCCCAGACGGCGTCCGGCCGCCGGCGCGCGGCTCCGGGAACCTCGCGCGTCCCCGCGCGCACCGCGTCGAACGCTTCGCGGCGCGCTCGATCGTCCCTCGGAGAAGGGACGCCGAGGAGCACGCCGAGCTCCAGGCCGAGCCGTTCGATCTCGAGCCGAGCGAGCGCGTCGAGGCCGCTGACCTCCGACTGCGGACCGGCGGCGTCCTTGAGCCGGCGGACCCAGCGCTCGCGCGCCGCGCCATCGAGAGGCGACACGGTGGCCGGATCCCCGCGGCCTTCCAGCTGACCGAGGAGCGTGCGCGCTGCCCCGAGCCGGGCCGATACACGGCTCTGGAGCGCTCGCAGCAACCTCTGCCGGGACCGTCCCGCGAACCGGTCGGCCTGGGGTGCGGGGAGCGCCCGCGCGGCGTCACCGAGCGGACCGGTGAACGGATCGGACACATCGCCGGTCCCGGCCGCGGCCGCCATCCGGGCGAGGTCGTCGGTGATGGCGGCCGCCACGTGCACGGCGCGCGGACCGAAGGCCTCGACGTACGCCCGCGGGGTGACGTCGGAGAGGTCGACGGGCTCGAAGGCCATCCGGTCGAGCTCACCGAGCCAGCGCGCGACGTCGGCCTCCGATCGAACAGGCTGCTCACGGGCCATGACCGAGGGCGCCTCGAGGATCTCCCCGCGCCAGGGCGTCATCGGACCGGGCTGCACCTGCCCGACGCTCTCGAGGACCTCACGCGAGGGGATCTCATCCGCGTCCTCGAGATCGAGTTCGCGGCGCAGGTCGAGGACCATCGCGCGAGCCGCGGTGGCGCGCTCCCCGTCGAGTCGCGCGGAGGGAAACTGATCGGTCAGACGACCGAGCGCGCTGGAGGTGAGCGCCCGACGCGCCGCGAGTCGCCGCTCGCCGTTCCACCGCGGCGCCGTCCCGGCGATCGGACCGCCGAGCGCGCTGGCGATCTGGGCTTCCCGACGCAGACGCTCCAGCGGCGGTGCCGTGTCCGTCAGGCCCATCGTCAGCTCACGTTCGAATCGATCGAAGCGCGCGGCGCGGCCCTGGGGAGCTCCGAGGTCGCCGCCGAGGAACGGGAGTGAACCACATCCGCTCGCGATGAGCGCCAGCGCCACGAGCAGTCGCGCTCTGCCGCCCGCGGCGCCTCGCCACTGCGCGTCAGCGCCGCGGCGCTCTCTCCCCATGACGTCGGTCATCCTTGGCGGAAGCATGCCAGCCGCGCGTAGACTTCTCATTCCCGATGCACACGATTCCTCGGAGCGAGGACCCACGACGCATGTCCAGCCCCAACAGCACGACCACAACGCACGGCATCGAGGTGTCAGCCGCCGCGCAGTATCTCTCCGAGCGGTCTCGCCCCGAGCAGAAGCGCTGGCTCTACGCCTATCGCATCCGCATCCGGAACGTCGGAGACGAGCCCATGCAGCTGCTCCGCCGGCACTGGGTCATCGCGGATGGCAATGGCGAGGTTCGCGAGGTGCGCGGCGACGGCGTGGTGGGGGAGCAGCCCCGCCTCGGTCCCGGGGAGGTGCACGAGTATCGGAGCATGTGCGATCTGCCCACTGCCTGGGGGACGATGGAGGGCAGCTACGACTTCGTCTCCGACGGAGGCGAGGAGTGCGAGGTCCACGTGGGCCGCTTCTTCCTCGTGGAGAGCGCCGAGAACGCCATCGTCGTGGAGTGATCCGGGCCAGCGGCCCGGCGGTGAGGCCGCGGAGCGCGCCCCGAGGGGGTGTGCTAATATGCCGCGCCCTGGCGCCTGCGCTCGGGGGCGTCGCGACGCCTCTCCAGGCACCTCACGCGCCGATTCGTCCCGCCATCTGCACCCCGAGCACGCCCCATGACCCACCTCGACGACCTCCTCGCCATGGACCTGCAGGCGGGTGAGGACGACTGGACACCGACCCCCCACGGCCAGTGGCTGGCCGCAGTGCTCGTCGAGCACGACTTCGTCTCGGGCAAGGACGTGCTGGAGCTGGGCGCGGGCGTCGCGAACCACACCATCCTGCTCCATCGGCGAGGTGCGCGGTCGATCACGGCGACGGAGATCACCCCTGGCCTGCTGGAGACCGCCGGGGCCAACTTCCGGCGCAACGTCGGCGATGACGTGGAGATCGACCTGCGCGTCGCGGACTGGCTGAGCACGGACGGCACCTTCGACATCGTGGTGACCAACCCGCCGTTCTGTCAGAGCGGCAAGCAGAACCGGCGCTACTTCCTCGATTCGCTCATCCTCGACGGGCACAAGAGGCTGCGGCCGGAGGGCGAGCTGCTCTTCGTCCAGTCGAGCATGGCCGACGTTCCCCGGACCCTGCGCCGCCTCGACCAGAACGGCTACGACGCCCGCGTCGTCGACAGCACCAGCGGCCCGTTCCGGGACTACTACTTCGAGGACGCGGCCTTCATGGAGGAGATCGAGGGCGTCGAGGGCGGCTACGAGGAGCGCGGCGGGGTCAAGTACGAGACCCTCTCCGTCATCCACGCGAAGCTGCGCCCGTGGGCGCCCCACGCCAACGCTCACCTCCCGGGGCGCTGAGCCGGGGGCTGTCGTTGCCGGGCTACGTCACGCACCTCGAGGGAGCCATCGACGGCGCGCGCCTTCCGGCGGGCACTCTACGGACGCTGCACGAAGGCCGACCGATCCTCGTGCGCTACGACCTCGAGCGCGTCGCCAGGCTCGTGGATCGGGACGCGCTCGTGCATCGCGCGCCGACCATGTGGCGCTACCGCGAGCTCCTCCCGGTCGAGGACGACGCGAACATCGTCTCCCTGGGCGAGGGGATGACGCCGATGCTCGACGCGCCGCGCCTGGGGGCGGCCCTCGGCCTCGATCGGCTGATCGTCAAGGACGAGGGCCAGCTGCCGACGGGCAGCTTCAAGAGCCGCGGCCAGTCCGCCTGCATCTCGATGGCGAAGGAGCTCGGCTGCACCGCGGTGGTCGTGCCGACCGCGGGCAACGCCGGCGGAGCCATGGCGGCCTACGCCGCGCGCGCGGGCATGGAGGCCCACGTCTTCATGCCCCGGGACACGCCCGAGGTGAACCGCCGCGAAGCGGTCCTTTGCGGCGCGACCGTCCACCTCGTCGACGGGCTCATCGACGACTGCGGCCGCCTCGCCCGTGAACACGCGGACGCGAACGGCTGGTTCGACGTCTCGACCCTGAAGGAGCCCTACAGGCTCGAGGGGAAGAAGACCATGGGCTTCGAGATCGCGGAGCAGCTCGGCTGGCGGCTCCCCGACGTCATCGTCTACCCCACGGGCGGCGGGACCGGACTGGTCGGGATGTGGAAGGCCTTCCACGAGCTCGAGGCGCTCGGGTGGCTCGAGGACACGAAGCGGCCGCGCCTCGTGGCGGTCCAATCGGACGGCTGCGCGCCGATGGTCCGTGCCTTCGAGGCGGGCGAGCGCTTCGCGACGCGCTTCGAAGGCGCGGCGACGGTCGCCAGCGGACTGCGCGTCCCCGCGGCCGTGGGGGACTTCCTGATCCTCGACGCCGTGCGCGAGTCGGAGGGCACGGCCGTGGCGGTGGACGAAGGGCGCATCCTCGACTGGATGCGCCAGGTCGCGAGCCTCGAGGGCATCACCCTCGGCCCCGAGCCCGCCGCCTGCGTGGGCGCCGCGGAGGAGCTCGCGCGCGCCGGCTGGATCCGGCCCGACGAGTCGGTGGTGCTGCTCGGGTGCGGGACCGCGCTGAAGTACCCGCACCTGATGCCGGACGTCGAGGGCTGAGGGCCCGGAGCGCGCGCCCGCGGCTCAGTCTTTGACGGCCGCCTCGATGTCCTTCTTCAGCTTCTGGCCGAGGAGCTTCTTCTCGTAGCGGCTCTGGACCAGATCCGTCGCGGCGAGGACGAAGATGACGAAGTAGAAGGTCGTCTTGGTCATGGCGTGCACCTCGTTGCCGAAGAGTTCGAGGTGGGCGAGGTGGCCGCCCTCCGTCACGAGCATCACGCCCACGATGAACAGGACGAACAGGCCCAGGACCTCGTACATCCGGTTCTTCGCGAGGAAGCTCGAGACGCGGTCGGCCATCACGATCATCAGCACGCCGCTGATGACGATCGCCAGCGCCATCACCCAGAAGACCTCGGTGAGAGCCATCGCGCTGAGGATCGAGTCGAAGCTGAACACGAGGTTCATGACGACGATCATGGCGATGATCCTGTTCGGCGACGTGGCGGCCTTGGGCCCCTCCTCCGCCTGGGGGAGTGCGATCATGTGCATGATCTCCTTGGTCGCCGTGTAGAGGATGAAGGCTCCGCCTGCGAGCACGATCACGCTGTGGAAGGTGAACTCGCCCACGACGACGCCGTCCCAGTGCGCGCCGAACAGGGTCCTCGTCTTGGCCCACTCGACGACGTTGATCAGGACGAAGAGCAGGACGATGCGCAGGACGATCGCGAGCCCGATCCCCAGCCGGCGCACGCGCGCGCGATCGGCCTCCGGCGCGCGCTTCGACTCCAGCGAGATGTAGAGCAGGTTGTCGAAGCCGAGCACTGCCTGGAGCAGCACCAGCATGAACAGCGTGAAGAGGTGGTCGAGCACGGCGGGCGGAGGCAGGGCCCGGGGCGGGCCGGCAGCGGGGGGGTGACGCGGGGATCGAGGCGGAGGATAGCGCCTCCGCGGGCCCGCCCCTGGCGGCGCTGTCCGGTGTATTCGTCGGGCGACGGCTGGGGACCTGCGTGAACGGAGAGGGGCGGCGGGGCGTCTGGACCCGCCCCGCGGCGACGCGCGGCCCCCTCCCGCGCGGCCTGGCAGTACTCTCGTCCACGGGCCGGGGGCCCCGAAGCGATGAGCTGGGAGATCGACGAGGACATCAGCCGCGCGGGCACGATCGACCCGCGGATCCACACGGACGCTGCGCTGCACCAGCGCTGCGTCGACCGGGCGCTGCTGCCCTCCTGGCAGCTCGTACCGGTCGGTGAACCAGCGCAGGCGATCACGCCCTTCACCCTGCTGGAGGGCAGCCTCGACGAGCCGCTCCTGCTGACCCGTGACGGCGAGGCCGAGCGGGTGCTCTCCAACGTCTGCACGCACCGCGGCGCGCTGCTCGCGGACGCCCCCTCCGACCGCGCCGGACTGCGCTGCCCGTACCACGGCCGGCGCTTCGATCTGGCTGGCGCGATGACCGGCTGCCCCGGCTTCGAGGACGCGGCCGACTTCCCGCGCCCCGAGGACGACCTCGCGGCGCCGGCGTTCGAGCGCGTGGGGCCGCTGCGCTTCGTGTCCCTCGCGCCGCGGCTCGACTTCGACGCGTGGGCAGCGCCGCTGCGCGAGTCCCTGGCGGAGTTCGAGGGCGAGGCGCTGCGCTTCGACCCCGCTGGCAGCCACGGCTACGAGCTGGACGCGAGCTGGGCGCTCTACTGCGAGAACTACCTCGAAGGATTCCACGTCCCCTTCGTCCACCCGGGGCTCAACGCCGGCCTGGACTTCTCGCGTTATCGCACGGAGCTCCTGCCCCACGGCGCGCGCCAGCTCGGCTTCGCCTCCGGGGAGGAGCCGCGGCTCGCGCAGGCCACCGAGGATGGCCTCGTGGCCGACTACCTGTGGCTGTACCCCAACCTCATGGTCAACGTGTACGCGTGGGGGATCTCGGTGAACCTCGTGGAGCCGCGGGGAGTCGGGCGCGCGCGCATCCGCTACCTGCGCTGGGTGGCGCGACCCGAGCACCTCGGCGTCGGCGCGGGGGGGGACCTCGGGCAGGTGGAGCGCGAGGATCAGGAGATCGTCCGCTCCGTCCAGCGCGGTATGGCTTCACGGCTCTACCCGGGCGGCCGCTTCTCCCCGCGTCACGAGACCGGAGCTCACCATTTCCAGCGGCTCCTCGCGGCCGATCTCGGCGCTCCCGAATCACTCTGAGGCCGGTTCAGGAACGGCCGAGGGCTCGGCCCGTGTGAACGGACCGAGCCCTCGGCGCTCCTGCTCTGCCGGCGCGGTCAGATCGCGCGGAGCTTCTCGATCGCCTCATCGACCTCGATGTCGATGATCGTATCGGGGTGCTTTGCGCGGAGCTTCTCGAGCTTCTTGATCAGCCTGCTGACGTCCTTCCGCTTGATCTTCTTGGAGAGCATCTTGGCGATGTCCTTCTGCGCCTCGAGCACCATGCGCTTGTCGCGGTTCTTGGTGATGTCCTTCACCAGCTCCTGGACCCTCGCCTCCTGCTCGCGACCGTCGATCGCCTCCTCGAGCTCCTCGGCCATCTCGACGACGGCCAGGTAGTCGCCGGTCTCGTGGGCCTCCTTCAGGATGTCCACGCGGCCGTCGAGCAGCCCGACGAGCTCGTCGACGTACTCGGCGTGCTCGTCGCCGGCGGCTTCGGCCTCGGAGATGGCCTTGCCCAGCTTCCCGGCGCGCATCGCGTCGGCGGCGTCCTCGAGGGCATCGGGCCACTGGAAGATGGGCTCGGTCAGCGCGCCGCGGACGGCCTTCTCGACCATCTCGTCGTCGATCTCTCCGGGGTACCCCCCGAAGACGATGCGGCCGCTGGAGTCGACGAGCAGCGCCGACGGGTAGGACGAGAGCCCCACCGATTTCATCAGCTCACCCAGGGGGTCGAAGGCGTAGGCGTACTTCGCCCGGGCCTTGGTGATCCACTCGTCGGTCGCGTCCTGGTCGTCACTGGCAACGCCAATGACGGACAGGCCCTTGTCCCCGAACTCCTTCTGGAGCTTGTTGAGGTGTCGGACCTGTCCGCGGCAGGCGCCTCACCAGTGCTCGAAGAACTCGATGAGGACGGCGCGTCCGGCGTAGTCCTCGAAGGTGGTCGCCTCGGTCTGGCGGAAGGTCTCGAGGGAGGGCTTCGGGAGCCGGTCGGACGCGGGAGGTGCAGGCGCGAGCAACGGCGCGGCCGCGGCCGTGCCGAGGACGAGCGCGATGGCTCCGGCCTGGAGGGGGCGGGTCAGGTGCATGGCGAAGGGTGGGGCAGGGTGGGTGCGATCGGCGGTGCCCGGCGGGAGGCGATCGGCGATCGCTGGCACCCGGTCGTACGCTCGTCGGCGCCGATGACTCGGCTCGGAAGCGCATGTATACACAAGCCAAACATGACGTGGGCGGGTGATCCGCGGATGCTCGGTCGTGAACGCCGCCGAGGCGCGGCATCCGGACGACATCCATGAAGAAACACCTCCAGCTCCTCGCCGGGGCCGCCGTCGGGGCGGTCCTCCTGACCAGCTGCCCGTCCCCGGACGGCTGATGAAGCGGCTCTGATCCTGCTCCGGTGGAGCAGGCCGAAGACAAGGACTCCTCCAGCGCCGACGCCGACCTGGAGGCGGCCACGAACGACCCCAAGTGAACGGGCGTCCGCCGGTTCGCGGCGCGCCCCTGAAGAGAGGCTGGCCCGGGAGGCTTCGCCAGCGCGTTCGAGCCGGGCCCGAAGGCCCGGTGGGACGGCGACTCCGGGGGCTCGCCGGGTCCGTTCGAGCGAGCGGCGCGGGGCGTCAGCGGCAGCCCGGGACAGCGCCAGCTGCGCTTCGCCGATCACCGCGCCGAAGGTGAGTCCGCCCCCCCTGCGGGTTAGCCTTGAGGGCATGCCGTCCGCGCCTCGAAGCTTCCGGAAGGACCACGTGCCCGAGCTCGACGGGCTGCGAGGGGTCGCGGTCCTGCTCGTCATCTGGATCCATCTCCCGATGTACGTCTTCGGAGAGACGGTTGCGTTGATCCGCACCATCGTGCTGCCGGGCGACTTCGGCGTCGACCTCTTCTTCGTGCTGTCCGGGTTCCTGATCACCCGGATCCTGCTGGTGGACTGCGGGAACAACGTGCCGCTGCGCTTCTTCTTGATGCGACGGTTCCTGCGGATCTTCCCGATCTACTACCTCGCCATCCTGATCCTGCTGCCGTACATGAACTGGCAGCAGGCCCTGACGTGCGCGACCTACACGTCCAACTTCGGCTTCATGGCCATGGACGAGCCCGGCCCGCTGCCGCATTCATGGTCCCTCGCGATCGAGGAGCACTACTACCTGCTCTGGCCGCCGATCGTCGCGCTCCTCAGCCCGCGAGCGAGTCGTCGGGTGATCCTCTTCGGAGTCTTCCCGCTCGCGATCGGCTCGCTGCTGTGGGCTTACTCGGGGCCGGCCTGGGGAGACCGCACCGAGGCCATGAGTGCGTTCGTCTTCCGCTCCTCCACGATTCGCTTCGCGAGCCTCGGCCTCGGCGGTCTCCTCGCCTACAGCGAGCAGCGCATCCGTGACTCCAGGGCCCTCGCCCGCGGCCTGATCGTGGCCGGCACGGTCATGTGGCTCGTCTTCAACCTGAGGGGAATGAAAGCGCTGGGCCTGCTCGACGACCTCCTGGCGATCCCGGCGGTCGAGGGCGACCCGAGAGCCCTGAACTCCATCAAGCTGGGTCTCAGCGTCATCGGCTTCCCGTGCCTGAGCCTCGCGCTCGTGGTGTCGGGCATCGCCTGGTCCGGCTCGCGCGCTCCGCACGCCCGCCTCCTTCGCGCGGCGCCGCTCCGGGCGGTCGGGCGGATCAGCTACGGCCTGTACATCTACCACGTGCCGATCTTCTTCGCCGGCGGCGTGTGGGGGAGTGTCCCCTACCCCTACGTGATCCCCACCCCTGCGCGGGTCGCGATCGTGCTCGGGTTGGCCTTCCTGGTGTCGTCGATCTCCTATCGCTTCATCGAGCGGCCGTTGCTCGCCCTGGGCCGTCGGTTCCGTCCAGCACCGGACGGCGCCGCCGCGGACGTGGCCGAGCTGCGCTGGAGGCCCGGAGCCATCGCGGCGGGCCTCGCGGCGGCGGGCGCGATCGCCTGGCTCCTCCTCGGTGGATCGAACGTCGTGGCGAACGGCGCCGCGGATCTCGTCGAGCGGCCCGATCGCTCGGCGGCCACGGCGGACGCGCGGGCGCGCGAGGCCGAGCCGTCGCTGACCACCCGGCTGGAGGCGATCGTCGCGCGGGCGCGCGACGAGGTCCCGGGCTTCCCCGCCGTCGAAGTCACCTTCCACGATGGCGGCGTCGAGCGTGACAGCTGGGAGCGGACGTGGGCCGGCTCCTTCCACGATCCGTCCAGCGGGGCTGTGCACCTGGACGTCACGATGTTCCGCGCCGTCGAACGCTTCGTGCGGCAGGAGCGGCGCCTGCTCCAGCAGCTGATGGTCGCCCTCGCGCTCTCGGAGGCCAGCGACCCGGCCGCCAGCGGCGAAGCCCGCGATCGGGCCGCCGCGCAGCTGATGGTCGTGCTCGGGCAGGTGGGCGGCGAGGGCGCTGATCCCGATGGGCTGCGTCGCCGGATGGAGGGCGTCTACGGAAACCTGGAGGCGCTCGAGAGGAAAATCGGGAATCACCTGCCCCACGGATGGGAGCGCGGAGCACTCGGGAGCGGGCGGCCGGCAGAGGCGCGCGCCGCGGCCTTCGTCGCCGGCGCGACGCCCTGAGCAGCGCGCGCTCGCGAGTTCGATCCGCGGGCGCTCCGGGGCGCAGATCCTCACGGCCACGGTGGCCCGGCGCCTACCCTGGGGTGCGACCCCAGCTCGAAACGCGAGGCCCATGCAACGACCGAAGACGCTCCCCGCCGCCGCGGCGTTCCTCCTCCTGGCCTCCTGCGCCGGGACCCCGACGGCGCACGACGCCGAGCCGGCCCCCCGGCCCAACGTCCTGGTCATCGTCGCTGACGATCTCGGGTTCATGGACGTGGGCTTCGAGAACCCCGCGACCTTCCACGACACCCCGCACCTCGACCGGCTCAGCGCCCAGGGCGCGCGCTTCACGCGCGGCTACGCGGCCTGCCCGGTGTGCAGCCCGACGCGCGCGAGCCTGATGACCGGGCGTCACCCGGCGCGGCTCGACACGACCGACTACTTCGGCGCGCCCCAGCCCGGGCCGATCCTCGCGGCGGCGCGCGGGGAGCGGAAGGGCTACGGGCGCTTCGTGAAGCTGCCGCTGATCCCGGCGCCCTACGTGAACCGCCTCGTGCACGAGGAGGAGACCTACGCGGAGCTCCTCCGGGGCGCCGGCTACCGGACGTTCTTCGCCGGCAAGTGGCACCTCGGCGGCGAGGGCTTCGAGCCCCAGACCCAGGGCTACGAGGTCAACGTGGCGGGCCACCGCCGCGGCGGCCCCTACGGCCGCGGCAAGTACTTCCATCCCTTCGACATGCCCGGCCTCGAGTCGAAGGAGGGCGACCACTTGCCGGCGCGTCTCGCCGAGGAGACCGTGCGCTTCATCGAGCAGAACGCCGACGAGCGCTGGCTCTGCACCCTGAGCTTCTACTCGGTGCACACGCCGCTGATGGGCCGGCCGGACCTCGTGGAGCGCTACGAGCGCAAGCGCGAGGAGCTGGGCCTCGAGGCTCGGTGGGGGAAGGAGGGCGCGCGCAAGGTGCGCCTCGTCCAGGAGCACGCCGTGTACGCGGCGATGGTCGCGGCCATGGACGAGGCGGTGGGCGAGGTGCTCGGCGCCCTCGACCGGCTCGGCCTCGCGGAGGACACCCTCGTCGTGTTCACCTCCGACAACGGCGGACTCTCCACCAGCGAGGGCCACCCGACCAGCAACCTGCCCTTGCGAGCGGGCAAGGGCTGGCTCTACGAGGGCGGCGTGCGCGAGCCCTGGGTCGTGCGCTGGCCAGGGCAGATCGCCGCGGGCGCGGTGCACGAGGTGCCCATGCAGTCCGTGGACCTGCTCCCGACGATCTGCGCCGCGACGGGCGTGACGCCCCGGGCCGAGCTCGACGGGGTCGACCTGATGCCGCTGCTGCGCGGAGGAGCCGCGCCCGAGGAGCGGCCGCTCTTCTGGCACTACCCGCACCACGGCAACCAGGGGGGCTTCCCGGGCGGCGCGGTGGCCCTCGGGGACTGGAAGTGGGTCGAGCGCTATCGGCCCGACGGGGGCGCCGACGGGGAGCTGTACCACCTCGGGCGCGACCCCGGCGAGGCCGACGAGTGCAGCGCCGACCACCCCGAGGTCGCGGCGCGGCTCGCGCGGATGCTCGGCGCCTGGCGCGAGGAAGTGGACGCGAAGATGCCGACGGCCAATCCCCACCTGCCGCGCTGACGTAGACTCCCGCGCTCGAATCCCGTCCAAAGCCCCACGAACACCCAGGAGCAGAGACCCACATGGCCAGCGCAAGCGCCCGTCACATCCTCGTCCCGACCGAAGAGAAGTGCCTCGAGCTGAAGGCCCAGATCGAGGGCGGCGCCGCCTTCGCCGACCTCGCCAAGGAGCACTCCACCTGCCCGTCCGGCGCCCGCGGCGGCGACCTCGGCTCCTTCGGCCCCGGCCAGATGGTCAAGGAGTTCGACACGGTCGTCTTCAACGAGGCCGTCGGCGTCGTGCACGGCCCGGTCAAGACGCAGTTCGGCTACCACCTCCTGGAGGTGACCGAGCGCTCCTGAGCGGACGACCTCGGCGCCGCCAGGCGCCGAGAGCACCGAGCGAGGCGCGCCCCCGGCGTCCGGCAGAGGCCGGCCGCCGGGGGCGCGCCTCGATGGACGGCGTGGACCGTCCACGGACCGTTGACGTCGATGAGCAGCACGCCGTCGCCGCCGGCCGTGGGGAAGGTCAGGTCGTCCTCGACGTCGCTCCAGAGGTCGTTCCCCGGCTCCGTGCACGGACTCGAGGCCGCGAGCAGCGGGCCGGGTTCAGCGTGCGGCGATGCGCGGTCGCGCGAGGGTCAGCCCCACGCCGCCGAGGATGAGGACGGCGGCCACGGCCAGGGCGGGCGTCGCCCGCTCGCCGAGGAGCACGACGCCGCCGGCCGCCGCGATCAGCGGAACGGTGAGCTGCACGGCGGCGGCGCTGGTGCGCGAGTGCCCGCGCAGGGCTGCGTACCAGATCGCGTAGCCGAGTCCGGACGTGACGGCTCCGGAGGTCGCGGCCAGGAGCAGTCCGCGGCCGCTCCACTCCTCTCCCAGGAGCGCGGCGGCGAGGACGCAGAGGAGCGCGAACGGTGCAGCCGCCGCGAAGTTGAGCGCCGTGCTGAGCGTCGGCGCGGCTCCGCTCCTGCCCAGGAGCGTGTAGGTCGCCCATCCGATCCCGGCGACGATCATCAGCGCCGCACCGCCTGGGTTCACAGGATCGCCGGCGCCCGGGAGTCCCACGAGGACGAGCACGCCGCCGCTCGCGCACGCGAGGCCCACGAGACGGGCGAGCGTCCAGGCCTCACCGCGTGCGCGCGCGACGACGAGCATCGTGATCTGAACGGCGCCGAAGAGCAGCAGCGCGCCCACGCCCGCCGGGACGGTGACGTAGCTGACGCTGAAGCAGATCGCGTAGACCAGCAGCGCGCACGCGCCCGACCGGGTCCGCAGCGCGGCCGGGCGGAGCGCGCCGGCGCGTACGGCCACGGGCAGGAGCGCGAGGGCGCCCGAGAGAAGTCGTACGGCGGTGAAGCCGACCGGGCCGATGGCCGCGCCATCCCCCGTCCAGGCGAGGGCGGCGCGGCAGAGGAGCGAGTTCCCTGCGAACGCGATCAGGGCGACCGCCGTCAGGACCGCCGTCGCCGCCAGACCGGCGTCACCTGCTGCTCCTCGGGTCATGGGGCGGGATCCTACGTCGCATCCGGCCGGGGGGCTCGATTGGAGGAGGCCTCCGCCGGGCTGGCCTGTTAGAACCCCCGGATGCTCGAGACGGACATCGAGGACCTGCCCGAGCTCCGGGTCGCCCGCGCGCGGTACTTCGGGGCCTTCTGCGACCCCGCCGGCTCGATCGGCGCGCGTCGGTTCTCCGGCCCGGGCGTGCGCGTACTCGGCCTTCCTCACGAAGAACCGAACGCGCTCCCCGTGGAGATCCGGATCGCGATTCACGTGCCCCCCCGCTGAACGCAGAGGCGACGCACGGCCCCAGGCCGTCCGCCGCCGCCACGAGTTCCATGGCCGCCGACCGCGCAGAAGCGCCCCCGCAGGGCGCCCCCAAGAAGCTCGCGAAGGAGCTCCGCCTGCTCGACGTCTACGCCCTCGCCACGGGCGCGACGCTCTCCGCGGGCCTCTTCCTGCTCCCCGGTATCGCCGCGGCCCAGGCCGGCGTCGCGATTCCGCTGTGCTACCTGATCGCCGCCGTCCCGCTCTTCCCGGCGGTCATGTGCAAGGTCGAGCTCGCCACGGCGATGCCGAAGGCCGGCGGCACGTACTACTTCCTCGATCGCAGCCTCGGGCCCCTCGCGGGCACCGTCGGCGGGGTGGGGACCTGGCTGGCGCTGATCCTCAAGACGGCGTTCGCGCTGGTGGGCCTCGGAGCCTACGTGGCGCTCTACTTCCAGCCGACTCCCGCGGTCATGAAGTCCATCGCGGTGGGCTTCGCGCTGCTCTTCGGCGTGCTCAACATCCTGGGGGCGAAGAAGACGGCGACCTTTCAGAAGGTGCTCGTCGGCGTGCTGCTCGCGATCCTCGCGGGCTTCGCGGTGTTCGGCGTCGCCAAGGTGGATCTCGGGGCGTTCGCCGGCTTCTTCGACGCCGGCTCCGACGCGCTGATCGCGACGGCCGGCACCGTCTACATCTCCTACGTCGGTGTCACGAAGGTCATCAGCGTCGCCGAGGAGATCAAGGACCCCGAGAAGACGCTCCCGCGCGGGGTCTTCCTCTCGATGCTCACCGCGGTCTTCGTCTATCTCCTGGCGACGATCGTGATGGTCGGCGTGGTGCCCATGACGCAGCTGGCGGGCACCACGACCCCCATGGCCGCCGCCGCGGAGGTGATCGGTGGTCAGGCGTTCAAGGGCGTGCTGACGGTGGCCGCCGTGCTCGCCTTCTTCTCCGTGGCGAACGCGGGCATCCTCAGCGCCTCTCGCTACCCGATGGCCATGGCGAGCGACAGCCTCCTGCCCGAGGGACTCTCGCGGCTGAGCGGCCGCGGGACGCCGGCGCGCTCGGTCGTCCTCTGCGTGACGATCATCGTCCTCATCGTCACGCTGCTCGACCCGCTCAAGATCGCCAAGCTCGCGAGCGCCTTCCAGCTCTTCATCTTCGCGCTGCAGTGCCTCGCGGTGATCGTGATGAGGGAGAGCGGCCTGAAGTCCTACGACCCGGGCTTCCGCGCGCCGCTCTACCCCTGGCTCCCGCTCTTCGGGCTCCTGGCGCCTTTCTTCCTGATCGCGGCGATGGGGCTGCTGCCGGTCCTCTTCAGCCTCGGCCTCGTGGCGGGCGGCGTGGCCTGGTACTGGACCTACGCGAAGGGACGCGTCGAGCGTCGTGGCGCGCTCTTCCACGTCTTCGCGCGCCTCGGAGAGCAGCGCCACGACGACCTCGACGCCGAGCTGCGCGGGATCCTGAAGGAGAAGGGCCTGCGCGACGAGGATCCCTTCGACCAGGTGGTCTTCAACTCAGCCGTCCTGGACGTGCGGGGCGCCGTGACCTTCGACGATCTCGTGGGGCGCGCAGCGAGCGCGCTGCACGCCCGGACGGGCAAGCCGGCGGAGGTGTTCCTGGACGGCTTCACCGAGGGCACCCAGACCGGCGCCACGCCCGTGGCCAAGAGCGTGGCGCTGCCTCACATGCGCCTCGAAGGGCTCGGGATGCCGTGCATGGTGCTGGCGCGCTGCGGGGTCGGGGTCGAGGTGCCTCTCACGGGCATCGCCGGAGCAGAGGATGCCTCCGAGCGCGTGCACTCCGTGTTCTTCCTCGTCAGTCCCGCTGAGGATCCCAGCCAGCACCTGCGTATGCTCGCTCAGCTGGCTTCGCGCATCGACGAGGACGATTTCCTCGACGAGTGGCTCGCGGCGCGCAACGAGGTGCAGCTGCGGGAGGTCTTCCTGCGGAACGAGCGCTACCTCTCGATCCGCGTGACGCCGGGCAGCCCGGGCGCCGAGCTGGGAGGCCGCAAGATCCGTGAGCTCGACCTGCCCGCCGGCTGCCTCGTTGCGGCGGTTCGCCGCGCAGGCCGCACGCTCGTCCCGAGCGGCGAGACCGAGATCCATCTCGGAGATCGGCTGCTCGTCATCGGTGAGCCCGGCCCGATCCAGGAGCTCTTCAAACGCTACGGCAGCGGCTCGCCGTCCTGATGCCGTGCCCCGGCGCCCCTGGATCGGCGGCCGGAGGTCGGCCCAGGGCCGTGGAGCGTCATCGAGCCCGCAACGACGGCCAGCCGCGGTTCGATACGATTGTGTCGCTCTCCGAGGAGTCGCTGCTCCTTCCGGTGAATATCGCCCTGCCTGCGGGGCCGACGGCCTCCGCTTCAGCGGGCTGAGTCTTCCGCGCGCCAATCCCTCTCCAACGCGAAGCCCATGCTCCTTCCTCTCGTCCTCAGCGCCCCGACCCTCGCCGCGCCTGCTGCTCTCGCGCAGATGAGTGAGCTCGAGCGCACCGAGATCCCCGGCCGCGTCGTCGTCTCCTTCGAGAGCGCGCGAGCTCCCCAGCGGATCGACGACCTCGTCGCCGAGTGGGCGATCGAGTCGATCGATCCACGGCTCGAGGTCGAGTCGGCGCGCCAGCTCCTCCAGTGGAATCGCCGCGGGGCACCGGAGGTCACGACGGTCGTGCTCGTCGAGGTCTCGCCGAAGACCGTCGACCTGGCGCTCGTCATGGCCGGGCTCCGTGACGTCCCCGGCGTTCGATGGGCCGCGCCCAGCGTCGGCTACCTCGGCGATCCTCGAGAGCTCGTCCCCGACGACCCGAGCTACGGCTCCCAGTACCACCACCAGTTGATGCGGAACGACGCGGCCTGGGACATCACACTCGGGGATCCCTCCGTCGTCATCGCCGTGACCGACGACGGCGTCGACCTCGATCACGAGGATCTCGAAGCCAACATCTGGACGAACGGCGGCGAGGTCGCGGGTGACGGCGTGGACAACGACGGCAACGGCTACGTCGACGACGTCCACGGCTACGACTTCGTCTTCGACAGCGGAGACGCGAATCCCGACGACGGGAACGAACACGGGACGCACTGCGCTGGCATCGCGGGCGCGCGTACGGACAACGGCGTCGGGGTCGCCGGTACGGCAGGGAGGTCGACCCTGATGCCTGTGCAGTTCTTCGCGACGGGTCAGGCGTGGACGGACGTGATCGTCGCGGAGGCGCTGGCCTACGCCACGGACAACGGCGCCCGGATCATCACGACCAGCTACAACATCAACGGGTGGGTCGGTAACCCGCTGGTGACGGCAGCCTTCGACTACCTCTACGACCACGGCGTCCTGCACTTCAACTCCGCGGGCAACGGCTCCGAGCTCGATCCGGCGCGACAGGCCTTCGAGCAGACGCTCCTGGTCATCAGCACCGAACCGTCCGACGAGAAGAGCGGCTTCAGCAACTACGGGACCGGCTGCGACATCTGCGCGCCGGGCTCGGGCGTGCTCGCGACGACGCTGAACGACACCTACGACAACAGGTCGGGGACGAGCATGGCCGCGCCGAACGCCGCGGGCGTCGCGGCGCTCATCTGGTCGGCGAACCCCGGCTGGACACGCGATCAGGTGGCGGCTCAGCTCGTGGCCACCGGCGACAGCATCGACGCCCAGAACCCGGGCCTGGAGGGTCTCCTCGGCGGCGGTCGCGTGAACTCGTTCCGGGCGCTCACGGAGACCCTGCCCGCGCCCCGCGTGACCCAGGTGGCCGGTCTGCCTGACGAGGGTGCGGCGATCCTCGGTGAACTCAGCGACTTCTCGATCCGCTTCGACCAGATCCTCGATCCGAGCGCGGTGAACGGCCCGGGAGCGATCGTGCTCGCGAACCCGGGCCCCGACGATGTCTTCGGTACCTCCGACGACGTGCGGGTGCCCCTCGTGGTGGACGAGTACCTGATCAGCAGCAACGGCATCGAGTGCACGGTCCCCGGGCCCCTCCCCGTGGCGGGCGCGTACCGCGTCGTCGTGGATGCCAGCGTCGTCGGGAATCCCTTCGGCGCGGCCCTCGACGGCGACGGGGACGGCGTCGGCGGTGACTCGTGGGTGCGTCACTTCAGCGCCTGCGCTGTGAGCGTGCTGGTCGACGACCCCGCGGAGTCGGGTGCTGGCTGGAGCGTTGTGAACCAGTCCCTGAGCGCGGGCGCCTGGACGGTCCCGCCCGAGGTCCCGATCGGCGGCGGCGTGCGCAACGATCCGCCGACCGACTTCGACGGCTCGGGTCGCTGCTTCCTGACCGAGAACAGCCCGGGGAACTCGGACGTCGACGGCGGACCGACGCGCCTCATCAGCCGCGCCTACGACCTCTCAGGGTCGAGCGACCCTTTCGTGAGCGTGGCCGTCTGGCTGGGGACGAGCCAGCCCGACCCGCTGGACATCGAGCTCTCCGACGACGACGGCGTCACCTGGACCCTGGCGGAGACGCTCACGAACACCGACGGCTGGGAGGTGAAGAGCTACCGCGTGGCGGACTTCGTGTCGCCCGCCGGCGAGGTCCGGCTGCGCTTCAGCGTCGACGACTCGGGGACCCCCTCGGTCACCGAGGCCGGGATCGACGCCATCAAGTTCTTCGAGGTCGACTGCTCGGGCAGCATCGGTACGCGCTACTGCCAGACCTCGCCCAACTCCGTGGGGAGCGGCGCGAGGATCCGCGTGACCGGCAGCGCCCAGGTGGCCGCCAACGACGTGACCCTCGACGCGCGAGGCCTCCCTCCCTCGCTCTTCGGCATCTTCTTCACCGGCACGACCCAGGCCCGGTCGCCCCTCGGGAACGGCACCCTGTGCGTCTCCGGATCCGGCGTCACGCGCCTCGATCCGGCCGTCGTCAGCACCGCCGCGGGTGAGGCGAACCTCGCCATCGACCTGACCGCCGGGCCGATGTCCGGCCTCGCGATCCCGGGGACGACGTCCAACTTCCAGTTCTGGTATCGGGACGTCGTCGGTGCAGGGAGCAACCTGTCGGACGCCGTCAGCGTGACCTGGCAGTAGTCACTCCTGCACGGTCCGGAGGAGCGGAGCGCCTCTTCGCTCCGACCCCGGACGCCTCGATCCGGCCCGCCCTCCTCGCTGATCGCCTCGCGCCCGAGCGCGTGCCGCGCGAGGATCAGGCGGTGCTCTCAGAGCTCCTGCAGGGTCCGGATCACGTCCGCGTGGCGGCGGGCTTCCTCGGCGAAGACGGCGGGGTGGGTCACCGCGGCGAGGATCTCCGCGCTCTCCACGAGACGCGGTCCGGGCCGGTTGAAGAAGGCGTTGCCGTCGGTCACGTGAACCCGGCCGGAGTCCGCCGCGGGCCACGGCATCGCGCCGACGAGCTCGCGGAGCAGGTCCGCCTCGCGGGCGGTCCGCTCGAGGTCGAAGCCGCAGGGCTTCACGAGCACGACGTCGGGGCGCAGCGCCGCGAGCGCCTCGCGGTCGAGCGTGGGGGCGTGCTCGCCCGGCCGCGTCACGAGGGCTTCGCCGCCCGCGATCTCGACGAGCTCCGGCATCCAGGTGCCCCCGACCATCACGGGATCGATCCACTCGATGGTGAGGACCTTGGGCCGCGGGCCCGTGCCGAGCGCGGTCCGTGCACGCTCGGCGATCGCCGCGCAGCGCGCACGGAGCTCGGCCGCCACGCGCGCTCCTTTGTCGGCACGGCCGATGGCCGCGGCCACCCGCTCGACGTCTCCGAAGACCCCGTGGGCGCCTTCGGCGTCGTCGAGGCGCGTCGGCTTGAGGCTCACCAGCTCGACGCCGGCGCCCGCGATCTCCGCGAGGGCCAGCTGCACGTCCTTCACCGACACCGCGCACACGTCGCAGAGGTCCTGGGTCAGCACGACGTCCGGTTCCGCGGCGGCGAGGCCGCTCGAGTCGACGTCGTAGACCGCGAGCGCGTCGGAGAGCACGCGGCGGACGTCGCGGTCGATGTCGGCGGAGAGCTGATCGATGTTGATCTTGGACGAGGTCAGGATCGGCCGGTCCGTGATCGCCGTGGGGAAGTCGCACTCGTGGCTGATGCCGACGAGCTCGTCCTCGGCGCCGAGGGCGACGGCGATCTCGGTCGATGAGGGGAGGAGGCTGACGATGCGCATGATGCGCGCATGCTAGCCCTTCGCAGGCGCGCGTGGCGGCGGCGTCGCGCGTCGCGACAGCTCGTCGCGCATCGTCAGTCGATCCGGGCGAGCAGGTCGGTGAGCGCCTCGAGGCGCTCGACGTCGGGCCAGTCCGGGAGGTCGCCGCGATGGTCGAAGGCGAAGGTGCGCATGCCCGCGGCGCGGCCCGCCTCGACGCCGCTGACGCTGTCCTCGACCACCGCGCAGCGCTCCGGCGCGATGCCCATGGCGCGGGCCGCATGGAGGTAGGACGCGGGATCGGGCTTCCACTTGCCGACGTCGTAGGCGCTGTAGAGGTGGCGCTCGTCGATGAACTCCATGAGCCCCGCGGCGCGCAGGCAGAGCGCGATCTTCGTCACGGGCGCGTTCGACACGACGGCGCGGGGGAGCGAGAGTCTCCGCAGGACCTCGGCGGCGCCGGGCACCGCCTCCACGCGGGCCTCGAGCTCGGCGAGCTGGCCCGCGCGGAACTCGTCGAGGAAGTCCTCCGGCAGGGTCACGCCGCTCTCCTCCTGGAGGATCCGCAGCATCAGGTGCAGATCCACGCCGGACCAGCGGGTCACGGCCTCCTCGAGGCCGAGCTCGATCCCGTGGCGGCCGAGGGTGGCGACCATCACCTCGTTGCTGATCGCCTCGCTGTCGACGAGGGTGCCGTCGTTGTCGAAGAGGACGGCTTCGATGCTGGTGCGCTCCATGTCCTGGAACTTAGGCGAGTGCGGGAGGCGAACCAAAGGCGGGAGCGCCCGGAGATCCTACGAGGGCGCGGGGGCTGCGCCCTGGTGGGCCTCATCAGGTCGCCACTTTGTTCGAAGGAGCCAGCATGGCCACCACCGAGGCGGCGATGCCCATGGCGGCTGCGAAGAGCCCGGGACCCGGCGAGGCGCTCGTCATACCGAAAGGGTCGTTCGAAGTGTCCGGAGCGCCGAAGAGGGCGCCGAGCAGGCCGGCGCCGACGTACGCCGCGGCCACCCCGAGCACGATCAGGGGTACGAAGCGCGGGAGCGGCGCGGACGTGCCCGTGGCGAAGGGCCCGAGGCCGGTCCCGATGATGGCGATCGCGATGATCAGCCAGATGTCGAGCGTGATTCCTGCGAGGGAGAGTGTTCCGTCACCGGCGGATATGGTGAGCGCTCCGCCTCCGATGCCGAGACTCGCGAGCCCGGCGGCCTGTATGTGGAACCAGTCGAGGCCGAATGAGGCGATGAAAGCGAACACGGCGAGGAAAGTGACGCCGAGGCGTGTCTTCTTGGTCATCGTCTGGCGGGGCAGGGGAGAGAGAGGCGGCGCCGGCGGATGGCGGACGGGCGGTCTGGCGGGCACCATCGGGGGCTCGCAGGGGGCAGGAAGCGCGTCGAGCCGGATCGTACGCATCATTCTGGCGCGCATCCGATGAAAATTGAGCAGTGCCGACATCGGGCTGAGCGGTCGCGCGCTCGCCGTTCCGAGCGGCGGATCGAAGGAGAGACATCGGCCCCTCACCCCGGGTCGAGTGCGGCGCCGCTCAGATCACGGCGTCCAGCGCTGCGATGAGGCGCGCGACCTCGTCGGGCGCGTTGTAGTGCGCCATGCTCACGCGGACGACGCCGTCGCGCTCCATCAGCCCCATGCGCTCCACCAGACGGTAGGCGTAGAAGTGGCCGTAGCGGATGGCGATGCGCTCCGCGTCGAGGAGCGGGGGGAGCTCGTTCGAGGCGCGGCCTTCCACGACGAAGGAGATCGTCGGCGCGCGGTCGGGGCCCATCCCGGGCCCGAGGAGCGTGACGGCGGAGCGGCTCTCCAGGAACTCGAGGAGCGGCGCCGAGAGCGCGGCTTCGTGCTCCTCGATGCGCGCGAAGGCGCCGTCGAGGGTGCCCTCACCGCCGTGCGCGCGGTCCAGCTCGCGCAGGTACTCGGGGATCGCGGGGAGCGCGGCGACCAGCTCGTGCGTGACGTTCCCCGGCTCCAGCTTGTAGGGGACGGCGTCCTCGGGCACGAAGAAGTGGTTCTGCGAGCGCGCGCGCTCGAGGACCTCGCGCCGTCCGTAGAGGACGCCGACGTGCGGACCGCAGATCTTGTAGAGGCTCGCGAGGTAGAGGTCGCAGCGAAGAGCCTTCGCATCGACCCGCCTGTGGGGCACGTGCGCGACGCCGTCGACGCAGGAGAGCGCGCCGGCCTCCCGGATCCGGTCGCAGATCGCGCGCGCGTCGTGGTGCCGGCCCACGAGGTTCGAGCAGTGGGTGAAGGCCACGAGCCGCGTCCGCGGCCCGAGGAGCGGCTCGAGGTCCTCGAGGTGCAGGGCCATGTCGTCCTCGCGGAAGCGCCATTCACGCACCACGATCCCGGTCTCCTCCAGACGCCGCCAGGCGCCGACGTTGGCCTCGTGGTCGAGGTCGGTCACGACGATCTCGTCGCCCTCCTCCCAGGTGGCGCGGAGACCGTTCGCGATCAGCCCAGCGAGGACCGTCGAGGAGGGGCCGAGCACCACCTCGCCCTCTTCCGCGTTCATCAGCTCCTCCGCGGCGCGGTGTCCGGCCTGGACCGCAGCCTGCGCGCGCGCGGACTGGGCGTAGCTGGCGCCCACCTGGACCATGCACTCGCGCATGTACGTCGCCACCCGGTCGACGACCGCCCCGAGGGGCACCGTGCCCCCGGCGTTGTCGAAGAGGGCCCACTCGTCGGACAGGGCGGGGAAGCAGGAGCGGACGTGGGAGAGGTCGAGCATCGTGCCGAGGAGACTAGGACCTCCTCGCGCCGCGAGCATGTTCCGGCCGGCGATCCGGCGCCCGGTGGCCCGTGGAACGACGCGGGCCCGCCGCTGCGTGGCGCAGCGGCGGGCCCGGACGGCGGACGGATGTCCGTCCCGGCTCAGTGGTGGTGGTGACCACCGCCCGCGGGAGCAGCCTCCTCGGCCTTCGGGTCGTCGCTCACGAGCGCGTCGGTCGTGAGCAGGAGGCTCGCGACGCTGGCGGCGTTCTGGAGACCGGAGCGGACCACCTTGGTCGGGTCGATGACGCCGGCCTTGATGAGGTCCTCGTAGGTGTCGGTGGCGGCGTTGTAGCCCTTGCCCTTCAGACCGCTGTTGATGACGTTCTGAACGACGACCGCGCCGTCGAGGCCGGCGTTGGCCGCGATCTGGCGGAGCGGGGCCTCGATCGCGCGGCGCACGATCATCGAGCCGACGCGCTCGTCGCCGTCGAGCTTGAGCTTCTCGATGGCGGTGATGCAGTTGAGGAGCGCGGTGCCGCCGCCGGGGACGATGCCCTCCTCGACGGCTGCGCGGGTCGCGTGGAGGGCGTCCTCGACGCGGGCCTTCTTCTCCTTCATCTCGGACTCGGTCGCGGCGCCCACGTTGATCTGAGCCACGCCACCCGACAGCTTCGCGAGGCGCTCCTGGAGCTTCTCGGCGTCGTAGTCGGACTTGGTGTTCTCGAGCTCACCCTTGATCTGCTCGATGCGGCCCTTGATCTCGGTCTTCTTGCCGGTGCCCTCGATGATCGTCGTGTTGTCCTTCGCGACGATGATCTTCTTGGCGCGGCCGAGGTCCTTGATCGTGGCCGACTCGAGGCTGGCGCCGGTCGACTCCATGATGGCCTGACCGCCGGTGAGGACCGCGATGTCCTGCATCATGGCGGTGCGGCGGTCGCCGAAGCCCGGCGCCTTGACGGCGACGCAGGGGAACGAGCCGCGGAGCCGGTTGATCACGAGGGTCGCGAGGGCCTCACCCTCGATGTCCTCGGCGATGATCAGGAGGGGGCGGCCCTGCTGCGCGACCTGCTCGAGGAGCGGGATCATGTCCTTGATGGAGCTGATCTTCTTCTCGTGCACCAGGACGAGCGCGTCCTCGAGGACGCACTCCATCTTGGCGGAGTCGGTGACGAAGTGCGGGGACAGGAAGCCCTTGTCGAACTGCATGCCCTCGACCCACTCGACCTCGGTCTCCATGCCGCGGCCGTCCTCGACGGTGATCACGCCGTCCTTGCCGACGCGGTCCATCGCCTGGGCGATCATCTCGCCGATCTCGGGGTCGTTGTTCGAGGCGATCGAGCCCACCTGAGCGATCTCCTGGTGACCCTTGATGGGGGTCGAGATCTTCGCGAGCTGGGCGGTGGAGGCCTTCACGGCGGCGTCGATTCCGCGCTTGAGGGCGACCGGGTTCGCGCCGGCGGTCACGTTCTTGAGACCCTCCTCGAAGATGGCCTCGGCCAGGACGGTGGCGGTCGTGGTGCCGTCACCGGCGGCCTCGTTGGTGCGCTGGGCGACCTGCTTCACGAGCTGGGCGCCCATGTTCTCGTAGGCGTCCTCGAGCTCGATCTCCTTCGCGACGGTGACGCCGTCCTTGGTGACGGTCGGCGACCCGAAGGACTTCTCGATGATGACGTTGCGGCCGCGGGGCCCGAGCGTGACCTTGACGGCGCGCGCGAGCTTCTTCACGCCGCTGCGGATGTGCTCGCGCGCTGTGGCGTCGTAGCTGATCTGCTTGGCTGCCATGGGATGTGTTCCGGTTGGTGGTGGAGGAGTGGCGGCGTGGATCAGCCCACGATGGCGAGGATGTCGTCCTCGCGCATGATGATGTACTCCTCGCCCTCGTACTTGACGTCGGTGCCGGCGTAGGAGGTGAAGAGGACGCGGTCGCCCTTGGCGACGTTGAAGCTGGAGCGCTCGCCGTTGTCGAGGGTCTTGCCCTCGCCGGTGGAGATCACGATGCCCTCCTTGGGCTTCTCCTTGGCGCTCTCCGGGAGGAGGATGCCGCCGGCGGTCTTCTCCTCGGCTTCGACGCGCTGGATGAGGACGCGGTCACCGAGGGGGCGGATGGCAACGTTCTTCTTGGTCTTGGTGGCCATGTCTTGGCTCGCGCCGCTCGGGCGCGCTGGGGGGGGCTTGGGGAGGAAGTCGTGTCGGTGGGGTCGTCGCCGGTGTGGGCTCGGGACCCCTGGGAACAGAAGAAGAGAGGGGCTACGCGGCTGGCCGCCGGAGGGGCGACGCGCGCGCGGCTGATCAGTGGTTCAGCCGGCCTCGCCCCAGTGCTGGGCGATGACGCGGCGGACCTCGTCGCGCAGGACGAGGGGCTGGACGGGCTTGCGCAGGAAGGCGCTCGCGCCCTCGCGCAGGGCCCAGCTGGCGACGCCCTCGGAGGCCTCGCCGGACCAGAGGATGCACGGCAGCTCGGGGCGCTGGCCCCGGAGCATGGAGAAGAGCGCCAGACCGCCGTCGTCCCGGTTCGCGGCCTCGGTGGCCTCGGCCGGGGGCGGCATGTGGACGTCCATGAGGGCCAGGTGCAGGGGGGCGCCGGCCTCGAAGGTCCGGCGGATCAGCACGAGGGCCTCCTCGCCGTCCGCGGCCTCCATCACCTCGAGCCCGGCCCCGCCCAGGAGCTCGGCGGCTCCGTGGCGGACGGCCTGGTCGTCGTCGGCGATGAGGATGCGTCGGTCCATGGTCCCAGGGCTCGGAGCAAAGAGCGTGCCGCGGGCTGACGGGGTCCGGGGTGCAGGGGGCCCCGGCCGGGCCGGGGCGCGGAGACGCCGGCTCGCATCCCCGACCACGGGCGCTCCCGCCGGCCTCCAGGGCCCCCGGCGAGCCCGGCCGGGTGGGTCGATCGGCCGGGCCGCCCCCCGTTCCCTGGGTGGCGGAGGCCGGATGCGCCGCCGATCCCGTCGCCCCGGGCGCTGCCACAATGGCGCGTGCCCGACGGTGCGTCTGGGGGGCATGCCACGCTGGCAGCGAGCTTCAGCGCGCCGCGAGCCAGCGGGGACAGGAGCCAGGGCGCGGATCGGGAACCCTGGAGCGCTAGGCTCCGGGCGCCATGGCTCTCCCCGTCTTCGACCTGCACTGCGACGCGCTCCAGCGCTCCCTCGACATGGGCCATGACCTCGGGGGGGAGACCCCGGGGCACTTCGACCTCGCGAAGGCGGCGCGTGGTGGCGTCCGGGCGATCTCGCTGACGGCCTGGATCGACGGCCCCTACGCGGACGAGCCCGGCGCATCGAAGCGCCGCACGAACGCCCTGCTGGACGCTGCGGACGACCTCTTCGAGCGGCATCCGGACATGGTCCGGCGCGTGGACGGCGCCGCCGAACTCGAGGCGTTGCCCGACGGGGTCGTGGGCTGTCTCCTCGCCATCGAGGGTGGGCACGCCATCGAGGAGGACCTCGCGCAGCTCGAGCACTACGCGGCGCGGGGAGTGCGCGTCATGACGCTCACGTGGAACAACCACCTGTCCTGGGCTCGCTCGTGCCAGGAAGGTGCGCCCGCGGGGACCCCCGAGGGTCTGAGTGCGTTCGGTCGCGAGGTCGTCACGCGC
This sequence comes from Planctomycetota bacterium, assembly GCA_002862085.1. Classification (GTDB taxonomy): domain Bacteria; phylum Planctomycetota; class UBA1135; order UBA1135; genus Saltatorellus. Next base: position 45,627 of record PKCK01000030.1, on the reverse strand, counting down.
ATGGGCGAACTCGGCGTGCGCGCCGATCTCTCCCACGCCGCGGAGCGCACCTTCTACGACGCGCTGGAGTGCGAAGGTCCCGCGCCGCTCGTCACGCACTCGGGGTGCAAGGCGCTCTCGAACCACCCGCGCAACGTGACCGACGATCAGCTGCGCGCGCTCGCTGCGCGGGGCGGTGTCCTGGGGATCCCCTTCGCGACGGCCTTCCTCGACGAGGAGGAGCGCGCGGCGGAGCAGGCGTTCCGCAGGACCGACGCGTACCGCGACGCCGGGCGCGGCGGCGCCACCGAGGCGCACATGCACCACGGCGACGCCATCCAGGCGGGCCTCGGTCCGTTCCCCATCGAGCACGTCGTGCGTCACACGCTGCACGCCCTCGAGATCGCCGGTCCCGCCCACGTCGCCATCGGCTCGGACTTCGACGGGATCGACCGCCGACCGGCCGGGCTCGAGGACGCCAGCGGCTACCCCGCGCTCCTGAGCGCTCTCGCCGACGCCGGGGTGGACGACGACACCGTGGCGGCGGTGGCTTACGGGAACGCGGCGCGGGCCCTCGCCTGACGCGACGTCCAGCGGTGCGCGCCGCCGACCCGTGATTCGGCTCCGCGGGGGTCGATCCACCCCCGTCGATCGGCAGGATCAGCCTGATTGCGACCCTGGGGCTTCGCGCTGCGGCTGAACCGATGGTTCCATGGAGCCATGGTCAGCAAGCTCTCCGCCGTCGTTCCGGCCGTCGGGACCGTCCTGCTCGCGTGTCCCGCTCTCTCCCAGTCGGTGGTGCGCGTCGCGGACCTCGACTTCGCCGCCCCCGAGCCCGACCTCGACCGGGTCGTCTGGCTCAACACCCGGGTGGGCCCCTCCCTCGTGCCGCGCGTCGCCGTCGAGGGCGTGCCGGCTCTGCTGGGGTCGCCCGAGGGGATCAGCGGGATCAACCACGGGGCGCTGCTCGACGTCGACGTCGCTCTTCGCGGCGCGCTCCCCGAGGGGCCGCTGCGCGGGACGTTCTTCCTGTCGGATCCCGACGGGAGGCGCATGGCCGCGTACCCCTTCGTGATCCACCCGAGCCACGTCGAGGTCGACGCCGAGCGTCACCGCGCCGCCGTCGCCGCGCACTACGACATGCTCGCCGGCACCGACCTGCCGGGCGCGCCGTGGTTCCGCAGGCAGGCGATGGCCCATGGGTCCGATCTCTCCGGCGCGAGCAAGTGGGGGATGCGCCCCGACTACGAGGCCGGCGACGCCTTCGCGATGTTCACCGGCGGCCGGGCCCTCGCCGAGAACCTCCGCCTCGACGACGTGATCGCCTTCGAGGAGGACGGTGGCGAGCTGGTTCCGCTCGCCGACGTGCAGGGCATCACCGTGCCGGAGATGAGCTTCGACAGCGTCCTCGAGCGCGACTGGCCGCGCTTCGACGCCCTCGCCGGTACGGTTCCGGAGGATCAGTTCGCCGTCTTCTTCCCGAGCTTCGGCGGCCTGATCCGGGTCGTGGACGAGCTCCAGGCGGACGCGGCGCCGCTGGTCCAGCTCGTGGATCGACGGGCAGAGCAGAGCCTCGTCCGCGATCGCTACGAGCGCCAGCTCTGCCTCGAGCTCGACGGAGTCGTGCGCGCCCTCGGGGCGAAGGTCGTGAAGGAGGTCGCCTTCACCGGATCGGACCCGTACATGCGCACCGGTACGGACGTCGCGATCATCCTCGAGGGCAACCCGCTGGTGATCCGGCCGATGATCGCGGCCCGGCAGCTGGCCGCCGCGAAGGACCTCGGGATCGAGCCGCGCAGGTTGAAGGTGGCGGGCTGGGACACGATCGCCGTCGAGACGCCTGACCGGCGGATCTCCTCGTGGGTCGCCGCGACGGACTCGATGGTCGTCGTCTCCAACGGCCAGGGGCAGCTCCGCCGCGTACTCGAGACCCGTGACGGCACGCGTGCCTCTCTGGCCGGCACGGAGGAGTACCGCTGGTTCCGGCAGCGCTACGCGCACGGAGGCGGCGGCGAGGACGCCTTCGCCGTGGTGAGCGACGCTGCCATCCGCCGCTGGTCCGGGCCCCACGGCCGCGTCGCCACGGCGCGCCGGGTGAAGGCCGCCGCCCAGCTGGCGGACGCGGACGCGTGGCGCATCGCGGAGGCCCATGGCCTCGTGGCCGGTGAGGAGCCCGAGGGGGAGTCCATCGTCGAGGGCGGCGGCGGGATCGAGCTCGACGAGGCCTTCGCGCGCGACTCCGTGTACGGGACGCGGGAGTTCCTCACCCCCGTGTCCGAGCTGGTGATCGACACGATCACCGCCGCCGAGCAGCGCGGCTACGACCGCTGGCGCCGCGCCTTCGAGCGCTCATGGGGCGGGGCCTTCGACCCGATCGCGAGTCGCTTCGACGTGCGGGAGGACGGGCTCCACGTGGACATGACGCTGGTGCCGCTCATCGTCAACAGCGACTACGGCTTCCTGCTCGATCTCGTCGGCCGCGAGCGCCTCTCGGCGACGTCCGTCGCGCCCCACGCGGAATCGCTCGTGCACTTCGTGGCGGCGCTGGACCGAGACGGACCGATCTTCGAGCTGGTCGCTCCGGCGCTCCCCGTCACGGGGCTCGGCGCCGACGGACCGCTCGGATGGGTGGGGGATCACGTGTCGCTGTGGCTCGAGGAGGACGAGGAGTACTTCGAGCGCATCCGCGAGACGGACTCGATGGAGACGTTCCTGGACGAGTCACTCCCGGGGCTCCCGGTGGGGCTCGGCATCGCGGTCGACGGTCCCCTCGGCGCCGTGAGCTTCATCGCTGCGATGCGCACCTTCCTCGACGAGATCGTCCCCGGGATGCTGCGCTTCGACTCGACGGCCCACGGCGGACGTGAGTACGTGGGGATGAGCTTCGTGAGCGACATCGGGTTCGGCGAGACGCCGACGCTCTTCTACGTCCTCGTGCCCGAGGGCCTCGTGTTCAGCTTCTCGCGCCGCGTCATCGAGCGCGCCATCGACCGGGTCGGGACCGAGCGTCCGACCGTGGACCGGTCCGACCGCGGCGTCTCCTTCCAGGTGCGCGGCGATGTGCGCGAACTCGCGGACGTCGAGTGGCTCGACATCGCGACCGAGGACCAGCTGCTCGCGCGATCGTGGGGCAACCTCGCGATCCTCAACGAGTGGAAGCGCCTCGGCGCGGAGGACCCCGTTCGCTTCCACGAGGAGCAGTGGGGGACTCGGCTGGTGTGCCCCGGAGGCGGGGAGTACGTGTGGAACACCGCGCACCAGACCATGGAGTCCACGGTCTTCGGCCATCCGGCTGCGCCGAAGGAGGGCCCGCTCCTGCCGCCCGCCCTCGACGCCCTCGAGGCCCTCGATCTGGGACTGGCCTTCGAGCGCTTCCCGATCGCGCCCGGCGCGGAGGACGAGGAGGACGGTCGCCGTCGGCGCCGGACCTTCGTGGACGGTCTCAGGGCCTTCGTCCATCTGAAGCGCGCTCCGCGCTGATCGCGCGGCGCAGGCGATACGAGAGGAGGGCCCGCCGGCGATGCCGTCGGGCCCTCCTCCGATGGGCGCGCTCCGTGGCGCGGATCAGGCGTCGTCGCCGCCTCCGTTGGCGTCGCCGCCCTTGCCCTCCTCGCCGCCCTTCGGGCCGCGCTGGCCGGGGCCCTTGCGCTCCCCTCCGCGGCCGCGCGCGTCGCCCCGGCGGCGACGTCGTTCGCCGCCGCGCTTGCCCTCTTCGCCGCCCTTGCCCCTCTCGCCGGCGCGCTCCTTGCGCTGCTTGACGACGTGCTCGCGCAGGGCCTTGCGCTCGGCGTCGTCGAGCTTGCCGTCGCCGTTCTTGTCGAACTGCTTCGTCAGCTCTTCGCGGCGCTTGCGCATCTCCTCGCGGCGCTTCCCTGCGCCTTCGCTGCGCTCCTTCTCGATGGCCTCGCGCATCGCCTTGCGCTCGGCCTCGTCGAGCTCGCCGTCGCCGTTCTTGTCGAAGCGCTCGAGGATCTCCTGGCGGCGCTTGGCGCCGTCCTCGCCGCCCTTCTTCTCGGCGGCTTCGCGCATGGCCTCACGCTCTGCCTCGTCGAGCTTGCCGTCGCCGTTCTTGTCGAAGCGCTTGATCTGCTCCGGGGTGGGGCGCTTCGCGGCCGGGTCGCGCTTCTTGCCGTCCTCCTGGGCGAGGGAGGGAACGCTCAGGGTGAGGCCGACGGCCAGGGTCAGGATCGTGGTGCGGATCATCGTGTTCTTCCTCTTCGGATGTGGCCCGCCGAGCAGGCGGGTCCGGTGGATGGGCCTGCGGCCTACATCGCGCAGGGATCCGAGAGAACCGAAGGATCGGCACGTGGTTTCGCGGGTCCGCGAGAACTCCGCGTCCATGTTGGGAACGGTGGGACCGGGCGAGCGAACGGGTGCCGGGACGTCCCGGGGCGCCCCGCAGGAGCTGGAGACAGCCCCGCCCGGCCGACGCGCTCCAGCCCTGGAGGCCCGCCTCAGAAGGACCGGGCGTCCGCGAGGGAGACGCCGGCGGCGTCCTTCGCGGAGAGCCGCGGCGGCTCGCCGTCCACGAGCGGCCACTCGACCCCGACGGTGGGGTCGTCCCAGGCGAGGGTCTGCTCGTTCTCCGGCGCGTAGTAGTCCGTGCACTTGTAGACGAACTCCGCGGTCGGGCTGGTCACGTAGAACCCGTGGGCGAAGCCGGGCGGCACCCAGAGCATGTGCCTGTTCTCCGCGCTCAGCAGCTCGCCGATCCACTTGCCGAACGTCGGGGAGTCCTTGCGCAGATCGACGGCGACGTCGAAGACCTCGCCCTCGGTGACACGCACGAGCTTCCCCTGGGGCTGGGGGTTCTGGTAGTGCAGACCGCGCAGGATCCCCTGGGTCGACTTCGAGTGGTTGTCCTGGACGAACTGCACCGGCGCGCACTTCTCCTCGAACTCGGAGGCGCGGAAGGTCTCGAGGAAGAAGCCGCGATCGTCGCCGAAGATCTTCGGAACGAGCAGCACGACGTCGGGGATGGCGGTGGGGCGGTACTCCATGGCGATGGAAGACTAGCCAGTGGAGGGGGGAGGAGCGGCACCCTGGTGGGCTGGTCTCTCCGCAGGACACCGATGCGAGCCGCTGGCGTCCCGCGTCGGGGCGATTCTCCGCGTCCCGCGTCGAGCAAGGGCCCGTTAGAGTCGCGCCATGGTCCCCTCGTCCCTCCCGCGCTGCGGCGTCATCGTCCTCGCCCTCTCCTCGGTCGTCACCCTCGGCTCCACCGGCGCGTTCGGCGCGACGCGGGAAGGCCCGGCGCCGTCGCTGGACGTCATGAGCTGGAACATCTGGCACGGCGGACGCGAGGACGGCGAGGAGGACGGGCCGCGGCGCGTGGTCGAGGTCATCGAGGCGAGCGGCGTCGACGTGGTCGCCATGCAGGAGACCTACGGATCGGGCCCGCGCATCGCGGAGGCGCTCGGGTTCCACTTCCACGAGCGCGGGACGAACGTCTCGATCATGAGCCGCTACCCGGTCCTGGAGGATCTCTCCGTGGGGCAACCCTTCCAGTGCGTCGGCGCCCTGCTCGCGCTGCCGGGCGGCGAACGAGCGGCGGTCTTCTCGATCTGGCAGCCCTACAGCGACGAGATCTGGGCCGAGGGGACGCGGGACATCGGCGACGTCGGAGCGATGCTCGCCGCCTGCGAGGCGTCCCACGAGAGCCTCACCGCCCTTCATGCGGCGCTCGAGGAGCGACTCGCGGGCCCCGACTACGAGGGAGTGCCGGTCATCGTCGCCGGGGACTTCAACTCGATGTCGCACCTCGACTACGGCGAGGTCGGCCTCGACCAGTACGGCGTCGCCGTGGACTGGCCCACGAGCCACGTGCTCTGGGAGGCGGGCTTCACCGACGCGTATCGCGAGACGAATCCGGTGATCGATCGCGCGCGAGACAGCACCTGGACCCCGCGCTTCCCCGAGCAGGAGCAGGACCGCATCGACTTCGTCTTCCACCGGGGGGAGGGTTGGCGGGCGACGTCGAGCGAGGTGGTACGGACCCACCCCGAGGGTTTCCCCTCCGACCACGCAGCGGTCGTGGCGCGCCTCAGCGGAGACGCGGTCGGTGAGAAGGAGCTCCGCATCGCGACCTACAACATCAAGCACGGCGCCGGCATGGACGGCCGGGTCGACCTCGAGCGGACCGCGCGCGCCATCGAGGCTCTGGAGGCGGACGTCGTGGCCCTCCAGGAGGTGGACCTGGGCGTCGGACGCTCCGGCAAGGTCAACCAGGTGAACGAACTCGCGCGGGCCCTCGGGATGCACCCCGCGTTCGGCGGCTTCATGCCCTACGGCGGCGGCCACTACGGCATGGCCCTGCTCTCGCGCCATCCGATCGTGGACGCGCGCAGCCTGCGGCTACCGGACGGCAACGAGCCGCGTGTCGCCCTCAGCGCGCGCCTGCGCCATCCGTCCGGACAGGACGTTCGCGTCGTCTGCGTGCACTTCGACTGGGTGCGGGACGACGGCCATCGGTTCGGCCAGGCGGGTGCGGTGGCGCGGCACCTCGAGTCCCTCGCCGAGCCCTACGTCCTGCTCGGCGACTTCAACGACGTGCGTGGCTCGCGGACGCTCGAGCTGTTCGAGTCGATGGCCGACCACGTGGCCCGCGAAGGCGCGCCGACGTTCCCCTCCGACGGCCCGGAGAAGGAGATCGACTTCCTGCTCCATTCCCGGCCCGACCCCGGTCGCCCGGGATGGACCGTGAAGTCCGTGGAGGTGGTGCCCGAGGCCGTCGCGTCCGATCACCGCCCCGTACGGGCCGTGCTCCGTCTGGCACCCGAGCCCGCACGTCGCTGATCCGCAGCGGTGGATTCACCGCCCGCGGTGCCTCCGCCGCGGCCGTCCGTCGAACCCCGTTGGTCGGGCCCCGGAGCCGAGCCATCCGCGTCTTCTACTGCGATCACTTCGAGGTGGTGCTGCCCCCCAAGCATCGCTTCCCCATGCACAAGTACGCGCTGCTGCGTGAGCGGCTCGTGGCGGACGGGATCGTGTCGACGGCCGATCTCGTCCCCGCGCGCGCGGCGCCGCTCGAGGAGATCCACGCGGTCCACGACGCCGCCTACGTCGAGAGCTTCCTGGACGGCACCCTCGACCGCCGGGTCGTTCAGCGCATCGGTTTCCCCTGGTCCGAGGCCATGGTGCTGCGCTCCCTCGGAAGCGTCGGCAGCACGCTCGGAGCCGTGGACGCGGCGATGGAGGACGGGATCGCCGGCAGCCTCGCGGGCGGCACCCATCACGCGTACCGGGACTTCGGCTCGGGCTACTGCATCTTCAACGACCTCGCCGTCGCGGCCCGACGCCTCCTCGACCGCGGCGCCGTCGAGCGCGTGCTCGTCTTCGACGTGGACGTCCACCAGGGCGACGGGACCGCCGCGATCTTCGAGGACGATCCGAGGGTCTTCACCTGCTCGATCCACGGGAGCAAGAACTTCCCGAGCCGCAAGATGACGAGCGATCTCGACGTGCCCCTGCCGGACGCCACGGGCGACGAGGAGTACCTCGCCGCGATGTCCGCGGCGCTGGAGGAGTCCCTGGAGCGCGCGCGGCCCGACGTCGTGCTCTACCAGGGCGGGGTGGACGTGCTCGCGGAGGACCGCCTCGGCCGGCTGTCGCTCACGCGCGAGGGCGTCCTCGAGCGCGACCGCACGGCCCTCGGCCGCTTCCGCGGCGAGGGTCTGCCGGTGGCGCTGACCCTGGGCGGCGGCTACGCCGACCCGATCGAGGCGTCGGTGGAGGCCTACGCCGGGACGTACCGGGTCGCCGCCGAACTCAGCGCTCGATGACGATCCGGTGAACCTCGCCCGCGGCGAGGTCTCGGACGACGGTGGACGCGGCGTCGGCGCGGTGCACCTCCACCTCGTCGAGCTTCGCGCCGCCCGGAAGGGCCACGTGGATACGCGGCGAAGACGCCGCGCAGTAGCTGTCGGCCGTGCGTACCTCGAAGCGCCGCGTCGCGCCGTCGATCGTCACGAGGACGGCGGCGCCCAGGGCGGGCGCGCCGTTCCCGTCGACGACGTCGAGGACCGCCCAGCGAGCGTCCGCCGCGGGCGCCCGGTTCACGAGCAGGTGCGCGCGGCCGTCGCGGTTGTGGATCAGCGCGTCGACGTCGCCGTCGCCGTCGACGTCGCCGAAGGCTGCCGCTCGCGAGGTCGCCTCCAAGGGTGACTTCACACCGCCCCGCGGCTGGACCTCCTCGAACCGGCCGCTCTCCAGGCCTCGCAGCAGCACGTTCTCCTCGGCGAAGGGATCTCCCTCCTTCGCGCGGGGCGGACCCGTGACTCGACCGTTGGCGTGGTAGAGATCGAGCGTCCCGTCCAGATCGAAATCGCGCAGCGCGACCCCGAAGCGAGTCCGTCGCCGCGAGACCACGGCGAGGCCGACCGCGGGCGTGCGGTCGACGAATTGCCCCGCGTCGTTGCGGTAGAAGGAGTCGGATTCGCCCGTCAGATTGACCACGAGCAGGTCCTCGTCGCCGTCGCCGTCGACGTCGGCCGCGGCGACGCCCATGCCGGCCTTCGAGCGGCCCTGGGTGTCCACGGCGCAGCCGAGGCGCAGTGCACCGTCGACGAGCTGGCCGTCCTCTGCGCGATCCCAGTACTGGTTCGGGTTCCCGTCGTTGGCGACGAAGATCTCGGGCTCGCCGTCGAGATCGAAGTCCGCGCACACGACGCCCAGTCCGTTGCCGAAGGCGGCGTCGAGCCCCAGGGCCTCCGACGCGTCTTCGAAGGTCCCGTCGCCGCGGTTGAGCAGGAGAGTGTCCCGCGCGGGACGGTCGTAGGACTTCGGGCTGCAGTAGGTGCGCGCCTTCTGAGGCGAGAGACAGACCTTCTCGCCGTCGGTGGACCACTCGATGTAGTTGGAGACGAACAGGTCGAGATCGCCGTCGCCGTCCACGTCGAGGAACGCCGCGCTCGCGCTCCAGGCGGGCACGTTCGCGTTCGCGGCCTCGGTCACGTCCTCGAAGCGCCCGGTGCCGTCGTTCCGCAGGAGCGCGTTGCGGGTCAGGTTCGACACGTAGAGGTCGACGTCGCCGTCGCCGTCGTAGTCGCCCGTGGCCACGCCCATCCCGTAGCCGCGATCGTCGGCGCCGTGTCCGGCGGGCGCCGGCTCGAAGTGACCGTCACCTCGGTTGAGGAAGAGCTCGTTCCCCGGCCGGTCCTCGCGGGGCGTGTCGACCCCGCCCGCCTGGACGAGATAGGCGTCGAGGTCCCCGTCGCCGTCGGCGTCGAAGAGCGCCGCGCCCGTGGTCATGATCTCCGGCATGAGGAAGCGGCCGTCCGCGCCCGAGGCGTGTTCGAAGTCGAGGCCGCGCTCGGCGGCCAGCTCCTCGAACCACGGCGCAGCCGTCTCGCCTCCTACCGGCGGGTCAGCGCCAGCTTCCGGCGCTCGTGCTTCGTCCCCTCCGCCGCAGGCCGAGAGCGCGAGCGCGGGCGCGGCCACCCCGAGGGCGAGGATCCGCTGGAGTCTGGCGCAGGTCGAACTCATCGGGGGACGCCTCCCTGGTTGCGCGTGAAGCGCTCCTTGGCTGCGTCACCGTGGACCTCGACCGCGCGTTCGTAGACGCGACCGACCTGGTTCGACGGGGCCCGGCTCGTGACGAGGGCCTGGAGCGTGAGCTGGAAGTAGACGAGGGTCGGGCGCCGACTCGAGTCGAGGGCGGCGGGCGTGAGGACCTCCGCCGCCTCGGCGGGGCGTCGGCGCTTCAGCAGCATCTGGCCTTCGAAGAGCGGGCCGCGGAGATCCTCGGGCGCGAGGCGCGCGGCTGCGCGGTAGGCGGCCCGCGCCCCTCGCACGTCATCGGCGTCGTCCATGGCGCGGCCGCGGATCAGGAAGGCCTCGGCGCGTTCGGGCCAGCGCTCCGTCAGGGTCGTGACCAGCCGCAGGGACTCGTCGCCCGCGCCGGCGCGGCGCAGTGCGTCCGCCTGGCCCACGAGGAGGTCGTAGTTCCCCGGGAAGCGCCTGGTGGCCTCCTCGAAGTGCCGGACGGCTTCGGCCGGGCGGTCGAGGGCCGTGAGGGCGAGGCCCTTCTTGCGCAGGACGTTCGTGTCGTCGGGCCGCCGGGTCTCGATGTCCTCGTAGACGCGCAGCGCCTCGGTCCATCGTCCCTCCCGCTCGAGCTCGCCGGCGCGCTGCATGGCGTCCTCGTCCCGGCGGCGGGCCCGCGTGATGGCCTCGCTCCACGGATCGGCGTAGGTCGGGCGCGAGCCCTCGCCCGCGGCGAGATGCGGCGCGGCCTCGTCCGCTCGTCCCGAGCGACGCAGGGCATCACCGAGGACGAGCCGTACGTAGCGGTCCGACGGGACGAGCGCGTGCGCGGCTTCTGCGTGGCGCAGCGCGGCCTCGAGGTCGTCGTCGAGGAGCGCCACCTGGGCGAGCCCGATGAGGGCGTCCGGGCGGCCCTGGAGGAGCTCGCCAGCGCGCTCGAAGGCGGCGCGGGCTCCCGCCGTGTCACCGAGTTCGAGCAGCCAGACGCCGCGGCGGCGCCACGCCGGTCCGTAGTCCCCCTCCAGCTCGATGACGCTGGCGACCTGCTCCAGCGCGCGGCCGATCTCGCCCAGCAGAGCGGAGCAGATGGCTGCGCGGTAGGGGTGGCGGGCGTTCGCCGGATCCAGCTCTCCGGCGGACGAATAGCACCGCTCGGCCTCCTCGTGGATCGCGGCGACCTCGTAGGCGCCGCCGAGCGCGCTCCACGCCGCCGCGTCGCGCGGGCTCGCGACGACGCGGGCCGTGGCGGCCTCGAGGTCCGCGTAGGTGCCAGCGTCCACGAGGCTCGCCATGGCCTCGTGGTCCGGGGGGGACGGAGGCGCGAAGGCGGGGGGCGAGTCGCTGCACGCCGCGGCGAGCAGAGCGCCGAGGAGTCCCTGGAGGCGGACCATGGGCTCATTGTGCCACGGGGACGGCTCCAGGACCCTGGTGACACCTCCGTCAGCCCCGCCCGTGTGGACGTCCGGCGCACGCCTCCCGCTCCCGGGAGCGGCCCCGCGCCCGAACCGCGACGCCACGCCCGATCCCGGGCAGGAGGAACCACATGCACATCGATCCCGACGCCGCAGAGCCCATCGACGACTTCGTCGTCGTGGAGGACGGCGACTACCTGCTGAGGATCGCAGAGGTCCGCGAGAACGACCGGTCCGACGGGCGCGTCAGCTGGATGCTGCGCCTCGAACTGGTCGAGGGACCCCTCGCCGGCCGGACCGCCGTCACGGACTGGCTCAACTTCAGCGATCGTGGCATGCACAGGGTTCGTCACGTCCTGGCGGCCGTGGGCTTCGACGTCAGCGCTCCCCTGGACGTCGCCCCCGACGACCTCCTCGGCCGGCGCGCGATCGTCCGTCTCGAGACCCAGGAGACCAGGCGCCGGTCGGACGGCCGCCCGCAGCGGCGCAGCCGGGTCACCTACGACGGCTGGGCTCCCGTCGGAGGCGTCTCCGATGGGACCGGCGCTCCGGGAGTGCCCCTGCCGGTGGACGCCATGCCGTTCTGATCCCCGGAGAGCCCGTCGCTCACCGAGTGATGGGCTGCGATCCGTTGCATTCCGATGCCCGACCACCGAGGCTCGGCGCATGGACGATCCCGGTTCGATGCTCGAGCGCGCCCTCGCAGCGGCGCGAGGCGCGCAGGCCCATGCCCACGCGCCCTACTCGCGGTTCCGGGTCGGGGCCGCGCTGTGGACCGAGGACGGGCGTGTGTACGTCGGCTGCAACGTGGAGAGCGCCAGCTTCGGGCTGACGCTCTGCGCGGAGCGCGCGGCGCTCGCCGCGTACGTGGCGGACGTCGCGCCCGAGGATCGAACCGCGATCCTCGGCTTCGCCATCGTGACCGACGCCAGCAAGCCGACACCGCCGTGCGGCGCGTGTCGCCAGTGGCTCGTCGAGTGGGCGCCCGACGCGATCGTGGTCGCGGAGGGCGGTCTCGCCGGTGATGGCCGGGAGGTCGACGCTGGCGGTGGAGGGGGGAGCCCCCCCCAGGACACGTCCGCTGCAGCACCCCGATCGAGGTGGATCGTCCGCGACCTGATCCCGGACGCCTTCCGGGGCGACGACCTCGACGTCGGCTGAGGCACACCGTCCTACCCTCGCCCCGGCGGCGAGGGGCGGGATCGCGATCGCCGCGCGTCACCGGAGATCGCGCCGTGCGTCCAGCCGCCCATGGGATCCTCTCTCGTGCCCCGCGTGGCGGCCCTCCTGGCCGCAGGTCTACCCTCCACAGCGCTGTCCACGCTCGTGCTGGTGGACGCGGGGCCTCCGCGTCCGGACACTCGAGGGGCCGAGCGCCGGTTCGAGCGCTGCGATCCACCGCCCATGAGCCCGAAGAAGACCGAGGACCCCCAGGGGGCCGAGCAGGCGCGCCGCGCCGAGGCCCTGCGCGTCGAGATCCGGCGGCACGACCTCATCTACTACAACGAGGGCCGGGCCGAGATCTCCGACGCCGAGTACGACGCGCTCTTCCGCGAGCTGAAGGCACTCGAGGAGGAACATCCGGAGCTGGCGGCCGTGGACAGTCCCACCCGGAGGGTGGGGGCACCGCTCCCGGAAGGCGGCAGCTTCGAGAAGGTGCGGCACGTGGTTCCGATGCTGTCGATCGAGAGCCTCCGTTCCGAGGAGGAGGCCCGGGACTTCGCGGCGAAGGTCCACCGCTTCCTCGGGATCGATGAGGGCGAAGAACTCGTCTGGCACGTCGAGCCGAAGTTCGATGGCGTCTCGGCGGCGCTCATCTACGTGGACGGCGTCCTGAGCCAGGGGCTCACCCGTGGCGACGGCGCAGTGGGTGAGGACATCACGGCGAATCTCGCCACGGTCCGTGACGTGCCGCTGCGGCTCGATGTCGAACCCGCGCCGCCCGTCGTGGAGGTTCGGGGCGAGGTGCTCATCGCGAGGGAGCGGTTCGAGAGATTCAACGCGTGGCGGGAGGCGAACGGCTACTCGATCCTCGCGAACGCGCGCAACGCGACCGCGGGCGCGCTGCGCAGGAACGACCCCGCCGAGGTGCAGCGCTATCCGCTCGAGTTCCACGCCTACGCCGTGGTGCGGGCCGAGGAGGTGGAGCTGTCGAACTCCCACGCGGAGCGGCTGCGGATGCTGGCGGAGTGGGGGTTCTCGGAGACGGTCGAGGACAGGACTGTGACCGGGATCGAGGGCTGCCTCGCCTACCAGGCCGAGATGGAGTCGCGACGCGATGCGATCCCCTTCGAGATGGACGGGGTCGTGGCCAAGCTCGACGACGTCGCTCTCAGGGACCGGCTCGGAGCGAACAGCCGCGCCACCAAGTGGCAGTACGCCCACAAGTTCGCGCCCGTCGAGGCGACGACGGTGCTCCGCGCGATCGAGATCCAGGTGGGCGTCAACGGCCGCCTGACGCCGCGGGCGCACGTCGACCCGGTCGAGGTCCTCGGGGTCACCGTGCGCCACGCGACGCTGCACAACGAGGACTACGTGCTGACCCTCGGCGCGGCGCCGGGGGATCGCGTCTTCGTGAAGCGAGCAGGAGACGTGATCCCCCAGATCACCGGCGTCGCCAAGAAGGCCGCGGGAGGGCCGCCCCCGAGCTGGGACGACGACGTCCCGGACTCGCTGCTGCAGCCGGCCTCTCCCGGGGGCGACGCCGACGAGGCCGCCGCGCTCGACCCGGATCCTCCGTCGCTCCGCGCCGGCGTCGTGGCTCGCTTCGGCGAGGCATTCGCCATGCCCGCCACGTGCCCGGCGTGTGGCACCGAGGTCGTACGCGAAGGCAAGTACGTGCGCTGCCCGAACGTCTACGGCTGCGGGCCCCAGGTCGTCGGTCGCACGGTGCACATGGCTGGCCGCAGCGGCTTCGAGATCGATTCGATCGGCGAGAAGATGATCGTGCAGCTCTTCGAGGCGGGCCATCTGGAATCACCTGCGGACCTCTTCGCGCTCCGCTCGATCCCCGACGAGGAGCTGGTCGAGATCGAGCGCTGGGGGCAGAAGACCGTGGACAACCTCAAGGCGGAGCTGGATGAGAAGCGACGTGCGACGCTCTCGAAGTTCCTCCGCTCGCTCTCCATCCCCGAGGTGGGCGGTTCGACGGCGCGGCTGCTCGCGAAGAACTTCGCGAGCCTCGGGGACGTCGAGAGCGCCACGGTCGAGCGCCTGGTCGAGATCGACGGCATCGGCGATGAGGTCGCCGGTCGGATCCGCAGCTGGTTCGACGAGGAGCGAAACCTCGAGCTGATCCAGGCACTGCTGGAGAGCGGCGTCGAGATCGTCGAGGAGGAGGCCGCCGGTGGTGGGACCGCGTTCGACGAAGCAGTCGTCGTCTTCACAGGAACGCTGGAGCGGATGAGCCGCTTCGAGGCCAAGGCGGCGGTCGAGGCGCAGGGGGGACGCGTGGCGTCCTCGGTGAGCAAGAAGACGAACTTCCTCGTCGTCGGCGGGAAGCCGGGATCGAAGGCGAAGAAGGCGGAGGAGATCGGCGTGACGGTCCTCCTCGAGGAGGCGTTCCTGGCGCGGCTCGCGGGAGAGGAACTGCCCGCAGCACCGGAGAGCGAGGGCGGCGCCGAGGACGGGTTCGACGCGGCCTCGGATTGAGCGTGGCCAGCCGTGCTCCGGATCGAACGAGGCGGCCGACGGGGAGACAGGCCGCGCAAGTTCGGCGCCCGGTACGGGGGGTGTGAATCTCGACCTGTTCTATGATCGAGGCCGGAAGCCCCGACCATGACCCCCTCCGACGACGAAGCCCCGAAGATCGACGACGAGATCAAGGATCTCGTGGACCGCGCGCACGACGGCGACGCGGACGCGCTGAACGATCTGTTCGCCCGCTATCACCAGACCATGATCGAGGTCGCGCGGCGGAAGCTGGGGCCGAGACTGCGGCTCAAGGAGGACCCCGTCGATCTGGCGCAGACGACTTTTCGTGAGGCCACGCGGGACTTCGGCCGCTACGAGTACCAGGGCCAGGGCTCGCTCCTGCGCTGGCTCGTCCAGATCCTCCAGAACAAGATCCGGGACAAGGCAGAGTTCTACTCAGCGGGCAAACGCGACCTGTCCCGGGAGCGCGCGATGGATGGAGGCTCTTCGAGGGACGGCGAGGAGCCGACGCCGATGGACTTCATGAGCGGCGACCTCTCGGTCACCAAGGTGGTTCAACGAGACGAGAACTTCGAGCTGCTCCGGGAGTCCCTCGGAGAGCTTTCGCCGGACCATCGCAAGGCGATCTCCCTCGTCTTCTTCGAAGGGCTCCAGCTCCGCGAGGCCGGGAAGCGCATGGGGGGCAAGAGCGAGGACGCCGTCCGCATGATGCTCCGCCGCGCCGAGGCCAAGCTGGGTGAGAAGCTGCGCGGGATCATCGGCGAGCAGCCCTGAACCGCCGCGGCGCGGAACCCTACGGACCGGGTGGGGCGCACCTCTCGAACGGGGCGCTGGAGACGAGCGGCGCGATCCTGCGTGAGGTTCGGTCGCTGCCCCTGATGTGGGGTCAGCGGCCGCCGCCGGGGGAGATGCGATGACGCCCGGTCGCCGGGCGGGTGGGGCTCCCGTTCCCCTCTTCCGCGGGTCGATCCCGAGCGGCTCGCGGAGACGTCTCGGGAATCGGTCCGCGCCGGGGATGCACCCCTTCGCCTTTCGAGAGGAGGGGTTCCCAAAGGCTCTGGCCGGCGATAGGATCCCGCCCCCCAACGGGCTCATAACTCAATTGGTAGAGTGCCATGTTCACAGCGTGGAAGTTGCTGGTTCGAGTCCAGCTGGGCCCACCACGCCGCGCTCTCCTCTGCCTCGTCACGCCCTCCCGGGGGCAGCACGAGCCGCCGAGGGGTGCCGCCTCTCCGCCCCTCACCTTGGCCGCTTCGGTGAGGCGGCGACGACCGACGGCCGACCCGCACCTCGATGACCGCCAATCAGCAGGAGTGGCTCGAGGCCCTGGCGACCTTCAAGGACCGCCGCGAACCGTGTGCGCAGGTGCTCGTCATCGGCGTCAAGGGATCTGCGCCCCGTGAGGTCGGAGCCCGGATGCTCGTCGCGGGCGGCAAGCTCGCGTGGGGCACCATCGGCGGCGGGCGCCTCGAGCACCTCGCCATGGAGCGCGCCGCGGCGCTCTGCGCCGAGGGCGTGGCCCGTTCGTACACCGAGGCCTTCCCGCTGTCGGAGAAGGCGGGGCAGTGCTGCGGCGGCGAGGTGGTCCTGCACTTCGAGTCGTTCGCCTGGTCGCGGCAGAAGCTCGTGATCTTCGGGGCGGGCCATGTGGCCCAGGCGATCGCGGGGCTCCAGGACTACATGGGGCTGGATGTGATGCTCATCGATCCCCGCAGCGAGGAGGAGCTCGAGCCGGCGCTCCCGTCCCCGCGGCCGTACGAGGTGCTCTTCATCGACGCGCCCGAGGAGGAGGTCGATGCGATCCCCGCGGACTCGTTCGTCCTCGTGATGACCCACGACCACGCGCTGGACCAGGAGATCATCGCGCGTGCGATGAAGAGAGGCTCCTTCCCCTACGTCGGCCTGATCGGATCGGACCGCAAGTGGAAGCGCTTCCGGCACCGCCTCCTCCAGCGCGGCTTCGACGAAGCGCAGCTCGCAGGGATCACCTGTCCCATCGGGGTCGTGAAGGGCTCGAAGGAGCCGCGCTCGATCGCCCTCTCCGTGGCGACGGAGGTGGTGGAGCGGCTCACGGGGGCGGCCACCGCATGAGCGGCGCCGCGGAAGGAGCGGGCGCGCCCGCGAGTGTCGGCGCCACTCTCCTGGGCCTTCCACGCCTCGGGCTGCTCGGTCTCGTCGCGCTCGGCGTTCTCTCCCAGCTCCTGATCCAGGCGCAGGCCTACGGCGGGAATCCCGTCGTCCTGGTGCCCTCCTCCGACGCCGCCGTCCTCTGGGAGCGAGCGGGTGAGATCGCGGGCGGGGTCTTCGTCGACGACATGCCCCTGGACACGGCTCCGCTGCCGCTCTGGACAGCCGCGCTGGTGCGCGCCCTCGGCGGAGGGCTCGCGATGTTCGGCGCCGTGCAGTCGTTGCTCCACGTGATCACCGCTGTCCTCCTCGCGGCCGCCGCTGCGAAGCTGGCCCGGGCCGCTGGCTTCGGTGAAGACACGGGCCCGGGCTCCGCGGCGCCCGGCGTGAGCGGTCTCCTCGCGGGGGCGCTCTTCCTCCTGCTCGACGAGCCCGCCGCGTCGACGTCTCGGGTCCTGGCGGGCACGCTCCAGCTCGCGGCGGGTGCTGCGCTGCTCCTCGCGGTCTCGAGCGGGTTCCGCGGCGCCGGGCTCCGGCGCGCGGCAGGTCTCGGCGCGCTCCTCGGGGTGATGTGCCTGGCCTATCCGCCTGCGCTCGCGGCGATTCCTCTCCTGGCCCTCGGCTTGCTACGGATCGCGGGGATCGGCGCGGCGTTCGCGGCCGTCGCGGGGAGCGTTCTCTGCATCGCGCCGGCGACCGCGCACAACCTCGCGGCGTCCGGTGAGCTGATCCCCGTCAGCAGCCAGGCCGGCCTGACCTTCTATCACGGGAACAACCCCTCGGCGGACGGGCTCATCGCGCCGGTCGGCGTCGTCAACGAGAAGGCGACCCAGGCCCGCGACGCTCTCGAGCGCGCCCGTCAGGCGCGCGGCCGGGAGATCGGCTGGGCCGAGGCGGATGCGTACTGGCGCAGCCGCGGACTCGAGTGGTGGGCCGACGCCCCCGGCGACGCCATCGGCGTCGCCTTCGCGAAGCTCCGCTACGCCCTCACCGGCCGGCGCTACGGCGACGTCTATCAACCCTGGCGCGAGCGGGACGACGGGACGGCCTCGAGGCTCTGGCTCGCGCCGGTCCCCGTGGCGTGGATCGTGCCCCTCGCCCTCTTCGCGCTCCTCGGCGTCGCTCGGAGGCGTCTCTCCGGCGAACGCTTCGGAGCGCTCGCGCTCTTCGTCGCGGTCCCCCTGGCCGTTTGCGTGGCCTTCTTCTACTCGCCGCGCTATCGCACGCCCTTGGTCGTCGGGGCGGTCCCTCTCGCCGCGCTCGCGGCGGCGGAGCTCTTCGCCGGACGCTCCGGGGCGGACGAGCGAACGCGGCGCGCGTCCCTGACGACGGCGGTGGCCCTCGGGATCGGCGTGCTCGCCGGGCCCCTCAACCGCGCGACGGGCTTCGACGTCGACAGCACCGGCGCTTACGAGTCCCGTCACTTCGAGCGCATGGCCCAGGCCTCGGGTCAGCTCGGGCTCCACGAGGACGGGCGTGCGTACCTGAACGAGCTGCTCGACAGGCGACCCGAGGATTCGCTCCTGCGGAGCCGCGTGGCGCGCCTCGACCTGCTGCTGCTGGGCAACGAGACCCGCGCTCTCGAGCTCCTTCGGGCGGCGCCCGCCGGGCCGCGTGAGCACCCCGATGTCGCGACGGTCGAGGCGATGATCCTCTCGACCGCGCGCGATGCCTCGCTGTGGGACGGCGAGCGGGCGCTGGCGCTCAGCGACGGCCTGATCGCCGCCCAGGGCGGCGCGCCTTCGCTGCTCGACCTGCGGGCCATGGCCCTCGCTCGCCTGGGGCGGTTCGACGAGGCCGTCCTCGCGGGGACCCGGGCCGCTTCGCTGCTCACTCCCGGTGATCCGCTGCGTAACTCGATCGAGGAGCGGCTCGAGGAGTACCGTTCCGGGCGCCCGTTCCAGCAGCCCGACCCTGCCCAGCGATGACCCCCCGAACCCGCCGCGCCGCCTCGCTCCTCGTCCCCGTGGCCTTCGGCCTGGGCGCGTGCGACGGCTCCGACGTACGCGTCGAGGGACCCAACGTCGTTCTCATCTCGATCGACACGCTTCGTGCAGATCACCTCGGGTGCTACGGGTACGAGCGGGACACGTCTCCGATCATCGACGCGATCGCCGCGGAGGGCGTGCTGTTCGAGCAGCACATCACGAGCGCGCCGTGGACCTTGCCCGCTCACGCAGCTCTGTTCACGTCCGTTCCGGACAGCGTCCACGGCGTCGTCGACCCGATCAACACGCGGCTGTCGGAGGCGTACCAGACCCTGCCGGAGTCGTTCCAGGACGCGGGCTATCGGACGGCGGGCTTCTTCGCCGGGCCGTACCTGCACCCTGCCTTCGGGCTGGGCCAGGGCTTCGATCGCTACGTGGACTGCGTCCAGGTCGTGGCGGACGAGGACCTCGACGGGAGCAACGCGTGGTCGATGACCAAGCCCGTGATGCGCGCGTCGCACCACGGAGTCACGAACGACAAGGTCTACGGGCGCTGGAAGGAGTTCTTCGACGAGGCCGCCCCGGGCGCGGCGGACGGCGCGCCCTTCTTCGCCTTCGTGCACCTCTGGGACGTGCACTTCGACTTCACGCCCCCGGCGCCCTACGACACGATGTTCGATCCCGACTACGAGGGGCGCGTCACGGGGCGGGACTTCTTCTACGACGCGTCCATCAACGCGGCCATGGACGAGCGCGACAAGCAGCACATCGTGGCGCTCTACGACGGGGAGATTCGCTGGACGGACGTGGTCGTGGGGCGGATTCGCGACGACCTCGCGGCGGCGGGGCTGCTCGAGAACACGATCCTCGTGCTCACCTCGGACCACGGGACCGAGCTCTTCGACCACGGCGGCAAGGGCCACCGCAGCACGCTCTACGAGGAGCAGATCCACATCCCGCTGATCGTGCACTGGCCCGGGCGCGTCGTGGCGGGCCGGCACTCCGGCGTGACGCGCATGATCGACGTGGGGCCCACGCTGCTCGAGCTCGCGGACCTGCCCTCGCGCACGACGAGCATGGGCCGCAGCCTCGCCGGGATCACCCGGGGCGAAGCGGCGGCCGGGGACGCACCGCCGGCCGTCAGCGAGCTCATCAGCGTCGGACAGAACCTGCGGTCCGTGCGCACGGCGCAGGACAAGATCGTCCACGACGCGACCTCGCAGATCTTCCGCTGGTTCGATCTCGTGGGGGACCCGCGCGAGGACGCGCCGATGCGCCTCGGCGACGACGAGCGGTCCCGGGGGCTGCTCTCCCTCTACGGCGAGGTCCAGGCGGAGCTCCGAGGCGGGGTCGAAGGGCGTCCGGGACAGGTGGAGCGCCCGGAGATCCCCGCAGCGGTGCAGCGCTCGCTCCAGGCCAACGGCTACGTCGGCGACGGAGCGGACGAGGAGCGCTGAGCGTCACCGATCACGGGCTTCGCCAGCGGTGCGGTCCGGTCGGCGTGCGGATCCGAGGAGCGTTGAAGCGTCTTCCTGGGGCCCGTCGAGCGCGTCACGATGCGAGGGGCCTCTTCCAGCCGGCGTGCTGGATCGCGCTGTCGCCGGAGAAGACCCGTTGACAAGGCCGGGCTCGTGTCCGAGGTTCCCGGTATGGGCCGGCTGGTTCTGATTCCCCTCCTCGTCTCCTCGCTCGTCCTGCTCTCCGCGAGCTGCGTCACCTCCTCGACGGAACACGTCGACGAGGGCCGCCTCGAGCTCTTCGAGCAGCGGACCTACGCGTGGGTGGACGAGCCCATCGCGGGGCCCGAGGGCTCGACCCGCGAGGAGCTCACCGAGCTGACCCTCGAGGCGCGTTCCTTGCTCACGGCGGCCCTCGCCGAGCGCGGCTTCCGAGGTGTGCGCGAGGGCGACGCCGCGATCCTCATGTCGCTGCGGCTCGACGTGACCGAGGAGACGCGCGAACTCGACCCCTACTTCGCACAGGATCAGGCCGAGCGCTACGAGACGGGCCACCTCTCCCTGGCCGCGTTCGCCCCGATCACCTACGAGGACGTCTGGCGGGCTCGGAGCGAGGTCAAGCTCCGCACCACGGCTCAGGGGCTCGGAACGCTGCGGGTGCGGTGGAAGGAGCTCGACGAGGAGCGCGCGTGGCAGCTCGAGGATCTCGTGGTCGCGATCGTCGAGCGCCTTCCCTGACGGGGCGGGCGCTCAGGACGGCGCGTGCAGCGCGCCGATGAAGTGGGAGAGGATCCCGTGGGTCATGCCCCAGATGACCCGCCCCCCGTAGTTCCACGCGGGCAGCTTGTGGATCAGCCCCTCGTGCTCGTACCTGTAGGGCTCGTCGAGGGCACCGCTGGAGGCCTCGGCGATGGGGAGCCAGAACGCCTCGTCGGCCTCCGGGCCGAGCACCACGGCCTCGGGTTCTGACCGGTGGAAGACGATGGGCGTGAGATAGAGCGGCACCCGCGCCCCGCGGGCGCGGGCCTGGATCGTGGGGAGCGCGCCGAAGAGGGTCGCGCCGTCCGCGCCGGGGTCGACCCCGACCTCCTCGCGGGACTCACGCCTCGCGGTCGCCACGAGGTCCTCGTCGAACTCCTCGGCGTGACCGCCCGGCAGACCGATCTGGCCGGACCAGCGGTCGCCCTCGCGCCGGGCTCGCCGCATCAAGAGCACCTCCGAGGACGCGAGGGCCTCTCCGCGCAGGAGCACGGCGACCGCCGCGCGGCGAGCCGACGCGGGCACGTCGTCGCCAGCGCCCTCGAGGCTGGTGAGAGCGCGGTGGATGCGGTCTTGGTCTGCGGGTCCCATGGGCGTGCGGGAGCTTGGTCCGCTCCCGCGGAACTTCAATGGGTGGCCGCCGCGCTCCGCTCGCCGGTCTGGACCGCCCAGAGCTGTGCGTAGACGCCGCCGCGGTCCACGAGCTCCTCGTGGCGGCCGCTCTCGACCACCTGGCCCCCGTCGAGGACGAGGATCCGATCGGCGCCGCGCACGGTCGAGAGGCGGTGAGCGATGACGATGGTCGTTCGGTCCACCGCGATCCGCTCCATGGAGCGCTGGATCGCGGCCTCCGTCTCGTTGTCGACGGCCGAGGTCGCCTCGTCGAGGATCAGGATCGGCGGATCCTTCAGGACGGCGCGCGCGATGCTGACGCGCTGGCGCTGGCCGCCGGACAGCTTCTGGCCGCGCTCGCCCACGACCGTGTCGTAGCCCAGCGGGAGCGACGCGATCCACCCGTCGAGCTCGGCCGCTGCGGCGGCCGCGCGCACCTCCTCGGTGGAGGCCTCCGGTCGCGCGTACGAGATGTTCTCGGCGATCGTCCCGTGGAAGAGGAAGACGTCCTGGCTGACGAGTCCGATGGCGCGGCGCAGGGCGGGGAGCTCGAACTGACGCAGGTCCACGCCGTCGAGCGTCACGCGTCCGGCGTCGGGATCGTAGAAGCGCAGGAGGAGCTTGGTGATCGACGACTTGCCCGAGCCCGTTGCGCCGACGATCGCGGTGGTGCGGCGCGCGGGGAAATCGATCTCGAGTCCGTCGAACAGCGGCGAATGTCCGGGGTAGGCGAACTTCACCCCTCGGATCTCGAGGGCGCCGGCGACCGCAGCGACATCGAGGGAGCGCGGCCCGTCCACGATGCGCGAGGGGTGGCCCGCGAGGTCCAGGATGCGCGTCGTGCTCGCCATCGCGCGCTGGTAGAGGTCGAGGGTCTCGCCCAGCGCGGTCAGCGGCCAGAGCAGGCGCTGAGTCATGAAGACCAGCACGCTGAACGCGCTCGCCTCGAGCTGGCCCTCGAGGGCGAGGTGCCCGCCGATGAGCAGCGTCGCCGTGAAGCCCGCGAGGATCAGCATCCGGATCAGCGGGGAGAAAGCGCTCGAGAGGGTGATCGCGCGGGCGTTCGAGGCCCGGTAACGGTCGCTCTGCGCCGAGATGCGCTCCGCCTCCGCGTCCTCGCGCGCGTAGCTCTTGATCGTGGCGATCCCGCCGAGATTCCCCGAGAGGTCGGCGTTCAGCTCGCCCACGCGCTCGCGGACGTCGCGGTAGCGGCCCTGGAGCCGCCGCTGGTACGCGATCGAGCCCCAGACGATGAAGGGCATCGGCAGGTACGCCACCCACGCGACCTCGGGCGAGAGCCAGAAGAACAGGCCGCCGACCGCGACGATCGTCGTCGCCAGCTGGACGAGGCTGTTGGCGCCGCCGTCGAGGAAGCGCTCGAGCTGGTTGACGTCGTCGTTGAGGACGCTCATCAGCTCGCCGGTGTCCTCGTCCTCGAAGAAGGCCATCTCGAGGCCCTGCACGTGGCGGTACGCCTCGAGCCGCAGGTCGTGCTGGACCGACTGGGCGAGGTTGCGCCAGACGATCTTCTGGAGGTACTCGAAGAGGCTCTCGAGGACCCAGATGGCGGCCGTGATCGCGGCCAGGGCGTAGAGCTGATCGCTGCGGTCGGTGATCCCGAAGCGCGTGTCGAGGAACGACCGCTCCGAGTCGACGACGATGCCCACCGCGGCGCCGATGAGCAGGGGCGGGGCCAGGTCGAAGACCTTGTTGAGCACCGAGAACGTCAGCCCGAGCCGTACGCGGCCCCTGTGGGCTCTCGCATGGCGGACGAGTCGACGAAGAGGGGAGGTGCCCATGGCGGATACGGTAGCGTCGGCCGGTGGGCCTGACCGGCGTTCCAGGCGATCCGCGAGAGGACGGTGAGCCGGGACGAGAAGGCGACCGAGGCCCGGTCGGAGCGCGGGGGAAGAGGCTGCGGCGTGCTCTCCCGCGCCGCGGTGGGCGCGGGCCGCTCCTGAGCCGTCAGCGACGAAGGATTCGCCGGCTGGCGAGGCGCCAGAGTGCGGCCGGGGCGCGCAGCCTCGCGCTGGATCCGCGCTCGTGGAGGTCTTGCACGCGCAGATCGAAGCGTCGCGCAGGGCTAAGCTGACGGCCATGCACACGCCCGCATTCACCCACGCAGGAGGGATCTGTCTGCGAGCTGGGAGCGCGGGGCCCGAGGTCCTGTGCGTCCGTCCTTCCGCGCCGGGGGAGGACGTCTGGGTGCTCCCCAAGGGCCACATCGAGCCGGGTGAGGGCGCGCCCGAGGCCGGCGTGCGGGAGGTGGCCGAGGAGGCGGGCGCGACGGCCGCGAATCCGCGCTATGTCGGGTCCACCAGCTACCGGGCGAAGGGCGAGGACGTGGTCTGCGCCTTCTATCGCATGGACCTCGTGGGGCTCGGCGAGGGCGAGGAGGGCCGGGACATCCGCTGGGTGCCGCTTCTCGACCTCGACGCGTCGATGCCGTTCCCGGAGAGCGTCGCGCTCGTACGGCTCGCGGTCGAGCTCGGCTGACACGGCGTCGGTGGCCGACGAAGGCGCGGGGCCGCTCCCTGCCTGCGCTGTGCAGAGGGAGCGGCCCCGCGACTCCTGGCGGTCGTCGTGACCCGCGAAAGCGCGTGAGCTCAGGACTCGGCCTTGACGGCCTTGATCGCCTCGGTGAGCTTCGGCACGACCTCGAAGGCGTCGCCGACGATGCCGTAGTCCGCGACCTTGAAGATCGGAGCGTCGGCGTCCTTGTTGATGGCGACGATGGTGCCCGAGGTGCGCATGCCGGCCAGGTGCTGGATGGCGCCGGAGATGCCCACCGCGATGTAGAGCTGGGGCGCGACGACCTTGCCGGTCTGGCCGACCTGCTCGCCGTGGGGGCGCCAGCCGAGATCGACGATGGCGCGTGAGGCGCCGACGGCGGCGTTCCCGAAGGCGCCTGCGAGCTCCTCGACGATGTGGAACTTCTCCGCGTCCTGGAGACCGCGGCCGCCGCTGACGACCACGGGGGCCTCCTTCACGTCGAGCTTGGCGTCGCCCTTGGCCTCGAGGGCGGTGACGCGGGCCTTGGGCTCGGCGGCGATGGCGACAGCGGCGCACTCGGCGGGACCGTCACCCTCGGCGGGGGTGAAGACGTTCAGGCGGGTGGTCGCGACGATGGCGCCGCTCGACCCGAGGGTCGCGAGGGCCTTGCCGGCGAGCCAGGGGCGCTTGACGTGGAACGAGTCGCCCGCGGCGCAGAGCTCGATGCAGTCCGCGAACGGAGTGACGTCCAGGTGCGCGGCGACGCGCGGCGCGAGGTCCTTGCCGCGGTAGGTGGCGGCGGCGAGGAACGCGCCCGCGCCCTCGGCGCCGCAGAGATCGGCGATGGCGCTCGCGACGGCGTCGGAGCTGTACTCGGTCTGGCCCGTGAGGCAGACGGCCTTGGACGCGCCGGCGGCGGAGCCAGCGGCGGCCTCGGCGCCCTCGCCGGTCAGGACCGCGACGACGTCGGCGCCGGCGGCCTTGGCGGCGCCGAGGGCCTCGAGGCTGGCGCGGCGGACGGCGCCGCTCGCGTGCTCGCAGAAGACGATGACTTTCGACATGGCTCTAGTTCTCTCCTGGTGCAGTGATCAGAGGACCTTGGCTTCGTTGCGGAGCGCGTCGATGAGCGCGGGCACCGCGTCGGCGCCCTCGCCGACGATGCGGCCTTCCTGGCGCTCGGGGGGGAGGGCCACCTCGACGGCGGTCATCTGGTTCTCGGGCACCTCGGGAGCGACCTCCTCGAGGGGCTTCTTCTTGGCTGCCATGATCCCCTTCAGGCCGGCGTAGCGCGGCTCGTTGAGACCCTTCTGGCACGTGATGATCGCGGGGAGGGAGAAGGAGACCGTCTCGACGCCGGCCTCGGTCTCGACCTTCGCGGTGCCCGCGCCGTCACCCAGCTCGAGGGAGACCACGTCGGTGACGCAGGGCCAGCCGAGGTAGGTGCCGACCATCGGACCGACCGCGGCGTTGTCGCGGTCCGTGGCGACGCGGCCCATGAAGACGAGGTCCGCACCCATGGACTGGATCTGGGCGGTGAGTGCCTTGGCGGTCGCGCGGGCGTCGCGCGACTCCCACTCCTCGTCCACGAGGACGACGGCCTTGTCGCCGCCCTTGGCGAGGCACTCGCGGATCTCCTTCGTGCCGCCCTGGGAGCCCATGGAGAGCACGGTCACCTCACCGGCGCCGAGGGCCTCCTTGGTCTTGACGGCCTCTTCGACGGCGATCTCGTCGTAGAACGAGATCATGTACTGGTTGCCGGTGGAGTCGAGTCCGGTGCCGTCCGCGGTCGGCTTGGCGACCGCCTCGGTGGAGGGCACGCGCTTGACGCAAGCGACGATGTTCATGGAGCGATTCGGAGGTCCTGGGGCCGCGGTGCGCGGCCGGCGCTGGGGCCCCGGCGCGCTGCGGAGGGCCGCGATGGCGGCCCCCGGCCGGGAATTGGGCGAGGAGGATACCGACGTATCGGCCAGGGGAGGGGCCCGAGCAAGACGAATCGGCCCCTGGAACGCGCAGGGTTCGGGCTGCCCGGGACATTTCCCGCGGCGGGCTGGCGCGACCGATGGGCCTACTCGATGAGTTCGCGCTCTTCCTGGGCCGACACGCCGCGCGCGGCAGGCACGTCGAAGTTCCGCCCGAGGTAGACCTCGCGGACCCTGGGGTCCGCGATGAGCTCGTCCGCCGTGCCCTCACGCAGGATCTGGCCCTGGTGGATGATGTAAGCGCGGTCCGTGCTCTGGAGGGTCTCGCGGACGTTGTGGTCGGTGATCAGGATCCCGATGCCCTGTTCGCGGAGCTGCTGGATCAGGGTCTGGATCTCCTCGACGTTGATCGGGTCGACGCCCGCGAAGGGCTCGTCGAGAAGGAGGATCGACGGTCGGGTCGCCAGGGACCGCGCGAGCTCCAGGCGCCTGCGCTCGCCGCCGGAGAGGGTGTCCGCGCGGCTGTCGCCGAGGTGGCTCAGCTCCAGCTCGGAGAGGAGCCGCTGGGCCTCCTTCAGGCGCTCCTTGCGTCCCATGGAGATCGCCTCGAGCACGGCGAGCACGTTGTCCTGCACCGTCATCTGGCGGAAGACGCTCGACTCCTGGGGCAGATAGCCCATCCCGAGCCGCGCGCGCCTGTACATGGGCAGCTTCGTGCAGTCCTGGCCGCCGAGCCGCACCGCGCCCGCGTCCGGCTCGACCACGCCGACGGTCATCCGGAAGCTGGTCGTCTTCCCCGCGCCGTTGGGGCCCAGGAGGCCGACGATCTCGCCGGGCTCCACGTGGAAGTAGACGCCGTCCACGACGCGCCGGCCGCGGTACGCCTTGACGAGCCCCTCGACGTCGAGGGGCGGGTGGTCGAGGTTCGCCATGCTCAGCGGACCCACTTCAGACGATAGACGTCGTGCCAGAAGGCGAAAGGCCAGACCACGACGACGGCGCGGCCGCGGATCAGATCGCGTGGCACGAAGGACGCCATCTCGTCGGTGTCCGGGAGGCGCTTCGAAGAGTCGGGCTCGAGGACGTGGCGCTCGCCGAGGTCGTCGTGGAAGACCCAGTAGTCGGGGCGCAGCACCGCGCCGACCGGGTAGGGGTTGCTGTCGGGTCGCACCTGCGGGCCGCCGCGCCGGCTGCCGCGCACCACCTCGCCCCCCTCCAGCTGGAACTGGGCGAAGGTCCAGTCCCGCGCGTCGGAGGAGTCCTGGG
The DNA here is from genome assembly GCA_002862085.1 of Planctomycetota bacterium. Lineage (GTDB taxonomy): Bacteria > Planctomycetota > UBA1135 > UBA1135 > Saltatorellus. The sequence goes on along the minus strand of PKCK01000030.1, from coordinate 18,538 downwards.
TGTTGTCGCCGAGCACGAGGTAGTGCCCCTCGGGGATGAGCCATTCCCGCCGCTGCTGGGGAGGCTGAACGGTGTAGTGGATGTCGCGCCACAGGCGGACTTCGTCGAGCACGGCGCCCTTCCCGACGGGGGCGTCCACCTCGAGAGTGACGCGGGACTCGGGACGTCGGGGGCCGGGCGGGATCTCCAGCTGGCAGAGCTCCTCGCCGTTCACACGCATGCTGAGCAGGTCGTTGAGGTTCTGGACCTCCAGGTCGATCTCCTCGCCCGCGATCAGGCGCAGCGGTTCCTCGGGGGCGGCGTAGGTCTGTTTCGGACCCAGCGCGGGGTCGAGGCCGACGGCCTCGATGTGCGCCACCTGGTCGGCTGGAGCCGCCGGGCCCGGCAGGACGAAGCGGTAGCGCCTTCCGCCCTCGTGCAGCACCACCGCCACCTGCGTGCACTCCGCGTCGGCCTGGACGCTGGCCCGCAAGCGCAGATCGGGGACCGGGTACATGTTGCTGCTCTTGCGGTCGTCGATGACCTTGTCCTTGATGCCCTCCGGGTAGCCGTCGAGGTAATCGTCGGTGATCGAGGAGTAGGTGCGGCCGGGATAGGTGGCCGTCGCCGGGCGGGGGACACCGCCCGCGTCTCCCGTCACGGCCACGATCCGGTCGCCGCTGGCCCGGTGTTCGACCGTCCAGGACTTGCTCGCCGCGCCGCGCAGGCCCCACTCGTCCTCGGTATCCAGGCGCTTGAGCTGCGCGTCCTGGATCGCGCGCGAGCGCCGGAGCACGCGCTCCTCGGTCTCACCGTTCGGCGTGACGAAGAGGTCTCCGTTCTCGATGCGCAGGCGTTCGCCGGGCATCCCGACGATGCGCTTGATGTAGTTCTTCGAGCTGTCGAGCGGGTACTTGAAGACCGCGATCTCGAAGCGCTCGGGGTCGCGGAAGTGGTAGCTGAGCTTGTCGACGATGACCCGGTCGAAGATCCCCGTCTCCTCGTTGCCCATGAGCGTCGGCTGCATGGACCCCGTCGGGATCTTGTACGCCTCGAGCACGAAGTACTTGAAGAGCACGATCGTGACGATCGAGATGGTGATCGCCTCGATGTTGTCCCGCCAGGGGTGCGCCTTGTCGTCCCCGCCCTTGCGGGCCTTGGGGGCGTCGGCCCCGAGGGCGCTGGTCTTCGGCGCGGAGGAGACGTACTCCCCGGCCGGGGTCTCACTCGCGTTCGGTTCGGTGTCGTCGGTGCTCTCCACGGCCCGCGGAGGATAGCGCTCGGCCGCGCGTCCGTCGGCAGGCGGTCCGGGAACCGCGGCGGATTCTCCGAGCCGCTCGCGCCCCGCCGCCTGACGGTGCCCGGTGTCGTCTGGTCCCGCGCAGCGATGCGCCGTCAGGGCGCGCGGTTCTCGCGCGGGTCAGTCGGACCCGAGGACGCTCAGGAACGCCTTCTGGGGGATGTCGACGCTGCCGACCTGGCGCATCCGACGCTTGCCCGCCTTCTGCTTCTCGAGCAGCTTGCGCTTGCGAGTGATGTCGCCGCCGTAGCACTTCGCCGTGACGTCCTTGCGCAGCGCCGCGATGGACTCACGCGCGATGATGCGCGAGCCGATGGCGGCCTGGAGGCGCACCTCGAACATGTGGCGGGGGATCTCCTTGCGGAGCTTCTTCAGGATCGCCCGCCCGCGCTGGTCCGCGAACGAGCGGTGGACGATCGCGCAGAGGGCGTCGACCTCCTTGCCGTTCACGAGGATCGAGAGCTTGACGAGGTCCGCCGGCGAGAAACCCGTGAGGTCGTAGTTGAGCGTCCCGAATCCGCGCGTGGCCGACTTCAGCTTGTCGTAGAAGTCGTACATGATCTCGCCGAGCGGGATGTCGTAGACGAGCTGGACGCGCGTGGGTGACAGGTGCTCCTGGCGGATGAAAACGCCCCGGTGGTCGTTGGAGAGCGTCATCGTCACGCCGATGAACTCGGCCGGGACGATCATCGAGACCCGCACGATCGGCTCGAGGACCTCGTCGAACTTGTCGGGGGTGGGGAGGGCGCCGGGAGAGCTGATGAGCTCCTCGCTGCCGTCCTTCTGGGTGATCTTGTAGGTGACCGAGGGCGCCGTCTGGATCATGTCCAGGTCGTGCTCGCGCTCGAGCCGCTGCTGGATGATCTCCATGTGCAGCAAGCCGAGGAACCCGCAGCGATAGCCGAAGCCGAGGGCCTCGGAGGTGACCGCCTCGTAGGAGAACGAGGAGTCGGAGAGCGCGAGCGTGTCGAGGGCGTCGCGCATGGTCTCGTAGTCCTTCGGGTTGGTCGGGTAGAAGTCCGCGAAGACCATGTGACGCGGCTCGCGGTACCCGGGGAGCATCTCGGGCTTCGCGGCGCTGTCGATCGTCATCGTGTCGCCGATGCGTACGTCGCCCAGCGTCTTGATGTTCGAGACGAAGTAGCCGACCTCGCCCACGGAGAGCGACGGCTTCGAGGTCATCTTCGGGTTGAAGAGCCCGATGTCGACGGCCTCGAACTTCTTGCCGGTCCCCATCATCACGATCCGGTCCTTCTTGCTCAGGGTGCCGTCGACCACCCGCAGGTAGACGATGACGCCGCGATACTCGTCGTAGACCGCGTCGAAGATGAGCGCGCGTAGCGGGGCCTCGGGGTCACCCTCGGGCGGTGGGAACGCTTCGATGACGCGGTCGAGGACCTTGTCGACACCGATGCCGGTCTTCGCCGAGATCCTCACGGCGTCGGTGGCCTCGATGGCGAGACTGTTCTCGATCTCCTCGGCGATCTCGTCCGGGCGAGCGTGGCCGAGATCGACCTTGTTGAGCACGGGGAGGATCTCGAGGTCCGCGTCGATCGCGAGGTAGGCGTTGGCCACCGTCTGGGCCTCGACGCCCTGGCTCGCATCCACCAGCAGGATCGCGCCCTCGCAGGCCTGCATCGACTTCTCCACCTCGTAGTTGAAGTCCACGTGACCGGGGGTGTCGATCAGGTTGAGCAGGTACTTCTCGCCGTCCTTCTCGTGGACGATCGACACGGCGCGCGCCTTGATCGTGATCCCACGCTCGCGCTCCAGCTCCATGTCGTCGAGGAGCTGGTCCTGCATCTCGCGCTTCTGGACGGTCCCCGTCTGCTCGAGCATTCGATCCGCGAGCGTCGACTTGCCGTGGTCGATGTGCGCGATGATCGAGAAGTTGCGGATGTTCTTCGGATCCACGGGAGGGCGCGGCGAGCGTCGCGGCCGCGTCAGGGGGTGAGGTGAGCGGGAAGGACCTCCTCGAGTGCGCGGAGGGCCCGGCCGCGGTGCGAGACGGCGGCCTTCTCTTCGGCGGAGAGCGCGCCGAAGACCAGTCCTGTCTCGGGATATCCGGGCTCGGAGAACCGGAAGAGCGGATCGTAGCCGAACCCCCCCTCGCCCTGCGCCTCCCGGAGGATCTCTCCCTCGACGCGACCTTCGACCTCGTGTGCGATCTCGCCGCTCCCCGGTCGGGCGAGGGCCAGGGCGCACACGAAGCGCGCGCCGCGGTCCCCGTCCGGGACGTCGGCGAGGGCGTCGAGGAGCTTGGCGTTGTTGCCGGCGTCGTCCCCGTGGGTCCCGGCGTAGCGAGCCGAGAAGACGCCGGGGGCCCCGTCGAGGGCGTCGACGCAGAGGCCGGAGTCGTCGGCCAGTGTCCACAGACCGGACGCGCGCGCCCCCGAGCTCGCCTTCTTCGCGGCGTTGGCGAGGAAGGTCGCGCCGTCCTCCTCGACCTCGGGCAGGCCGCCGACGTCGCGCGGCGACACGACCTCGACGCCGAGGGGCGTCGCCATGCGCTGGAGCTCGGCGAGTTTCTTCGCGTTGCCGGAGGCGAGGAGGAGCTTCATCGGTCCCCCGCGAGCGCCGCCTTCTGCAGCTCGAAGATCTTGCTGATGCCGTGCTCGCCCAGGTCGATCAGCGCGTCGAGCTCCTTGCGGCTGAAGGCCGCGCCCTCGGCGGCGCCCTGGACCTCGACGAAATCGCCCTCGCCGGTCATCACGAGGTTCATATCGCTCCCGGCCTTGCTGTCCTCCTCGTAGCAGAGGTCCAGCAGGGGCGTCCCCTCGACGACCCCGACCGAGACCGCGCCGAGGTTCGAGCGGATCGGCCAGGAGCGAAGCAGCCGCTTCTCGTCCATCCAGCTGACCGCGTCGTGCAGCGCCACCCACGCGCCGCTGATCGCGGCGGTGCGGGTCCCGCCGTCGGCCTGGAGGACGTCGCAGTCGATCCAGATCGTGCGCTCCGTCAGCGCCTTCGTGTCGACGACGGCGCGCAGGGAGCGGCCGATGAGCCGCTGGATCTCCACCGAGCGTCCGTCCACCCGGACGCCCTTCTCCCGCTGCTTGCGGTCGTGGGTCGAGCTGGGGAGCATCGCGTACTCGGCGGTCACCCAGCCGCGCCCCTTCCCTTTGAGGAAGTGGGGGACACCGTCCTGGACGCAGGCCGTGCAGAGCACCCGCGTTCGGCCGAAGGACACGAGGACCGACCCCTGCGCGTGCTCGGTGAAGCCGCGCTGGAAGGTGATCGGGCGGAGTTCGTCGGGGGTACGACCGTCGCTGCGCTGCATGGATCGAAGGGGCCTGGGGGCGGGATCGGGCGGCGGAGTCTAACCGTCGGGGCGACCCCGATGACGCCCGCGGCCGATCGCGCGGCCGCGGGCGCGGATCGAGAGGCCCGGGCCCGCGATGGAGCGCGCCGCCGGAGTCGCTCGTGGGCGGAGGAGGGATCGGACGGGCCGGCCAGGCGGGTGCGGAGCCGCGTCGCGCGCCGTGGACGTCGGACTCCCGCGTCGCGATCGCTCACCATCCCGGAACGTGACGCGCTCAGGGGGCCGTGCTCGGGGCCCGGTCCCCGATCGGTGCAGCCGCGCAGCGCTCGAGCGGACCGGCTCGGAAGTCCCTTCCTGCTCCGCGCTGCCGGCGTGTCCATGGAACGCGACGCGAGCGCGTGGGGCCCGATCGCGCGCTGCGCGTCGTTCGGCGCGCGCAAGCTCTTTCGCGATCGATCCTTGTGGTCTTTCTCCGTGCCGCGGCGACACCTGGCAACCCCCGTGCTCCCTGGCACCCCGTCCACCGCGACCCACCACCGCAGACCCGCTCGACGCACCTCCATGAACAGCTCCTTCCACAGCGACACGAAGTTCTGCCCCTGCTGCAACGACTACGTTCGCTACCTGCAGAGCCTCGACACGGCCTACTGCGTCGAGTGCGGCAGCGAGGTCCGACTGCTCTCCGGGGCGGACTGGTCCGCCTTCCAGGCCAAGATGGAGGCGCGCAAGACCAAGGGGGGCCGCCCCCGCAAGGGCGCCGGCCGCCGCGACCGCAAGGGAACCGCCGCCTGACACGAAGTCCACCCGCGGCGTCTCCGCGCCGCGGTGTCCGGATCCTCTCCAAGATCCTCGGGGGCCTCGCCCCCGAACCTCACTCGCTGCCGCCAGGGTTACGGTTGGCCCTCGACGCAGCACCCCGCCTCTCCGCGGCGGGGCCAGCGCCCGACCCGGTTGCACGCCCGGGCCGGGCGCTCGGCTTTCCGCAGCGTGTCAGGGCGTCCGCACGATCTCGACGACGCCGCCGGGCGTCGCGCCCGACGTGAGCTGGGTCGTGCCGTCCGGCCCGGCGCTCACGCCGAGGCTCATGGGGTCAGCGCCGAGGCCGCGTGCAGCCAGGACGTCGGCCACTGGCGATGTCGCGGCGCCCTGCGCGACGGCCGGGGCGCAGACGAGGAGAGTCAGGAGCGTCCCGTGCCCGGTGTTCGGGGCGGGTGCTTCCTTCGGGGACGAGACTGCGATCGATGGGTTCGCGAGGCCCATCACGGGCACGCGCGTCGCAGGAGCTCCCTGCCCGAGCGTTCGAAGCGCGCGTCCCCGTGCTCTCTCGCCCAGGCGATCTTCGCGATCGCCTGGGCCGCGAGGACCCGCGGCAGGAACGCTTCGAGCGCCGCCCGATCCGCGCCGTAGCCGGCCCACAGAGCATCGACGAGGTCGTCGCGGCCCTCCGGGATCTCCTCGAGCGCGCGGGCCAGATCCACCAGCGCCCAGTCGGGACGCGCGTGCTCGAAGTCGATCACCGCGAGCGATCCCTCGGTGACGATCCAGTTACGAGGCGTGAAGTCGCGATGGCACGGGACGCGGCGCGGGAGCTCGGCCGTCTCCGGCCACGGCGCGCTCGTGAGGGAGAGGACCTCGTCCGCCTCCTCTCGCGTGATGGTGCTGCCTGCGCGGCGCACCCAGGCCTCGGCGCGCCGCGACCAGGCGTCGGGGAGACAGAGCTCGTCCTCGTCCTCGTGGGGGAGGGCGTGGAGCGCCGCGAGGAAGGCGCCGGCGCGGGACCAGTGAGCGCGCTCGGTGTCGACGGAGAGAGACGTGAGCTGCGCGAGGGGCACGCCGGGCACCGCATCGACGAGGAGCGCGGGTCCCGGCGCCTCCGTCGCCGCGAGGAGGGTCGCCGCCGCCTCGAGGCCCGGGCACCAGTCGGCGTAGGCGGCGCGCTCCTGATCGAACTTCCGTCGGTCGCGGTGTCGCTTGAGGAACGCGGAGCCGCCGGCGCAGGTCACGCGGACCACGTCGGAGGCCCCGTGATCCCACGAGGCGTCCGCGGCCTCACGCACCTCACCCAGGTGCTCCTCCACCCACGGTCCGTGGGCGCCGAGGAGCGCGACGCCGCTCACTGGACCTTGCGGTCCTCGAGCGCGCCGGCGGCGTCGAGCGCGGCGAGCACGCGGTCGCGCGCGGACGGCCTGCAGATCACGAGCTCGTGATTGCGCGGGTCGCGCTGGTTGTAGACGTGCTCGGTGCCGTCGAGCCGGCAGACGTGCCAGCCGAGGCTGCGCGCGATCGTCTCCGGGGCACAGGTGTCCCACTCCTTGAGACCGACCTTGTGCACGTACATGTCCGCGTCGCCGCTGAGGAGCATGCAGGCCTTGTAGCCCGCGGATCCCGAGGGCGCGAGCTCGCCATCCATGGCGTCGGCGAAGCGCTCCACCCAGTCGGGCGTGTGGCTGCGGCTGACCGCGATGCGGGGCCGCGCCGGGGGCTCCGAGTCCCCGGCGACGAGCGTGAGCTCCTCTCCGCCCTCGACGCCTGCGCGCCGAGCCCCCTCCTGCGCGATGCCGTAGAAGACCCGGTCCTCCGAGGGGAGCGCCACCGCGCCGAGCACGCAGCGGCCGTCCACCGCGAGCGCGACGTGGACGCCCCAGTCGCTTCGTAGCTGGGCGTACTCCTTGGTCCCGTCCAGCGGATCGACGATCCACACGCGAGAGCGGCCCAGGCGATCCGGGGTGTCGATCGTCTCCTCGCTCAGGACACCGTCGTCGGGATAGCGCCCCGCGAGCAGGCCGTGGAGGTAGCCATCACAGGCCTGGTCGCAAACGTCTCCGAGGGTCTTGCCCTCCCAGCGATCGAGCGCGCGAAGGGAGAGGCCACGGGCGCCGGCCTCGCGGGCCGCATGGACGGCGAAGGCGAGGTCGCGCTCGAGGGTGGCGGCGTCTTGGTTGGAGGAGGCCATGGCTTGGGTCGCGTGGGGAAGATGGATCAGGAGGCGGGTCGGTCCTTCGCGCCCGGCCAGGCGCCGAAGCCCCCGGTCAGGTTGTGGAGGTTCTCGAAGCCGTCCTTCGAGAGGTGGTCGCAGACCGCGGCGGAGCGCCCGCCGGCGGCGCAGTAGACGAGCACGGGGCGGCCGTCTCTGGGGAGCTCGCGCTTGCGCTCCTCGAGCTCGTCCATCGGGATGAGGATCGCGCCCCGGATCACGCCAGCGGCCGTCTCCTGCGGCGTGCGCACGTCGAGCACGAAGGCCTCCGCCTCGCGCTCCACGAGCGCCGCGGCCTCGCGCGGGTCGATGTCACGCCAGAGCTGGCCGTCCTCGATCATCTCTCGCGTCGGGGTGTCCCCGGCGGCGACCATTCCGATCAGCCGGCGGAGGCCCGAGATCTCGGCGCGCAGCTCCTCTTCGACGGCGCCCGCGCGGCGCTGGGCGTCCGCGCGGGCCGCGACGGCGTCCTGGGACGCGGCGCCGGCGCGCGCCAACGAGGCCAGCGCGAGGATGAGGGCGAGGGCGCCCAGTGCGATGGAGATCCAGTCCATGATTCGTCAGGTGCGCGGCGCGAAGAGGGCCGTGCTGGCGGTGAAGGCGTGCAGGAAGGGTTGGCCGCCGACCGGTCCGATCTCGCCGTTCGCGGAGAAGCCCGCGAGGGGGAAGCCGGGGCCGAAGCGGCGCTCGATCGCCGCGGCGTCGTGGTCGCGCTTGCCGAACATTCCCTGCCCCCTGCCTGCGCAGGTGAACGCGAGCCCGCCGAAGGCTGCACCGGCGGTCTCCAGGCCTGCGAGGTCGAGCACGGCCTCGAGCTCGGCGCTCGCGCTCGGCGCGTCGCGGACCATCAGCTGGAGGGTGACGCCCGCGCGGATGCCGTCGTCCGCGATGGCCAGAGCGTGGCGCTGGGGTTCGATCCCCATCACGTTCCGTACGAGCAGGTCACCCGGTCGGAAGGTGGATTGCGCGGGGTCGACGGCGCGTCCGATGAAGGCGCCGTTCTGGAAGAGCTTGCGGTCGTCCTCGTCGAGGGTCTCGAGGACCTCGAACATCACCTTCGCAGCCGGCCGGCCGCGGAACTCCAGGACCAGGTTGCCTTCGACCCTCGTGGCGACGAGCGGCTCACCCACGGGGCGACACCCCTGGCTCACCGCGGGCACGATCTTCGTCTCGCCGGTCAGGGTGATGAGCGCGGCGCCGGAGTTGCCCGAGTCGACGCCCGCGTAGAGGACGTTCTGGCCCGGCGCCATCCCGCCGCTCGCGAGGCCGCCGACGAGGGGCACCCCGGGGTTGCCGCGCTGGAACTCGGTGAGCCACGCGGAGATCGGGAAGCTGAAGGGGTCGGCGAGCACGAGGACGCTCGCGCGCTCCGGATCCGCCACCTCGAAGTCGAGGGTCTCGGGTCCGCCCTCGGCGGGGGGCAGGACGTGCGTGACCTCGATCTCGGTCCCGGGGAAGCGCGCCGCGAGCACGGCCACGCCGGGGGAGCCCTCGGCCTCGCGTCCGCCGCCCATGGTCCACCCGCCGGTGCAGCCGGCGAGCGCGCCGGTGGAGGTCGCCTCGACCAGCTCGGCGCCCAGCCGCGGGAGCTCGCCTCCGTGGTGGTGCGTCGCGAACGCCACGACGAGGTCGGGCGGGCCGCCGAGCTGGCCATCGACGGCGTCCGCGACCTCGGCCACGGCGGCGTCGAGGTCGGGCTCCGTCGAGAGCGCGGCCGCGCAGGTGCCGGCCGTGGCGCCGCTGGGGGCGGGGGTCATGCTCAGGACAGCTTCTCGATGTCGCCGAGGGGACGCCAGCGCTCCACGAGGCGCGCTGAGAAGCGGTGGTCGCGCTCCTTCACGGCGACGCCGTACGTCGCGGTCGACCGCACCCAGTTCTCGCGCTCCTCCGCGCTGCCCTGGTCGGACTCCCAGAGATCGACGTCGTGCATGACGACCTCGAAGCCGTTGGACTCGTCGAAGCGGCCGATCACCGCGCTGCCGTCGCTGCACTCCACCACGAGATTCATCCCGTGGGGCGCGTTCATGATGTTGTCGGACATGGGCTGTGGGGGGCCGGAGCAGGGGCCGGCGGCGCGGAATTGTAGGTCCATGGGCCCCTCCGGCGGGCGACGCCGTTCGCCTGTATCCTCTTCGCCCACATGAAGCCCTCCGATTCGATCTGGCTGGACGGGAAGCTCGTTCCCTGGGAGTCCGCCACCGTCCACGTCACCTCACACAGCCTCCACTACGGCAACGCCGTCTTCGAGGGGATCCGGGCCTACGCCACGCCCAGGGGGCCCGCGATCCTCCAGCTGCAGCGCCACGTGCGACGGATGTTCCAGAGCTGCTCGGTCCTCGACATGGAGATCCCCTTCTCCCCGCAGGAGATCGAGCGCGCCATCGTCGAGACCGTGTCCCACAACGGGCACGCGGCCTGCTACATCCGGCCGCTGGTGTTCCGCGGCGCCGGGCCGCTGGGTGTGCTGCCGAAGGGCAATCCGATCCAGGTCATGATCGCGACCTGGGAGTGGGCTTCGCTCCACGGGGCCGGCAGCGTCGAGGAAGGCGTCGACGTGGGCTTCAGTTCCTGGCGCCGCATGGCGCCGGGGACGCACCCCTCCATGGCGAAGGCGTCGGGCAACTACCTGAACTCGCAGCTCGTCGTCCAGGAGGCCATTCGCCACGGATACTCCGAGGGGCTCGTGCTCGACGTGGACGGCTATCTCTCCGAGGGCAGCGGCGAGAACGTCTTCCTCATGCAGGACGGCACCCTGCTGACCCCACCCGTGGGCAACTCGATCCTGGCCGGCATCACGCGTGGGATGGTCGTGGACCTCTGCGCGGAGCTCGAGATCCCGCTCAAGGAGGCGCGGATCCCCCGCGAGACGGTGCACTTCTCCGACGAGATGTTCATGACCGGCACCGCTGCGGAGATCACCCCCGTGCGCAGCGTGGACGGCATGGTCTTCCCGGCCGGCGCGCCGGGGCCGGTGACCAAGCGCCTGCAGGACGATTTCTTCGCGATCGTGAAGGGCGAGTCACCCGACCGCCATGGCTGGCTGACCCACGTCGCGGAAGCGTCCTCTTGAGCGCGATCGACGCTCGCTGCCGTGACGGCGCGCCGCTCCTCGAAGACGCGCGCCACCCCGAGCTCCTCGCGGAGGTCCACGGGGAGTGGTCCATCGTGGAGAGCTCGCCGCGAAGCCTCGCGCGGGTGTTCGTCCTCGGCGACTTCCAGGCAGCCCTGGATCTCGTCAACGCGATCGGCGCGGTGGCCGAGGAGCAGAACCACCACCCCGACCTGGCTCTGACCGGCTACCGGAACGTCACGGTGACGCTCAGCACCCACGACGCCGGCGGGCTGACGATGAACGACTTCGTCCTGGCGAAGGCCGTCGACGCGCTCGCGGGCTGAGCGACCATGCGGAGAGCGAGGCCGCTCGAAGCGGGGCGGCCTCACCCCTTGCCGACGATCCCGAGCTCCTCCGCGTGGGGCTTCAGGGCGTCGATGATCAGCTGGATGTGCTCGGTGAGTTCAGCGCCGACGAGCTCGACCCCGGCCGCGACCTCGTCGCGCTCGACGCCCGCCGCGAAGGAGGCCTGTTTGAGCTTCTTCTTCACGCTCTTCGGCGTCAGCGTGGAGATGCCCTCGGGCCGCACCAGGCAGCACGCGCAGACGAAGCCGGTCAGCTCGTCGCAGGCGAGCAGCGCCTTGTCGAGCGCCGTCTCGTACGCGACGCCCCACTTCGTGTAGTGGGCGCTGATGGCGTGGGCGAGCTCGGGCTCCGCGTGCTCCTCGAGCCAGGAGACGATGCGCCTCGGATGCTCCTCGGGCCAGCGGTCGTAGTCGGCGTCATGGAGCAGGCCCGCGAGTCCGAAGCGCTCGACGTCCGCCTCTCCGTCGCCGTACTCGAGGGCCGCGGCGCGCATCACGATCTCGACCGAGCGCGCGTGGGTCATGAGGGCCTCGGAGTCGGTCCACGAGCGCAGGAGCTCGTACGCGGCATCGCGGGAGAGTGTCATGGTGTGGCTCTGCGCGAGCGCGTCGCGCGCTGACACCGTAGGCGCAAGCCCCTCGGTCGGCAACGCGGCGGGTCCGCGCGGGTAGGGGTCCGCTCCGACACCTCGTGTCTCGCGCGGCCGCCGAGCGCGGCGCGGCATCAGGTGATTTGGATCGCGCAGGTGAGGGTGAACGCCGCGGTGCAGGCGAGCGCCCTGGCCGCGCGTCGCTGAGCACGCGCTCGAGCTCCTCGAGTGACCCCGGGAACGCACGTCTCCCGCTGGCGCCGTACTTCAGCGTGGACTCCGCCGTCCGGCCGCGGCCGCGGCGGCCATGGCGAGGCCCGCGGCGAAGTAGAAGATCGCCACGCCGACGAGCACCGCCGGCAAGAGCTGCCCGACCGCGGTCCACGTGTCGCGTCCCGAGACCGCGCCGCGGCGGCGCCAGAGGTCGGCGGCGCCGATCGTGGCGCAGAGGAGAGCGACGACGAGCCACGGCTTCGCATGGCCGAGGGCACGCTCTCACCTGCCCCGAGGGCCTCACTCCTGGCGACCGGCCAGGCGATGAACCCCATCGCAGCCACCGTTACGGCGCGGCGCCCGCGGTGGATTGACGCGCGTGCGATCTTCGCGTGGATGTCGGTGAGCCGTTCGAGGGCGCGCTGCACCTCGTCGCGGGAAGGGGCCACGGGGTCGACCTTGCTTCGCAGGGTGATGCCCGTCCATGCGCCGCTGGATCCGGCCCGCGCGTCCCGGGAGGCCGCAGCGGGGCGAGCACGCGGCTCACCTGCCTTACACTTGAGGCATGCAGCGGTCCGCCCTCCTCGCGCTCCTCGTCCTCCCCCTGGCCAGCCCCGTCGTCGCCCAGAACGGCGACCGCAAGGGCGAGACCCAGGGCGACCTCCCCACTGATCTCGAGATCCCGCCCGCGCCCGCGCTCGGCCCCGAGGCGGAGCACGCGACCTTCGAGATCCAGGACGGTTTCGAGGTCCAGCTCGTCGCGGCGGAGCCTCTCGTGGTCGACCCCGTCCAGCTCACCTTCGACGAGCAGGGCCGGCTCTGGGTCGTCGAGATGCGCGGATACATGCAGGACGCCGAGGGCAACGGCGAGCTCGATCCGGTCGGCGTCATCGCCGTCCTCACCGACACCGACGGTGACGGCACGATGGACGAGCGCACCGAGTTCGCCACCGACCTCGTCCTTCCGCGAGGCGTCGCGCCGATGCACGGCGGCGCTCTCTGCGTCCTCCCGCCCGAGCTCGTCTTCTTGAGGGACGACGACGGCGACGGGGTCTTCGACGTGCGGGAGGTCGTGGCCACGGGGCTGACGAAGGGACTCGACAACCCCGAGCACGCCATCAACTCCCCGATGATCGGCCTCGACAACTGGGTCCACTTCGCGAACTGGGATCGCCGCGTGCGGCGCGTCTTCGACGAGGAGGGCGAGCCCTTCTGGGAGGTCGAGCGCACGCGCGGCGGTGGCCAGTGGGGGCTCGGCGTGGACGAGCTCGGCCGGATCCACCGCAACACGAATCCGAACCCGCTGTTCGTGGACCTCGTCCCTTCCCGCTACGGGGTGCGCAACCGCCACCAGCGTCGCTTCGAGGGCGTCGTGAAGGCCATCGACGCGAGCAACGTCGTTTACCCCTCGCGCATCAACCCTGGCGTGAACCGCGGCTATCAGGAGCGCACGCTCCGCGATGACTTCACGCTCCACTACTTCACCGCGGCCTGCGCCCCGACCCCGCTGAACGGCGACGGGCTGGGCGCGAACGCGCGCGGCGACATCTTCGTGGCCGAGCCGAGCGGCAACCTCGTGAAGCGCTACTCGCTCGAGAGCGGTGACGCGCTGCGCCCCAAGGCGAACAGCGAGCACGGGCCCTTCGACTTCTGGACCTCCACGGACGAGCGCTTCCGCCCCGTCGCGATGACGACCGGCCCGGACGGCGCGCTCTACGTCGCGGACTTCTACCGGGGCATCATCCAGCACCGGGTGTTCATGACGACCTTCCTGCGCAAGCAGGTGGACGCGCGCGGCCTGGCGCGGCCGCTGGGCCAGGGGCGCATCTGGCGCGTCGTGAGGTCGGGGACGCGCCCTGCGGCGCCGGTCGACGGCGAGGCGCTCCTCGACGCGTCCCTCACGGAGCTCGTGACTCACGTCGGCTCCGACAACGCCTGGCTGCGCGCCCAGGCGCAGCGCCTGCTCGTCGAGTTCTTCGACGGAGAGGCCAGCGTCGTGGAGAGGCTTCGCGCGGGCGTCGGCGCCCGTCACAACCCCATGCGCGCCGTCCACAGCCTCCACACCCTGGAGGGCATCGGCTTCATCGACCTCGAGACCGTCGCGCGCGGCCTCGCGTCACCGGACGCCCGCGTACGCGCGGCGGCGAGCGAGGTGTCGGAGGGGCTCCTCGACCTCCAGGGGAGCGAGGAAACGGCCGCTCTCCTCGGCCAGGTCGCGGCGACCGACGAGGACGCACGGGTGCGGGCGCACGCGCTGCTCGCCCTCGGCGACTGCCCGGCGGACCTCGCCCTCGACGCGTTCCTCGACCGCATGACCGCGGACGCGAGCTCGGGGCTCGAGCGCTCGGCCGTCGTCTCCGGTCTCGAGTTCCGGGAGGCGCGCTTCCTGGAGATGCTCGCCGGCGACGAGCGATGGCGCGCGAACGCCAAGGGCCGTCCTCAGCTCCTCAAGGAGCTCGCGAGCTGCGTCGGCCGCGAGGGCCTCGCCGAGCATCTCGCGATGGTCGTGGATCTCGCGCTCGAGCCGCCCGCCCGGTGGTGGAGCCGCCCGCTGCTCGACGGACTCTTCGAGACGCGGCGCAAGGGCCCGCGCGGAGAGCGCCTCCCGATCGCCCTGCGCGCGATGCCGGCGTCCTTCTCGCCCGACGGGACCGAGCCCACAACGGCGGCGGCCGTGGACGAGGGCTGCACCTGGCCCGGCAAGCCGGGCGCGGTCGAGATCGAGCTGCCCCGTGAGCTCACGGCCGGGGAGCAGGTTCGCTACGCCCGCGGCGCCGAGGTGTTCGCTGCGGCGTGCGCCAACTGCCACCAGCCCCACGGCGGCGGCGACGCCGGCAAGGCGCCGACCCTGCGCGGCACCCAGTACGCCGTGGGGGACGAGCGGCGCCTCGTGAGCATCCTCATGCACGGCCTCGAGGGGCCGCTGAAGATCGACGGCGAGGCCTGGAACATGGCGATGCCCCGCTTCGAGGGCACCGACGAGCAGCTCGCGGACGTGCTGACCTTCGTCCGTCGCTCCTGGGGCAACGGGGCGGACCCGGTCACCCTCGAGACCGTGCGGGACGTGCGCGAGGAGAGCGGTGGGCGGACCCGTCCGCTCCAGACCTCCGAGCTCTGAGCGCTCAGCGCGTCACGGCGGCCTGGACCATCCGGCCGGCCCAGACGGAGGGACCCGAGCCGCCCACGACGAGCTTGAGGTGGAGCGTCCTGGAGGCGACGTCCAGGAAGTGCTCGTTGCCGAACGCCGCGTAGAGGGCGGGCAGCGACTGCGCTGCGGCGAAGTCGACCACCCCGTCGAAGCGAACCGTGGCGACCGGCTCCGGGTAGGGGACGCTCACGATGATGAAGTCACCGGGCGCGGTGCCGCCCCAGCGGATGCTGAACTCGCCAGGCCACTGGGAGGCCTGCAGGCCCGGCGCGCTCAGCGCGTAGGCGGCGCCCGGGACCATCGTCGACGGCATCAGCGAATAGGGGTTGCTCGGTGAGGTGGCGCTCCTCACGTCGAAGGACTGGAACGAGAGCGGCGCGGAGACGGGGATCCGCTGGATCGAGTACTGGCTGAGAGCGGGCGCGTCCGCGACCGGGTGCTGCCACTGGAAGAGGCCGTAGCGATAGGACACCGGCGCGCCGCCGGGGCCGTCGGGCTGCACCATCTGCATGGTGTGCGCGTTCCACTCGGACACGTAGACCGTGTCCGCGGCGGGCTCGTGCTCGAGGAAGGGGTTCACCGGGCGGATGTAGGTCAGCGGCGTGCCGGTGACCGAGCCGTCCTCGTCGAGGAACACGGTGTTCGCGATCCCGTTGTCGAACACGGGGGCGCCGACCGGCGTCCGGAGCCAGATCTCGTCGGCCTCCTCGAAGCTCAAGGCCGCCACGGAGTTGGTGGGCAGGAAGGCCCAGGGGTTGTGGTAGTCGACGTTCGAGATGGCGCCGGCTTCCCTGCGGAAGGTCGTGGGCGACGAGCACTGGGGGAAGCCGCAGGAGTCGTCGGCGTCCTGGAAGCGCGCGAAGTGCGTCCGGGCGATGCGGACGGCGCCGTCGTACATCTCGACGCCCACGAGCGCGTCCCACTCGGGACCGTAGAAGCCGAACCGCGAGGGCGCGTCACCAGGCTGCGGCAGGCTCCGGCCCCGGGCGCGCTCCACGTTCCAGAAGGGCTGGCCGACGTTGTTCGACTCGCCCACGAGCAGCGAGTCCTCGAGCCGGATGTAGGAGAAGCTGTCCTCGAACTGCACGCCCTCCGACGCGAGGTACGTGCCGGCGCGATTGTCCGCCAACATGAGCCCGCGGAAGGTCATCCGACCGTACGTACGCCACCACAGGGCGTGCTCGCGGTTCTTGTAGAGCGTCAGGCCCTGGACGAGCCCGTTCTGGGTCGGCGGCCGCGAGTCCTGGTAGATCCCGATGGAGCCGTTGGAGTGGGCGACGTTGTCGTCGAAGTCGGGCGAGACCGCCGCGAAGCTCGGCGGCTCCCACCAGTAGCCGAAGTGCTCCGAACCGGCGGCGACGTTGCTCGTGATCTCGTTGCGCGGGTTCTCGAGCCAGAAGGTACCCGCCTCCAGATCGCTCGCGAGGATCTCGCGGCCGGACTCGGCCGCCCGCGTCCCCAGGCCCAGGTTGCCGTTCATCCGGTTGAGCGATGAGGAGGGGCCCTCGAAGAAGTAGCCGTGGCCGATGTGCTCGTGGGCCACGCAGTTCGTGATCTCCGCCTCGTTGACGTCGTGGAGCGAGATCACCCGGTTGAAGCTGTTGCGCACGCTGCAGGAGTCGATGCGCGTGTCGGCGAGCGTGCCCGCCCGGTGCAGGTGCAGCGGATAGCGTCCGATCGCGCCCTCGCGGCCGAGGTCGCGGAACTCGACCCAGGTGATGTCCGCCCGCGGCGTCGCCGCGCCGAACCCGCCGGGGCCGCGGTGGACCATCGTGTGCCCACCCATGACGCGGCCGTCCGCGAGTGTGAAGGGGGTCCCCCGCACGACGATCGAGCGGGACAGCAGCCCGACCTCGCCGCGTTCGTCCACGCTCATCCCGTTGGCGAACGGCCCCTCGATCTCGCCCCAGTGCATGTGGAGGAGCGGCGCGGTGAGCGTCACCAGGGTCCCGTCCACCTCCGCGATCTCCCGGACCTCCGCCTGGTTCAGGTCGTAGTCGGTGGAGGCGAGGACGATCTCCTGGCCCGGCTCCCACGCGGCGGCCTCGGTCAGTCGGATCTGGACGTCGCCCGGCATGGCGGTCGCCGCCAGCTGGGTCCAGCTCGTGCCGTGGTCGCGTCCGTGGAGCTCCAGGACGCCGCCGTCCTGAACGACCAGCGCCTGGTCGAGCAGCTCCCCGGGATGCGTGGCGCTGCCGTAGTCGTCGAGCGCGGCGTTGTGGGAGAGCGTGATGGTCACGTCGTGGGGGTAGGGCCGATGCGCTGCGCCGATGGCGAAGGTGCCGCCGTCCACGAGGAGCGAGTTCGTGCGCAGCGTGCCGCCGCCGCAGCTCACGTGGAGCTCTCCCTCGACCGTGAGGCTCTTCACGTGCGCGAAGCCGCCGACGTTGTCGAAGTCGAGCACCACCCTCTGGCCAGCGGGGATGACGACGTCGGTCCCGGGGCCGGGCATGACCCCGCCGGGCCACGTGGAGGGCCGGCTCCAAGCGGAGGTGCCGCGGGGGATCGGGCAGCGCGCGAGGGTCGCAGCGACCTGCGCGTCGGCTCCGGCGGCGAGGAGGACGGCGAGGAGGGGTGCTGCGGCGCGGCTCCGCAGGAGTGTCGAGAGACGTGCTGTCATGGGGGAGGGACGCGGGATCGGCGCCCGACACATCATGCCAGCCTGTGGGGCCCCGTGCGCCTGGATGAGAGCACGCGCCGCTCCCAGGTCTCATCCGGGGCGACCCGTGGCCGCAGGAGTCTCCGCCGGCTTCCGGCTCAGCGCGGGACGTGGCGGCACGCGTGCCACCCCGCGACCGTGCTCGCGCCCCTGATGGCCATGGCCTCGAGCCCGTCCGCGCCCCCCTCGAGGACGGTCCGGTCGTTCACCTGGAGGACCATACGGCCGTCCGAGCCGAGCAGCGTGACCGCGTTGGCAGCGCCCGTGCGCCAGTGGTTCGAAGCGGAGAGGGGCACCTCGCGGGGCCCGCTCGCGGACGTGAGGACGGCTCGCGCGTCGTCACCGGTCACCGTCACCCGCGCGCCGCTCGCCCCCCTCAGCGCGCCGTCCTCGGCCGGGACCCAGGCGTGGGCCCCGAGGCGCCGCACGCGCGCGTCGCGCCAGCGCATCTCGATGTCGTCGTCGCCGCCGTGGATCTGGAACCCGAGGCTGCCTTCGAGGTCCGCGCCGTCGAGCAGGTCGGCCGCCGGCACGCCGTTGACCCACGTCCGGATGCGTGGCCCTTCGCAGCGGATGCGGTACTCGTTCCAGCCATCGCGATCGAAGGCGGCGCGAGCGGCGGGGTTGTCGTCGAGGGGATCGAGCCAGCCGCGGCGGCCCTCGTCGTAGATTCCCGCGGACCAGCTGCGGTCGGTGGGGTCGATCTCCGCCTGGTAGCCGTAGACCTGGCCGCCTGCGTTCACGTGGCTCCGCAGCTGGATACCGGAGTTCCCGAGGACGGCGATGCGCACGCCCACCACGAGCTCGAAGTCGTGGAAGGTCTCCTTGGACACGAGGAAGCTCTGGCGGCGCCCGCGCCCGGCGTTGCCGATGAGCAGGTCGTCCACGAAGCGGTACGAGGCATCGCCGACGTGGCTCCAGCCCGAGAGATCGTCGCCCGGCGTGAACAGGGGCGAGGAATCGTCCTCCCCGGGGTCGTCGGCCTCGAGGCGTCGG
>PKCK01000010.1 GCA_002862085.1 Planctomycetota bacterium | reverse complement strand
CCAGAATTCGCCCTTGTCGCGGTAGGAGCCGTTGTAGCCCATGGCGCCGTGGCCGCCCGAGGACGGGTCGGACCAGGCGTGGCGCACGTACGGCTCCACGTGCTCGAAGACGCGGGACTCCACCCCGCAGCGCCGCGCCAGAGCGTCGAAGACGAGCAGGTGCGCGGTCGGCGCCATGAGCGCCTTGTTGTCGTAGGGCAGCCCGTCGGGGCCGTGCCCGAAGGCCTGCGTCCCCCACTTCGACTCGTGCGTCGTCGTCGGGAGCCACGCGCACGCCTCCTCGATCCAGGGGAGGAAGCGCCCCTCTCCTTCCTTCAGCTCGAGCTCGCAGAAGAGGATCCCCTGGAAGGAGAGCTGCCAGTACGCGAGGCCCTTCATCTTGGAGGGCTCGGGGTTGTTCTTCAGCAGGAAGTCCACCGCGCGCTCGATGGCGTCCGCGTGAGCGGCGTCGCCCGTGCCGAGGAGCGCGAGCGCGCCCATGGCCACGTTGACCGCGTTCGTCCCGGGCCACGTGCCGTTCTTCCGCTGCTCACGCACGGCCCAGCCCACGAGGTCCTCGCGGAAGCGATCCGCGTGCTCGCCGCTCAGGGGGAAGAGCGCGCCGGGCGCTCCGCGCACGGGGAGCTTCAGGGAGAGGCTCTCGAGACCGCTCTCCCGCTCCACCACGAGCGTCACCGAAGCACGACCCTCCTCGAGGGCGCTCTGGATGGCGCGGCCGAGCACGGCCTCGTGGCTCTCCTCGAACCACTTCCAGCCGGGGGCGATGCTGGAGGGCACGAGCCGCTCGCCGTCGACCTCGACGACGACGTCGCCCGTCCGGGCGCCGGCCTTCGCCGCGGGGCCGCCCTCGCGGACCCCGAGGAGCGAGAAGGCCGCGTGCTGGTGCTCGGTGAGCGCGCTGAAACCGAGCATGCCCGAGCTCAACTGATCGGGGCCGAGCTTGCCGTTCTCCTTCCCGCGCAGCTTCCGCGTGGGCGCCTCGTGGTGGCGAGTCACGAGGAGCTCACCCAAGGTCGCGGCCCCGCCGCGCGCCCGGAGCTCGAACGCGACCTCCCCGCCGCTGGCCGCGAGGCCTCCGAGGTCGCCGATCCGGCCACCCCAGCGCCCGTGGTCACGCCCGCGCACCGGGAAGAGGGCCTCGGCGCGCGCGGACGACGCGGCCCCACCCTCCACGGCCCAGGAGAGTTCGAGCTCGGTCGCCGCGTGAACGTCGAGATCGAAGCGCAGGAACCAGCCCGCCGGATCGAGACCCTCCACCTCACGCGCCACGGGCACCTGGATCGCGAACGCGACGGTCGTGCCCTCCGCGAGCTCGAGCCGCTCGGTCTCCCCCTTCGGCTTCAGCACGCGCGCGCCGTCGGTGGCGGGATACGAGCCGGCGCTCTGGCGCACGACGAGGTCGGCGCGCCCGGCGGGCGCGAGGACGAGGAGGAGCAGGGCGGGAAGGAAGCGTCGGAGAGCCATGGGTGGAGTCTAGGCGGCCCGCCAGCATCAGAGGACCTCGCCCCGCACCGATGTCCATGGCGCCTTCCGGGGCCAGCTCGCGCGCACCGCCGCCCTCCAGGGGATCGGAGCGCTACGCTCTCCCCATGGCCTCGCGCTGGAGAGAGATGCACGCCCCCGAGGACGTCGTGGCACGACTGCTCGCGCCGGACCGGAACGCCCACACCACCGGGGCGCGGCTCGCTGCGGCGCCCGACGACCCGGGCGGGGAGCTCATCGCCTGCTCCGAGGACCTCACGGGCGCCGAGCCCGCGGACGTGGACGGGACCATTCTCCAGGCGGCTCGGCTCTTCAAGCTGGCGCGCGCGGCGGTCACCGAGCGACTCGGGCCCGGGACCCAGGTCGAGGTGGACGAGGAGACCTGGACGCCGAGCGGACTCCCCGCAGCCGTGCTCGAAGCGGCTCTCTGCACCATGTCACTGCTCGTGGCGTGGCCGATGGGGACGGACGGCTGGTGCGTTCTCGAGGTCCACCAGGAGACCGAGGAGCAGCCGGTCATGGTCCTGCTCTACCGCGTCGCCCCTGTCTGAGGCTGCTCAGGGCGTCGCGCCGCGGCGCAGGCGGTCGGCGACGCCGCGCCACGCTGCGTCGTCCGGGGGCGACTCGACCACCACCACTCGCGCGCCGACGGCATCGAGACCATGGAGCGTTCCGTAGAGCTCGCGGGCGAAGGAGGGCGCGTCGGCCGGCAGTTCGATCACGCTGGCGAAAGAGGTCGCCGTTCCCCGCATCGGAGCGCGGGTCACGACGTGGGCTTCTCCAGGATCGAGGCCGCGCGCTCCGAGGAGGGCCGCGAGTTCGTCCAGCGAAGCCCAGGGAAGGACGAGGAGCGTCGCGCGCGGCGCGTAGTGGCGCGGGTGCGCGCCGGGCGTGCGCAGGGGCTCGTTCGCGGCGGAGACTGGCGCAGTGTCGATCACCGCGCCCTCCCCCAGCACGCCCTCGAGCGCCTCGAGGCCGACCGCTCCGGGGCGCAGGATCCGGGCAGAGCTCCCCGTGAGGTCGACCACGGTGGACTCGATCCCCACGTCCGATGCGCCGCCGTCGAGGACGAGCGGGATCCGGCCCGCGAGACCGCGCGCGACGTGCGCCGCGGCGGTCGGCGAGAGCTCGTTGGAGCGGTTCGCGCTGGGCGCCGCCACGGGCACGCCGGCCGCGGCGATGACCGCCTCGGCCACGGGATGAGCCGGCCAGCGCAGCGCCACCGTCGCGCCCCCCGCGGTCACGACGTCGGGGATGATCTCGGACCGCTCCAGCACGATGGTGAGCGGACCCGGCCAGAGAGCGCGCGCGAGGCGATCGGCCTCGTCGGTCCAGCGCGCCACGCACCGGCGCGCCATCTCGATCGAGGCGACGTGAACGATCAGCGGGTTGCTCGACGGCCGTCCCTTGGCCTCGTAGATCCGCGCCACCGCTCCTTCGTCGAGCGCGCTCGCGGCGAGGCCGTAGACCGTCTCGGTCGGGATCGCCACGACCTCCCCCGCCGCCAGCACCTCGGCGGCGCGCGCGGCGGCTTGCGCGATCGCGGCCGGCTCCAGGGCCCCGAGGATCTCGGTCGTGTACGTCACTGCTGGGTGCTCTTCCCTCGCGGCCCGCTGGTCACCGCGTCCGCGCTCGTCAGCGGATGACGTGGAAGCGCGTCTGCCGGCCGCCCAGGTAGCGGACGCGCTGGCCGTCGAAGACCGCGTCCTGCTCGAGCTTGATCTGGACGCGCTGGCCGCCCCACTCGGGCACGGTCACGGTCACGTTGCCCTCGATGGCGTAGCAGGTGTTCGGGAAGAGCGGCCAGTCTCCGCGCACCGGCGTCGGTCCCTGGTTGTCCCACATGCCGATGGTCGGGCCTGCTGCGTGCCCGAAGAAGCCGAGCGGATGGGTGTAGACGCTGCACTCGATGTCCTCCGCGTCGGCACCGGCGCGGGTGGCGGCCAGGATCTCGTTCCCCGTGCGACCGGTGACGAAGGAGTCGGTCAGGAGATCCT
Organism: Planctomycetota bacterium; assembly: GCA_002862085.1. GTDB lineage: Bacteria > Planctomycetota > UBA1135 > UBA1135 > Saltatorellus. The sequence continues at coordinate 138,257 of PKCK01000010.1, read as the reverse complement.
GCCAGCGGTTGCCGATGCCCATCGCCGTCCGCAGCCCGAGAGGCACCTCCTCCTCTCCCTCGCGGAGGACGTAAGCCATCTCCTGGGTGTCCGTGCACAGGCGCAGGTAGTGGATGCCGACGTCGGTGTGGACGAGATCGCCGCGCTGAATGGTCGCGCCGGTCCTCCCGACGATCACGCCGTCCTGCACGAGGCCGGCGCGCTGGACGTTGCAGTAGGGCTGGAACCAGATGTCGAGGCCCAGGTCCTCGAAGCGCTGGCGCAGGTAGGCCGCCACGTCGTCGGTCGTCGTGACGCCCGGCGTCACGACGCGGTTGGAGAAGGCCTCCGCGATCACGGAGCGCGCGATGCCCACGAGCTGGGGGTAGAGAGAGAGCTCCGCGGCCGTTCGTGTCTCGATCCAGCGGATGCAGAGGGACTCCGCCGGCACGAGCCGGGCGCGCATGTCTTCGCCGAGGGACTCCTCGAGGCGCGTCCGCAGCCCGTGGCTCAGCCCGTCGGCCGCGGCCCAGGAACGGCTCGTGTTCACCCCGATACGCTCGGGGTCGCGCTCCGCGATGACCTCCGCGAGCCGCGTCCACTGGGCGTCGTCGCTGCCGCCCTCGGGCCACGCTGACGCGTAGAAGTCCCCGAGGCCGTAGCGGCTGACGGTCAGACGCTCGACCCCGCGATCCTCACCCGTCTCGGCGTCGACCCCGCGGTCGAAGAAGACGAGCAGCGTCGTGCGGCGCGCGGCGAACACGGGCTCGGGGACGAGGGTCAGGTAGACGGGATCCTCGGCGTACTCCCGGTTCGCCACGATCCACATGTCCAGGCGCGCCTCGCGCATGAGCCGCGGCAGGAGGTCGTCGAGGCGCTCGCGCAGGACGTCGTTGACGACCTCGATGCGCTCCCGGTGCGGGAGGACGGCGAAGGGGAAGTCCGCGGGACCGGCCTGGGGGACGCCGGCGAGGGCGAGGAGTGCGCTGGAGAGCATGGGCGAAGGGTAGTCGGAGGACGGGGCGGGCGCTGGAGTGGAGCGCCAGGCAGCGAGGTCTGGACCGGCGGGGACGGACGCAGGGGTCGAGAGAGGGGCAGGCTGGACCCGGGCCAGTCACCCGCACCGATCGAGGGCGAGGGCGCTCAGCGGCCCTGGCCGGGACCGTAGCCGAGCTCGCCCAGACTGCGGCGGTCGCCCTCGGTCAGAGGGCGCGGCGCGAGGCGCTCGCCCGCATAGGCATGGGCCCCGACGAAGGCGTCGATCCTGCCGGTCATCGCGCGGACCGACGACGGGCGCTCCTCGGCGAGGTTCGAGAGCTCCCCGGGGTCCACGGCCAGGTCGTACAGCTCCGGCTCGTCGCCCCCGAGAATGAGCTTGAGATCCCCTTCGCGCAGAGCGGTCCGCTCGTGCTGGAAGAGCGCGCGGTACTTGACGATGTCTCGCGGCCGCGCGAAGTGCAGCTCGCTCAGGACCGGATGCCCGCCCGGGACCCGCGGGAAGCTCTCCGAGACCGCCGCGCCCGCGGCGGCGGGGAGGCAGCGGGCGACGAGCCCGCCGAGGTCCACGTGGGAGGCGACCTCCTCGAGGATCCGCCCCTCACGCTGTCCGGGCGCGCGCACGATGAGCGGCACCGACACGAGGGGCTCGTAGACGTCCTTGGCGTGCTCGACGATCCCATGGGTGCCGAAGGCCTCGCCGTGGTCCGACGTGACGACGACGACGGCGCGATCGAGGACGCCCCGCTGCTCGAGCGCGTCGAAGAACGCGCCGAGCGCCTCGTCCTGGCGCGTGATCGCGCGGTCGTAGAGATCACTCACCTCGCCGCCCAGCTCGCCCGCGGCGGCTCCTTCCTTCATGACCCGCTCGCAGAGGGCCTCGAGCAGCCTGTCGGGCGCGCGCTCCGGAGGGAGCTGCGCGAGCTCCTCGGCGGGAAAGGCGTCGTAGGGGCGGTGCGCGTCCATCAGGTTGACGAACAGGAGCTGTGGCCTCTCGGAATCCCGGCCGTCGAGGTGGTCGAGCGCGCGCGAGAGCACACCGGGCGCCCGGGCGTCCATCACCTCGTAGGTGTCGAAGCCCTGATCGATCCCGTAGCGGGGCGAGAGGTAGACGCGGTTCGCCACGAAGGCGCTCGTCTCGTACCCGAGGCCTCGGAGCTCCTCGGCGAGGGTCGTGTGGTCGGGGTGCAGCGGGTGGACGTTGTCCACGAAGCCATCGACCTCGAAGCCGTGGGTGCCGTGCTCGAGGGGGTAGAGCCCGGTGAACATCGACGCATGGGAGGGCAGCGTCCAGGAGGAGGCCGCGGCGCAGCGCGCATGTCGATCCGCGCGCGCCGCGAAGGCGTCCAGGCGCGGCGTCGCTCCCGCCGGCCCGCCGTAGCAGCCCATGCGGTCCGCGCGGACCGTGTCGAGGACGACGAGCACCACGTCCGGGAGACGCTCCACGGAGCCGCCGCCTTCGCAGGAGAGCGCCGCGCTCGCCGCGGCTGCCAGGAGCACCGAGGGCCTCATCACTTCGATTCGGAGTCGCCTCCGTAGCCGAGCGCGCCCATCTCCTGGACCTCCGCCGAGGTCAGGTTGGCGGGGAGCGCCCGGTCACCCTGGAAGCGGCGGGGCTCGGTGAACTCGAGGTCGGCGCGCAGCAGGGACTCGACGTCATCGGGCCGCTCGGCCGCGAGGTCGCGAGCCTCTCCGGGGTCCGCCCCGAGGTCGAAGAGCTCGTGCTCCCCGGTGGAGTCGATGACCAGCTTCAACCCGTCGCGGTAGATCGCCCGGCGACGCTTGTGGAAGCGCGTGCCGAAGCGCTGCAGGTCGCGCAGCCGGCTGTAGGAGTTCTCCGCGACGACTGGATGGCTGCCCGGCGTCCGCGGGAAGAGCTCCGTGAGCGCTCCCCCTCCGTCTCCCTCGAGCGCAGACGCCACGATCCCCGGCACGTCCACGCTCGACGCGCAGGCGGCGACGACCTCGCCGCGGGTCTGACCTGGACGCTTGACGAGCAGCGGCACACGCACGAGCTCCTCGTAGACGTCCTTGGAGTGCTCGACGACGCCGTGCTCGCCGAAGGCCTCGCCGTGGTCCGCGGTCACGATCACGAGCGCGTCCTCGAAGAGCCCCATCTGGCGCAGGTCGTGGAGGAAGCGGCCGATCTCCTGGTCGAGCTGGGTGACGGCCCTCTGATGCAGCGCCCGCACCTCGTCCCCCAGCGCCCCCGGCTCCTGACCCTCGACCATGACCTGATCGATCAGCTCGTCGAGCCGAGCACGGGCACGGTCGTCGGGGCGACCGGTCGCGTAGGGGCGATGGGCATCCAGGTAGTTGACGAACAGGAAACGCGGTGCGCCGGCGGCCTCGGTCCCGGCCAGCCAGGCGAGCGCACGCTCGGTCACCCGGCGGCCGGGCTCGCGCCGCACGTCCCAGACGTCGAATCCTTGCTCGAGTCCGAGCCCGGGTCGCAGGTAGATCGAGTTCGCGACGATCCCACCGGTCGCGTACCCGCGCTCCTCCAACGCCTCCGCCAGCGTCTCGAAGCGGCCGTGGAGCGCGAAGACGTTGTCACCCCGATGACCCTGGCCGGGGAGGAAGGTCTGCGTTCCGTGCTCGAACGGGAACAGGCCCGTGAACATGGACGCGTGGCTGGGGAGGGTCCACGGCGCCGTCGAGACACAGGACTCGTGGCGATCGGCGACGGCCGCGAAGGCGTCGAGGTTCGGCGTCGCGCCGTCGGGGCCTCCGTAGCAGGACAGGTTGTCCGCGCGGACGGTGTCCAACGAGATCAGGACGATCGTGGGCGACGACGCGGTCGGATCGCCGCCGCAGGCGGTCAGCGCGGCGAGGAGCGCGAAGGCGGTGCAGTGGAGGCGGCGCATGATCGTTGGATCGCCCAACGTACGAGCGGGGATGAGCGGTGCGAGACCTGTCTCGTCGAATCTCCCGGGGCCGGCCCCCGTCTACACTGTGGCCGATGACCAGGATCATCCACGTCCTGCTCGCCGCCGCGATCCTGGCGGCACCCGCCTGCGACGGGGACACGCCGCGCGCCAGGCGCGTGCTGCTCGTGGGCTGGGACGGGGCGACGTTCGATCTCATCGATCCGCTCGTGGATGAGGGGATGCTCCCCCACCTCGCCGCGCTGATGGAGTCGGGTCGGACGGCAACGCTGGAGTCCACCCGCATTCCGATCTCGAGCGCCGCGTGGCCGACGATCAGCACCGGCCGATCCCCGGGCGAGCACGGCGTGTACTCCTTCTTCGCCCCCGAGGCCGGCAGCTACGACGCCCGACTCGTCTCGGCCATGGACGTCGACGCGCCGCCCCTCTGGCGGATCCTCTCGGCGCGAGGCCGCCGCGTGAACGTCTGGGGCGTGCCGATCACCTATCCACCCGAACCCGTGGACGGGACCCTGGTCGGAGGGATGCTCAGCCCCTTCGAGGGCGACTACGCGTGGCCGGAGGGCCTCGCCGAGCGGCTCCGCGGCGCTGGTTTCATCCCCGATCTCGGCATCTGGCGGCAGGATCAGCTGGCGGACATGGCCACGGTGGAGGCCCAGCTCGCGATCAAGGAGCGCGAGCTGCTCGACCTCGCGCGACGCACGGACTGGTCGTTCTCGATGTTCACGTTCAAGTCCCTCGACGTGCTCTGCCACCGACCGACGCTGCGCCTCGACGGGCCGGAGATCAGGTGGCTGCTGGTCAGGCTCGACGAGATCCTCGGCCGGCTCGTGGAGGCCGCGGGCGAGGACACCGTCGTGATGGTCATCAGCGACCACGGCTTCGCGCGCTACGAGACGGTGCTCGACCTGCACCGCTGGCTCCTCGACGTCGGACACTCGGTGCCGCGCTCCGACGCGGTCCTCGGTGAGGGCGCGAGCGGCAACCTCGCCGAGCGCCGCAGCGCCGAGCGCGCCGCGCGGCTCGGCCAGCTCGACCTCGGCCGTAGCGCCGCGTGGGCGGGCGCCTGCGAAGGACCCTTCGGGTCCATCCGGCTCAACGTGGCGGGCCGCGATCCCCTCGGCCTGGTCGCGCTGGACGAGATCGACGCGCGCGTGGACGCGATCACCCGCGACCTCTTCGCGCTCGAACTCCCGGACGGCGAGCGCGTCGTGCGCGCCGTCCATCGCGGCGACCAGCTCTATCCCGGGCCTCACGCGGGCTGGACATCGGGAGCCGCGGTCCCCGACCTGATCGTCGAGCTGCGGGAGGACGTCCAGTGCGTGGCCGGGGGCTTCGGCCGTGCCCTCTCCCGCCGGGCTCCTTTCCCCGATCACGCCCTGGACGGGATCTTCGTCATGGGCGGCGCGGGCGTCGCGCAAGAGGACCTCCGGGGCCGGCTGACGCTCCTCGACATCGCCCCGATGGTCCTGCACACCCTCGACGAGGCCGTCCCGAGCGGCCTGTCCGGACGCGCACAGCCCGGGTTCCACCGCCGGAACGTCCCCGTCCGCCGCATCGAGGACACGAAGGACGAGAGCCTCGTCCCGACGGAGACGGCCTTCGACGGCCGCGAGCGCGCCGCGACGGGCGCCGACGTCACGAGCCGCGTCCAGGGATTGGGCTATGGTCGCTGAGCCCGCTCGACTCCCGGCCGGTCCGCCGGAGGTGAGCCGCCTCGGCGGCACCGGCGCGTCCTTCCTCCTCTTCGCCCTCTCCCTCGGAGTCGCGCTCTGGTCCCTCGGCGGCGTCGCGATGGACGGCCTGCTCGGCTGGGACGCCTACCCGATGCTCGCGGCCCACGGAAGCGCTCTCGACGCGTTCGGGACGGAGCTCATGGACGGCCGCTATCCGGACGGGCGCTTCTATCGCCCGGTGGCAGGCTTGAGCGTCGCGCTCGATCGCGCGATCCCCACCGCGTACCCCACGCTGGCCGCACCGTACCGACTGACGGACGTCCTCGTCTGCGCCTTCGGCGCCGCGTGCGTCGGCATGATCGCCGTGCGCATGGCCATCCACGGCGGGCGCTCCTTCACCGCTGCTCTGGCCGCCGGCGCGGCGAGCGCGCTCGCTCTCGTCCTGCACCGCGCGCAGCTGGACGTCGTGCCCTTCCTTCCGCGGCGGGCCGACGGCATGAGCGCGGCGTTCATGGCATGGACCGCGCTGCTCGTGTACAGGCGCGCGCACCCCGCATTCGTCGGGCTCGCCGCGCTCGCGGCGGTCCTCTCGAAGGAGACGGGTGCGATCGCCATCGGACTCGCGTTCGCCGCGGCCTGGGCTCGTCCGCCGCGGGAAGGAGGCGCGCCGCTCCCGGAGGCCCTGCGCGCCGCGGTCGCTCCGGCGGCCGCCGTGGCGCTCGCGGTGGGCGCGCGCTTCCTCGTCCTGGGCGAGCTCGGTGGTCACGCCGAGACGGGCTTCGCCTTCGGACGCGCGCTCGCAACGACGAAGGCGACCCTGCTCGCCTCGGCGGAGGGCGCGCCAGGTGGCGCGCTCGCCATCGGCGCCCTCGCGATCGTCGCGGGCCTCGGCGCGGCGGCCCTCGGCGCCGGTCGCGCTCTCGTTCTCCCGCTCGCCTGGCTCGCCGCGTCGCTCGCGATCACCGCCTTCTCCGGGCGTGCGCACCCCTGGTACGCCATCCAGATCGCGCCGCCGCTGGCGCTCCTCGTGGGGATCGCGGTGGGCGCTGGATCGGGCCGGGGAGGGCGCGGGGCGCTCTTCTCGCCGGCCGCGGGAACTCTCCTGCTCGGGCTCATCGCGCTCGGCGGCCGCGCCCCGGAGCGCCGCGCTCTCCTGGACCATGCGAGCGCCGTCAGCGCCGAGCAGGACGGACGCTTCCGCGCGCTCCTGGAGGAACTCTCGCGCGGTCAGGCGGCGACGTTCAGCCCCTATTTCATCGGGGCGAACGACGCGTCCGGCGCCCAGGAGCTCGTCCACGCGCCCTACAGCCTCTCCGCCCTCGCCGAGCTCGCCGGCTACGAGATCGAAGTGAGCGCCGCGTCCTTCACCTCGCGGCGCACCGTCGAGGACCCCTTCGCGACCATCCAGCTCTCCGCGCCCATGTCACGCGGCATGTGAGCCGCCCCCCCGCGGTGTCATCCGGCCAGACCAGGCCCCGTTTCAATCCATGTTGATCTCCATCCTCCTCGTCTGCGCGGCCGCGCCCGTCCAGGAAAGCACCTCGCTCCGTCCGCTCGAGCCGATGGACCTCTTCGAGCTCGAGGGCGTCGAGAACCCCACCGTCTCTCCCGACGGCTCGAGGGTCCTCTTCACGCGCGTCGGCTTCGACGTGATGAACGACCGCAAGCGCAGCGAGCTCTGGATCCATGACGTGAACAGCGGGGATTCCCGGCCGCTCGTCCCGGGGGTGAGCGGCGCCGTCTGGTCACCGAGCGGCGAGCACATCGCCTACGTCACCTCTGCGGGCGACGACGGCGCGGAGATTCACGTGCGCTGGATGGACGACGGGACGACGCGTCAGGCGACGCGACTCCCCAGGAGCCCCGGCTCGCTGTCCTGGTCACCGGACGGGCGCCGGATCGCCTTTTCCATGTCGGTGAAGCGCGAGTCGAAGCCCCTGGCCAAAGGTCCGAGCGCACCGAAGGGCGCGAACTGGGCCCCGGCCTTCAAGGTCATCGAGCGGTTCAAGTACCGCGGCGACGGCGCCGGGTATCTCGAGGACACCGACCGTCACCTGTTCGTCGTCGACGCCTTCGGCGGAACGCCGCGCCAGCTCACCGACGGTCCCTTCGACCACGGCGGTCCGCTGATCTGGACCGATGAGCGCACGATCCTCTTCAGCGCGAACCGGCGAGAGGACCGCCGGCGCCATCCGAACGACACGGATCTGTGGACGGTGGACGCCTCGACGAGCGCCCTCACGAAGCTCACGGATCGCGAGGGACCGGACGGCTCGCCGGTGTTCGACCGGGACAGCGGCACCCTCTACTGGTCGGGCTACGACGATCGCCGTCAGGGCCACCAGCAGTCGGAGATCCACTCGAGCCCCATCGGCGGCGCTGCGATCCGCGTGCTCACGGGCGGCGTCGATCGGATCATCAGCGACCTCCACGTGGACGGAGGGCGCCTCTACGCGGCGCTCTCCAGCGAGGGCGTGAAGAACCTCGTCCAGCTCTCGGCCGACGGGGAGCCCGCGGGGCTCCGGTACCCTCTGCACGGGATGGGCTCGGGCCGGCCGTACTCCGGCGGTGAGTTCGATGTGCGCGGAGGGACAGTGGCGTGGGTCGGCGGCGATCCGACCTGGCCTGGCGAACTCCACGTCCAGCGCGGCGGCGACGTCCGCCAGGTGACCGACGTCAACAGCGACCTTCGCGAGACGGTCCAGCTCGGCCGGGTCGAGGAGCTCTGGGTGGAATCAGCCGCCGACGGGCGGCGCGTGCAGTGCTGGACCATCACGCCGCCGGCGCGCGAGGCGGGGAAGCGCTGCCCGACGATCCTCGAGATCCACGGCGGGCCGTTCCTGGCCTACGGGCCGCACTTCTCCTTCGAGCTGCAGCTCATGGCCGCCCACGGCTACGCCGTCGTGTACGGGAACCCGCGGGGCAGCACCACCTACGGCGAGGAGTTCGCGAACCTGATCCACCATGCGTACCCCTCCAACGACTACGACGACCTCATGGCCTTCGTGGACGGCGCCATCGAGCGCCAGCTCGCCGATCCCGAGCGCCTCTACGTCACCGGAGGCAGCGGCGGGGGAGTGCTCACGGCGTGGATCGTGGGCCGGACCGACCGCTTCGCGCGAGCGGTCGTGGCCAAGCCGGTCATCAACTGGATCTCTTTCGCCCTCACGGCGGACGCCTACGACTTCTTCTGGCAGTACTGGTTCCCTGCCGCCCCTTGGGAGATGCCGGAGCACTACTGGAAGCGCTCGCCCCTCTCCCTCGTGGGGAGCGTGGAGACGCCGACGATGCTGCTGACCGGGGAGCGCGACTTCCGCACGCCCATCTCCGAGTCCGAGCAGTACTTCCAGGCGCTCAAGCTGCGCGGAGTCGAGACCGCCATGGTGCGCGTCCCGGACGCGGGACACGGGATCGGGCGGCGCCCGAGCCACCTCCTCTCGAAGGTCGCTCACATCCTCGCGTGGTTCGAGCGCTGAGCGTCGGGCGAGCCGAGCTTCCGGACGCCGCCCGGACGGGGTCGGGCGTCAGCGCCGCTTCGGCGGAATGACCCGACCGGTCGCGGGACGATCGAGCGCCTCGATGCGCTCGCTCATCTCGCGGGCGCGGACGCTCGCGCGCCGGATCCCGCCGGCCTCCACGAACATCTGCTGCGCACCTTCGAACAACTCCCGGGCACGCTCCTTCTGGTCGAGCGCTGCGTGGACCTCGCCCAGCTGCTCGAGGACCGAGCCGAGGAACTCCGCCGACGCCGGGCTCTGACTCTGGACGTGCCCGCTCTGGACGACGCCCCGCAGCAGCTGGAGGCGTTCGCGCGCCTCCTCGGAGCGTCCCGCGCCCCGGAGCGCCCTGCAGACGTCCAGCTCGGCGCGCTGCGCAGCGCTGCTGTCCGGCTCGAGACCGAGGATCATCTCCTTGGCCGTCGAGAAGGCCTCGAGCGCGCTCTCTGCCTCGCCGTCACGTTCGAGCATCTTGCCGAGCTCGGTCCACAGCGGCGCTTCCCGCGCGGGGTCATCGACGACCCGCGCGGCCTCTATGGCTCGCCGCATCCAGTCGAGCTGCTCCGGACCGCGACTGCAGAGGCTCGCCATGTACGCCGCCTCGAGCGCGCGGGATGGCCGACTCGCGCCCGAGCTGTAGTTGTAGAGATAGATGAAGGTGCCGCGGGCTCGCTCGACATCGAGAGCCCGCAAGGACCGCAGGCCACGGGCGAGCAGGACGCGCGTCCACGCGCTCTCGTCCTCGTCGGTCGAGGCGGCCTCGGCGCGCTCCATCCACACGTCCCCCTTCGCGGCCTTCGGAGTTCCAGGGACCTCGGACATCGCGATGGTCGCGGCGATCATGGCCGCGGCCTCGCCGGCCACCGCGTCGAGCCCGTCGGAGCTCGCGGCGGCGTGGATCTCCAGGTATCGTTCGCGCGCTTCGGCGTAGCGGCGAGACGCGAAGTCCGCGTCCGCGAGATCGATCTTCGAGCTGACGTCGATCTGGGGACTCGGAAGCGGCTCCGGGCGCGGCGAGCTGCGGACGGGCGCGCACCCGGCCGCGAGGCCGAGCAAGAGAGCGGAGGCTCCCAGGAAGGCCGAGAACGCAGCGTGCATCGTCGGCTCGTCCGGGAATGCGCACGGGCGGATCAGGCGCTTCATGGCGAGGAAGAATACCGTCCCCTCGGGCGGAGCATGGCTGGCGTCCATCACCTGTTCCCTCCGCGGGGTCCGGGGATGGAGCCTCCGACCCGACGACTTCGCGAAGCCGCGCACTGGTCGCGCTCCACGGCGCGGGGCGCTGCGGCGGCCGCCGCGACGCTCAGGTCACCCGCATGAAGAGCTTGCGGACGAAGGTCGCGACGTTCGCCTTGTCGCGGGACAGCACCCCGTCGGACTCCGAGACCACGCTGGTTTCGGAGGAGGGGATCCCGTCGGGCCCGTGGACCTGGATCGTGATCTTCGACGTTCCGCCCAGGAAGCCGTTGGCCTTGGAGACGTGAACGGTGCACGTCGCCTCGTCCACCGAGGTCACGTCCCAGCCCGCGAGGTCGTCCAGGAGCTCTCGGACGGAGCCGAAGACGCCTTCCTTGCCAGAGGGCACCGCCACGGGGCGGTGCCACTTCGATCCGGCGTTCGCGTCGGTCTGGAAGCGGCCCATGTGCGGTGGGGCGTCGAGATCGAGGGGGGAGGGAGGTCTCCGACGGCGGAGATCAGCTCGACAGGCGCTCGACGTGGCGCTGGAGCTGCGACTTCTTCCGCGCGGCGGCGTTGTCGTGGATGATGTTCTTCTTGGCGGCCTTGTCGACGCGCTTCATCGCGGTCGGCATCGCGGCCTTGGCCTCGTCGGCGTTCTCGCTCTGGAGGACCTTCTTGACGGCGGTGCGCATCGCGCTCCGCACGGTCTTGTTGCGCACGCGACGGTCGTCGTCGGTCTTCATGCGCTTCTTGGCTTGCTTCGTGTTCGGCATGTCGTTGGTTGTTCGAGGCGCGCGCTCTTGGACGCCCGCGCCCTGGAGTTGATCGTGTGGGCCGGCTTGCGCGGGGCCGGCCAGGGCTCGACCTGCCTGTCCGTAAGACGTGCGGGCCGTGTTCTGATTCAGGCTCTCGGCCCCGGGAGGGACGCGGGCGAGGCCCGGTGAGGGCCGCCGCTAGCGCAGCTGCTCCATCTTCTGGGCCACGTCCCGGAAGCTCACGTCGGCCTCGTAGATCCGGGTGTAGAGGTCCCGAGCCCGGTCGAGGTCGCCTGCCGCCTCCGAAAGCGAGGCGAGACTATACAGGATCTCTCGGGCGCGCTGGTCGTTCTCGGGGCAGCCGTCGAGGGCCTTCTGGTACTCCGCCGCGGCCAGGTCCCCGAAACCCTTGGCCTCGAAGCACCGGGCCAGGGTGACCCGGGCCTCCAGGGCCCTCCTGGGGTCCGCAACGGCCTTCTGGAGCTCCGCAGCAGCCCCGTCGTGGTCCCCTGAGCGGTGCAGGGCCTGGCCCAGCTCGAGCCGGAGGCCGGCGTCCCCGGGGTGGATCGTGATGCGGCGCCGCAGCTCGGACACCTCGTGGTCCCGGAGCTGGCCCTCGATCCGGTCCGCCTCGTCGTGATCGCCCCGTTTGCCGGCCTTCGCGAGAGCCCTCTTGAGGGCTTTGGCGCGGACCCGGCCCACCTGGTCGAGCAGCTCGCGATCCTCGTCTCGGTAGGTCAGGGCCCGCTCGAGGACGTCCAGGGCCGCCTCGGGGTCCTTCAGCTTCTCGTGGACTCCGGCGAGCTCGATCATCACGTCCACGTCCGAGGGGTTCTCGGCGAAGGCGTCCTCGAGCCGCGACCGGTCACCCATGAGCTCCTCCTGGGTCCTGTGGCGACGCTGGGAGCGCTCGAGGGTCCGCGCCTCGTCCTGATCGACGATCTGCTCCCGGCTGTGCGCCACGCTGTCGTAGCGCGCGGACTCCAGGGCCGCCGTCGCTGCCAGGTCCTTGCGCGCCTTCAAGGCGTCCCGGTCGCGCGGGTCGGCCTCGAGCGCACGCTCGTAGTACTCGAGCGCCTTCGCGGCCTCACCGGTTCGGGCCATCATCGCGCCGGCCCGCTTCAGCCCCTCCGCGTTGCGGGGGTCGACCTCGGCGATGAACTCGAAGACCGCGAGGGCCGAGCGGAAGTGACCCGCCGACTCCAGCGAGATCCCGAGGAGCATGTTCGCCTCGACGTCGAGCGGCGCCGTCGCGAGATAGGACTCGCAGGCCTTGGCCGCGGCGTCGTGCTTGCCAGCCTTGGCGAGCCCGCGAGCCATCGTGAGGGGGCCGGCTCCCTTGACCATCTTCAGGAGCTTGCCGCCCTTCTTGATCCCCGCGCGGGCCTTGAGAGCCTGGCGCAGGCCGCGACGCGCCTCGCCCACGTCCGCGTCGATCTCCAGGATCTGCTGATACAGCTGGACCGCGAAGTCGTAGTTGCGCCGGCGGACGGCCTCCTCGGCCTTCTGGATGTGCTTCGAGTAGTCCATGGGTCGCGTCTTATCCTATAGGGCTCGCGTCACGGCCGCGGGACGGACTGCCTCGGACGGCGAACCCGGCTACACTCCCCCCCCCGCCATGACCGATCCCAAGAACTTCGACGTCGTCCTGTTCCCCGATCCCGTGCTCCGCAGGGAGACCGAGGAGATCACGGCCTTCGACGACGAGCTCAAGAGCGTCGTCGAAGGCATGTTCGAGCGCATGTTCGAGAGCCAGGGAGTGGGCCTCGCGGCCCCTCAGGTCGGCCTCTCCATGCGCCTGTTCGTGCTCAACGACGAGGGCGACCGGGACAAGCCCGAGCGCAACCTCGCGCTGATCAACCCGACCATCAAGTCCTTCGGGGGCAGGAAGACCAGCCACGAGGAGGGCTGCCTGTCGCTCCCGGGCGTGCACGCGGACATCACGCGGCCGGAGAAGTGCGTCGTCCGCCACTTCGACGTGGACGGCAACGAGATCGAGAAGGAGTACGACGGCTTCGTCGCGCGCATCATCCAGCACGAGTACGACCACCTGCAGGGCGTCCTGCTCGTCGACCGGATGACGCCGACCGACAAGCTTCGCAACCGCCCCGCGGTGGACGAGCTCAAGGCCGCGTACCGTCAGCACATCGCGGACCGGTCCTGAAGAGGCGCGCGTGCCGCACCGCTCCCTGAAGGTCACCCGGGACGCGCGCGCCCTGACTCCGTCGGCGTCGGGCGCGGTGACGAGCGTGGGAGTCTTCGACGGTGTCCACCTCGGCCACCAGTCGATCCTCGCCGCCAACGTCGCGCGCGCGGCCGAGCTCGGCGCCGAGCCCACGGTGGTGACCTTCGCCCAGCACCCCAAGGCCGTTCTGCTCGGCCGGGCGCCGCGCACGCTCACGACCACCGAGCACCGTCTCGCACTCTTCGCCCGCGCGGGTATACGCCACGCGGTCGTCATGACCTTCGACGAGGAGCTGCGGAACACGGCCGCTGAGGACTTCGCGCGCCGCTACCTCGAGGACGGCCTGGGCACGAGGGCCTTCGTCCTGGGCTTCGACAGCAAGTTCGGCAAGGACCGCGCGGGCGGGCCCGACACCCTCCGCGCCCGCGGCCACGAGGTCGAGATCGCCGAGAAGGTGATGGTCGGGCAGCGCGCCGTCTCGAGCACGGCGGTCCGCGAAGCCGTCGAACTCGGGGACCTCGAGGGCGCTGCGCGCATGCTCGGCCGCCCGCTCACCGTGTACGGCCAGGTCGTGAAGGGCCAGGCGCTCGGCCGGCGCCTCGGCTTCCCCACCGCGAATCTCGACCTGTTCCACGAGCTGGAGCCGCCTACGGGCGTCTACGCCTGCCGCGCCCACATCGTGCCGCCGCCTGCGGCGGACGGGGCGCCGGACCCGCGCGAGCGCACGGGGACTCACCACGCGGTCGCGAACATCGGACACCGGCCGACGGTCGTTGCGGCGCCGAGCGGCACCCTCGTCGAGGTTCACCTGCTCGACTTCGACGCCGACCTCTACGGCCAGCGTCTCGAGCTCGAGTTCGTCCAACGGATCCGCGGTGAACAGCGCTTCGACGGGCTCGATGCGCTCAGCGCTGCGATCGCGGCGGACGTCGAGTCCGCGCGGCGAATCTTCGGCTGAGGATCGCGCTTCGTCCCAGGCTCGGCCGCCGGCGCGAATTCAGCCCGAGCCGTGCCAGCGCGCCATGAACGACGCGGCCCCACGGTCTCGAGGAGACCGTGGGGCCGTGCTGTCAGGGGGAGGCCCCCCTGGCGCCTTGCTTCGGATCAGAAGCGGGCGTTCACGCCGAGCGTGATGAGGTCGACGTCACCGGCGTCCGAGCTGACGCTCGACCAGTTGATGATGTACTTGTAGTCGTGACCGTTGGCGTAGTAGTTGGCGCCGAAGTCAACGACCGAGGTCTCGAGGGAGTCGTCGAAGTCCTGGAAGCGGACGCCGAGTTCCCAGGCGCCGTAGTCCGAGCCAGCTTCGCTGAGCATGAAGGTGCCCTGGAGGCTGAAGGGAGTCGTGTCGGCCTGGAGGCCGGCGGAGACAGCGGCGTTCTCGTTGTCGACGTTCGCGAGGGAGACCGCGTCGCCGAGGCTGAGGATCGACGCCTGGGCGCTGAACTGGCCCGTGGCGAGGCTACCCTCGACGAGGAAGCCGTCGGCGTCCTCGACGGCGTCGTCGCTGAAGTACGAGACCGCAGCGGAGGCTTCCATCTCCTCACCAGCGCCGTAGGCGCCTTCGACGAGGTCGGTGCCGCCGCCCATCAGGTCGATGCCACCGCGGATCGCCATGAAGAGATCGTCGCCGGTGCCGTCGGCGCCGTTCTGGATGGTGAGGGCGATGTCGAACTCGCCCATGTCGCCGCTGAGCGCGATGCCCTGCGAGCGGCCGGAGAAGTGGTTGCCGATCGCGGAGCGCTCGACGAAGAACAGGTTGCCGGAGTCGATGAGGGCCTCACGGCTGACGTGGGCGCGGAACTGACCGACGCGGGCGCTGATCTCACCGCCGACCGGGATGTCGAGGTAGGCGTCGAGGAGGCCGAGCTGGGCGGCGCCGGCGCCGTTGCCGAAGTCGACCTCGACGCGGTAGCCGATGTCGCCGGCGGTGGTGCCGCTGGCGTAGAGACGGGCGTTGCGGACCGAGAAGCCGCCGAGGTCGTTCGCGCCGACCTGGACGTCACCAGAGGTCTGGTAGAGCGTGCGGATACGGCCGCCGATCTGCATGCCGCCATCCTCGAGCCCCGCCACGCTGGCGGAGAGAGCTTGGATGTCCTGGTCGAGCTGGGCCCAGTCGTCGTTAGCGACGGCGGTGCCTGTGAGGGTGAGCGCAGCGGCGCTGAAGACGAACTTCTTCATGGGGATTCCACCGGCGTGGTGGAGAGGGGGACTGCCTTGAAAGCGAATCAGAGGAGTGAAGGCGAGGCGGGTCGTCCGTGACTGACTTGAGTCGGTGACCTGCCGCGCTGGTTTCTGCGTGGACGGTGCGAGAAGTGCTCCCGTCCGGCAGGGAAGGACTTCGGTGAGGGGTCACGGTGCGAGCACCGAATTCCTCAGCAAATGTCACTATCCAGGCGCAGATACTGGGATGACTGCGCCAGAAGTTCCATCAGAGGCCCTCTGGATGCCTGGTTATTCATGAGGCGCGCTTCATTGGGGATGAAGACCGCTCAATCCTCCCCCCTCTTGCGCCTCTGGCGCTTGATGTCGCTCCGCCTCCGTTTCGCGTCGAGGCGCCTTCTCTGCGAGCCGCGGGTCGGCTTCGTGGCCCGCCGGGTCTTTCGGGGCGCCAGGGCCCTGGCCAGTAGCTCCGCCATGCGCTCCCGCGCCTCCTCGAGGTTCCGACGCTGGGATCGGTGCGACGAGGCACGCACGATCAAGGTCGAATCGGCGCCTGCGAGCCGCGGCGCCAGGACCTCGAAGACACGCTCCTTGTCATTATTACTTAGGGACTGCGACGGTCCGACGTCGAGACGCAGCTCCACGGCCGTCTCCGTCTTGTTGACGTGCTGTCCCCCTGGTCCCGAGGAGCGCGAGGTGCGGACCTCGAGCTCGCTGCCCGCGATGACGACCCTCGAGTCGACTCGCAGGTCCTCGATGGCCACGTCAGGCCCCCTCGGAGACGCGGTTCGCGACGCTGCGGAGGAGCGTCCACGAGAAGATCCCCGTGCGGTGCCCATCGGCGAAGGTGATCCCGAGGGCGTAATGCCCGACGAGGTGCACCTCGCGCTGCTCCAGGCCGTCCATCACGGTCGCCGGATCCAGGATCGGCCGGCCCGTTCGCTCGTCCACACAGTGTGCGCAGGGGCATGCCTTGCGAATTGCGGAGGCAGGAATGGTGGACACCACCCCATCCTGCCACTCGAGCGTCAAGAACGCCGGGTCACGGCGTCCGATGCGCTTCGGGGCGGACTGACGTTCGATCGAAGTCATGGCGATGCGCCAGGCCGGCGGCGTCACGCCTCGCTCTTCCCCGACGACGAGCGCGGAACGAACCTGCGCGCGTGGAAGCGATGGGCGTAAGTGGTGGCGAGAACCAGACTTGAACTGGTGACCCCTTGATTTTCAATCAAGTGCTCTACCAACTGAGCTACCTCGCCACCCGTTGGGCGGCGGATTCTCCGATCTCGCCCGCGGCGCGTCAACGGAGCGCGCGAGATATCTGCGAGAGGCGAGAACGGAGCTCTCCGGCGGTGGCACCACCGGTCAGGGCCCCGATCAGGGGCGGGGGCCCTCGCAGAAGTTCACGAACTCGGACCCGCAGTGGCGGCAGGTCTCGACGCGCGGCGCGCTCGACCAGAGGAACCAGATCGGGTAGGCGACGAGGAGCGCCGTGAGGCCAAAGGTCCAGTAGGCCGGGGCGAGGCCGAGGATCGCCAGCAGGACGATCGGCCCCCAGCGGACCTCGGCACGTCGCGACAGCTCCTGCGCGCCGCAATAAAGACACCCGGCGAGGGTTCCGTCGTCGCGGCGCTGATCGAGGTGGTCGATCCGGACGACCCCCTCCTCCCCCTCCACGCGGTAGTAGGGCCGCACAGCGAAGGGGCCGTCGAGCTCCCACGTGGCCAGCGAACCAGGACGGGAGGGGTGCGGGAGCCTCATCTCGCTCCAGCGGATCACTCGCTCGTTGATGGACTTGGCTGAGGAGGCCATGGCGCCAGGAGTCTACCCGGAGAGAACCGGCCCCGGCGCGCGAGGAGAGCCGCCCTTTCCCATCGAGCCGCCCTGAGCGCTCCGGCCGTCCCCACCCGAGCCACGAACCGCCTCCCGGGACAGCCCGCTCCATCGGCGGGCTCGGCGACGGGCTTCGCGCCAGTACACTCCCGCAATGACCCAGCCTCCTCGCGTCTTCATCACCGGCGGTACGAAAGGAATCGGCCGCGCCATCGCCATGCGCTTCGCCCGCGAGGGCGCACTCGTGGCGATCGCAGCTCGGACCTCCGACGACCTCGACCGCACCGTGGCCGAGATCGAGGCCGCAGGCGGGAAGGGGGAGGCCTGCCAGGCCAATCTGCGCGACCACGGCTCCCTCGAGGCAGCGGTGTTTCGCGCCGTGGACTTCTTCGGTGGCGCGATGGACGTCCTCGTCAACAACGCCGGTCTCGTCGAGTTCGCGCCCTTCGACGAGGTCGACATGAACTCCTGGGAGCGCTTCCTCGGGGTGAACCTCACCGGCCCCTACCACGTGCTGGCCGAGGCCCTCCCCGCGCTCCGCGAGTCCGAGCGCGCGCACGTGTTCAACGTGGGCGCCGCGCTCGCCGATGCGCCGGAGAAGGACTCGGTCCTGCTCGCGACGACGAAAGCGGGACTCGCTGGCATGGGACGCGCTCTCCGCGCGGACCTCGCGGACGACGGCATCCGGGTCACCACCGTCACGCCCGGCTTCACCGACACCCCGGGCCTCGAGCCCTGGCGCGCACGCTTCGAGGGGCGATCACTGCTCACCCCCGAACAGGTGGCGGACGCGATCTGGGACGCGTACCAGGGCGGTACTGATATCGCCGAGCTGTCGGTGGGCTGAACGGCTCCGCCACCTTTTCAAGACGGAAGACGTCCACTGCGTGGGCCGCAGCGCCCTGTTTCTCGGATTCGAGCCCGGCCGCCAAGAATCTCTGGCGGAGCGGGCAGAGCACCGCAGTCGCGCGCCGATAAGCCCGTGGGACGGGCACGAGGGCCGTCGGCAGCGGTTTTGAGGTCTTTGACCTTCGGACTGCCGGCGTTCTCGGCTCATGGAAGTGTCCGTCCAATGGAGACCCCCATGATCCACTCGTACGACAGGAACCACGCCGCCAAACTCGTCCCGCTGCTGGAGGCGATCTTCGCCGAGGTGGCAGATCGCCGGCAATCGATCCGTCAGCTGGAGCGCGATCTTCAGCGCGCCAAGCGCGAAGGCGAATCGCGCGCAGTGATCAGTGACATCACCGCGCGCCTCGCGAACCACCGTCGCGAGCTTCGCATGACCTCGAAGGAGTTCGAGCACCTCGGCTGCGTGGTCGATGAGCACAACCCCAATCGCGTGATCATCCCCGGCGTATCGGGTAACTACGACGAGGGCTTCCACTGGCAAGCCGGAACCAGCGAGGTGTTGGAGAACTCCGCCACCGACAGCTCGGTCTTCTGATCGACGGCCCACGCTCCACCCGCCGGCGCGAAAGTCGACGGCGGGAATCATGGGACCCACCCGTCCGGAAAGGGCGGGTGGGTCCCCTTCGTACCGAGCAGCCTCGGGCGCGATGGTCTCCGGGATACGCGAGAGGGCCGCTGCCCTGACGGGGAGCGGCCCTCTCTCGCCAGGCCCAGCCAGGAGGGCGCCGGTCCGCGAGGAGCTCAGCCCTTCTTCACCGTCCCGGACTTGTCGTTCCCGGCCGCCCCCTGGCCCTTCTTGGGCGCGGGGGCCTTCTTCGTGGCCGGAGCCTTCTTCGTGGCCGGGGTCTTCTTCGTAGCCGGGGCCTTCTCGACCGGCGCAGGAGCCGGATCGCCAGCACCCTTCACCGGGGGCTTCGACCCCGCGGGCTTCACGACGGCTCCGCGCTTCTTCTCGACGCGGCGGACTTCACCGGCGCGCTCCTTCGTACGAGCGTCAGCCCCTTTCCCGGCGTCCGCGTCGCCGCCCCCCTCCTTCGCTCGGCGGGCCCGCTCGACGAGCATGGCGCGCTTCTCGGCGGCCCAGGCGTTCTGCGCGCGTGTCCGCGACTGGTCGAGCATCCGCGCGAGCTCCGTACGCTCCTTCGGGGAGAGATTCGCGAGGTCGGTCTTGGGGTTCGCGGCGGTCCACTGGAGGAGGACATCGACTCGCTCGGCGGAGACACGCGCGATCAGCTCCTCCCGGAGCTCCGGCGGGAGCTTCGATCCGAAGGCGGTCTCCATCTCGGCGAGCTTCTTCGCCGCCTCGAGTCCGTCCTTCTTGGCCTGGGCGGCGCGCATCTCGCGCATCCACTTCTCACGAGCGAGGCGGATCCGCTGGTCGAGCCGCGCCTGATCCTCCGGGGTGAGCGTGTCGCTCTCCGCTCCCTTCGAGCCGGGCCCTTCGCCCACGCCCGGTGGCTTCTTCGCGTCCGGCCGGCGGATCGCAGGGCCCGCGGGCTTCACCGGAGGAGCGCTGGAGGGCGCGGGTCCGACCGTCCCGGGCGCCGGCGCCGGGGCGGGTTCGCCCACGGCGGGCGCGGGCTTGGGCTTCGTCCCGGACGCGCCTGGCCCCGCACCAGCGGGCTTCGCGGGCGTGGGCTTCGGCTTGGACGTGCCGGTCCCGGCTTTCTCCTTCGCCGCGTCCGCCTGCTCCTTCTTGCGCTTCGCCTCCTCGGCGGCGCGGCGCCGCGATTGGATCCGGCTGACCTCCGACTGGAGGTCCGCCGGGACGGCGCGCCTCGCTCTCGTCAGGAGGTCGCGGTAGAGCACGGTGAACTCGTCCCGATCGAGCGCCTGACTCGCGTCGGCGTCGTGGGTCTTGAAGAGAGCTGCGCTCACCTTGGCACTGCGCGCCTCCACCGCCGAGACGCGGCCGTCGCGGTCCGCGTCGAGGCGCTGGAAGATGCTCCGCACGGTGTCGAGGGTCGACCGCTGGCCCGCGGGCGTCCCTCCTTTCCCGCCGGGGCTCTGAGTCGCGGCGGGTGCTGCCCCGAGGAGCACAGCGGCACAGAGGACGGCGAGCGGGCTGGCGAGGCGGGGGCAGGAGCGTTCCTTCATGGCGGAGCGAGGGGTGGTCGTGGGCCGGATCGGCCGCGGTGCACCGTCTTGCAGGTTCCGTGCCCGGAGGAGCGGAGCGCTCCTCGGACGCACGTGAGGGTAAGGAACGGCGTCCGGGCCGTCTCGTGTCCCCTCCCTGTCCTCCTCCGAAGACATCCATGGCGCGCTCGTGCCCGATCCACGGTTCCCTCCTCCGCCGATCCCGGACCGGCGGCAGACGGCGGCGCGGAAGCACCCCGAGGTCCGCTAGCATCGGGCCCGGGAGGCCCTCGAGCCATCCCCGCACCCGACCACCGGCCTCGCTCAGCGACGATCCACAGCCCTCGAGCGCTGAACTCCGACGGCCCGCTCGGCACACTGGGCGATCCGACGCCCCCCCACCGCGACCAACCATGACCGCACCTCCCGATCTCACGCCCCTGGCGACGGCCGCTCCGCCCGCCAAGGCAGCCACCCGCGCCGCTTACGGCGAGGCTCTCCTCGAGCTCGGCGCGTCGAACCCCGACGTCGTCGTCCTCGACGCCGACCTCTCGGGCTCGACCAAGACCAAGGCCTTCGGAAAAGCACACCCCGAGCGCTTCTTCAACATCGGCGTGGCCGAGGCGAACATGATCGGCGTGGCCGCCGGTCTCGCCGCCCAGGGCAAGGTCGCGTTCGCCAGCTCCTTCGCGATGTTCGCCACGGGCAAGGCCTTCGAGCAGATCCGTCAGAGCGTCTGCGTGCCCGAGCTCGACGTGAAGATCTGCGCGACCCACGCGGGCCTGACCGTCGGTGAGGACGGCAAGTCCCATCAGATGCTCGAGGACGTGACCCTCATGCGCGTGCTGCCGCACATGAGCGTGATCGTCCCGGCGGACGCGGTCGAGGCGCACCAGGCGGTGCTGGCCGCGGCGGAGATCGCAGGTCCGGTCTACGTGCGACTCTCGCGCGCGTCGACGCCGGTCGTCTTCGCGGAGTCCTACCGCTTCCAGTTCGGCAAGGCCGCGCTGCTCCGCGAGGGACGCGACCTCGCGATCGTGGCGATGGGCGTCACCGTTGCGGCCGCGATGGGCGCGGCCGAGCTGCTCGCCGCCGACGGCGTGCAAGCGCGCGTCATCAACATGTCGACCGTCTCGCCCCTCGACGAGGCCGCGATCGCTGCTGCGGCACACGACTGCGGCGCGATCCTCACGGCGGAGGAGCATCAGCAGAGCGGCGGCCTCGGCGACGCGGTGGCGCAAGCCGTCGTGAAGCACCACCCCGTCCCGATGGACATGATCGGCATGGATGGCGCCTTCGGGCAGAGCGGGACGGGCGACGAGCTCCTCGCGTACTACGGGCTCGACGCCGCGGGCATCGCGCGACGCGCCAAGGCACTCCTCGACCGCAAGGCCACCGCAAGCACCGGAGTCTGAAGCCATGGCACTCACCACACAGCGCCGCGATGAGATCGCGGAGGCCGCACGTCAGGTGCGCATCGACACCGTCCGCATGGTTCACGCGGCGACCTGCGGGCACCCTGGCGGCCCCCTCGGCATGGCCGACTTCATGGCGACGCTCTTCATGGAGCACCTGCGCCTGGATGCCTCGAACCGTCACGCACCGGACCGCGACCGCTTCGTGCTCGGCAACGGACACACCTGCGCAGGCTATTACTCGCTGCTCGCGCAGAAGGGCCTGATCGAGCGGGACGAGCTGCTCACCTTCCGCAAGTTCGGCTCCCCCCTCCAAGGCCACCCCCATCGCAACCTCGACCTCGGGATCGACTTCTCGACGGGGAGCCTCGGCAACAGCCTGTCGGTGTCCGTGGGCATGGCGCTCGCTGCGAAGTTGAACGGCTGGGACTCGCGGATCTACTCGGCGTCGAGCGACGGTGAGAGCCAGGAGGGGCAGATCTGGGAGGCCGCCACGGCGGCGGCGCATCACGGCGCGACCAACCTCACGGTGCTGGTGGACTTCAACAACGTGCAGATCGACGGGCACATGCGCGACGTGATGGACGTGCGCGACCTGCGCGTGAAGTACGACGCCTTCGGATGGCACGCCGTCGATGTCGACGGCCATGACATCGACGCGATCGACGCTGCGCTCGTCGCGGCGCGCGAGGAGACCTCTGCGCCCAGCGCGCTGATCCTCCACACGAAGATCGGCCAGGGCGTTTCGTTCATGCACGATCAGCCGGGCTGGCACGGCGTCGCTCCGAACGACGAGCAGGCTCGCGACGCGCTCCTGGAACTCGGCGTCGCCGAGGCGGACGTGGCCGCGATGATCGGTTGAACGAGTCCGAGGACCAAGAGAGCGCCGCGGACTCCGAAGCCCACGCGGGGCTCGACTCGAACATGGCGGTGGCGCTCTTCGCGCTGGGGATGACGGCCGGGATGCTGGTCCTGCTGATCGGCTTCAGGATCGTCCCCCAGCACGCCGAGTCGACAACTCGCGAGTTCGAGGCGGTCCGCTCCTTCGCGGAGAGCCACTTCGTCAGCGAGATCGACGACGTGACCCTCACCGAGCGGGCGCTCCACGGGATGCTGGAGGGCCTGGACCCCTATTCGCGGTACCACGACCGCGGGGAAGCCGAGCAGGCGCGGCGCGTCATCGACGGCGACTTCCGCGGAATCGGCGTCGTGTTCCAGGCCGGCGTCGAGGAAGGGCGGATCCTCTTCCCCGTCGACGGATCGCCCGCGGCCGCAGCGGGCGTGCGCGTCGGCGACCTGATCACCTCGGTCGAGGGCGACTCCGTCGTCGGCCTCCCCCGTGAGGAGCTTCGAGCGCGCCTCGCGCCGCGCGACCGAGACCGGATCACACTCGGCATCACGGGGCTCGACGGAGCGGCCCGTGAGGTGACGGTGGTGCCACGCGTCCTCGTGGATCCCACGGTGCGCCACGCGCGGCTCATCGAGGGCGCGCCGGGCGTCGGCTACCTCACCGTTCGCTCCTTCACCAACCGCACTGCCGGGGAGTTCGACGCCGCGATCGACGGGCTGCGGGCGCAGGGCGCCGAGGCCGTGATCGTCGATCTGCGCTACAACCTCGGCGGCGTCCTCGACGCCGCGATCCACCTCGCGGGGCGCTTCCTGGAGCGCGGCGTGATCGTCTCCTCCGAGGGACGCTGGACGGAGTCCGAGGTGCATCGCGCCGATGAGATCGAGGCGCGCTTTCGGGGGATGAAGCTGGTCGTTCTCGTGGACGGCGACTCCGCCAGCGCGAGCGAGGTCCTCGCTGGTGCGCTCCAGGATCACCGCGCCGCGGTCGTCGTGGGCGAGCCCACCTATGGAAAGGGCATGCTCCAGACCACGCGTTCGTTCCCCGAGTACGGCACCCGAGCGAAGGTGACCAGCGCGTACTTCTACTCGCCGAGCAAGCGCAACTTCGAGCGCACGTCCGAACCAGGCCGCGACTACGGCATCCTCCCCGACGTCCTCGTCGAGGTCGACCGCGGAACGCGCCGCGCCGTGCGTTCGTGGCTGACCCGCTACGACCCGCCCGCGAGCGCCATGGCGGCCCTCTCGTCCTGGCAGGAGGAGAGCGGAGAGGAGCTGCTCCCCGAGCTTCCTTTCGACCCTCAGCTCGACGCGGCCGTCGGTCTCTTCCGCGGCGAGGCGCCCGGTCCGCGGCCAGCGCGTGAGCTGCCGTGAGTGACCTCGTCCTGGGCATCGAGTCCTCCTGCGACGAGACCGCGGCGGCGGTGGTGCGCGCGGGTCGCGAGGTCCGCTCGAACGTCGTCGTGAGCCAGGCCGCGCTGCACGCCGAGTTCGGAGGCGTCGTCCCGGAGGTCGCGGGGCGCTCCCACCTCGAGGCGATCGGCGGCGTGATCGACCGCGCGCTCGACGAGGCCGGCGCGACCCTCGACGACATCGCCGCGGTGGCGGTGACGACGCGACCCGGGCTCATCGGCTCGCTCCTCGTCGGGGTCTCGGCGGCCAAGGCCCTGGCGTGGACGCGCGGACTCCCTCTGGTGGACGTCCACCACATCGAGGCGCACGTCCATGCCGCGACCATGGAGTCACCGGAGGAGGTGCGCTTCCCGTGCGTCGCGCTGGTCGTGTCGGGGGGGCATACGGCTCTCTACGACGTGCAGAGCCCGCTGGAGATGGAGCTGATCGTCTCCACGCTCGACGACGCCGCGGGCGAGGCCTTCGACAAGGTCGCCTGGATCCTCGGGCTCAGCTACCCCGGCGGGCCGTCGATCTCGGCCCTCGCCGCGCAGGGCGACCCCGCGGCGATCCGGTTCCCCCGCTACAGCCCCAAGACGCCGCACGGGGGCGCGGCGGGCCCGAAGCCGGTGGGCTTCTCCTTCAGCGGTCTGAAGACGGCGGTGCTCTATCACGTCCGCGGGGGGGACGCGCTCCAGCCCACGCCCCCCCCGGACCGGATCCCGGACCGCGCCGACATCGCGGCCAGCTTCCAGGAGGCCGTCTGCGAGACCCTCGTCATCCAGACCCTGCGTGCGGCAGAACAGCGCGGGGCGCGCCAGGTGCTGGTCGCCGGCGGTGTGGCGTGCAACCAGCGCCTGCGCGCCCTGATGACCGAGCGCGCCGTCGCGAACGGTGTCCACGCCTTCTTCCCGAGCCCCTCCTACTGCACCGACAACGCCGTGATGATCGCCGGCCTCGGCTGGGAACGGCTCCGAGCGGGTCGGACGGCGGATCTGGGGCTCGACGCGGCCCCTCGCTGACCGCGATACGGAGAGACGAGCGTTCTCGCCCGCCGAGAGCAGCGCGGATAGAATTCGCGCCCAGTTTGGACGCCCACGACCTGAGACTCCTGCTGGCCGCCGTTCGCGACGGCGCGATCGCCCCCGAGGAGGGGGCGCGTCGCCTCTCCGAGGGGCGAGCGGGAGGCACCGTCGGTGGGCTCCTGCAGCTCGCCCACTCGACCCTCGACACCGACCGCGAGGAGCGCTGCGGCCACCCCGAGGTGGTCTACGGCCAGGGCAAGACCGCCGAGGAGGTCGTCGAGATCATGGGGGCTCTCGCCGAGGTTCACGGCCGCGTCCTCGCGACGCGGCTCGACGCCTCGCAGCGCGCACTGCTGCGGGAGTCCTACGGGGGGCGCGTCGAAGTCGACGGCCGAGCGCGCACCGCGGTGATCGGTGACCTTCCCGAGGAGGAGGGCCTCGTCGCGGTGGTCAGCGCCGGGACGAGCGACGGCGCGGTCGCGCGCGAAGCGTCGATCACGGCCCGGTTCCTGGGCGCGCGCGTCGTCGAGGAGCGCGACGTCGGCGTCGCGGGGCTCCACCGCATCCTCGAGGCTGCCCCGCGCGTTCGCGAGGCCAACGCCGTGGTGGTCGCAGCGGGAATGGAGGGCGCGCTCCCGAGCGTCGTGGGCGGACTCGTCGACGTGCCGGTGATCGCGGTGCCCACCTCCGCCGGCTACGGCGCGAGCTTCGGCGGCGTCAGCGCCCTGCTCGGCATGCTCAACTCGTGCGCCTCGGGCGTCACGGTGGTCAACATCGACAACGGTTTCGGGGCCGGCTTCGCGGCCGCTCAGATCAACAGGCAGGTGACCCGCGCCGTCGCGCGGGCGAAGACGTCATGACTGGAGCAGGGAAAGACAACCGAGCGGCCGCTGGCCGCGCTTGGCTGGCGCTCGAGAACGGACTCGTCCTCGAGGGCCGCTCCATCGGCGCCGACGGCGAGGCCAGCGGAGACCTCGTCTTCAACACGGCCATGACCGGCTACCAGGAGATCCTGACGGACCCCTCCTACGCCGGGCAGGGGGTGGTGATGACGTATCCGCTCATCGGCAACTACGGCGTGGCGGACGAGGACATGGAGTCCTCGCGCTGCTGGGCCGAAGCCTTCGTCATCAAGGAGCTGGCGAGCAGACACTCGAATCACCGCGCCAACGAGTCGCTGGACGACTGGCTCCGGCGACGTGGTGTCGTCGCCATCGACGGGGTCGACACGCGGCGCGTGACCAAGGCCATCCGTGAGCACGGTTCCCTGCGCTTCGTGCTGTCCACCGCGGATTCGAACGCGGAGAGCCTGATCGCGAAGGCGAAGGCCGCGACGAGCACCGACGGCCGAGACCTCGCCTCCAAGGTGACGTGCGCGGAGCAGACCACCTGGGACGCGGCCTACGACAACTCGTTCCCCGACGAGGTCGGCGCCTGGGAGGGTGAGCGCCTGAAGGTCGTCGCCTACGACTTCGGCGCGAAGCGGAACATCCTCCGCAGCCTCGTGCACTTCGGCTTCGACGTGACCGTGGTGCCCGCCACGACGCCCGCCGCCGAGGTCCTCACCCTGGATCCCGACGGAGTGTTCTTCTCGAACGGCCCGGGCGACCCCTCGGCCTGCACCTACGCCGTGGAGGCGGCGCGCGAGCTGATCGGCAAGAAGCCGATCTTCGGCATCTGCCTCGGTCACCAGATCCTGTCGCTCGCCATGGGCGCCAAGACGCGCAAGATGGCCTTCGGCCATCACGGCGCGAACCACCCGGTGCGGGACGAGACGACGGGTCGCGTGGAGATCACCTCCCAGAACCACAGCTACGTGGTCGATCACGAGGCGCTGCCGGAGGAGCTCGTGCCCACGCACTGGAACCTCAACGACATGAGCCTCGCCGGTATGCGCCACCGGGAGCTGCCGGTGTTCAGCGTCCAGTACCACCCCGAGGCCGCCCCCGGCCCCGGCGACTCCGCGCACCTCTTCGCGCGCTTCCGCGAGATGGTGCTCGAGCAGCGGACACCGGCCTGAGACCCTCGGGGCGCGCTGACGCGGCCGCAGGAGACGGCTCTGCTGCGGCTGCTGGTGGTTCATCCGGCCGCGAAAGCGGGCTGGACGAAGTTCCCGCGGTCCAGGCGAGAGCCCGGATGGAGCATCGCGGGTGGCCGCTCCGGAGCAGCAGCGGTCGGCACGGAGCCTGGACGCTGGCGGTGGCTGTATGGCAGAAATAGGGGGCTGACGGGGAAGGAGCGACCGCAAGCGGCCTCGACAGTCGTCGAGGCTGCCTCTGAGTCGGCGCTCGAAGCACTCGGTTCCGGGCCGGCGCCGCCCCACTTATTCCGCCAACCCCACAGAAGCCGCCAACCGTCATGTCGAATTCCGGCCTCGTCGGTCCTCCGGGAGAACGTATCCGTACCACCGGCGGTACCGGGAACCGGGGCCTCGACCGCTCCTTCTTCCGGGGCGGTCCCCAGCCGATGGAGGGCGTCGCCACGGAGGCCCTCGGATCGCTCGACTCGCGATCGGGCTCCCAGGGAGAGATGTACGAGATGTCCCGCCAGCGATCCGCCGCCCTGGGCTAGGAGCCCTGCAGGAGCGACTCCGTGGCCAGCTGGTTCGACTCGATGACTCCCCAGCCCCTCGTCCTCCGCGGCGGCTTCGAAGAGGCTCGCGGGGCGCGCAAAACGAGCGAGGACCTGGACGACCTGCGAGCGGGCGGCCACGCCACGTACCGCACGGTCGAGATCCACGATGGCCCGGACCCACGCACCTTCGAGATGTTCATGCAGGCAGGCGACGCCCCCGATGCCAAGCTCTGCCGCCACGTCCAGACCCGCCGGACCTGATTCCCCGCGATGACCGCGCTCACCGACCTCGTCTTCACCAACGGCTTCACGGCCGATCTGCCCGCCGACCCGGCCACCGACAACCGGCGGCGCGAGGTGCGCGGGGCGCTCTTCTCACGGGTCGCCCCCACGCCGGTCAAGGCCCCGCGAGTGGTCGCCGCGAGCCCGGAGTGCGCGGCGCTCATCGGGCTGGACCCGGCCGAGCTCGAGACCGAGGACTTCGCGCGGGTCTTCGGCGGCAACGCCCTGGTGCCGGGTATGGATCCGTACGCCATGACCTACGGCGGGCACCAGTTCGGACACTGGGCCGGGCAGCTCGGCGACGGGCGGGCCATCAACCTGGGTGAGGTCGAAGGGCCTGGAGGGACTCTCGATCCGTGGACGCTCCAGCTCAAGGGAGCCGGCCCGACCCCTTACTCGCGGAGCGCCGACGGGCTCGCCGTCCTGCGCTCGAGCGTGCGCGAGTTCCTCTGCAGCGAAGCGATGCACCACCTCGGCGTCCCGACGACGCGCGCGCTCTCCCTGGTGAGCACCGGCGAGCAGGTCCTGCGGGACATGTTCTACGACGGCAACCAGAAGTACGAGCCGGGCGCCGTGGTCTGCCGCGTGGCGCGCTCCTTCGTGCGTTTCGGCAGCTTCGAGCTCCCCGCCTCGCGCGGCGAAGCCGGCCTCACCCGCCAGCTCGCGGATCACGTCATCCGCCGTCACTACCCCGAGCTCGGCGCTCCGCCTGCGCCGGAGCCCATCCCCCAGGAGATCTACGTCGCCTGGTTGGAGGAGCTCCGCGATCGGACCGCGCGCATGATCGCCCACTGGTCCCGGGTGGGCTTCGTGCACGGCGTGATGAACACGGACAACATGTCGATCCTCGGAGAGACGATCGACTACGGGCCCTACGGCTGGCTCGAGGACTACGACCCGGACTGGACGCCCAACACCACCGACGCCCAGGGCAAGCGCTACCGCTTCGGCCATCAGGCGGCCATCGGGCACTGGAACCTGACCCGCCTCGCGAGCGCGGTCGTCCCCCTCCTCGGGGAGACGGAGCCGCTCCAGGCCCTCGTGGACGGCTATCCGGAGGTCTACGCCGCGGAGTGGGGAGCGATGCTCGCGGCGAAGCTGGGCTTCGAGAGCTTCGAGGAGGACCTCGACGCTCCGCTCGCGGCCGAGCTCTTCCGGGTGCTGGGCTCCGCCGAGACGGACATGACGATCTTCTTCCGTCGCCTGGCGGACGTGACCGCGGAGACGGAGGACCCCTTCCTCACGCTGCGGGACGCCTACTACGCTCCCGACGAGGTGAACGAGGAGGTCCGCGGCGCGCTGGCGTCATGGACCGCCTCGTACCTCGCCCGCGCCGAGCAACGCGGCGTCTCGGACGAGGCGCGCCGCGAGCGCATGAACCGCACCAACCCGAGGTACGTCCTCCGCAACTACCTCGCACAGCTGGCCATCGATCGCGCCGAGAAGGGTGACGACGGAGGGGTGGGCGAGCTGCTGGAGGTCCTCCGCCGGCCCTACGAGGACCAGGCGGGCAAGGACGCCTTCGCCGAGAAGAGGCCCGAATGGGCGCGTCATCGACCGGGATGCTCGATGCTCTCCTGCAGCTCGTGAGCTCCGACGGGCCGCGCTGCTCGTGCGCGGGGCGCCCCGTCCCGCCTCCTCGAATTCGTCTCGGATGACGCCAAGGGAATTCACCCGGGGCCGTCCGTACGAGCGGAGACTCGGCGTCACCGAGCCCTCGAGACCCACGTTCGAACCCGACCCATCATCATCCCGAACGCACGTGAGACCACACATGCGGCACCAGCAACGATGAAGCACCTCCTCCTCTCCATCACCGCCCTCGCGGCCCTCGTAGGCTGCGACAGCTCCCGCCTCGAGGAGGCCAACCGCGTGCCCACGATCCAGGGCCTTCCCTCCGGACTCGCCGAGGTCCTGAGGGACGCCACGGAGTGGACGATCTACGCGCTGGAGCCCGCATTGGAGGAACCCAGCGAGGACGGTTTCCACGGCTACCCCGTCCGGGGGCGAGCCACGATCGACTCTCGCTCCGACCGCGCCCAGCTGTCTCACGCCCTCGCCCAGGGCATCGCCGGTAACCAGGACATGGTCGCCAAGTGTTTCCTGCCGCGGCACGGGGTCCGCGCCCGGTCCGGGGATCGCGTGTGCGACCTCGTGATCTGCTTCGAGTGCCTCCAGATCAAGGTCCACGACGACGGAGAGGAGCGCACCGAGCAGGTGCTGACGACGAGCGGGCCCCAGCGGATCTTCGATCGCATCTACAGGAACGAGGGACTGTCGATCGCCAAGTAGGCGGGTGCGGCCGGCAGCGACCGCTCCGTCCAGTCGGCTCGACGTTCACCTGGGCGAGAGGATCGAGCTCCGGACAGGGGGACGGTCGTCGCGCGATGGAGGGTTCGAGCGCGAGCCGAGGGACCGCCGCGGCTCCAGGGGATCCGGACCGCCCTCGGCGGGGAGCGACCTCGGAGTCGACGGGCGGCTACCCGCCGCGCCTCACATCATCGACACGGGGTCGACGTCGATGGCCGTACGGGGGCGCTGGGTCTGGAGGTTGGCGAGGATCGCGCGAGCGCGACTGAGGCCTTGCCCCGTGAGCTTCGCCTTGAGCAGGACGTGACGCCGGTGACGGCCACGCTGCATGGCCATGGGCGCGGGCGCGGGTCCGAGCACCTCCACGTCGTGCTCCCGCAGCTCCTCGCGGAGCACCGCGGCGGCGCGAGCCGAGGCCTCCTGCACGCGGCTCTCGTCCTCGTCCTCCCACACGACTCGCAGAAGCCTGCGGTACGGCGGGTAGCCGTGCTCCATCCGGGAGCGGTCCTCGCCCAGGGCGAAGGAGTCGAAGTCGTGCTTGGCCGCGTGGATGATCGCGGGCTCGTCGGTCGCGGTGGTCTGCACGACGATGTGCCCTTCGAGATCCGCCCGGCCAGCGCGACCGGCGACCTGGCTCACGAGCTGGTAGGTGCGCTCGGCGGCGCGGAAGTCCGGCTGGTGGAGGGACGCGTCGGCCGAGACGATGCCGACGAGGGTCACCTTGGGGAAGTCGAGCCCCTTGGCGATCATCTGGGTCCCCACGAGCACATCGAGCTCACCGCGGCCGAAGGCCGAGAGGGTCTCCTCGTAGTCCTCCCGGCGCATCATCGTGTCCGAGTCCATCCGGCCCACCTTCGCCTGGGGTACGACGGCGGAGAGGATCTCCTCGACGCGCTGGCTACCAGCGCCCAGGAAGCGGAGGGCCGGCGCGGTGCAAGACGGGCACACCTTGGGGATCGGAACCTCGTCGCAGCAGGAGTGGCAGACCATGCGCTCGATGCGCTTGTGCCAGGTCATGGCCACGTCGCACTGCTCGCAGTGCAAGGTCTCACCGCACTGCTGACACCACAGGACCGGCGCGAAGCCGCGCCGGTTGATGAAGAGAATCGCCTGCTCGCCGCGGGCGAGGGCCTCGCGTAGGAGCTGCTCGAGGCGGCGAGAGAACAGCCTGGTGCTGCCGCGCTCGTCCCGTTCTCCGCGCATGTCCACGACCTCCACCTTCGGGAGCGGCTGGCCGGTGGCCCGCGCGCGCAGGCGATGGAGGTGGTAGCGGTCCTGGGCCGCGTTGCGCCAGCTCTCCAGGGAGGGCGTCGCGCTACCGAGCACGCACACGGCGCCCTCCTTCTGGGCGCGCACCACCGCCACGTCACGGGCGTGATAGCGCGGTACGCTCGCCTGCTTGTAGCTGGGTTCGTGCTCCTCGTCGACGACCACCACGCCGAGGTCGGGGACCGGCGCGAAGATCGCCGAGCGAGCCCCGACCACGACCCGCGCCTCGCCCCGGCGCACGCGCTCCCACATGTCGAGGCGCTGGGCGTCGGACATGCCGCTGTGGAGCACCGCCACGGCGCCGAAGCGGTCCACGAACCACCCGACGGTCTGGGGGGTCAGGGCGATCTCGGGCACCAGGACGATGGCACCTTTGCCCCTCTCCAGCGCGGCCTCGATGAGGCGCAGGTAGACCTCGGTCTTGCCCGAGCCCGTGACGCCGTAGAGGAGGGCCGGGTGGAAGCTGCCCTCGTCGAGGGCGGCGGTGAGTCCGGTGATCGCCTCCTCCTGGTCGGAGGTCAGCTTCGCGTGCCGCGGCCGGCCGCCTCCGCCGGAGAGGAGCGCGTCCGGCGCCTGCACCACGCGGTCCACGACGGCGAGGCCACGCTTCACGAGGGAGCGCAGCGGCGCGTCGGTGACACCGAGCTTCTTGAGCAGGTCGACCCGCGGGATCGGGCCGCCCGCCTCAAGGAGCGTGCGGAGGACGCGGTGCTGCTTGGCGAGCGCCTTCCCTTCGAGCTCGCCGAGGCGCGACTCGTCGACACCGGGCGCTGCTGCGTAGACCGCGACGGTCTTGCGCCCGCCCTCGCGCTTGAGCGCCGCCGGCAGCGCGGCCGCGAGGGCCTCGCCCCAGGAGCAGGCGTAGTAGTCCGAGATCCAGCGCGTCAGCTCGAGCATCTCCGCGCCCACGGCCGGCTCGTCGTCGAGGACCTCGCGGAGCGGCTTGATGCGGGAGGCGAGGACATCGGTGGAGTCGGTCCGCTCGACGACGACGCCGATCTCCCGCCGGCCCGCGAAGAGGACGCTGACCCGGACCCCTACGCGGACTCGCTCGTCGAGTTCGCGCGGGACGCCGTAGGTGAAGACGTTCCGCATCGGCCGATTGAGCGCGACCGACGCGTAGCCCGCCACGGGAGCTGGCGACGCGGCTGGCGCGTGACGCGGAGCGGCACGAGCCGGCTCCGGGCCGAAGAGCCCCTCCACCACGGCGCGCGCGCCGGCCTCGTTCGTACGTCGACCTCCCCCAGCCATCATCGCGGCGCGCCTCGGCGCCGAGGACACACGATAGCCGCTCTGCCGGGGAGCGGCGGTCGTTGTGGCCGCACCTCGCGCAGCGGTCCCGCGGCTGGACCCGGATCAGGCAAGGGCATCCCGGCCGAGCACGACGACCGAAACGTCAGCGGGGAAGGGCTCCTCGTCCGCGTAGGCCTCGAGGGCCGTCAGGAGCCCGTCCAGCGCCTCATCGGCACCGTCGGGAGCGTTGCGTGCGAACAGCTTGTAGAGGCGTTTCTCGCCGATCTGGTCGCCTTCATGGTCGATCACCCGCACCGCCCCCGTCCCGGCCAGCAGGACCCGGTCCCCGAGGTCCATCGGCACCCGGCGCGTGGAGAGGCTCCGGTCGAAGACGGGCCCCTTGTCGAAGCCGAGCGCGATCCCGTCAGGCTGGATCGCGCGGATGGCTTTCTCGGCCGCCGACCAGTGCACGAGGGGCAGCTTGTGGCCGGCCGAGGCCACCTCCAGCTCATGAGTCCCGGGGTCCAGGCGCGCGGCGAGCACGGTGACGTACATCCCGCGACGGACCTCTCCCGCGAGTGTCCGGTTGACCTTCTTGAGCGTCTCGGAGAGCTCGCCTCCCTCCTTGAAGGCCGAGCGCAGATAGGCCCGCGCCATGGCGCCCACCAGCGCGCCGGGTACGCCCGTGCCGCTCACGTCGCAGATGAAGTACACCACGGCGCCGTCGTCCGCCTCGACGACCGCGTGGAAGTCACCGCCAGGCTCCGAGCTGCCCACGTGCTCACTCGCGACGTCGTAGCCCGCGGGGGCGCCGACCGCCGTCGACCGCAAGGCCTCCTGGACTTCGAGCGCGACCTCGCGCTCGCGCTCGCGGACGCCGAGCTCGACCTCGGCGTCGCGGGCCTCGCGCAGACTGTCCACCATCCGATCCATGGCGCTGGCGAGCTGGCCGACCTCGCCGCCACCCCTCGCTCGGACCCGATGAGCGAGGTTCCCGTTGGCGATGGAGCGGACGTCGTCGACCAGCGTCTTGATCGGCTGGGAGACCCGCGAGGCCACGGCCGCGGCCACCCCCGCCGCGACGATCAACACGAGAGCCGTCATCGTGAAGAAGAGGGCGTAGAGCTTCTTCGCAGGGTGGCCCGAGTCGTACTTCTCCGGAGCGAGCAGGGCGACCTTGTTGCTCTCCGCGGGGACGACGTACGCGATGCCGACCTCGCCGTCGCGATCGCCCGCGGTGAACTCGACCGGCGCCCGCAGGAGATCCTCACCAACGCGCTGCGCGCTCGTGCTCGTCTGCTCGTAATCGAGCTCGCCGCGGCTGTACTGCATCAGCGCGACCGCGGACTGGTCACGGGACTCCGTCACGGCCGTGTCCACGATGCCCTTGGTCGCGTCGAGCAGGACGAAGGCGAAGCCGATGAGGAGCAGGCCCAGCGCCAGCGTCGTCGTGATCGCGAAGCGCGGAGCGATGGCGAGGCCAGCGGAGCGGGGTCTCTCGTCGCCGCCGGAGCGAGAGCGGGAGGTGGTGGAGCGCTGAGAGGCCATCGTCCGGCGGGTCCTCGTCGAGGGTCAGGCGGACCAGATCCAGTCCGCCGGATCGAGTACGAAGAGCCGCAGGGCGGCCATGACCATGGCGCCGTAGAGCCCCGCGATCACGTCATCCAGGAGGATGCCATCGCCTCCGGGGATGCGCTCGAAGCGCTTCACGGGAGGCGGCTTGAGGATGTCGAAGAAGCGGAACACGACGAAGGCCGTGAAGAGCGAGAGGGTGCTCGGCCCGCCGATCCAGGCGACGGTCACGAGGTAGCCGACGACCTCGTCGATGACGTACGCGCCGGGGTCCTTACCCGCCGCGCGTTCGGCCCAGGGTGCGACGACGCGGCCGAGCACGTAGAGCGCGAGGGCAGCGAGCAGGATCCAGAGGAGGAAGTCCTCGGTTCCCCGCAGAGCCCAGGCGATCGCGACCCCGCCGAGGGTCCCGAAGGTCCCCGGCGCCACCGGCGCGAGTCCGAGGCCGAAGAAGGTCGCGCCAGCGAACGGCACCACGTCGCGCGGGCCGCGCACGGCCGCGAGGAGCGCTCTCTGAGAGCTCACTCGTCCACCTCGGCGAGGATCGTGCGCGTCTTGAGCACGTAGGTGACGCCGGACCCGACCGTCGTGAGCAGGGTCAGCCACACGAGCGCGTCGACCACGATGGCCCAGAGGTCGAACCACCACGCGCCCCAGGGGAAGGCCTCGAGCCAGATCAGGCCTCCGACCGCGACGCTCTGGACGATCATCTTGACCTTGCCGAAGCCGTCGGCGGGGAACTCGCGCCCGAGACTCTCCACGTAGCCGCGGATCCCGGTCACCAGGAACTCGCGCGCGAGGATGACCACGACGAGGGTCGCCGGAAGCCGGGGCTCGGACCACGGCATCACCGAGAGGTAGACCATGGTCCCGAGGATCAGGACCTTGTCGGTGAACGGATCGGCGATGCGACCGAAGGCGGTCACCACCTGGTCACGACGGGCGAGGTAGCCGTCGAGGAAATCCGTGGCGGCGATCACGGTGAAGAGCCAGAAGGCCACGAGGAAGGGCGTGCGGTTGCCCTCGATCGCCTCGGCCTCGACGTCACCCCAGATCGCGAAGATCGCGAAGAGGACGAGCGCCCCGACGAACCGGATCATCGTGATGCGATTGGGCCAGTGGGCGAAGACTCCCTCTCGAGCGCCGCTCATTCCGCGCCCTCCACCCGAGCCCCGATCCAGTTGGACTCCTCGTCGACCTCGTCGATGCGAGCCAGGATCCGGTCGCCGACCTGGGCCTCGGGAGCATGGACGAACGCGACGAGATCCACCTCCGGAGCGTCGCTCTCGGCTCGCCCGACGACGAAGCCGCTGTCGGGGTGGGGCGGCTCGTCCACGAGGATCTCCATCACCTGGCCGATCGCCGCGCCCTGGACCCGCTCGAGGTTCGCGTCCCGGGCCGCCAGCACGGCGTCACGGCGCGCGGCCGCGACGTCATCGGGCACCGGATCCGCGAGATCGAAACCCGGCGTGCCCTCCTCCGGCGAGAAGGTGAAGGCGCCGAGCCGCGTCAGCTCGTAGTCCTCGACCAGCTTCACGACCTCCTCGGCATCGGCGTCGGTCTCCCCGGGGAAGCCCATGAGAACGGTCGTGCGCAGGGTCAGGTCCGGGACCTCCTCACGCAGGCGGTCGAGGACCCGCCGGACCTGGTCACCGCTGCCCGCGCGGCGCATGGCGCGCAGGGTGTTCGTCGCGGCGTGCTGGATCGGGATATCGAGGTACGGCACGACCTTGGGGTGCTCGGCGAGGAGCCTGGCGAGATCCCAGGGGAAGCGGTTGGGGTAGGCGTACATGACGCGCACCCGGGCGTCTCCTTCGAGCTCGGCGACGCTCTGGACGAGCTCGGGCAACTCCATCCCGAAGTCGCGTCCCCAGGCGGTCGAATCCTCGGCCACGACCACGAGCTCCTTCACGCCAGCGCCGATGAGCTCCTCCGCCTCCTCGCAGACCGCGGCGGGACGCTTGGAGCGGTGCGGTCCGCGAATGGACGGGATCGCGCAGAAGCTGCACGTGTGGTCGCAGCCGTGCGAGATACGCAGGTAGGCGTAGCTCCCGGGCGTCGCGAGGAGCCGCGCGCCTTCGCGAGCAGGCTCGCGCAGGCCCGGTCCCTGGAGGTAGGCCGCGTGGCTCGTATCCCCGTCGGCGATCCCCTTGATCGTCTTCGCCAGAGCGCGGTAATCGCTGATCTCCGCGAAGACGTCGACCTCGGGATATTGGCGCGCGAGGCCGCGCTTGTAGCGCTGGACGAGGCAGCCCGCGACGACCACCGCGCCGAGTTCACCGGCCTTCTTGCGCGCGACGAGGTCGGCGATCGCCTCGTGGCTCTCCTCGCGCGCCGGCCCGATGAAGGAGCAGGTGTTGAGCACCACCGTGTACGCCTCCGACGGATCACCGGTCACGACGAGTCCCTCGTCCGCCATGCGGCCGAGGATCAACTCCGAGTCGATCAGGTTCCGCGCGCATCCGAGGTGGACGAGCGCGACGAGGTCCGTGGTCCGAACGTTCAAGGGCGGTCAGCGCGGAGCGGAGGGCGCGAACAGCGCCTCCCATTCGTCCGCGGACAGCAGGATATCACGGGCCTTTCCGCCCCTGTAAGGACCGATGAGCCCGTGCGACTGGAGCTCGTCGAGGATCCCACAGGCCTCGTCGAAGGCGAGATCCATCCCCCGCTGGAGCAGGGAGACCGCGACACGACCCTCCCCGAGCACGAGGCGACCCGCCTCGAGGACGCGCCCGGCCTCCGCGTTCGCAGGCGGAGCCTTGGGCTCGAGGATCTTCGCGGGCTCCGCCTCGACGGCCACGGGGACATCCTCGGGAGCCCCCTCCTCGTCCGAGGCGGTCTCGCCGTCGTCCCACTCCTCCCACTCGTCGGACTCCTCCCCGACCTCGTCGTCGGCGCGGTCCTCGGGCTCGTCACCCGCCACCTCGCTGTCTTCGAAGGCACTCGCTTCGGCCTCCTCGGTCTCTTCCTCGTCCTCCTCGACGACCTCCCACTCTCCGTCCATGTCCTCGGGATCGACCGGGTTGCCGTCCTCGTCGACGTACTCGACCTCCTCGTCCTCGTCCTCCTGGAGTTCAGCCTCCTCGAACTCCTCCGTCTCGTCCGCGGAGTCGTCCTCTTCCTCCTCGACGACCTCCATGTCCGCGAGGTCCTCGGGGGAGACGAGGTTGCCGTCCTCGTCGACGTACTCGTACTCCTCGTCCTCCTCGAGCTCGGCTTCCTCCGGTCCGGACTCCTCCTCCTGGACCGCCGCCTCGTCCTCCGGCGAGGTCTCCGCGAGGGCCTCCTCGACGGTGACGAGCTCGGCCTCGAGGTCTTCTTCGACCTCCCGATCGGGAGCCGCCTGGAGATCGGCGTCCGATGAGACGTACGCCGGCTCGAGATCGAACAAGGGCACCTGGTCGAACAGGGTGTCTGCCTCGATCGGAGCCTGCGCGAGGGCCGCAGGCTGCTCCAGCTCGTCGTCGAGGTCGAGCTCGACCAGCTCGTCCTCCTCGGCGTCCGCGATCGCACCAGCGGCCGGCTCCTCGGCGAACTCAGGAGCGTCGTCACGGCGCGCCCAGTGACCCGAGGCGTCCACTTCGGCGATGTCGACGGGATCGACCGGCTCGGGCTCGGGCAGATCCTCGGCGGCCACCGGTTCGTCCACGGCGCGCTCCCAGGAGGGGACGGGCAGCGACGTCGCCTCCGAGGCTGCCGACTCCGTGACCTGCTCGAGGGCGGGGGCCGGAGTGGCCGCGATGGGGCTGACGCCCTCGGGATGCTCGCGCTCCACGGGAGCCGTGGTCGCGCCACTGAAGGCAGCCGCCGCGCCGTCATCGAGCTCCGAGGGCGGCCCCGTCGCGCCCAGGGGATCGTCAGCGGTGGGGCCGGCAGGACCTTCGGTCAGGGGCACCGGAGCCGAGAGCTCGTCGACGAAGTCGAAAGGTGCGACCTCCGGGGTCGGGAGGTCGAACTGGATCTCCTCCGCGGGGCGCGGCGCGGGGACCTCGTCCACCGGGCGGATCGACGGCTCCGACGTGGGCGCGGCGGTCTCGGCTCCTGCGACCTGCTCCTCGGCAGCGGACTCCTCGGTCGTGGACGGATCGAAGGGCACCGCGCCCGCCGGGATCTCGCCGTGCAGCCGAACGTCCACGGGGTACGGCGAGGGCGGGACCGGATCCTCTTGGCTGTAGGACTCCGACGCGCGGCGCCAGACGTTCTCCATGTACGCGAGGGTGCTGTCCTCCGGAGCGAGCGCGGCGGCCTCGTCGTGGGAGACCCCCTCGGTGCTGCTGATGGCGAGGGCATCTCCGAGGGTCGTCGGCTCCTTCTTGCGCCAGCGCTTGGCCTGGATCTTCCGCACGCGGCGGCCGCGGCTCCCCACCGCTTCATCGTCGGTAGCGGCACCCGTGCGGCGCAGGGCCACCCGCTCGATGATCGCGCTGCTGGCCTCGATGATCGGGTTTCGCCGCTTCGCCGCCGACGCGCCGAAGACGTTGTGATCGCGCTCGGGCGCGAAGGACAGCCAGAGCGAGAGGAGGAGCACGGCGCCGCAGGCGACGAGGCCGACCCAGACGCCTGCTCCTCGGGCGATGGCGCCGCCACTGGCGTCGCCGATGAGACCGCCGGCGCCGAGGGAGACCGCGCTCGCCATGGCCGAGACGCACATGCCGCTGACCACGACACCGGCGATCGTCCGCAGAGGGTCACGGCGCGCGCCGCCGACGACCATCACGGCGCCGATGATCGCGAGAACGGTGCCGATGGCGATCCCCGGCCACAGCCCGACCCAGCCAGCGATCGAGGCTGCGAGTCGCGCCGCACCACCGAGGCCTTCGTCGCCGAGGTCCGTCCCGCGCGCGGCCGCCTTCCCGAGCGCCGCAGCGGGTAGACAGCCAACCAGGAAGACGACGGCCCCGAGCGCCTCGAAGCCGCCGAGGCCGCCCGCAGCGCCGCGCCGCGGGCCAGGTTTGAATTGGTCCCGTCTCGTGTCCATGGCGTCAGCCAGTCAGCTTTCTCTGGCTCTCTTCCCAGTCCTCGAGGGTCATGAAGATCTCACGCGACTTCGAACCCTTGTGGGGCCCGAGGATCCCCGCGTCGGTCATCTGGTCGATGAGGCGTGAGGCGCGCGTGTAGCCGATGCCGAGCGCGCGCTGGAGGAGGCTGGCCGAGCCCCGCTGGTACTTGAGCACCACGGTGACCGCCTCGTTGAACATCTCGTCCACCTTCTCACCGCCCTGGTTCAGCTCGCCGGGTGGCGCCGTTCCGGTGGCGGTCTGGATGAGCTGCTGGTCGAAGTTCGGCGCCGCGTCGCGGCAGACGTGGTCGACGAGCTGCTGCAGCTCGTGGTCCTCGACGAGAGCACCCTGGACGCGGACGATCTGACTGGCCTGAGGCGGCGTGTAGAGCATGTCGCCCTGGCCCAACAGCTTCTCGGCGCCGACGTGATCGAGGATGACGCGGCTGTCGATCTTCGAGGCGACCTGGAACGCGATCCGCGTGGGCAGGTTGCCCTTGATCACGCCGGTGATGACGTCGGTCGAAGGCCGCTGCGTCGCGACGATCACGTGGACCCCCACGGCGCGCGATTTC
This sequence comes from Planctomycetota bacterium, assembly GCA_002862085.1. Lineage (GTDB taxonomy): Bacteria > Planctomycetota > UBA1135 > UBA1135 > Saltatorellus. Next base: position 98,626 of record PKCK01000010.1, on the reverse strand, counting down.
TGCGCGAGACGCGTGATCGCCTGCTCCGCCTCCTTCTTCGACTGCATCATCAGGTCCGCCATCTCGTCGATGATCAGGACGATGTAGGGGACGTGGCGCGGCGTGTACTCCTCGTTGAATTCCTCGCCGAGCCGCTCGCGCAGCTTCTTCTCGCCGAGCTTGTTGTACGTCTTGATGTTCTTGACGCCGGCGTTCTTGAAGAGCTCGTAGCGGCTCTCCATCTTCTCGACCGCCCAGATCAGGACGTTCGTCGCCTGCTTCATGTCGGTGACGACGGGAAGCTGGAGATGCGGGATCTCCTGGAACATCTGCAGCTCGACCATCTTCGGGTCGATCAGGATGAGCTTCACATCGTGGGGCGAGCGAGTGAGCAGGAAGCTCGCCACGATCGTGTTGATGCAGACCGACTTGCCGGAGCCTGTGGTTCCAGCGATGAGCATGTGCGGCGCGCGCGCGAGGTCCTCGACGATCGACTTGCCCTCGGCGTCCATGCCGAGGAACAGCGGCAGCGCCATGTAGTCGGGGTCGTAGGCCTTCTGGGTCACGAGCTCCGAGATGCGCACCGTGCGGCGCTTCGCGTTGGGCACCTCGATGCCGATCGTGCTCTTGCCCGGGATCGGCGCGATGATCCGTACGCTCCGGGCGCGCAGCGTGGCGGCGATCTCCTGGCTGAGCGCCGTCACCTTGTTCATCCGCGTGCCCTGAGCGACGGTCAGCTCGAACATGGTGACCGCGGGGCCCACCTGGGCGCCCACGACCTCCGCCTCGACGCGGAAGCTCTTCAGAGCGTTCTCGAGGTTCTGGGCGCTGGTCTCGAGGAACTCCTTGTCCACGGTCGCGCCGCCGGCGGGCGGCTCGAGCAGATCGAAGGACGGCAGCTCCCAGGGTCCGATCGGCGGCGTGGGCGGGTCGTAGACGGGCTGGCTGATGGCTGCCATCCGGTTGAGGGCGGCCTCAGCGGCCTTCCTGGACTTCTCCGACGCCTCCTGATCGAAGTCCAGCCCGGGCTCGTCGTCCTCCGCCTCGTCGGCCTTGGCCGCCGGGACGATGACGTCCTCTTCCTCGACTTCGTCCTCCTCGTACTCCCACTCGTCCTCTCCTTCCGCCTCCTCGTACTCGTCGAGGTCGGACGGGTCGATCGGATTGCCGTCTTCGTCGAAGTACTCGTACTCCGTCTCGGCCTCCGCTTCGAGGTCGCCTTCGTCGACGTCATCGAGCTCGTCGAGGTCCGGGAGCGGCTCGGGTTTCTTCTTGGGCGCCGCCTTCTTGCCCGACCTGCCGCGAGAGGAGCGCTTGGACCCGGACCGGACGGCCGGGGCGGGCGCGAGGTCGGCGCCGCGGAGGAAGTCCCAGATCCCGATGGCGAGGCGCTTGAACCAGCCTCCCACCGCGGGCAGCAGGCGCTCCCCCATGCGGTTCTCTCGCTCGTCGAGCCACTCCCCGAAGGCGACGATGGCGTTGTAGAACGCCATCTGGGTCGCCAGCAGGAGGGACATGATCGAGAGCGTGAGGAGCACGATCCAGAGGCCGACGGCGCCGAAGCGCTGGACCAGGACCGGGTTGGCTTCGAGGGCGACGAGGCCGCCGGGGCCGTAGGGCAGGTCGTTCGAGAGCGCGGCGAAGATCCCGTCCTGGGCGAGCTGGTCACGCTGCGAGAAGAAGATCTGGCGCTCGGCCGTGGAGGGCCCGAAGCCGAGATCGAGCACGAAAGCCACCGCGAGCACCGAGGCGAAGACGCCCAGGCCGCGGATGAACGGCATCTGGATCTCGTGCCGCGCCACCATGACGACGCCCCAGGCGAGGCCGAGAAGCGCCAGGAGATAGCCGGCGAGCCCCGCATACATGAGGACGCCGTTGGCGATGTGGAAGCCGAGGTCTCCGCCGAGGTTCACCCCCGTCGCGCCCTCGAGCGGGAGCCGGTCGAAGGTGACCAGGGAGAGCAGGAGCCAGAGCGACAGCCCGATCAGGGCGAGGCCGCCCAGCTCGCGGACCCGCGCCGCGGTGTCGTCCTCCATGGGCTCACCCAGGAGGAAACCCGCCGCCAGCTGACTCCAGCGGCTGCGTTGCCTTCCCTTGGATCCCCTCTTCTTCTTCGTCTTCTTGCGCGCCAATCGTGCTCCGCGCTCGCCCCCGGGGTGTTCCCGGCGCCCGGACCTCCGGGCGCGGACGAGCCTCTCGCCGCAGGCCGGATGGGCCCGATCGCGAGGGCCCCATCGTCGCCCTTCAGGGGGGGCCGGTTCAACGGTCACGGTGCGCTTCGTGGCCGCGCTGGGAAGACCGAGAGCCCGCGCCCCCGGTCGGGCCGCGAGCGCCGTGAGGGACAGCGCGCGAACCTCCCCGCCCGGGAGCCCGCCGTCGCGGCCTCCTGCCTCGAGACTCCGGGGCTGAGCTGCGCTCAGGGCTCCTCGGGCCGCAGCACGTCCACCAACGACCATCCCCCGACGAGCGCCTCGGACCACCCGGAGGGCGCTCCTGGCGGGGCCTGGAGCAGGACCGCGTTGGCCGTGCCCATCCCGACGGCGCTGCCGCAGAGCACCGAGGCGGCGTCCTGCCAGCCAGGGTTGTGGCCGAGCGCGAGCACCGTGGACCAGGACGGGTCCCAGGCCTCGGCGGCCGCGCGGAGGGCCAGGAGCCCTGCGAGGTAGAGATCGGGGTCGAAGGTCAGCGCCGGCGCGGGGGCGAGCACCTCCAGCGTCAGCTCCGCCGTCTCGCGCGTCCGCCGGGCGTCGCTGGAGTGGATCGCGTCGGGGATCCAGCCGAGCTCGACCAGACGCGTCGCCACGCGCAGCGCCTCGAGCCGCCCCCGCTCGTCCAGCGGGCGCTCGCGGTCACTGCTCCGGGGACCCTCCCAGGCGCTCCTGGCGTGACGCATGATGATCAGGCGGCGCGGCATGGCGGGCAACCTACCCGCTGGGGCGTGGGCGGACAGGATCCTGCTGGTCCACCGCGGGGCGACCACGGCGCGAGAGGCGGCCCGGAAGCGGCGGAATGCCCCCGGCGCGGCGCCGCGCGGGATGGCCGGACAGGCCGGTCCCGGGGAACGCTGATCACATCGATCGAACGTGAGCCGATCGCCGCAGCCGATGTGCGAGCCCGTACCCTCTCCCGTCCCCACGGGCGCCCCGGCCACCCCGCCACCCCCCGATCATGAATCTCCTGACCCTCGGCGGCCGGTCCGTCGCCCTGAGCCTCGCGTTCGCCTGCAACGTCACCCTCGCCCAGAGCAGCGGCTCGAGGACCGACGCCCTCGGCGAGGACCCGGTCATCGACGCGAACCCCATCCAGGCCCTCGCCCTCGCCCAGGGCGCTCCCGCCACGAGCGGCCCGTGGCGTCTCTCCGGGGCCCTCGGTACCCCCGACTGGTTCGAGATCAAGGGGACCCTGCGCCACCGGTACGAGGCCTTCGACGAGCAGTTCCGCGCCAGCGGCGGCGGCGAGAACCATGCCTTCGTCCATCGTGCCCTCGTCGAGATGACCGTTCGCGACGAGTTCCTCTCGGCGACCGCCGAGCTCGAGGACAGCCGCGTGTATTCCGGCGTCTCCAACGCGCCCATGAACACGGGCATCGTGAACACCGTCGAGCTCCTCCAGGGATACGTCGCGGGCGACTTCACCGACGCCTTCGAGGACGCTGACGAGCTCCGTGTGCAGCTCGGCCGCCACACCATGGACGTCGGCAGCCGCCGCCTCGTGGCGCGCAACCGCTTCCGCAACACGATCAACGCCTTCAACGGCGTGAACGCCCAGTGGCGCTCCAGGAGCGGCGTCGAGGCCCGCGCCTTCTACACCCTCCCGGTGCAGCGCCTCCCGCGCTCGGCGTCCGAGCTGTACGACGGTGACGTTCGCTTCGACGAGGAGCGTTCGAGCGTCCGGTTCTGGGGCGGTCACGCCCTCTTCCCGCAGGTGGCTGCCGAGATGGACGCGGAGTTCTACCTCTTCGGGATCGACGAGAGCGACGCCGACGGGCTCAACACGCGCGACCGCGACCTGATCACGTTCGGCACCCGCTGGCAGAAGCCGCGGGCGGCCGGCGACTTCTTCTGGGAGCTCGAATCGGTCTTCCAGACCGGTGAATCCCGGAGCTCCTCGGGGTCCAACCAGGACCTCGATCACGACGCGTTCTTCCACCACGCGTCGCTCGGCTACGCCTTCGAGGACGAGAACAAGTCGCGCGTCGAGGCCCTCTTCGACTACGCCTCCGGCGACGACGACCCGAACGACGGCGAGAACAACCGCTTCGACACGCTCTTCGGCGCGCGCCGCTTCGAGTTCGGTCCGACGGGGATCTTCGGCGCCTTCGCTCGCTCGAACCTGGTCTCGCCAGGCATCCGCTTCGTGACGAAGCCTGCGAAGGACTGGGAGCTGATGCTGACCCACCGCTTCCACCACCTCGCGTCCGATCGCGACGCTTGGACGACCTCCGGACTCGTCGACCCGACCGGGAACTCCGGCGACGACCTCGGCACGCTGTCCGAGTTCCGAGTCCGATACGACATCGCCCCGAAGTCCCTGCGTCTCGAGTTCGGGATGGCCTACCTCTCGGCCGGCAGCTTCATCGAGAACGCGCCGAACGCGACGACCCAGGGCGACACGCTGTACGGCTACGTGCAGACCAACTTCACGTTCTGATCCCGCCGCGAGAGGGGCATGCCCCCCGCCGCTCCCCCCGAATGCTCCTCCGCTCGCTCCTCCTCGTCCTCGCGACCCTCGCGATCTCCGCCCCCGCGGCGGCCCGCCAGTCGGCGCCCGCTGCGGCGCCCTCGATCGTCGAGGACCGCGGAGTCCCGTGGCTCGCCGATCGTGCCCTGGGCACGCCCCCGTGGCTCTCGGTCAGCGGGTCGGTCCAGACGCGCTTCGAGTCGATGTCGAATCGCCTGCGCCGCGGCGAGACGGGGAGCAACCAGGGCTTCTTCAACCGGGTCCTGACGGAGTTCACCCTGCGCGACCGCTTCCTGGAGCTGAACGCGGAGCTGATCGACGCGCGGATCTTCGGCGAGCCCGACGACGCCACGCCCACGACCGGGCAGGTGGACACCGTCGATCTGCTGCAGGGCTACGTCGCCGGGACGTTCACGGACACCTTCGAGGACGCGGACCAGCTGCGCGTGCTGGCCGGCCGGCACACGATCGACCTCGGCAGCCGGCGGCTGATCGCGCGGAACATCTACCGCAACACGATCAACGCGTTCACCGGCGTGAACGCGCTCTGGACAGGTCCAGGCGGCGCGGAGGTCGGCGCCTTCGCGACGCTCCCGGTCTACCGCAGGCCAGGCAACGGCGAGTTCGAGCGGCTCGACGACGGCGACCTCGAGTTCGACGTCGAGGAGCCCACGGTGCGCTTCTGGGGGCTCCATGCGCGTCGCCCCGACGCGTTCCTCGGCGGGGAACTCGACGCGTACTACCTGGGCCTCTTCGAAGCGGATGCGCCGGGCCTCCAGACCCGCGATCGACGACTGGCGACCTTCGGCGCACGGCTCCATCGGGCGCCAGCGCGCGGCGAGTTCCACTACGAGCTGGAGACCGCCTGGCAGACGGGTGGCTCCAAGCTGAGCAGCGCCCCCACTGCGACCGACGAGCTCACGCACCAGGCGTACATGCACGTGGCGCACGTCGGGTACACGTTCGATCACGACACGAAGCCCCGGCTCGAGGCGCTGTTCGAGATGACCTCGGGAGACAGGGACCCCGGCGACGGTAGGAACGAGCGCTTCGACGCTCTCTACGGCGCCCCCCGCGGCGATCTCGGTCCGACCGGGCTCTTCCGCGCGATCGCCCGCGTGAACCTCGTCTCTCCGGGTGTGCGATTGGTCATGCGTCCGGTGCCCGAGGTCGAGGTCCTCCTGATGCAGCGCTTCAACTATCTCGCGTCGGATCGCGATGCGTGGAGCAACGGCTACCAGGATCCGACCGGCCGATCGGGGAGCCACATCGGCAACCTCAGCGAGCTACGGGTTCGCTACGACATCGTGCCGAAGGGGCTGCGATTCGAGGTCGGGGCGGCGTACCACGCAGCGGGGACGTTCGCGGAGACGGCCCCCGACGCCATGAGTCCCAACGACGCCCTCTTCGGTTACGTCCAGACGACCTTCTGGTTCTGATCAGCGGCAGCGCCGCTCACGACGGAGGCCGGAGCGCCGATGATCCCGGCTCGCCGACCGGCCCCGCGCCGGTCCTCGCGCGCGGATCGATCGAGCTCGCCCCCGCGCGATCAGCGACCGACGAGTTCGACGAGACGCGCGGCGGTCTCGTCCTTCGAAACGTCCTCGAGGCGCCAGACCACACCATCCGCGTTCAGCACGGTCACCGAACTCCTGGCGGCGTTCAGGGCGCTCGCGTCGTTGAGGACGATGTAGTCCGCGTTCTTGCGGACGAGCTTGGCCCCCGCGCGCGCCTCGCCGTCGCTGGTCTCGAGGGCGAAGGCGATCACCTTGCGAGGCCCCTTGTCCCGCGCGATCGTCGCGAGGAGATCGGGGTTCTCCACCAGCTCGAGGACCGCGGCTGCGCCGCCCTCCTCCTTCTTCCATTTCCCCTCGAGGCGCGTCGCCGGGCGGAAATCCCCCACCGCGGCGGCCATGAAGATCGCGTCGGCTTCGGAGAAGTGATCCTCGAGCGCCGCGAGCATGTCGAGCGCGCTGATCACGTCGATGCGCGCCGCGCCTTCGGGCGTCTCCTGTGAGACGGGGCCCGCGATGAGCGTCACACGGTGACCGGCGGCGAGGAGCGCCCGGGCGATGGCGAATCCCATGGCCCCGCTGGACTCGTTCGAGAGATACCGGACGGGATCGATGTGCTCGCGAGTCGGACCCGCGGTGACGATGACGTGGAGGCAGTCGGTCACGACTTCGGGGGTGCCATCAGCCCTCGGCGAGGAAGCGCTCGATCTCCGCCTGGATCTCGGCGGGCTCGGCCAGCCGACCGCGGCCCTCGTCGCCGCACGCCATGGCACCCGTCCCGGGCTCCACCAGCCGCCAGCCGTCGGCCTCGAGCTGAGCGAGGTTCCGGGCGACGGCGGGCTGGGCGAGCATGTTCGGGTTCATGGCCGGGCAGACGAGACGCGGAACGCCGGCGGGCACGGCGAGGAGCGTCGTGGTCACCAGGTCGCCCGCCATCCCGAGGGCGAGGCGCGCCGCGAGGTTCGCCGAGCAGGGCGCCACCACGACGATGCCCGCGAAGCGGGAGAGCTCGATGTGATCCATCGCGGACCGCCGCGCGTCGCCCCACTCGGACACGAGCGCGGGCTCGCCGGTCACCGCCTCGAAGAGCTGCGGCGAGACGAGCTTCGCGGCGTTCTCGGTCAGCACCGTGCGGACCCGATGGCCCGCCTGGGTCAGCTTGCTCGCGAGGTCGCAGACCTTGTAGACGGAGACGGACGCGGAGCAGCAGAGCAGGATGTCAGCCACGGGATCCCACCTCCGGCGGCAGGCCGGCGATGCCGCGGATCTCGTCCACCGCGCGGTCGAGGTCGTCGTTCACCACGATGTGGTCGTACTTGATCCGCTCGCGGTACTCGTCCTCCGCTTTCTTGAGGCGTCGCTCGAGGACCTCGGGCGTCTCGGTCCCGCGGCCGGAGAGACGCTGGCGCAGCACCTCGAAGTCGGGCGGCGCGACGAAGACGTAGACCCCCTCGACCTGGAGCGCCTTGAGCTGCAGAGCCCCCTGGACGTCGATCTCCACGATGTAGATCTTGCCCGCCGCGATCGCCTCCTCCATCGGCGCCTTGAGGGTGCCGTACATGTTCCCGTGCACCTCGGCGTGCTCGATGAACGCCCCCTCGGAGATGCGCTGACGGAAAGTCTCCGGCGAGAGGAAGTGGTAGTGGACGCCATCGATCTCGCCCGGACGCGGCGTGCGGGTCGTCGCGCTGACGCTGAAGACGACTTCGTCGTCCTCGAGCAGGCGCCTGCAGATGGTGCTCTTCCCGCAGCCCGAAGGGCCCGAGATCAAGAGCATCGTGCCAGGGCGGCCGGGTCCGTCCATGTGGCTCATTCCACGTTCTGCACCTGCTCACGCAGGCGCTCCACCTGGGTCTTGAGGTCCACCACGAGGTGCGCGACGACGGAGTCACTGCACTTCGAGCCGACCGTGTTCGCCTCGCGAAAGAACTCCTGAGCGAGGAAGTCGAGCTTGCGGCCGATGGCGCCGCCCGCAGCGAGGAGCGCGTCGAGCTGATCGAGGTGACTCCTGAGACGCGCGATCTCCTCCGCCACGTCGAGGCGATCGGCGAGCAGGGCGACCTCGCGGGCCAGATCGGCCTCGGCGATCGAGGCGTCGCCGGCGAGATCGCGGACCCGCTCCACGAGCCGCGCGCGGTGCCTCACCAGGATCTCCGGTACGCGCTCCTCGATCTCGCCCACGAGCCGGACGACCTCGGAGGCGCTGACTCGCAGGTCGCGCTCCATGGCGTCTCCTTCGTCAGCTCGCATCTCGACGAGGCGGTCCAGGGCCTCACCGACCACGGCCAGCACGACCGCCGCTTCGGGGCCGTCGGCCGCGACGCCTTCGGAGGCGCGGCGCGGCACGACCACGCCGGGCAGCCTGAGCAGACCCTCGACGCCGTCCACGGCGTCGAGGCCGTGACGCTCGGCGAAGGTCCGCTGGAGCTCGACGTAGCGCGCGAAGGCGGCCTCGTCTATGTCGTAGCCCGGCTCACCGCCGCTGAGCGCGATCTCGATGCCGAGCTGCACGGCGCCGCGAGCCAGCCGGGAGCGCACGAGGCGCTCCACTGCGGGCTCGAGCACCCCGTGATCCTGGGGCAGGCGCACCTTCACCTGGAGGTGCTTGTGGTTCACCGTGCGGACCTCCGCCCGCACGGCGAGGAGCGCTCCGCCGGGGAGGCTCTGCTCGGCGCGCGCGGCGCCGAATCCGGTCATGGACAGCAGCGCCACGGCGAACGGTCCGTTCAGCGGAGCTCGAAGGTCAGACCCTCGAGCAAGGACGAGTGGTCCACCGCGCCGCTCTCGGTGTCGCCGGCGCCCGGCGCCGACTCCTCGAAGAGATCGCCGCCGCCCTCGATGTCGGGCTGGCTCTGCCGCTTGTTGTTGAGGATGTGGATCAGCACCGCCGAGCCGAGGAAGGCCAGAGCCACCCACATGGTGAAGCGCTGGACCCCGGACGCCTTGACGCCGAAGGCCTGCTGGCCGGCCGCGCCGAGGGCGTCGCCGAAGCCGCCGCCCTTGCCCTCCTGGAGGAGGATGACGACGGTCAGGATGATCGCCGCGGCGACGAACAGGATGTAGAGGAGGACGATGAGGGTGGACATGGCAGGTCTCGGGCGTCAGGACGCGGCGACGATGATCGGGAGGAACGTGTCGGGGCGCAAGGACGCACCGCCCACGAGGGCGCCATCGATGTCCGGGACGGCCATCAGCTCGGCGGCGTTGGCGGGCTTCACGCTGCCGCCGTAGAGGATCCGGAGGGCCTGGGCCACGTCCTCGTCGAAGAGGCCGGCGGCGACGCCCCGGAGGTAGGCGTGGACGGCTCCGGCCATCTCGGGGGTGGCCGTCTCGCCGGTCCCGATGGCCCAGACGGGCTCGTAGGCCACCGAGACGCGCTCCAGGTCCCCCCGTGAGACACCCTCCAGCCCGGCGACCAGCTGGGTCCGGCAGACGTCCTCGGTGCGGCCGTCGCGCCGCTCCTCGATCGTCTCGCCCACGCAGAGCATGACCTCGAGGCCCTCCGAGAGGGCGCGGATCACCTTGGCGTTGATGAACGCGTCGGACTCGCCGTAGACGTGCCGCCGCTCCGAGTGGCCGAGGAGCACGACCCGGGCCCCGACGTCCTTGACCATCGCCGCGGACACCTCTCCGGTGAACGCGCCGGAGGGCTCGTCCGAGCAGTTCTGGGCGCCGACGCGAACGTGGGAGCCGGCACAGACCCGCGCGACCTCGTCCACGTGGAGCATGGCCGGGAAGAGACCTACGTCCACACCGTCGGCGGCGTGGCCGCGGACGGCCTCCGCGAGCTCGACGGCCGAGCGACGGTCCAGGTTCATCTTCCAGTTGCCGGCGACGTAGGGCGTTCTCAAGGATCGGGGACCCGGCAGGGGCCCCATGGGCTGCAGCGGTGGGAGTGGAGGGAGGGGAGACTCGCGCGCCGTCGTCAGCGCGGCGAGAGTTCGTGAGTGTGCTCGGGCGGCGCCGGATCCGAGAGGTTCACGATCCGGCGGCCGTCGAGGTCGGCGATGGCGCGAGCGTCCTGGGCCAGCGCTTCGAAAGCGCGCAGGCTGATGGCCTGCTGGGCGTCGGAGTGGGCCTCCTCGGGCGCAGGGTGGACCTCCACCATGAGCCCGTCCGCGCCGGCGACGAGCCCGGCCCGGCCCAGGGCGCGCACGAGGTCGGAGCGCCCCGCCGCGTGGGAGGGATCCGCGATCACCGGCAGATGCGTCGCGGCCTTGAGATGGGCGATCGCTCCCACGTCGAGCAGGTTCCGCGTGATGCTGTCGAAGCCGCGCACGCCGCGCTCGCAGAGGACGATCCGGCCGTTGCCGCCCGAGAGGACGTACTCGGCGGCGCCGAGGAACTCCGAGACGGTCGCGCCGAAGCCGCGCTTGAGGAGCACGGGCTTGTCGATCTTGCCGAGCTCCTTGAGCAGGGCGTAGCTCGCCATGCTGCGCGCGCCGACCTGGACCACGTCGGCCACCTCGGCCACGGCCTCCACGTCGCGCGGGTCGAGCACCTCCGTCACGACACCGATTCCCACGGCCTCACGCACGCTCCGGAGCATCTCGAGGCCGGCGCGGCCGAGCCCCTGGAAGGAGTAGGGCGAGGAGCGGGGTTTGTAAGCGCCGCCGCGTAGCAGCGTCGCACCGCGCGCCGCGACGGCGCTCGCGACCTCGAGCAATCGCGCTTCGTCCTCGACGGCGCAGGGCCCGGCGACGAGAGAGATGTCGCCGCCGCCGAAGCGCGCGCCCGCTGCCTCGACCACCGTCGGTTGCCCCCCGTCCCGAGCGCTCCAGAGGTCGTGGACGGCCCCGCGGTCCAGGATCGCATCCACCCCGGCGAGATCGGCGAAGCGTGCCGCGAATTCGGGGCGCTCCGGACCCTCTGCATCGGTCCTGCGATGGAGCTGGACGAGCTCCTGCTTCTGGCCGAGGTACTCGCACTCGTAGCCGAGGGAACGGGCCGTGGCCTCGACGGCGGAGAGCTCCGCGGGAGCGATCTGGCGTTTCAGACGGAGGAGCATTGGGGGCGGGTCCCGCTGGATGGCCCTTTCGCGCGCGCCATCGAGCCGAGCATGATATCCGAAGGCCACCTCGGGACGGGGGATGGCCGACGATTCCGAGGACCTCACCACGAGCCCTCCAGTCCGATCCCTTGGCCCATGGACCGCGCAGATTCAGCCTCCATCGACCCGCGAACCGCCGACAGGCGCGGCGTGTCGGCGCAGTCGACGGCGAAGAAGGCCCGGAGGGTCCCACGATGAGCGACGGAGAACATCGATCGGGCGCCGGAGCGGAGAGGGCTCTGGACGCTCTCCTGGGACTCTGCCCCCTGGACGCCCTGCCCCGGACCGGCTGGCTCCTGCGCGGCGTCCGGCCCGCCGAGTCGATCGCGGGCCACATCGTCGGCGTCGCCCACGTGGCGCTCGCCCTGGCCCCTCGGGTCGAGCCCGCCCTCGACCTCGGCCGGGTCCTCGCCATCGCCCTCGTCCACGACGCACCGGAGGCGGCGAGCGGGGACCTGCCGCGGCCGGCAGCGGAGCACCTCCCGCCCGGGGCGAAGCGGTCCATGGAGGACGCGCTCGCGCGCGAGCTCGTGACGCCGCTCTCGGAGGAGGCCGCCGCGGCGTGGCGCGACTGCGCGGAGGGCGCGAGCCGCGAGGCGCGCTTCGTGAAGGCCTGCGACGTCCTCCAGCTCGGCGTGCGCCTGCTCGCCCTGGAGCGCGCAGGTCACGGAGGCCTCGACGAGTTCTGGGAGCATCTCGCCGCAGCCGGCCTCTCGGAGTTCCCACCCGCCGAGGCGCTCCGCGCGGCGATCGAGGGTCGGCGATGAACCTGCTTCGCCTCGTCCCGAGCCTCTCGCTGGGCCTCCTCCTCGGCGCGCTGATCATCTCGACGTGCAGCGATCCGCCCGTCGATTTCCCGTACGCGGAGCCGCCCGAGGGCGAGCCGCCTCCGCCGGTGGAGCTTCCACTCGGCGAGGTCACCTTCCACGGCCGCGTCGTGGACGCCGAGGGCCAGCCGATCGACGGGGCGGGCGTGTCCATCGACCAGCGCGGGCGCCCGTTCTACGCGTGGACGGACGCGGACGGACGGTTCACCCTCTCCGAGGTGTGGGCGGAGAGTGTCCGCGTGCGCGTGATCGCGCTCGGGTTCATGGCGACCGCGCTGGACGGCACCGACCTCACGGGTACGAGCGCGGACGCGCCGCGAGAGCTCGTGCTGACCCGCAGGATCTCGGAGCCGCCGCGGCCCGCCGAGATGCGACTCGCGGACCTCGAGGGCCTCGTCAGGCTGCCGGACGGCGCGCCCCCCGCGCCCGAGGACTCCTACGAGCTCCTCCTCGTCCCGACCTCTGCGCCCACTGACCCGGGCCGCGGCTTCCCGCGCCGCGCACCCGTGGCTCCCGGAGGCGAGTTCAGGATCGACCTGCTCCAGGAGGGCACCTACCGCGCCGTGCTCCTCGCTCCCGAGGATCGAGGCGGCCGCGGTCCGGACCTCCTCGCGGGCCCCGACGGAGCGCCGCGCATCGTCGAGCACGCGGCCGGGAGCGAACTGGGCGGCCTGGAGCTCGTGGCGACCGCGGGTCGCGTACGAGGGCGTGTCTCGGGCGCGGCGAACGCCGACGACCTCGAGGCCGATCCGCCGGCCGTGCGCGGCGCGCTCCTACGCGCCGAACGCATCCTGGGCGAGACGAGCGACGGCCGCCCGCGCGTGGACCGTTCGACCTTCCGTGCGGCGCGCTCCGACGAGGAGGGACGCTTCGAGCTCTCCGACCTCGCGCCCGGGCCTTACCTCGTGACGATGGTGGCCGGCCGCCGGCGCGAGGAGCGGCGCATCGAGATCCGCGAGCGCGGCGAGGTCGTCCTCCAGTTCGAATCGGAGGAGAGCTCCCGATGAATCGGATCACGGCGATCCTCCTGGCCATGGCGGCCCTCCTCGTCCACGTCCTCGCGATCCACCGCGACGGCGGCGGGCACCTCGCGCGCTCCTTCGAGGCGGCCAACGTCGCCTACGAACTCGGAGTCACGCTGGCCGAGGACGGCGCGCCGCGCTGGGACGCACCCGAGGGCGCGGAGCCGGGCGATCTCGCGTCCTACCCCTCGCCGCTGCTGGTGTGGCTCGCCGCGCTCCTGAGAGCGCTCTCCATGAACGTCGAGCGCGCTGTCCAGCTGATCGGCGTCATGTGCGCGCTGGCCACCGTGTTCCTCTCGACCCGTTTCGACCGCGACAGGATCGCGGGCGTCATCCCCGCGCTGCTGCTCGTCTCCTCGGGCACGATCGCGGCCGCGGGCGCGAGCGGCACGGAGTGGCCGCTGGCCATGTTCGCGCTGACGCTCTCCTTCGTCGCTCTGGAGCACCAGCGCGCGCGCTTCGCGGCGATCGGGCTGGGAATGCTCGTCCTCTCGAGCCCCGCGGGTGTTGCAGCGAGCGCGGTCCTCGGGGTGCAGACGCTCCTCCGCCGGCGGACCCCGGCGCCAGGCCTCGCCCCCGCCCCGCTCCTCCCCTTCGTCTTCGCCGGACTCGTCTTCGCGGCGGCGCATCTCGCAGGGAGTGCGCTGACGCCGGGCCTCGTGAACATGGCCAGCCCGGACGCCGGATCCGTCGGTCAAGGCTCGCGACAGCTCCTCGACCACCTCGTGGCGACCGCGACCCCGGTGCTCCTGGTGTTCCCCGTGCTCGTGCTGCTGCGGGGTCGCCTCTCGCCCATGGGTCGTCGCGCCCTGAGCCTGACGGTCAGCTGGTGCGTCTTCGTCGTCCTCGGCGGCGGTGGACCCGCGCCATACGGGATCGCTTTCGCGCCAGCACTCCCCGTGGCCTTCATGGCCATTCAGCAGGGGATGGCGCGGCTCCTGGACACGTACCTGCCGTCGATGGAGCGCCTCGTCTGGGCCTCGATGACCATCGCGATCAGCGCGGGGATCCTCGCGAGCCGCTTCCCGGGTGACTTCGGACGCTTCGCCCTGCGCAAGGCCCACGAGCGCGCCTTCGCCACTCGCGCAGCGGGTCCCCTGGGGGGCGGCAACATCGTCGGACGCGCGTCCCTGTACAGCGAGATCCAGCTCGCGGTGTACCTGCGCGAGGTCGCGGACTTCCTCAGCGCGCAGCTCCCCGCGGGGACGACGATCCTCAGCCCCTGGCCCGGCACCCTCGGCCGACGGACGGATCTCGTCGTGATCGACGCCTTCGGTCGTGCGGCGGCGCTGCCCGGCAGGGAGCGTGCGCCCTGGGCCCCGCTGCCCGGCGAGTTCGACGCCCGCGCCGCGCTGGCGGCGGAGCCCGAGTACATCCTGCCCGCGATGCAGAGTCTCGACGCCTACCTGAACGGTGAGCCCGAGGAGTTCCTCCCCCGAGACCTGCTCGCTCTCGACCCCGACGACGGAGAGGAGCTGCGGCGCGACGTGCGCGCCGCCCTCGCCCGCTACGAGCCCGTGGTGACCGTCGGAGGGAGCTTCACCGAGACGGGACCGCTGCTCCTGCTCCAACGCAGCGGGCTCGGGCGGGTGCGGAGCCTCGACTGGGAGAACACGGGCGACGCGCTGCGCCTCACCGTGATCAACGAAGGCGCCAGCGACGAGACGCGGACCGCGCTGCCCCAGGTCTTCGACGTCGTCCTGGAGGCGGCCCTGGCGGACGGGACCTCCATCGTCCTCGATCCGATGGGAGCGCAGGCGCGGGGCAGCGTCTCGCTGCGCGGCGTGCTCATGGATCCCCTCTGGGAGCGCGCCGTGACCCTCGCCGAGCTCCGGCTCGAGCAGCTCGCAACGCTGCCCGCGGCGCCCGTACGCCTCACTGCCCGCCTCGTGCATCACCGCATCGACCCGGCGAATCCGCGGGCCGACGCGGCGGATCCCATCGAACTGCCCCTGCGCTGAGCGTGGATCGCGCTGCCTGGGAACTCCTGGCTCCCTGGGAGCCCGCGGTCCGCGCGCGGCTGGATGCGCTCCTGGAGGGTGACGGCGGGCGAGCGCACCTGCGGCGCGTCGAGGCGACGCACGGCCGCGAAGTGGCCCGCTTCGTGTCACTCCAGCGAGAGCTGCGCCATCGCGCGCTCGGACGATTCCCCGACGGGCGCCTCGCGGCGCTCACGTCGAAAGGGCTGGAGCAGGCGACCGCGCCCGAGGTCGCGGATC
This sequence comes from Planctomycetota bacterium, assembly GCA_002862085.1. GTDB lineage: Bacteria > Planctomycetota > UBA1135 > UBA1135 > Saltatorellus. Next base: position 83,335 of record PKCK01000010.1, on the reverse strand, counting down.
TCCGCGCCGAGCGCTTCGCGGCCGAGCGGGCGGCGAGTGGCGGCGTCGCGTGGGACGCTTGCTGCGGGCTCGGCTCGGACGCCGTGGCACTGACCCGCGCAGGTGTGCCCGTTCTCGCCACGGAACACGACGTCCAGGTGGCGCGCTGCGCGGCGCTGAACCTCGCTGACGGGCCCGCGACGGTGGCACTCGGCGACGCCGCCGCGCCGCCCCTCGGGCAGGGTGGAAGGATCATGGCGCTCCTCGATCCCGATCGCCGAAGCGAGGGCAGGCGACTCGCCCATCCCCACGACTGGTCGCCCTCGCTGCCGATGGCCCTCGAACTGTGCCGGGAGGCGGGGCTCGGGTGCATCAAGCTCCCGCCCGGCCTCGACGCCACGGCCACGGCCCTCGGGGGCGCGGCGGACGTCGCGCTGGAGTGGATCTCGCTCGACGGAGAGCTGCGCGAGCTGGCGGCCTGGGTCGGCCCATGGTCGTTCGCTGGCCCTCGACGGCGGGCGGTCGCGCTCAGGCGCTCAGGTGCGAGGGAGGAATGCGTCGGGGACGGAAGCGCTCCTGCGATCTCCTCCTCGCCGCTCGTGGCGGGGGCGCTCCTCGTCGAGTTCGACCCCGCGCTCCGGCAGGCCGGACTCGCGCCGGAGCACGGGGCGCGGCACGGGCTCGAGCCGGTCGAGGGCGAGGCCGGCTACTGGACAGGCACCGCGGAGGGGAGGATTCCGATGGCCCGGCGCTGGAGGGTCCTCGAGGTCCTCCCCGTGGACAGGAAGCGAGTCCGTGCGGCGCTGCGGGCCAGGGACATCGGACCCCTGACGGTCAAGACCCGGGGCGTGCGGGAGAGCGCGCAGACCTTCGCGAGCCGATTGAGGGGTCCCGGGGGCCTCCCCGGCCTGCTCGCGGTGACCCGGACCCCGGGCGGAAACGTCGCAGCGCTGCTCGAGGCTCTCGATGAGACGCCCCGATCGACGCCGCTGGTGGGCGATGAGGGACTCGAACCCCCGACTCCCTCGTTGTAAGCGAGGCACTCTACCAGCTGAGTTAATCGCCCCAGAAGGGCTGCGAGCGAGCCGCAGCGCCGTCCGATGAACCGGTATCCTGCCACGCCCCCACGGCGCGGGCGACCCTCTTCAAGCCCCTTCCAAGCTCCGGCCAGCGCCTTCTCGCTCACCCGCTGGCCCCTCCTGATCTCGCCCGAGGGCGCCACTCGGCCCTCCCCAACCCATGCGCATCGCAGTCATCGGCTCTGGCTACGTCGGTCTCGTCGCAGGCACCTGTTTCGCCGAGAGCGGCAACACGGTCACCTGCATCGACATCGACGAGAAGAAGATCGCAGGCCTCCGTGACGGCGTCGTCCCGATCTTCGAGCCCGGCCTCGAGGGGCTCATCAAGCGCAACGTGCGCGACGGTCGCCTGCACTTCACCACCGACTACGCCGAGGGGATGAAGGACGCCCAGGTGGCCTTCATCGCCGTCGGGACGCCGCCGGGCGAGGACGGGAGCGCCGACGTTCGTTACGTCCTCGCCGCCGCGCGCAGCATCGCCGAGCACATGACCGGGTACACCGTGGTCGTCGACAAGTCGACGGTGCCGGTGGGCACCGCGAAGAAGGTCGCCGACGCGATGGCACCGATCGCCAAGCACGAGTTCGACGTGGTGTCGAACCCCGAGTTCCTGAAAGAGGGCGCCGCGATCGACGACTTCCTGAAGCCGGACCGGGTCGTCATCGGCGCGGACACGGAGAAGGCCGCCGACATCATGACGGAGCTCTACGAGCCCTTCGTGCGGACCGGCAACCCGATCTTCACCATGGACGTGGCCTCGGCCGAGCTGACCAAGTACGCCGCCAACTCCATGCTCGCCACGCGCATCTCCTTCATGAACGAGATCGCCAACGTGTGCGAGCTCGTGGGCGCCAACGTGGACAACGTTCGCAAAGGCATCGGCTCCGACGACCGCATCGGCTCACGCTTCCTCTTCGCGGGGACCGGGTACGGCGGCTCGTGCTTCCCGAAGGACGTGAAAGCGATCATCCACACCGCGGACTCCCTCGACTACGACTTCAAGATCCTCAAAGCCGTCGAGGACGTGAACGCCTCTCAGAAGCTGGTCATGTACCGCAAGATCGTCCAGCACTTCGGTGAGGACCTGAGCGGCAAGCGCTTCGCACTCTGGGGCCTGGCCTTCAAGCCCAATACGGACGACATGCGAGAAGCGCCCGCAATCGTGCTCTCCCGCGCCCTCAGAGCCGCAGGAGCGGAGGTCGTCGCCCACGATCCCGAGGCCATGAAGGAGTCCCGCGAGCACTACCTCGGGGCCGAGATCGAATACGCCGACTCGCCCATGGAGGCCGTCGAGGGAGCGGACGCCCTGGTCGTCGTCACCGAATGGAACGAGTTCCGGCGCCCCGATTTCGCGGCGCTCAAGAATGCGCTGAGGTCGCCCGTCATCTTCGACGGTCGCAACGTCTTCCGCCGCACGACGCTCGAGGATGCTGGCTTCGCCTACTACGGGGTCGGCAAGTAACAAGCACCGGGGCGAGCCGCTCGTGTTCGACGAGCGATCCGGGAGCGCCGCGGGGCGCCGGGGCCCTGGCCTCGGCGCCCCGCGGCGTTTCCACCGAGCGTCCAGCTCCCCCAGGGGACGCAGCATGATCCTCGTTCCGCTGACGAACGAGCTCGCCAGCTCTCGATGCCCTTCGAACGAGAAGGCGCCCCACCCCAACCGGGATGAAGCGCCTCAATGATGTCGCAGCCGTAATCGGATCCGCTCCTTTACGCCCAACCTTGTGCCGACCGAGATGGTGTGGACCTCGTGCGACACCGGACGCTCGAAGCGAGCCCACTGCACTTGATACGTCTTCCACTGCCGCAAAGGCAACGGTTCAGGAGCGATGCCACGAAAAAAATCTCGTCACCTCGTGATGCCGATCCGGTCCGACCACCGCCGCGCACGCTCGCCATCGATGTCTTCGAAACGCGCGATCGAGGTGAGTTCGCGCTCGACGAGCGCGGCGACGCGCACCACTTCGGCTCGTTCAGCACCGACCTCGAGCCCGGTCTGAACGCGCCGGAGCATCAACGCGGTGCGCGCGAGCCACGCCGGATCCGGGCGCGTCGCGATCCACCGCTCGAGATCGATGAGTCCGCTCCACTCCCCGCGTTCGATGCGGAGCCTGGCCCACCACATCGAAGCCTCGGATCGATCGTCGGCGCGCGCGTCCGGCGCGGTGACGACGTCGCGATAGACGCCGAGCGCCTCGTCGACGTGACCAGCGCGCCGCGCCCGCGACGCGGCCTCCAGGTCTCTCCTCCGTCCGCGCCAGGCAGACTCCCTGGAAGGCGCGCGAGCTCCAGGCGCGCTCCCCGGCCACTTCATCGGCGGCGGCAAGTACGAGAGGAGGGCCAAGGAGACGATCGCTCCGGCGACCCAGGGCGCCGCCGCGATCACGCGGATCCCGGCCGCCCTGGCGCCGACGCCGCCCCTCATTCGTCCCGGATCGCGGGCTGGCCCTCGGCGCAGATGGAGGCGAAAGTGACATCGGCGAAGGGTTTCATGGGCATCTCGCCTCGGGCGACGAAGCGCTCGATCCGCGTCCGCAGCCGGCCCCGCGCGCGGTACAGCCAGACCTTCGCGGTCTCGGGACGCACCCCGTGCTCGTTCGCGACGTCCTTGACGCTCCTCCCCTGGAAGTAGCGCGCCGAGAGGACCTGACGGTCTCGCGACGACAGCTCGCGCCAGACGCAGGGGAGCACGCGAGTGAGCCGATCCCGATCGCACCGGCTTCCGGCCACTTCGAGCATGACCTCGGGCTCGAGCGCTGCAGGTGATGGACCCGGTGCCACCAGCTCCTCAGCGAGAACATCATCGATGGGTCCCGCTGGACGCGCCCAGGAACGGCGCAGGTGATCACGGGCGACGTTCCTGGCGACGTGGATGAGCCAGGCGTCGGGCCGATCGAAACGCTCGACGGCGGCACCGGAGAAGAGCGCCCGCACGAACGTCTCTTGGGAGAGGTCGTCGGCGAGATGGGCATCCCCGCAGCGCAGCTGCAGGAAGTCACGGACCCTGGCGCGGAGCGGGTCGAGGGTGCGCCAGCGGAGATGGGAGCGGAGGTTCGCGCGAGGCGGGGCGGTGTGGGTCATGGAGCGTGGAGCGGAGACCGTCGGGTTGACCCTCGAGTGGACGGGCGGCGCCCGATCCCGTCACGCTCGCCCCACGAATGTGGACAGCTGCCCCGGTCTTCCCGGGATCGGGATCCGGTGAACGAACGAGGGGCCGGCCCTCCCCCTGGAGAGCCGGCCCCTCGTGCCGGGCGGATCGCTACGCCGCTCCGTCAGTTGCGCCGATTGAAGGCCCGGGCCTCGGTCGCCCAGCGGCTCTCCTTGAAGCGACGCTGGACGTAGACGAACAGCTTGCGGGACTTGGCCGCGGAGCCCTCGCCGCCGATCTCCTGGAAGCAGCGGCCCGCGTAGAAGGCGGATTTGGCCACGTAGGCGTATTCGAAGCGGTAATTGACGACGACGCGCATGAACGCGAGCTGCGCCTCCGCGAAGGCCGCAGCCGCCTCTTCGCGGCTGTCCGCCGCCTCGGCCCGCCTGAACAGGGACTCACCCAGGGCGGTGTAGGCAGCGGCGAGGGTGCGGTCGAGGGCTCCCTGGTCGCCGACCACCTTCCGCAGGGCCTTCTCGGCCTCCGTGAGCTCGCCGCGGACCACGAGGGACTCGGCGCGCGCGACGGCGGCGAAATTGGAGACCGTGGGGAAAGCAGCAGCGGCGCGGGCGATGCTCTGCAGCTCCTTCTCCAGGCCCTCTCCCTTCAAGGTCGGGTTGGTCAGGATCTTGCGCGCGTCCGCCTCGAACTCCCACCGCTTCGGGAGGCCGGCGCTGCTGACCATCGCCTTCAAGGCGTCGATGGCGGTGCGCGCCTGCTCGACGTCGCCCATCCCGAGGAGCGCGTCGATCTTCTCGACCATCGCGAGGGGCACGTAGCGCGACTCGGGGTGCGCGGCGACGAGCGCGTCCGCCGAGGCGACCATCGAGGGCAGCTCACCGCCGAGCTTGTAGAGCTCGACGAGTCGGTAGCGCGCGAATGCGGGCGCCCAGGGGAACTTGCGATCTCCACTGCCGGAGACGTTCTCGAGATAGACCTCCATGCCGGCGATGGCAGCGGCGAAGGCCTCGCCGTCGGCGTCCACCTGAGCGGCTGCCACGTCCTCGGGCATCTGGGTGAACTCGACGGACAGCACGAGCTCGGAGGCGACCTCCTTGGCGTCGCTCTTCCGCTTGCCGTCCGGGATGTACGAGACCGTCTTCACGCCCTCGGTGAGGATCCGGGCGTCGTTGATGATCGAGCCGTCGGACAGATAGATCTTGTCCGCGCTGGCCGAGGCCGCGATGGCGAGGCCGAGGAGGGCGGACAGGGACGGCTGGAGGAGAGCGCGCTTCATGGAGGGCTTCTAGAGGGGTCCCGCTCGGGGGTGACGCTGCGCGGCGGAGTTCGTTCGACTGGCCGGGAAGGGGGTCCAGCGGAGGACACCCGAGAAGGCTCGTCCGAGCCCGACGAGGGGTTCACTGGATCGGCGGACGCCGAATTTGGGGGCGCTGAAGATGGGCGAGGTGCTCTTCCCTGTCAAACCGTGGCGCCCCATCAGTGGCCTCTGGCCTGGCCAGCTGAGGCTCCGCGCCCCCCGGAGTCGGGGTGGAGACGCAGGGTCCCCCGATCGGGTTCAGCAGCACATGGCCGCGCGGACCCCGTCCGCGACCTCTTCGCCGACGAGGTCGGCGGCGACCGCCAGCGCGAACTCCATGGCCGTCCCGGGCCCCTGGCTCGTCAGGAGGACTCCGTCCCGCACCACCCTGCGGGCCGTCACCTGGGCTCCTCCCTCCGCCAGCTCGGCCTGCACGCTCGGATGGCTCGTGACGGTGCGCCCCGACACGAGACCCGCCCGGGCGAGGACCAGCGGGGCGGCGCAGACCGCCGCGGTGAGCCGTCCTGCCCCGAAGCCGCGCCGTACCACCTCGAGGACCCGCTCGTCGTCGCGCATCGCGTGGGTGCCTCCCAGACCGCCGGGCAGGACGACCGCGTCGAACTCCTCCGCCATCACGGCGCCGAGGTCCACCTCGGCGCTCACGGTGATGCCGCGCGAGCCCGGAACCGGGCCCGGGCCATCGAGGCCTGCCAGCAGCACCTCCACGCCCGAGCGCCTCAGGACGTCGACGATGATCACGGCTTCCATCTCCTCGAAGCCGGCGGCGAGGGGGACGAGGACGCGCTTGCTCATGGCGAGAGTGTCGCCCCCCGTCGGCCGCGACTCCAGGGCCCGCGCGCGGCTCCTCAGGTGGCCGACGCAGCGGGCGCTCCGAAGGCGACCTCGCTGAAGAGGGCGAGGTTGCCGAGGAGCCAGGCGAGCTGCGAGCGCTCCGTGGGGCGCCTGACGACGTCCGCGAGGGTCTCGCGGCTCATGACCTCCCGCAGGAACTCCGAGGACATGAGACGCGCCGTGACGGGGGCGGACCAGCGGTCGAAGGGCAGCGGGAAGGACGCCTTCGGTCGCGACAGCACCTCCGCCGGCACCACGTCCGCGAAGGCGCGGCGGAGGACGAGCTTCGAGCCTCGGGCCTCCGGAGGGCCGTCGAGGGAGAACTTCTGCTCCATGGGCAGTCGGTCCGCGAAAGCCGCGACGTGGAGGTCGGCGAAGGGCGTACGGCCCTCGACGCCGTGGCGCATCGTGGCCCCGTCGAGGCGCTCGAGGAGCGCGGTCAGGTTGCTGACCCTCTGGAGGCGGAGGTGCGCCTCGAGGCGCGTCGCCCGGGGCCCGGCCGCCAGCCGCTGGGTCTCGAACTCGCGCTCCATCGCGCCGATCAGGAAGCTCGAGGCGCCCGCGAACTCGGGGCGCAGGACGTCCTCCTGGGCCGAGGGGCCGACCCAGGACGTCGCCTCGAGGTGGAAGCGCCCGCTGGACAGCTCGTGTCCGCCGCCCAGTGCGGTACGGGCGGTCTCGTGGGCATCGAAGGCCGTCAGCACGCTGTCGTAGCCGCCGAAGAGCTCGTCCGCGCCCTCGCCCGTCAGCGCGACCACGGCGCCCGAGGCGCGGATGGCGCGGCTGATCTCCGAGATCGCGACCTCGTTCGGGGTCGAGAGGGGCTGGACGAGATGCGCCACGTGCTCGCGCCATTGCCGCACGAACGTGCCCCGATCCACGGGCACCGAGCTGTGGGTGGTGCCGAGGCGCGCGGCGACGAGGCGCGCCGCGGCGGGGTCGGGCCCGATGTCCGCGCCGTCCTCGTGGCCGGCGGCGCACCAGGTGGCGAGCCCCTCGGCTTCGCGGGAGGCCGCGGCGAGCTGGGTGACGATCGCGCTGTCGAGCCCACCTGACAGCAGACCGCACAGCGGGCGATCCGAGACGAGATGCGCGCGGACCGACTCCTCGACGAGCGCCCGGGCGCGGTCGCGCGCGTCCTCGACGTCCTCGACCTGGGCCGCGAAGCGGCCGGCGCTGGCGACCACCCGACCGCCGCGCCAGGGCGCCTCGAGCTCCACGCGCACGAGCTCTCCGGGCCGGACCGAGCGGACGCCCGAGAAGAGCGTGCGGCCGAAGAGAGAGCGGCGGCTCGTCGCGAGGTAGGCGGAGACCATCTCCAGGTCCGGCGCCGCCGTGACGCCGTCGAGCTGCAGGAGGGCCGCCGGCTCGCTCGCGAAAGCGAAGGCCCCCTCGGAGGTCACCGTGTGGACCAACGGCTTGATCCCCAAAGGATCGCGCGCGAGCCAGAGGACCCCGTCCCGGGCGTCGAGCAGCGCGAGTGCGTACATACCACGGAGGCTGTCGAGGGCCCCGACGCCCCGCAGGCTGAGGAGCCAGAGCAGGGTCTCGGCATCGCACCGGGTGGCGAAGCCCGCTCCACCCGTGGCGGCCTCGACCTCCGGCCCGAGCTCCGCGCGCAGGGCCGCATCCTCGTAGAGCTCGCCGTTGTAGACGAGGACCCAGCGCCCGCAGGGGCTGACCATGGGCTGGGCCGCGCCAGGAGCTCCCGGATCCCGGACGGCCAGGCGGGCGTGTCCGAGCAGCGCAGCGCCCTCGGCGCGCACGCCGCGGCCGTCGGGGCCGCGGTGATCCAGACGCGCGAGCGCGCGTTCGAAGGAGGCCCTGCGCTCCTCCGCCCGGGCCCCGGGCGGGCCGATCCAACCGAGCAGTCCGCACATGCAGTGGCTATCGGCGGGTGCGGGCCGGGAGTGGACCGCCGAAGGAGATCGATCGCCGGCGGTGGACCCGCCCTCGTACGCGGCGCCGGGGCGCTCTCTCTCAGCCGCGCCGCGGCCGCGCGACCACGACGATGTGGAAGCCCAGGAGCGAGAGCCCCGGGATCGCGCAGAGGAACCGGTCGAAGCCGATGAAGGCGCGGGTGATCAGGTCGGAGCCGGGCAAGAACCGCAGGAGCCCGAGGTGATCGGGGAAGCCGGCGAAGACGTAGGCGAGGACCCCGAACTTCTTGGTCTTCAGGACCTCCATCCCCGCCTGCTCGGTGACCTCCACGATCCCGCGACGGGTGAAGCCCTGGTCTCCGACGTCGAAGTGAGGGCTCTTGCGGTACAGGATCGCCCGGGCGAGGCGGATCAGCGGGTTGTCGTTGCAGGGCTCGCTCATGACGAGCAGACCGTCCTCCGCGAGAACCCCCCGACAGGACTCCAGGAACCCGAGATGGTTCCGCATGTGATGCAGGCTGCCCTTGCAGAAGACCGTGTCGAAGATCGCACCCTGGAAGGGCATGCGCTCGGCGTCGGCGGTGACGAGGCGGGCGTCGGGGACGTATTGCTCGCTCACCTGGAGCATCTCGTGGGAGATGTCGAGTCCCACGGCACCGAGCCCCTCGCCGGGCCCGTCTCCCCGCGGCCGCTCCTGCTCGAGCTCGGCGAGGAAGAAGCCGGTCCCGCACCCGATGTCGAGCAGACGTCGGGCGTCGCGCGGGGCGTGACGGATCATCTCCGCATGCCACTCCTGCTGGAACCGTCGGCTGAACGGGAAGGAGTAGCGATAGGCGTAACGGGGCGCCAGAGCCCTGTGGAGCTCGATCTGGGCGGCGGCGTTGGCGCGGGAGACGTCTTGGGAGGCCATGGACCTGGCGGGCGGGCGCGAAGTCTACCCCGCGCCCACGGCCGAGGCGCCGTGGTTCGGACCCACGTCCAGATCTCTCGCCCGCCACGTCCGGCCTCCGGAGCGAGACCATCCGGGCCTGAACGGTCCCTGTCGAGCCGTCCCGACGAAGGGGCACCGCCCGCGCGGAGCGACCGAGATGACGGCCGGCGGGCCGACAGCCCCGACCCGGCTCACCGCGCCGCCCGCGGAGGGTCTAAACGAAGACCTCGCAGAGGATGGGGAGCGCGCGGTCGGAGCTCCGCGAACGGCGGCGGGGGGCAGGCCGCGCTCGCTGCCTGCCCCCCGCCGCCTCGCGAAGACCTCGTCAGGCTCCGTTCCGGCCGACCGAACCCACCCACTCGCGCGCGATGGCCGCGAGGTCGGGGGAGCGGCCGCCGCTCTCGCCGAAGTAGTGCTGCTCGATCTCGAGGACGGCCGCGTCGAGCCGCTCCCGCGCGGGGCCGTCGATCCGGCCTCCGGCGCGCAGCTCTGTGAGGAGCCCGAGCACGTTCACCGGGGTGAGGTTCTCCGGCAGCTCCGGGCCCGCGAGCACCTCGTCCTCGTCGTTCGCGCGCAGCGCCAGGCCGACGAACCAGGCGAAGGCCACGAGGACCGGCAGGAGCAGCAGCCACCACCACTGGAAGCCCTCGGGGTTGGCGTAGGACTGCTCGAGGTTCACGACCGCCTCGGCCGTCATCAGGTCCGCGTCGTCGTAGCGCTGGTAGACCACCTGCGCGCCCTCGTCCCGCGGCGCCGCGAAGGCGAAGGTCTCGGGGTTCTCGATGCCCTCCCTGGGCGCGAACTCGACCATCCAGATGCGCTCGCTGACCACGCCCTCCTCGTCGTCCGAGAAGCGAGCGACGCTGACGCCCTGATCCTCCATCTTGGAGACCTCGAAGTCGCGCGGGGCGAGCTCGGTGATCACGTCGAGATCAGGGACGAGCCCCTCGCCCTGGGCCTTGACCTCCATGGCGAGGACCCCCTCCTCGGCGCGGCGCTCGTCGAGGATCTGTGTCAGCTGCAGATCCTCGAAGGGACGCGCGTCCGCAGCGCCCCCGGCGTCGATCGGCAGCACCGGCGAGGAGATGGGCAGGACGACGTACCCCGTGACGTCGTTGAAGTCGAGATCGATCTTGAGCGGCGGGATCCGGTCGGCGTCGGGCTGGCGCGCCTTCAGCAGCAGATAGCAGTAGGACATGCGCCGCCAGCCGAACTCGTCGTCGGCCTTCGCCGCCGCGTCCTCGCGATTGAAGGTGACGCTCATCACCTCGAACTGCTCGGACAGGACGGCGCGCACGGCCTCCTCGAACTTGTCGCGGTAGTTCTCCTGGGGCCGGCCGTAGTTGTAGTAGTAGTTGACCGCGTTGCCCTGGTTCTGGAGGTAGCGGGCGAAGCCGCCGGCCTCGCGGCCGATCTCCTTCGTGTAGCGCAGGTCCACGCGCAGGCCGAAGGGCTCGGTGCCGACGTTGCTGGACCCGTCGAGCTCGGCCAGGAGTTCGATCTCGGTGACGAGGTCGGCGTAGTAGTCGTAGACACGGCGCGCCGCCTCGGCCTGGGGGTGGTCCCCGACGATCTCGAAGCCGGCGTCCAGGTAGCGGTTCTTGCACGCGGGGTTCACCGCGCTCAAGCGGGTGAAGAGCGTGTTGGCGAACATCGAGCGGTGCGTCTCGCCCGCCTCGCCGGGGAGGCCCTCGAGCAGCGCCTGGATCTTCGCGATCTCCGAGCGCGCCACGAGCGTCTTCTCCGTCACCGCCTGGATGTCCGAGGCGCCGAGGGACGCGTTGAACCAGGTGATGAGCGGATCGATCGTGTACTCGTCCGTGCGGAGCGTCTCGATGCCTGCGCAGTAGCCCTCCGCCGCGTTCTCCAGGACCCCGAGGGCAGCCTTGCGGTTGCCCGAGTAGTCGGAGCCCTTCTGGAGATCGTTGCGGTAGTTGTTGAGGTCGTGGAGCATCGCGCCGCGAGCGACCTGGAGCCGCCACGCGTCGGGGTGAGCGACGATCGCGCGGCCGAGGAGCGCCTGCGCGATCTCGTAGCCGCGCTGGACCTCCGCCTCGATGTCCTTCTTCTTGCGGTTGGTCTTGGCCGCCTTCTGCGCCGCCGGCGTCCGCCAGATCGTCGCCAGGTTCGCGCGCATGCGCTGCGCCATCGACGCGAGCGTCGCGGGTTCGAGGGACTCGAGGTCGCCGAAGACCTCCTCCAGGATCTCCACCCGGTAGACCTCCGCCTCGCTGTGGCACTGGGTGAAGCAGCGCATCAGGAGGTCGGAGTCGAGCTCGAGCCCCTCGATCTCCCGGAGCTTCCCGACCCAGTGAGTCAGGTCCTTCAGGTTGCGGTCCTGACGGCTGCGGGTGAGCGGGATGCCGCTCGCGCGCTGGTTGAAGCCGTAGGAGAAGTTGTAGATCGACGCCCGGTTCCGCGAGGAGTTGGGGTCGTTCTTCTTCAGCCAGACGTTGAGGAAGGTCCGGGCGAGCTCCTCGGCCTTCTTCGGGTTCGGCCCGGCGAGGTCGGCGATGTACGGGTACGCCATCACCTCCTCGTTCACCTTCAGGTAGAGCTCCGCGATCGTCTGATCGATCTTCGGCCGCAGGCTCGCCGGCAGGGTCTCGCGCCACAGCCCGTCGGGGCGGACCTTTAGCAGATCGCTTGGCTCCACCGGCAGGACGGTGACGTAGCGGTCGTAGCTGTAGCTGTCCTCGTACCAGTAGATGTTCCCGTAGGCGTCGCGACGCGACCGCGCTCCCATGGAGTTCTGCTGGGACTTCTCGAAGGAGTGGGACGCCTCACGGAGCCAGATGTCCGCCGCGAGGGTCAGGGTCTCGCGCCACTCCTCCGCGCGCTCCGGCGCGATCTCGAGGAGCGCGACGATCGCCCCGTGGAGGAGCTCGAGGTCCGCCTGGCGCGCCTCGGTGTTGCGACTGTTCTTGACCATGTTGGTCGACGCCTCGGCGCCGATGGTCGCGATCACCTCCATGCCGCGACGCGGCCGCTCGGTGAAGGTACCGCGCAGCCAGGCCTCGCCCTGGGCGTCGCGGACACGGCCCGCGAGGTTCACGGCGCGGCGCAGGCACTCCGCCTTGATCGACTTGTTGTCCTTCTCGTCCACGGCCTCGGGCACGAGGGCCGCGAGCGTGACGTCCCAGGCGCTGGCGAGGATCGCGGGGTCCTTCTTGTCCCGGTGCTGCGCCTCGAAGTGGCGCGCGAGGAGGTTGAGGCCCTCGATGTCGTCGTCTTCCACGGCCTCCGCCATGGAGGGCAGGAACTCGGCGAGTTCGCGGTTGTAGCCCTGGGCCGTCAGCAGCAGCGCGGCGAGGCGCTTCGAGATGACCCGCTCCTCCTCCGGCCGCCCGATCTCCTCACGAAGGCGACGGAGCCAGTCGTCGGCGCTGTGGCCCTGGGCGAAGACCCGGCGCACGAGCGGCGCGATCAGCTTGGCCTTCTTCGTGTCGAAGCCGCCGGGCGCGATGCGGATCAGCGCGACGATGTCGTCGAACTCGAAGTGCGGCTGCTCCTGGTAGGGCGCGAGGCTGCCGTTCACGGGCTGGGGCGAGCGCGAGATCTTGCCCAGCATGGCCGCGTACTGCGTCTTCGCCATGGCCTTCCCCAGGGTGCCGAGCGTCTCCCCCACCGCGTCCCAGCGGCCCAGGGTCACGTCCCTCCGGAAGAGGTCCACGTCGCGCTTCACGCGGGCCTGCTTGCGCTTCGCCTTCTCCGACTTCCACTTCGCGAGGGCCTTGTCGTAGGCCTTCTTCTCGGCGTCCCAGGCCGCCTTGACCGGCGCGTAGGCCGCGAACTCCTCGTCGTACGCCTTCTTCGCGGCGCGGTACTCGACCATCGCGGCTTCGTGGACCTGGACCGCCTCGTCCCACGCGGCCTTCTGGCCCGCGTAGGCGGCGAGGGCCTCTTCCTTGGCCTCCGCGAGCGCGAGGGCGTCGGCGATGCTCGACACCTCGGTGACGATGTCCTCGGGCGCCACCGGCTCGGTCGTTCCAGCCGGCATCGTGGGCTCCTTCGGCGCCTTGGGCGCCTTGGGCTCGTCCCCGATCTTCGCCGGCTCCTCGGGATCCTGGAGTTCGGGGTCGTCGGCGGACCCGAGCGGCTCAGGCTTCGACCACTCGGCGAGGACCGTCGAGGGTCGGCGGTCGAGCTGGGCCTGCTGGAAGAGCTGGAGGAACTGCGGGTCGACGGGCTTCGCCTCCTCCTTGGCCGGCGCATTCGCGGCCGGCCGAGCCTGGAGCGCCGGTCCCTCGACGGCTGGGCCAGAGTCGTCGAAGGACGTCGCGACCGAGGGCACCCTGATCTTCGCGGCCGGCGCGCTGAGCCGCTTCATCTTGACCACCGGCGGGCCGGGGCTCTGGGCCGCGACGGCGGAGGCCGTCAGGAGCAACGAGAAGGGGAGCGCGAGGGTTCGGATCATCGTCTGGATCGCGAGCGTGGAGCGAGATGGGCGGCGGCGCCGCCGGTTCGAGCGAGCCGGAGCGGCCGCCCGTGTCCCCTGGGGGACGAAGCGCGCGAGCGAAGGGGAGCCGGGCTGCGCTCTCCTCCGCCCGCGCGCGGTGATTCGTGTTGGGTGGGTCTGGCTCGGAGCGGCGCGCTCAGGAGCCGCGTCCGTCGGGCGGGCCGTTCATGCTCGCACCGCGCGCGTCCTGGGGCGTGCTCTTGCCGTTGCTCTTGCTTCTTGCGCGGCCTCGACCGAGGCCTTTACCGGAACCGTCTCAGGTCCCGTTTCCCTGTCATTGGCTGGGCAGGGGGAGACCCTGCAGCTCGTCGAGATCGAGGCGCGCCAGCTTGATGGCGGACTCGAGGCTCGCGAGCATCTCGTCGGCGCGCGCCTCGTCGCCGCGCGAGCGCGCCTGTTCGGCGAGGCGTCCATAGGCCTGGCGCGCGCTCTCGATCTCCGGCTCCCAGTCCGAGCGCTGGTAGCCCTCGAGGCGCATGAGCCAGGTGATGTAGAACTTGGTGTTGGCGTGGCCCTCCTTCGCTTCCTCGAGGAGGTCCGCGTAGGAGGCGTCCATCTCGGTGAGCTCGTCGACGAGCGCTGTGAGCTCCTTCTCGGCCTCGATGAGCTTGGAGCCCTCGAGCTTGGCCTTGGCGCTCGACACGCGGATGCGCATGGCGGCGCGCTCGACCTCCTCGGTCTCGAGCTTGGGGAGCGCCGCGAGCGCCGCGTCGTAGTGCTTCGCCGCCAGCGCCCACTCGCCCGCCGACGCCGCTTCGCTGGCTTCGGCGAGCTCGGCGTCCACGGCGTCGAGCTTGATGCGGTCTTGTCCCGGGCCCTCGTGGTAGGCCCAGGCGCCGACGGGCAGCAGGAGCCAGCCGGCGATGAGGAACGGTCGCATGGGAGTTGATCGCCTCCGCGATGGGGGTGGCAGGTCCCGGCCGCCGCGAGATCGGTGGCCTGGGCTCTCTATCGGTAGTGAACGTTACGGGCTGGGTTTCGGCTTGGGGAGGATCCAGGCGTTTACGCGGACTTCGCCCGCGCTGGAGCCCCGGGGCTCATGAGGGGACGCGCGGCAGCCCAGCGGCTTCCCAGGAACTGGAGCAGCACCGGCAGGAGGGCCAGGAGGGCCGCGCCGAGGGCGATCGCCAGGAGCGCGTATTCACGGCGCGTGAGCTTCGTGAGGGCGCTGCGCTCGCCGCTGGTGGTCACCGCCGCGAGGACGTCGCTCGCCACGTGGCGCTCGTTCCCGTTGTGGTACGTCCCTCCCAGCCGGAGGGCCATCTGGCGCAGCGCGGAGACGTCCTGCCGGGAGTTACGGCCGTTGATGAAGCTTCCTTTCGTCGCGTCACCGACTCCGACGACGAGCGCTCCGCTGATCGACGGAGGCAGCTTCGGCATGCCCGTGGGCGGGATCGTGTCCCCGTCGCTGGCCACGACGAGGGTCGTGCTGTTGCGCGGCCACGGCTTGGCGATGCGCACCGCCTCCTCGAGGCCGTCGAACAGACGCGTCTCGCCCGACTTGAACGCGAAGTGCATGGGCAGATCGCTGAGGACGTTCCCCACCACCTCGGCGTCGGTCGTGTCGATCACCACCGGCATGGCCCCCGTGTAGGTCGCCACGACGCTGATCTTGTACTGGCCGATCGCGACGCGGCCGAACATGGAGTTGAGCAGATCGCGGGCGCGCGCGGTGCGCTGCTGATTCCTGTCGGGGCCGGCGTCCGAGAGGCGCATGGAGGGCGAGACGTCGAGGACCAGCACGAGGTGCTTCCAGTCCTCCGGCCCCTTCTCCGTGATGCGGTGCTTCTTGGGAGCGACGTCCCACACGAGGGTCGCGAGTCCCCACGCCAGCGCTCCCGCGCCCACGGTGCGCAGGAGCGGCACCAGCGACGTCCAGGCCGCGGGCCGGCCCGTGGGGCCGAAGGCGAGGCGGCGCACGCGCTGGATCCGGAGCTGATGGAGCAGCTCCGCCAAGAGGGCCAGGACCGCGGCGGCCGCCGTGATGACGACTGTGGTGACGCTCATCTCCTCGTCCCTCCCCTCACCAGGGCGTCACGCGCAGGAAGAAGCCCAGCAGGGCGAAGGCCCCCAGGAGACCGAGGCCGATCCACGCCCAGGGACGGAAGTCGTCGAGCTCCTCGCCCGCGACCTTCTCGATCTTCGCCACCTGCATCTCGTCGATCCGCCGGAAGACCGTGTCCAGCGCGGTCGGGTCGCCGGCCTCGAAGACCTCGCCGCCCGAGAGGGTCGAGATGTTCACGACCTGACCCGGGACCTCGCCGCTGGCGACGTGGATGCCGTAGAGGGCGATCCCGTCCTGCCGCAGGAGCTCCGCGATCCGCATGTCCTCCCCACCCGACAGATCCGAGCTGTAGCCGTCGGAGATGAGGATGATCATCTTGTCGCCCTCCTCGCGCTCGTTGAGCTGCTTGCGGCAGGCGAGCAGCGCCTTGCCGATGGAGGTCCCGCCGAACCAAGGGGGCAGGGCTCCCCGCTTCGGATCCATGAAGGGGGGCGCGCAGCGGAAGGCCGATGTGTCGGTGGTGAGCGGGACCCAGTGCAGCACGGCGTTGCCGAAGAAGCTCAGGGCGAAGGCGTCCCCCTCGCGGTAGTCGAGGAAGTCGTTGATCGACGACATCGCGGCGTCGTACCGCGAGCCCTCACCGAAGGAAGCCGTCATCGACCCCGACACGTCGATGCAGAACTGGATGTTCGTCATGCGCCGTTTGGTCTTCGGCGCGCCGACCTCCTGCGGGCCGGCCAGCATGATGATCGCCACCGCGAGCAGCAGCGCGGGCAAGGACTCGGCCACCTTGAGCGAGACGCCGAGGACGGCGCCGCGAGCCTTGCGCCCCTCCCCCACCACGTCGTCGAAGGGCATCGCGACGCGGCCGCCTCGGCGGGTCCAGACCCAGACGAGCAGCGCGATCGGCGCGACCAGCCCCACGAGATAGACGGGCTGTCCGAAGCTGAAGCTGAGGCTCAAGCGCCACCTCCACCGAAGGCGGGGGTGGCGGCGAAGGGCGCGAGCAGCTCCGTCACCTCGGCGTCGGTGAGCTCCTCGTGGCGCGGGCTGTGGAACCACAGCTCGAGGCGCTGGAGCAGGGGACCCGCCTCCGCGTCCGCGCGCAGCGCGACCATCGCCTCCGCGGCGCTCGCATCCGAGAGGCCCCGCTTCTCGCGCCAGTGGGCGAGCACGAGGCGCTCGAGCTCCGCCCGCTCCGGCCCGTCCAGCTCGCCCCGACCGGCGCGCTCGACGAGGGGGCGCAGGCGCTCGGCCAGGGTCCTGGGACCGCGCACGTGCTCGACCCGCGCCTCGCTGCGCCGAGCGCGCCCGAGGAAGACGAGGCACAGGAGCCCGACCACCCACAGGACAGCGAGGCCCGTCATCAGATCCGTGTATCCGCCGACGCGGCCCGGGTGCGGGACGCCGGGGTCGACCGGGAAGGGCACGTCCTCGACCGTGACCGCGTCGACCAGGATCCGGATCTCGGGGACCTCGTCGCCGAGGGGCGTTCCGTCGACTCTCTCCAGGTGGTCACGCAGGTCGAGGACCCCCTCCACGAGCGGGGTCACCTCGAGGTTGTAGCGGTGGTCCGTGCCGTGGACGAAGACGTTCTCGATGCGCACGATCACGTCGGCGCGGCCCGCGTCCTTGACCGGCCTCGCCCGGACCTCGGCGCCGGGGATGACGAATTCGACGAGGTCGACGCCCATACCGACCGTGGTCTCCGCGGCGGCGGGAACCTCGTCGACGCCGGGGGAGAACAGCTCGATCGTGACGCCGTCACCGTCGTCCTGTGGGGAGAGGACGGGCGCGACGAGGAGCAGGAGACCGACGAGCATCAGCGGCCTCCGGCGAGGACGGCGCGGTCCTTCAGGAACATGCGCAGGTTCTGAGCGAAGGGCTCGTCGGTGGGGATCAAGAGGTGGTCGATGCCCCCGCGGCGCAGCGCACGTCCCGCGGCCTCCGGGTCGGTGTGAGCGCGGCGGCCGTGGGTGACGAAGACCCGCCCCGTCTCGGCCTCCGCCGCGCGCAGGAAGCCGGCCCCCGGGATCCCCTCCTCGGCGGGGTCCTTCAGCTGGAGCGCGACGACGTCGTGCACCTGGGCCATCAGCTTGAGCGCATCGACCGCCCCTGACTCGTGGAAGTCGGAGAGGACGAACACGAGAGCGCGGTGCTGCAGGCGCGCGTTCAGCTCGGTGACGCGGCGCGCGAGCGTCGTACGCTCGCCCACCCGGAATCGGCGCAGCTTCACGAGCCACTGCATGACCTCGTCCTTGGAGAGGCTCGGGCTCACGCGGATTTCCCGCTGGCCGGTGCCGAGCAGTCCCACCGGACTGACCCGGTCGAGGCAGGCGAAGGCGATCCCGCCGGCGATCTGCGCGGCGACCATGTACTTCGAGCGCTCGATCGACGCATAGGTCATCGACGCCGACGTGTCGAAGAGGATCCACGCGGGCATGCGCTTGGGCGCCTCGTACTCCTTGATGTGCACCTCGCCGGTGCGCGCGGTGACGCGCCAGTCGATGCTCTTGACCGGGTCGCCCGGGACGTAGGGCCGCGACTGGACGTACTCGAGACCCGAGCCGAGGAAGCGCGAGCGGTCCGTGCCGTGGCTCAGGGTGTCCGCGAGCCGGCGCACGGCGATGAAGTACCGGCGCGTGTCGAGCGGATCGACCGGCTGGAGCAAGCCCTCGGGGAGCTGCTCGACCTCGTTGCGTGCGACGGACACGATGAATCCAGGTCAGGCGCGGCCTAGCTCGCCGAGCATCTCCTCGAGGATCACGCCCGTGTCACGCCCCTCCGCGAGGGCCTCGTAGGAGGCGCGGATACGGTGGAGCAGGACGTCCTCGGCGAGGGCGTAGAGGTCCTCGGGCACGACGTAGTCACGGCCGTGGATGAGAGCGCGCGCGCGCGAGGCCTTGACGAGCGCGATGCCCGCGCGCGGCGAGGCTCCGAGGTCGAGCTCGGGGTGCTTGCGAGTCCGGTCGACCATCTCCATCACGTGCTCGATGAACGTCTCGGACACGTGGACCTTCGCGACGTCCTCCATGGCGCGGGCGAGCTCCTCGCGGCCACCGACGGCACCTCGATCGACCATGTCGAACTCGGTCTTCACGATCGCGCCGCCGCTCTCGTCGCGCTTGAGGCCGAGCTTCGCGTTGCGCCGGAGCACCTCCTTCTCGTCCTCGGGCTCGAGGTACTTCAGCCGGTGCAGCAGCATGAAACGGTCGAGCTGCGCCTCGGGGAGCTCGAAGGTGCCGGCCTGCTCGACCGGGTTCTGGGTCGCGATGACGAGGAACGGCACCGGGAGGCCGTAGTTCTCGTTGCCGATCGTGATGCGCCGCTCCTGCATGGCCTCCAGCAGCGCGCTCTGGACCTTGGGCGCGGCGCGGTTGATCTCGTCCGCGAGCAGGAGGTTGGTGAAGATCGGCCCCTTGTGGGTCCGGAAGGTCTGATCGCGCTGGTCGAGGATCTCGGAGCCGAGGATGTCCGAGGGCAACAGGTCGATCGTGAACTGGATCCGCGCGAAGTCGAGCTCGACGGTCTTGCTGACCGCCGCCACCAGGAGCGTCTTCGCGAGGCCGGGGACGCCCTCGAGGAGGAGGTGGCCACCGGTCAGGAGGGCGATGAGGATGCGCTCGACGACGACCTCCTGGCCCACCACGACCTGACCGACCCGCTCCTTGATCGCGCTCAGGAAGGCGGAGGTCTCGTCGAACTGGGGAGCGGAGGGGCGAGCGATCGTGGTCATCGGGGAGGCTTCTGTGGCGGGGAAGGAGAGTCCGTCAGGGAGTTATACGCCGCGACCTGCCGGTCACTTCCCCGGTCGCGCGATCGAGTCGATCCTGATTCCAGACCACCCGCTCAGCGCCGCGCATCAGGATAGACCCGGCTCCGGGTCGGCGAGTCCGGTGTTCCCTGCCAACGGCGGCCGAGGAACGGGGACGGGCCTCCGCCGTTGTGAGTGCCTCTGGGCCCGCCGCCGCACCCGCCGCCGGTATCCTCTTCGCCCGATTCCCCGGATCCGGCCGCCGCGCGCCGCGCGGCCCCGGGGAACCTTCCCAGCGAGGCCCGCCCGATGACGACCACCCCGAGCTCTCCCCGTCCCTCTCTCGACGATCTGCGGCCCCACTTCGGCAAGTGGGAGATCATCGGGGACCTGATCGATCAGTCGATCGACCTGATGCTCAACATCCGTCAGAGCGGGCATCCGGGCGGATCGCGCTCCAAGGTCCCCTTCATGGTCGCGACGACCCTCGGCGCTGGCATGCGCTGGGACGTGCGCAAGCCCGACAGCCCTTTCGGCGATCGCTACGTGCTCGTCGCGGGCCACTGCAACCCGGGCACGTACGCGATGCTCGCCGTCTACAACGAGGCCCTGCGGATCATGCACGAGCGCACGGGTGACGCGAAGTACCTCGTGCCCCACGCCGAGGAGCGCATGCTCACCTGGGAGGATCTCCTCTGGCTGCGCCACAACAAGGAGCTCCCCGGCCACGCGGAGATGGAGGGCAAGACGCTCTTCTTCAAGTTCAACACCGGTCCCAGCGGCCACGGCGCGCCGGCCGCGCTGGGCGAGGCCGTGGCCCTCAAGCACGCGGGCACGGACACGAAGGTCTTCGCGGTCGAGGGCGAGGGTGGCCACACCGCCGGCTGCCACCACGAGGTGAAGAACTCCGCCTACGGCCTGGGCCTCGACAACCTCGTCTACCTCCTCGACTGGAACGACCACGGCATCGACTCCTTCGCGAACTCCGAGGTCGCGGCCGGCACCCCCACCGATTGGTTCGCGCCCTACGGGTGGCGCGTCGCCGGAGCAGAGGACGGCCACGACTACGAGCAGATCACCGAGGCGCTGCTCGACATCGTGCACCCCGAGGACACCGAGGGCCGCCCCGGCTGCGTCTGGTTCAAGACCCGCAAGGGCCGCGGCTACGGCGTCTTCGACGCCGCCTCGCACGGCAAGTCCCACGGTCGCAACTCGGAGATGTTCTGGGCCTGCCGTGAGGAATTCGCGACCAAGTACGGCGTGAGCTTCGAGGGCCACGGCGACACGACCGACACCGGTGAGGACGGCTGCCGCGAGCAGTCGAAGTCGTGGTTCCAGACCGTGTTCAGCGTCCTGCGCGACACCGAGGGGCTCGCCGAGTACCTGGCCGACACCCTCGTCGAGCTCGGCGAATCGATCCCGGCGAAGCCCGAGGGGCTCGTGCTCGACGCCGCCCGGAACATGCACGAGGACCGCGGCTGGCTGGACGAGCTCCCGGGCGAGCTCTTCCTCGAGCCGGGCGCGAAGGCGGCCAACAAGGACGGCTTCGCGAAGTTCGGCGCCTGGGTCAACAGCCTCGCCAAGGAGCGCATGGGCCGCCCGCTGGTCCTCGCGTGCTCCGCCGACCTCGCGGACTCGACGGCCATCTCCGGTTTCGCCAAGGACTTCGAGGGCAGGCAGAACTTCGGCTGGTACGAGCGCTCCTCGAACGCACAGGGCGCGCTTCTCCCCCAGCAGATCACCGAGTTCACCAACGCCGGTCTGATGGTCGGCGCCGCCACGGTGAACATGAGCGACGTCCCGATGGAGCAGTTCATGGGCTACTGGGGCGCCTGCTCCACGTACGGCAGCTTCAGCTATCTGAAGTACGGGATGATGCGCCTGTTCAGCCAGCTGGCGCAGGACTGCGAGCTGAAGGTGGGCAAGGTCATCTGGGTCGCGGGCCACTCCGGCCCCGAGACCGCCGAGGACAGCCGCACGCACTTCGGCATCTTCTCCCCGGTCGTGACCCAGCTCTTCCCCGAGGGCCACGTCATCAACCTGCGCCCCTGGGAACACAACGAGGTGGCACCCGCCCTCGCGGCCGCCCTCAAGACGGACGTCCCGATCATCGCGCTGCACCTGACCCGGCCCGGCGTGACGATCCCCGACCGCGCGGCCATGGGGATCCCGAGCCACATGGAGGCCGCCAAGGGCGCCTACGTGCTCCGGGACTACGACACGACGCGCCCCAAGGCCGGCACCATCATCGTCGAGGGCACCTCGACGATGGAGTCGATCATCGAGCTCCTGCCGCGCTTCCAGGACGGCTCCGCGCCGAACGTGAAGATCGTCGCGACCTCCAGCTACGAGCTCTTCCTGCGCCAGCCCAAGGAGTACCGCGATTCGGTCCTGCACAAGAGCGACTGGCTCGACTCGACGGTGATCTCCAACGGCTCGCGGATCGGCATGCATCCCTGGCTCTCCAGCAAGGTCGCCGAGCAGTACGCGATGACCTCCGACCACGACGATCGCTGGCGCACCGGCGGCTCGGTGGCCGAGGTGAAGGTCGAGGCCAAGATCGACGCCGAGAGCCTCTTCGCGGGGATCACCCGCTTCGCGAACGACCGCGAGGAGCGCCTCGGGCGCCTGAGCTACACCGGCGAGTGATCCGGCGCGCCCCGCGTGTCGGGAGCCCACGACGCGCGGCGTGCTCGTTCCCGGGAGCGACGGGTCCCCGGCCGCGCGAGTCCGGCCTCCCTTCCCTGGCGAAGCCATGATGGACATGCAGCAAGGAGCCTCGATCGACGACGCAGGAGCCCAGGACTCATCGGAGGAGGCCCTTGAAGCCACCTGGATGGAGCAAGCGGACGCCGCCGAGGGGCCGCCTCCCGCCGACCAGGGCGCGCTCGTGCTGGCCAACGGGATCGTCGTGATCGCCGCTGTCGCGGGCCTGCTCGAGGTGATCCAGCGCCTGCGCGGCAGCCGCGCCTGGCCCGTCCCCCTCGTCATCTACGCGACGCTGCTCCCGATCACCCTGTTCTTCCTGCTGGGCGCGCGGGCCGTCGGCGCTGACCTGAGCCTCGTCCACGTCGGCGCGGTCCTCGCACCCGCACCCGTGATCTTCCTCCTCGGCCGGCGGAGAGCTGCCGCCTGAGGAGCCCGGGTCCCGGCCGCGCGACGCCCGGCGACCACGTCGCGTCCTTTCAGCGCGGAAGATCGGTCAACGGCACGTCGAGCAGCCCGCGCTGCTCCCATCCCTCGGCGTCGAAGTGCCACCACTCCGAGCTCAGGACGCGGAACCCCTCCGCCTCCATGACGGAGACGAGGGTCTCGCGGTTGCGCGTCAGCTCCGCGCTGGCGAGGAGCGCGTCAGCGCGCGCCTCGGGGACGAAGGCGTCGAAGGCGGTCGGCATCGGCAGCGGCCGTCCCTCCGCGTCGACGAGCCCGCAGTCCACCGCCATGCCGCGGTTGTGGCGTGAGCCCTTGGACGGATCGGCCACGAAGTCGGGATCCCCGATCACGTCCCACATGCGCTTCGTCACCGACCACGGACGGTAGCCGTCGTACACGAGCAGGCCGAGACCCTGCGCCTCGAGTCGGTCCTGGACGCGGCTCAGCCGCTCCATCGCGGAGCGTCGCAGGAAGGTGCGGCTGACTGGATAGAGCACCTCTCCGACGAAGTTGTCCGCGGTCGCATAGACCGTCCGCACGCGGATCCGCGGGTCCGCGGCGGCGACCTCCACCAGCGGATCCTCCATCGGCGGCACGCGAGAGACCTCGAGATCGGGCGCCGCGGCGCAGGCGCAGAGGAGGAGGCCAGGGAGCGTGCGGCGGAGCGAGCGCGAGATCGGCATGACGGCACCCTAGCAGGCCGGGCCGGGCGTACGACGGCCCGACGAGCGCGGGCGCCGCTGTGCGGGCCGCGTTCCGGCCCCCGCGCGGTGGAGGGTCCCACGGGCCTCTCGTGCGATTCAGCGCGCCGCCTGCCGACCTCGACGTCGAGCGGACACCGAGGGCGCCTGGCCTCGGTCCAGGGATCCGAAGACCTCTCGTCCGAGCACCTCGCCGAGGTCCGCGAAGAAGCGATCGGCACGTCCGTACTCGTAGACGCCGTCCCCCACGACCCCGTTGGCGTTGGTGTAGATGGTCGCCGCCACGTAGAGGGTCGCGCCCGTCGTCGGATCGACGATCTGACCGTTCGTCACGCTGAATCCGTAGGCGCGCCCGACCTTGTCCCGCACGATCCAGCCGCGCTCGGGGTCGACGCGTACGAGGCCCGGCAGGAGGAATTTCGAGTAGTCGTCGGGGTAGGCGGCACGGTCGTAGGCAGGGTCGTCGGAGGCTCCCGGCGTGCCGGCCATCGCCTCTGCGATGCGCGCGCGATCGCCCTCGGGGAGGTCGATCCGCGATCCGTCAGCCCGCCCGGGCACGTGGACGTCCGGATCGAGCAGCATGACGTTCATGTCGAGGAGGTCGCGCAGGGCCATGAAGTTCTTCCGCTCGAAGGACATCGGCCCGTCGACGACAGCGTCTCCCGAAGTGTGCGCGACCCCGAGGACCAGGCCGCTCGTCCCGCCGTTGCCCTCGGTGCTCCAGCGTCGCTCCTCGATCGTGATCGGGTCCCCGCCGGGCGGCCGGAGCACGACGCGCGGCGTCATGAGCTGCTCCTCCGCGGAGTGGAACTCGCCGAGGCGGTGGACGATGCGCGCACGATCGAGGCCGGCGGCGGCCATCGACGCGGCGATGAACTCCGGACCCGCGAGCTCGTAGAGGCGGTTGTAGGCCGCGTTGTCCGACACGAGCATGACCTTGCGCAGCTCGTGACCCGCGGTGATCAGACCGTTCGCGCGGTGGCTCGGATCGTGCTCCTCGGCGTCTTCCCCCGGGAAGAGCGGCTCGAAGCGAAGCGGCGTGTCGAGGCCGACGTCGGCGTCGGTCGCGGCGTCCAGCTCGGCGAGGA
Organism: Planctomycetota bacterium; assembly: GCA_002862085.1. Lineage (GTDB taxonomy): Bacteria > Planctomycetota > UBA1135 > UBA1135 > Saltatorellus. Next base: position 59,048 of record PKCK01000010.1, on the reverse strand, counting down.
GCTGCGACGCTGCGATGACCGCGCAGGTCTTCACGGCGCTGGCGGGATAGAAGTACTCGGGGCCGCGGTCGAATCCGCCACGTGCGAGGGTCCTGCCGTTCGGCCCGTCCACGACGAGCGCGACCTCGATCTTGATCCGATGCTCGTCCGCGCTCTCGAGGAGATCCCCGAAGAGCTCGCGATGTCCTCGCAGCAGCGCGTCCACGTCGAGCCCATCACCTGGCGACGCGGCGGCGCCCCAGTGGCTCACGCAGCCGGCGAGGAGGCTCCCCGCGAGAGCGAGCGCTGCTCCGCGGGCGCTCGCCCTGGTGGCTCGAAGTCCCATGGGAGGCAGTCTGCAGCGCCGCCGACCGCCGCGGAAGGGTCGGCTCCGGCCCGTCCCGGCGCGCGTCCGTATGCTCGGAGGCGTGGAGAACTCCGACCGCCAGCGAGCCGCGCTCCGCGCAGCGACCCTGACCGGCGCCCTCGCAGCAGCCCTCGCCCTGTCCGGCCGCCAGGCCGACAGCGCGGCCAGCGCGCCGGCCGGCGCGGGTGCGACGTACCGCGTGGTCATCGATCCCGGACACGGCGGCACGGACCCGGGCGCCATCGGCAACGGCATCGTCGAGAAGGAGATCAACCTCGAGGTCGCCCTGAAGCTCCGGGATCTACTCGTCCTCGACACGGGCGACGGCGGCGGCGGCGCGGCCTGGGACGTCCTCATGACCCGGACCGACGACGCGAGCGTGTCCCTGGGCAGCCGGACGTCACTCGCCAACAGCTGGCCCGCCGACTACTTCGTCTCGATCCACCACAACGCGTTCAGCTCTTCCTCGGCCAACGGGACGGAGAGCTTCTCGTTCTCCGAGGGCTCGACGTCGGCCTTCGTCCGGGACAACCTGCAGAGCGAGCTCCTCGCCGCCCACGGCCTGTTGGACCGCGGCTCGAAGACGGCCAACTTCTTCGTGCTGCGCGAAACGGCCATGCCCGCGGCGCTGACGGAGGCGGGTTTCCTGAGCAGCCCCGTGGACGCGGCCGTCCTCTCCGCGCCGGGCTCCACGGACCGCGCTGCGCAGGCGCACCTGTTCGCGCTCCAGCGCAGCGTGGGCGTCGCGCCCTACCTGCCCTCCGACGGACCTTCGAACTACTGCGTCAACACGGTCAACCCCATCGGCTGCAGCCCGACGATCAGCGCCACGGGCTCGCCGTCGCTCTCCGGCCCCGCGGTCCAGATCGTCGGCGACCAGATCCTGAGCCGGCAGTTCGGCCTCATGATCTGGTCCCGCACGCAGGCGGCGACCCCGTTCTTCGGCGGCACGCTCTGCGTCGGCGGCTCGATCGTCCGCACGCCCATCCAGTTCTCGAACGGCTTCGGGCCCCAGGACTGCTCGGGCCGCTTCGAGTTCACCATGGACGCCGCGTTCCTCGGCGCCTCGGGCGTCGCCCCGGGCGAGGAGATCTTCGCGCAGTACTGGTTCCGCGATCCAACGGCCCTCGGCGTCGGGCTCACCGACGGCGTCCGGCTGACGATCCGGCCCTGACCGCGGTCAGGCGTCCTCGACGAGGATCGCGACGCCGCCGCAGCGCTCGAGGCCGAGGCGGCGCGCGAGCGCGAGTGACGCGGCGTTGTGCGGCTCGGCGCCCCACACGGCCCCGCGACCCCGCGCGCAGCCGTCGGCCATGAGCGCGGCCGCTGCGCTCGTCCCGAAGCCGCTCCGCCGGAACGCGGACAGGGTGTCGACCGAGACGTCGAGCCAGCTCTTCGACTCGACGAAGGCGTAGGCGAGCGCCGCCGCGCCGCCGCCGGCGAGGGCCACGAAGGCCCGCGGGAACGGCCTGATCCCGACCAGCTCCTCCGCGAGGGATCGCGGCAGCGCGTCGAGCAGCGGATCCTCCGCGTCCTCGACCGGCGCGACGTCGTGGCGGACGAGGCTCTCGAGCGCGCTCACGTCCGCGGACGGGCGGCTGTGCAGGATCGCGTCGGCGCGGCGCTGGAGTCCGAGGAGTTCACACCATCCATCGGCGTGTCCGGGCTCCGCGTGGAGCTCCGCGGGGGAGGCAGCGAGCAGCGGCTCGGCGATGCGGCTGGACGGCGGTCCCACGAGGACCGCGAGGTCGTGGCGCGCGTCGATCACCGCGCCCACGGCGCCGTCCTCGAGGACCCGCGCGCCGCGCCCCGCGAGCCCCCTGGCCTCGAGGTGCACGGGATCGTCGGGGAGACCCCGGATCCAGCGCGCGGTCGCCGTGTCCATCGCGCAGAGGATAGGCGCCGAGGGTCGCGCCCGCCGTGCGATCCCCCATGATGGCCCCATGGAACACGTCGACGCCCAGGAGGTCCTCGAGGTCGCCACCCGGGGCCGCGGCCTGACCGAGCTCACCGGTGAGATCGCGCGCATCGCCGGAGAGTCGGGCGCGCGCTCCGGCCTCTGCGTCGTCTTCTGCCGTCACACCTCGGCGAGCCTGGTCATCCAGGAGAACGCCGACCCCAGCGCGGCGCGGGACCTCGTCGAGTGGTTCGGTCGCATCGCCCCCGACGGCGACCCGCGCTACAGCCACGACGCCGAGGGACCCGACGACATGCCCGCTCATCTGCGGACGGCCGTGACGAGCACCTCGGAGACGATTCCGATCATCGACGGGCGCCTCGCGCTGGGGACCTGGCAGGGCGTGTATCTCTTCGAGCACCGCACCTCCCCCCACCGCCGTCAGATCGTCGTCCACGTCCAGGGAACGGGCGGGGGGCGTTGACCGAATCGGGGCGGCGGGGAGCGTCGAACAGCGGGGCGTGAAGATCCTCTCGCTCCTCACGATCACCGCTGCGAGCCTGGGCCTGGTGCGCCACGAGGGCGAGGCGCCGCGGGACACGACCCCTCCTGCGCCGCGGGCGGACGTCCACCCTGGACTGAAGGCGCTCTACGGGACCCCGCTCCAGGACTTCGGGCTCGACGCCGCGCTCTTCGACGAGCTGTGGCGCGTCTGGACCGGTCCGGCGCGGCGGGCAGCCGCGCGGGCGAGTGCCGCCGGGAGACGCGCCATGACCCTGGAGCGCTACGGGCTGTTCGTGGACCCGGAACGCGGGAGCGAGGTCCCGGCCGCGTTCGCCGAACACGGGGACGGGCGCTGGACCCTGAACTGCCTCGGATGCCACAGCGGGCAGGTCGACGGTGCGATCGTCCACGGGCTCGGAGGGAACGCCTTCGACTTCCAGCTCTTCGTGCGCGACCTGGTCGCGCTGCGCGGACGACGAGGGCTTCCCCTGTCGATGCAGGAGCTGGGGATGGCGGTCTTCCCACTCGGCGGAGCCCCCGGCGTGACGAACGCTCAGGGGTTCAGCGTCGTCCTCGCCGCCTTCCGCCACGGCGACCTGAGCTTCTCGGACGAGCCCACACCGCTGGGGAGAGAGCTCGCGCGCGCGGAGGTCGCCGACCTCGACGCGCCGCCCCTCTGGCACCTGTCCAGGCGCTCGCGCCTCTACCTCGACGGCTACGTGGCGAAGGACCCGCGCGTGCCGATGCAGTTCTCCCTCGGGCTGGAGATCGAGCCGGCGCGCGTCATGGCGCTGGAGCCGGCGTACCGGGAGATCTGGCGTTGGATGGAGAGCCTGGAGCCACCGGCCTGGCCCCACGCGGTGGACGATGGCCGCGCGGAGATGGGCGAGGCGATCTACGGGCGTGCCTGCGCCCGGTGTCACGGGACGCCCGGCCACTATCCGGAGAAGCGAGTGCCCGTCGACGTGGTCGGGACGGACGCGCTGCGCGCCAGCTCCATGCCCCGGGCCTTCCGGGCCTTCATGGCGGAGAGCTGGCTGACGCGATTCGGCGAGGTGGACGTGGAGCTCGACCCGGACGGCTACGTCGCACCGCCCCTCGACGGGATCTGGGCCAGCGCGCCCTACTTCCACAACGGCTCCGTCCCGACGCTCTGGCACGTCCTCCATCCGGACGACAGACCCGCCGCGTGGCGCCGCGTGGGCGGCGACTACGACGTCGAGCGAGTGGGCCTGGCCATCGAGGAGCGCGACCAGCCGCCTCGTGGACTCGATCCCGCGGAGCAGCGCGCGTGGGTCGACACCGCGCGCGAGGGCCGGTCGGCGGGAGGGCACCGCTTCCCGGGACGCCTCACCGAAGAGGAGCGAGGCGCGCTGCTCGAGTACCTGAAGACCCTCTGAGGGTTCAGGCGTCCAGTCGTTCCTGGAGCCGCTCGAAGATCTCCCCGCCCTTCGAGCGCAGCCCGTCGTGCTCGAACTCGTTGGTGACCCACGCCCGGGCACCACGGATCCGATCCGCCGTCTGCAGAGAGAGGTCGGTGGGGACGAACATGTCGTCGTGATAGACGAGCGCCGAGACGGGCACCTCGTTGCGCGCGAGCTGGGCCTCGTCGTAGAGGCGCGGCCAGTCCGTCCGCGCGGCCACGAGATCCGCCGCCTCGCGGAGGGACCGCAGGACGCCGAACTGCTCGAAGACCCAGGGGAAGACCATCTCACCGGTGAACGAGGGCGCGCGGCCCTCGGCGAGCGCGGCCCGCGCATCGAAACCGGGGAACTCGGCCCGCACCCGCTGCGCCGCCCACGCCGTCGCAGCGCCCTGGGCGTAGCAGGCTTCGTGGATCAGCGCGTAGAAGGGGTTGGTGTCGAAGGAGTAGAGGTTCTCCACGCCTCGCAGGAACGAGCGGGTCAGCTCGGAATTGCCGGCCTCGAAGGCGCGCTCCATCAGGAAGTGCAGCTCCGTGGCACCGCGGGAGAATCCGAGCTGCAGGCCGAGCGCCTGGAAGCGCTCCGGCGTCAGCGGATCCCCCGAGGGTAGCCGCACGCCTCCCTCGGCCAGCCGCCGATGGATCGCGAGGGCGTTGGCCGCCGCCGCGGGGAAGCGCTCCTCCATCGCGCGGTTCTTCGCGGCGGTCAGGGGGAACGTCCGGCGGTAGACGTCGTCCGCATGGACGTCGAGACCGGGAAGCCCACCGGTGATCATCACGCCGGCGAGACCGTCGGGCGCGCTCGAGAGGTAGTGGACCGCGCAGAAGCCGCCGAAGCTCTGGCCGAGGAGCGTCCACCGCTCGATCCCGAGCGCCTCGCGAATGCGCTCGCAGTCTCGCACGATCGAGTCCGCTCGGAAGCGGGCGAGGTGCCGGGCCTGGGCCGCCGCGTCCCCCGCCGCGGTGATCGTGCTCACCGTCTGCGGCGTGCTCCGGCCGGTGCCGCGCTGGTCGAGGAGGAGGACGCGGTAGCGATCCACGGCCTTCCCGATCCAGCCCTCCTTCCCCATGGGTCGCGGGCTCTCGAAGCCAGGCCCGCCCTGGAGGTAGACGAGCCACGGCCGCTCCTCCGCGCCCTCGTCCGACGCACGCACCTCCCGCGCGAAGACCTCGATCTCGCCCGCCTCCGCCCCGTCGTGGTCGAGGGGGAGCTGGAAGGTGTGGTCGACGAGGACCAGTCCGTCGAGACGAAGCATGGGATCAGCGCGGCATCGGAGCGGCCGCCGGCGGAGCCGGCCGGCCAGGAGGAGACGAGCGCCGAAGGTACACGGGATCGCCGCGAAGCTCCGGGGGAGGCTCTGCGCCGACCTCTCAGCCGGCGCCGAGCTCCTCCACGAGGGCCGCAGCCAGCCGCTCGTAGTCCTCGTTCTCGTTGAACGCCTGGGCGGAGATGCGCACCCAGCGCTTGCCCGGGACCGGCCAGTGCGCGATCGGCACCTCGATCCGGTGATGCTCGAAGAGGCGCTGCTGGAGCAGATCGGTGCGTCCCTCGGGCGCGGGCGGCCCGTCGGGGAGGGGAAGCGTCGCCATGGAACCCAGCATGGAGTCGGGCGCCGGACCCTCGACGCCGAGGGCCGCGCGCACGACGCGAGCGCCGTCGACGGCGAGGGCGTGGTTCGCTGCCATGTGGGCCTCGAGCCCGCCGGGGCGCAGCGAGGACAGGAAGTCCAGAGCGCGCGGCAGACAGAGGAACGGCGTCGGATCGAAGGTGCCGGTCCAGTCGAACTCCGCGAGGAAGCGCGACCGGCCGGGCCTCGCAGCCGTGGCCGCGTGGCTGATCGTCGTCGGACGCACCGTCCCCTGATGCTCCTCCCGGACGTGGAGGAAGCCGGCGACCTTGGGGCAGCAGAGCCACTTGTGCAGGTTGCCGGTGGTGTAGTCGGCTCCGCTGGCGGCGACGTCCATGGGCAACATCCCGGGCGCGTGGGCGGCGTCGACGAGGACGCGTATGCCGCGGGCATGGGCGTCTCTCACGATGTCGGCGATGGGCAGCACGAGCGCCGTGGGGCTCGTGACGTGGTCGACGAGGATCAGCCGCGTCCGGTCCGTGCAGGCCGCGGCGATGGCACCGACGACCTCGTCGGGACCGACTAGCGGGAAGGGGATCTGCGCGACGCGCACCCGCGCGCCGGCGCGCTCGGCGGCGTGGGCCGCGGCGTTGTTGCACGCGCGATAGCCATGATCGGTGATCACGATCTCGTCCCCCTCGGAGAAGGGGAAGGAGTGCAGCACCGCGTTGCAGCCGTCGGTGGCGTTGCGGACGATCGCGACGTCCTCGCTGCGCGCGCCGATCAGCCCGGCGAGGCGCTCGCGGGCCGCGTCGAGCTTGGGCTCGAGGTCGCGCTCCGGCGCGAGGAATCGCAGAGGCTCGCGCTCGAGGGCGTCCCGGAGCCGACGCTGCTCCTCCAGGACCACCCGCGGGGTCGCGCCGAAGGACCCGTGGTTGAGGAAGGTGACCTCCGGATGGAGCGTCCAGTGCTCGTGCCGCATGGGTCGCAGAGTAACCGAGCGCGCGCGGCACGAGGGGGAGCACGATCAGTGGCGCGCGAGGTGGACGATCAGCGGAACGTGATCCGACGCGTCGCAGTCCTCGCCCCAGTGCGCGGTGCGCGCGCGAAGCCCCCGCGCGTAGACGCGATCGAGGTGGAGCTTCGAGTCGATCCCGAGGGCCTTGGCGACCTTCTCGCCCGGAGCCCGCCCCTTGGTCCCGCCGGGGAAGTCGACGCGCACCTCGCCGAGGCCGAGGCGGCCGACGAGCTCGCGCACGGCTTCTTCTCGCGCTGCGTTCCAGGCGTTCAGGTCGCCGGCGACGAGCAGCGGCCCGTCGAGCTGATCCACGGCGCGGGCGAGGTCGTCGAGCTGGCGGCGGAGCTGGCCGCCCGAGGGGTCGAAGTTCAGCCCGTGCACGTTCAGCAGGCACAACATGGACCCGTCGAGGGTCGCGTAGAGGGTGATCAGCGCGGCCTTGGGAGTGGCGAGGAACAGCTCGCGCTCCGAGGATCGCACGCGATGGACGGCGCGGGGAGCGACGCGTGACAGGGTCATGACGCCCTCGCGCGCGCCGAGGGCGCCGCGGCGGAAGCTGGTGCCCTCGTGACCCGCGTACCCGGACGGCAGCGCGATGTTCTCGCGACTCTCCTGGAGCGCGACGAGATCGGGTCGGTGCCCCTCGCAGAGGCGGCCGAGCTCGGCGTCGAGGCGCGCGTGGCGGCCCTTGTGGACGTTCCAGCTGAGGAGCGTCAGTCCCGCGTCGAGGTCGAGCGCGCCGGGCGCGTCGGCGGTGAAGGCACCGACGGGGACGGCGTCGGTTCGCCAGGGCTTCACTCGTCGTCCGCTGCGGCGTCGTCGTCCTTCGCCGCGGCCTTCTTGCGCGAGGGCGCCTTCTTGGTGGCCTTCTTCGACGCCTTCTTCTTGGCGGCCTTCTTCTTGGCCTTCTTCTTCCCCTTCTTCTCTCGCTGGATCTCCAGCAGCTCGAGGGCGAAGGACTCGGTGATCGACTCGGGGTTCTCGAAGTCCCTCGGCAGAGAGGCGTTGACCTCGCCGTCGCTCACGTAGGGGCCGTAGCGGCCCTTGAGCAGCTTGATCTCCCCGCCGTCCAGATCCTCCACGTCCTTGAAGACCTTGATCGGCTCGGGCGCGGCGGCGCGACCTCGACCCGGCTTCTCCTGGGCGAGCAGCTCGAGGGCACGCTCGCGGGTGATCGAGAGGAGGTGATCGTCCGCGGTCAGGCTGCGGGTGTCCGCGCCGCGCTTGATGTAGGGGCCGTAGCGGCCGTTGAAGGCGAGGATCTCCTCGCCGTTGCCGTCGTCACCGAGGCTGCGCGGCAGGGAGGCCAGCGCGACCGCGATCTCGAGATCGACGTCCTCGACGGTCATCCCCTTGAGAAGGGAGACCATCTTCGGCTTCTCCTTGCCGTCGCCGGCCGCGCCGAGCTGCACGTAGGGGCCGTAGCGGCCCGTCTTGACGAAGATCGGCAGGTTGGACTCGGGATGGACGCCGAGGGGCTCGTCGCCCTTGGCCTTGTCCTCGATGAGCTGCTCGGCGAAGGCCGCGGTGATCTCGTCCGGTGCGGTCTCGGCGGGGATCGGCGCGGTGCGCTCGCCGCACTGGATGAAGGGCCCGTAGCGGCCGACCCGGACGATCAGGTCCTCGTCCTGGCTGCTCTTGCCGATGGAGATCGAGCAGACCGTCCGTGCGTCGATGTCCTCGACCTTCTTGTCGAGGAGCGGACGCAGACCCGGCGCGCGCTCGAAGCCCTCGTCGTAGAACTTGCGCAGGTAGGGCAGCCGCTCGTCGTCGCCGCGCGAGATCGCGTCGAGGTTCGACTCCATCTTCGCCGTGAAGCTGGGGTCGATCAGGTGTCCCATGTGCTGCTCCATGAGCGACACGACCGCGAAGGCGGTGAAGGTGGGGACGAGGGCGGAGCCCTTCTTGAACGTGTAGTCGCGCCGCAGGATCGTGTCGATGATCGACGCGTAGGTGCTCGGCCGGCCGATGCCCTCCTCCTCGAGGGTCTTGACCAGGGTCGCCTCCGTGAGGCGCGCGGGCGGCGTGGTGTGATGCTCCTCGGCGTCGAGGGCGCTGGCGCGCGCGTCGTCGCCCTGCGCCACCGGCGGGAGGATCGTCTCCTTGTCCGCGAGCGCGGCGTCGGGGTCGTCGGAGCCCTCGACGTAGGCGCGGAGGAAGCCGGGGAAGTCGATGACGCTCCCGCTGGCCTGGAAGACCGCCTGGATCGAGCCGTCCTTGTCGCCGACCTTGAGAACCATCCGGCGGCCCTTGGCGTCCTTCATCTGGCACGCGAGGGTGCGCATCCAGATCAGCTCGTAGACCTTCGCCTCGTCCTCCCCGAGCGCCTTGCGGATCTCGGACACCGGCGCGATCGCCTCTCCCGCGGGGCGGATGGCCTCGTGGGCCTCCTGGGCGTTCTGGGACTTGCCCTTGTAGAGGCGCGGCTCGTCCGGGACGAATTCACCGCCGTAGGTCTCGGTGATGGCCGCGCGGGTCAGCTCGACCGCCTGGGTCGACAGCGTGACGGAGTCCGTCCGCATGTAGGTGATGAAGCCGTTCTCGTACAGGCGCTGCGCGGCGCGCATGGTGCGCTTCGCGTCGAAGCGGAGCTTGCGGTTGCCCTCCTGCTGCAGCGTCGAGGTCGTGAAGGGCGCGGCCGGGCTCTTCGAGAAGGGCTTCTCCTCGGCGGAGAGGATCGTGAACTCCCCGGCCTCCAGCTTCGCCTTCAGCTCCGTCGCAGAGGCCGCGCTGAGCAGCTCGACGTCGTCGCGCTTGAGCTTGCCGGTGTCGGGGTCGAAGTCCTTGCCGCTCGCGACGCGTTTGCCGCCGAGGGTCGTGAGGCGCGCGTCGAACTCCTTGCCCTTGCCCTCGCCGGTGGTTGGCGTGAAGCGGGCGGAGAGATCCCAGTACTCGGCGCGGACGAAGCGCATGCGGGCGCGCTCCCGGTCCACGAGGATCTTGGTGGCGACGCTCTGGACGCGGCCGGCGGACAGGCGCGGCTTGATCTTCTTCCAGAGGATCGGCGAGACCTCGTAGCCGTAGAGGCGGTCGAGGACCCGGCGGCTCTCCTGGGCCTCGACGAGGTCACTGTCGATCTCGCGGGTCTCGTTCAGGGCCTCGAGGATCGCCTTCTTGGTGATCTCGTGGAACACCATCCGCTGGTACGGGACCTTCGGCTTGAGCACCTCCACCAGGTGCCAGGAGATCGCCTCGCCCTCGCGATCCTCATCCGTCGCCAGCAGGATGCGGTCGACCCCCTCGAGCTTCGCCTTGAGCTCCTTGATCTTCTGCCGCTTCTCGGGCTGGACGATGTAGAGCGGGGTGAAGTCCTCCTCGACGTTCACGCCGAGCCTGGACCACGCCTCCTTCTTCAGCTTCGCGGGGATCTCCGCGGCGTTCTTCGGCAGGTCCCGGATGTGACCCACGCTCGACTCCACCACGTAGTCCTTCCCAAGGAACTTCTTGAGGGTCTTGGCCTTCGTCGGCGACTCGACGATGACGAGGGTCTTGGACATACGAGAGCGGTGTTGACGAGTGGGTGAAGCGCCCGGACGGCTCGCTCCACGACGTATCGAGGAGGGGACGGGGCCGGCGGCGCCGATACCTAACGCATTTACGGAGTCGTGTGGCCCGGAATGTCCCTTGCGGCACGAGCGGGGCCCTTCGGGCCCCGAAACCGGGTGGAAAGTTCCCGGACCCGCTTCATACTCGGGCCCGCTCGCTGCTCACCGCCGCGGGCCACTTGGCCGACTCTTCGGCCCCGGTTAAGACCCCTCTCGCGTGTTTCACCCCGCGAGGGTCCACGCTCCAGGGCGCTTCAAGACGCCCACGGAGCCCGGTCGGGCACCGGGCGCCCGCGTTCCGGAACGGCCGGGATCGCGCCTCCATCGCGACGGTCCCGCCGAACCCTGTGTCAATATGTACAAGGACAACGACCTTGCCGCCGCGCCCACGCGCGCGGAGGCCCAGGCAACTTCCTCGCGAACTGCCATCGACCCTCGCCGCCTCTCCGAAACATCGGAGCGGCCCGACAAGATCTCCAGCACTCCGATCGAGGACGTGCAAGCCCGCGGCGACACGCGTGGCATCAAGCTCGACGCCGCCGGCGTGGCCGGCGTCCGCTACCCCGCGATGGCGATCGACCCCCAGGGCGTGGCACGCCCGACCGTCGTCGACCTCGAGATGAGCGTCGCGGTGCCCGCCGAGTCGAAGGGCACGCACATGAGCCGCTTCCTCCAGATCCTGCGGGAGAACGAGCAGCCCCTGGGGCCGAAGAGCGTCGTGGACACCCTCCGCGCCGTCCAGGAACGACTCGAATCCGCGGAAGCGCGGGTCGTGATGGACTTCACGATGTTCCTCGAGCGCGAGGCTCCCGTCTCGAAGGCGAAGGGAATGGCCGACGTCGACTGCGGCTTCGTGGCCAACATCGACGGCGAGGAGATCGACCTCGTCCAGAAGGTCGCCGTGACCGTCACCAGCCTCTGCCCCTGCAGCAAGGAGATCAGCGAGTACGGCGCGCACAACCAGCGCGGCACGCTGACCGTCGAGATCCGGACCCGCAAGGACGATCACGGCGTGCCCGTCACCGTTCCGACCGGCGAGATCATCGATGCGGCCGAGGAGAGCGCCTCGTGCCGGATCTACCCGGTCCTGAAGCGGCCCGACGAGCGCTGGGTGACCATGGAGGCCTACGAGAACCCCGTCTTCGTCGAGGACATGGTTCGCGGCGTCGCCTCCCGCCTGATCGAGGATGAGCGCATCACCTGGTTCAAGGTGCATGCCCGCAACTACGAGAGCATTCACGGCCACGACGCCTTCGCGAGCACCACCTGGTCTCGCTGAGGGGCACTGCCGCCCCATCGCGAGCCCGCGCGCCCTGGCGATTCGCCCGGGTTCGCGGGCTCGCGCCGCTGCGGAGCGCCTGGCGCGTGCGAGGCATCTACACTTGGACGCCCATGTTCCCGCCCATCCACCGCCCGCGCCGCAACCGGCGCAGCGCCGCCCTGCGCGACCTCACCCGTGAGACCGTCCTCACGGCCGCGGACCTCGTCCAGCCGCTGTTCCTCCACGCCGACGCCGAGGACACGCCGCTCGAGTCCCTGCCGGGCCAGACGCGCTGGTCCCCCGACGGCCTGCTCGGCGCCGCTGAGCGCGCCCTCGAGGCGGGCGTCCGCGCGGTCGTGCTGTTCCCCAAGATCGCCGACGAGCTGAAGGACTCCCGCGGGACCGAGGTCGCCAACGAGGACGGCCTCATCCCCCGGACGCTGCGCGCGCTCAAGGAGCGCATGCCCGAGCTCGCGCTGATCACCGACGTGGCCCTCGACCCCTACAGCAGCGACGGCCACGACGGCGTCGTCGCCGAGGACGGGCGGATCCTGAACGACGAGACGGTCGAGATCCTCTGCCGCCAGGCCCTCGTCCAGGCCCGCGCCGGCGCCGACGTCATCGCGCCCAGCGACATGATGGACGGCCGCGTCGCCGCGATCCGAGAGGCCCTCGACGGCGAGGGCTTCGAGGAGGTCGCGATCCTGTCCTACACCGCGAAGTACGCCTCCGCCTTCTACGGCCCCTTTCGCGGCGCCCTCGACTCGGCGCCGAAGGCCGGTGACAAGAAGACGTACCAGATGGACCCCGGCAACCAGCGCGAGGCCCTCCGCGAGCTGATGCTCGACGAGAGCGAGGGCGCCGACATGGTCATGGTCAAGCCCGCGGGCCCCTACCTCGACGTCATCGCGGCGGTGCGCGAGCACACCCAGCTCCCCGTGGCCGCCTACCAGGTCTCGGGCGAGTACCTGATGATCGAGGCCGCCGCGCGATCGGGCTGGCTCGACCGCGAGGCCGTGGCGCTCGAGAGCCTCCTGGGCATCAAGCGCGCGGGCGCGGACGTGATCCTCACCTACCACGCGACCGAGGTCGCGGGACTGCTCGGCCGCTGAGCCAGGCGCTTCAGGGCGCGAGCAGCCCGGCCTCCCGGAGCAGCCGCGCCGTCGCCAGGAGCGGCAGTCCGACGATGCCCGTGTGGTCGTCGGAGCGGATGCGCTCGAACAGGCGCACGCCCTCGTCCTCGATCCGGTAGCCGCCAGCGCAGTCCAGGGGTGCGCGGAGCTCGACGTAGGCCCGCGCCTCCGCCTCCTCGAAGGGGCGCATCGTGAGCTCCTGGCGGTCGACGAGCGTGCGCGCCTCGCCCGTGGCCTCGTCCAGCAGCACGATCCCGTTCACGAGGGCGTGGGTCCGGCCGGAGAGGGCCATGAGCTGCGCCACGCAGGCGTCCGCCGTCCCCGGCTTGTGGAGCAGGCGCGGCGGGGCTCCCTCGACCTCGAGGACCCCGACCTGGTCGGCGCACAGCAGCTGCCGCGACCCGCCGGGCCTCGCCAGGGAATCGGCCTTCGCGCGCGCGAGGCGCAGGGCCAGCCCCTCGGGCCCGAGGTCGCCGAGCAGGCCGTCGAAGGCCCGCTCGTCCACGTCCGGGGACTCCTGGACGAAGGGCACCCCGAGCCGCTCGAGCATGCGCGCGCGGTAGACGGACGAGGATCCGAGGACGAGCGTCGTGGGGGTCATGGCGGCGTGCGAGGATAGCGGGCAGCGGGAGCCACGACCCGGCTTCGCTCGCCATGGCCAGCCACCGAGGCAACAGCAAAGGACCGCTCCTCGCGCTGCTCGCAGCCGCCGCGCTCTCCGCGGCCGTGGGCCTCCTCGTCATCGAGCCCGGCCCGCAGCCGGGCCCGGACGCGCCGGCGAGCAGGCCCGCGGTCTCTTCGCCGCCCGCGGACGGCTCCGGCGCCGCTGTCCTCCCTCCACCCGGCGGTCCCGAGGCCGCCGCCGAAGGCTCCCCGGAGACGGCCGCCGCGCGGACAGCGGGCGCCCCCGAAGGAGCCGCGGGCGACTGCCTCTTGCGGGCCGTGGACGCGCTCACCGGCGAGCCCGTCCCTGCCGCGAGCGCGCGGCTCACGGGCTTTCGCGACCTGAGCACGCCCCGGGCGACGCTGCTCCCAGGGGCTCCCGGAGAGCCGATCGCCGTCCACTACGAGGGCCAGGCGCTCCTGGTCCAGATCGCGGCGCCCGGATACGTGAGCGCAGAGGTCAGGGTCGAGGGCCCGGGTCCACGGCGCGTCGCGCTGCGGCGAACGAGGAGCCTCGTCGGCGTGGTGATCGTCGGCGCGAACGGGACCCCCTCCGCGGGCGCTCGGGTCACGGTCCACGCCGCGGCGGACGTCGAAGGCGGTCCGCTCCTCACCGGCCGTACCGACGAGGACGGCCGGGTGACCCTCGGTCCGCTGGGGACGGGCGACTACTCGGTCCGCGTCGCCTCCAGCGAGGGGAGCGCGGACCCCACGCCGATCACCGTCGGCGCGGAGCCGGCGAGCCTGGAGATCCACCTCGCGCCCGACTGAGCGGCACCGCCAGGGACGGATCCACCTCGAGCGGCGGCGTGCCCCCACTGGCGGGGCCCCGGGCGGGCAGGAGCCGGCGCGCGGGGAGGGGCTTCGTGACGGCCCCGGGTCTCCCGAGCGCCGCTGGATCTCGCCAGCGCGCGAGCGCGCGGCGCCCCCTTCCATTGAGCGCGCCCCCGTCGCGCGTCATCATGCGACCCATGGCCTTCGACCTCGTGGGACGACGCGCGCTGGTGACCGGCGCGTCGTCGGGAATCGGCCGCGAGATCGCGCGGGTGCTCGCGGCGAAGGGCGCGCACCTCGTCATCTGCGCGCGGCGCGTGGACCGCATGGAGGAGCTCGCGGAGTCCCTCCGCTCCGCACACGGAACCGAGGTCGGCGTCATCGAGGCGGACCTCGCCGCGCCCGGCGGGGCGGCGGCGCTGATCGACGAGGTCGAGGCCCTCGGCCATCCCATCGACGTGCTCGTGAACAACGCGGGCCTGGGGATCCACGGCCACGGCGTCGAGCACGACTGGGAGGCGGAGGAGCGGATGATCACGCTCAACGTCACGGCGCTGGCGCAGCTCTCCAAGCACTTCGCCCGCGCCATGGTCGCCCGCGGCGAGGGCTGCCTCCTCCAGGTCGCCTCGATCGCCGCCTTCCAGCCCTGCCCCGGCTACGCCGCCTACGGCGCCACGAAGAGCTTCGTCCTGCACCACGGCGAGGCCCTCGCCGAGGAGCTGCGGGACACGGGCGTGGGCGTCACGGTCCTGTGCCCCGGGAGCACCAACACGGAGTTCTTCGAGGTGTCGGGGAACGACCGCAGCCCGATCCAGCTGCGCACGAGCCTCGACGCCGACGTCGTCGCGCAGGCCGCCGTCGCGGCGATGGTCGCCGGACGGCGAGTCGTCGTCACCGGGCTCTCGAACAAGCTCGGCGTGTGGGGCCTCCGCCTCGTCCCGCGCCGGCTCCAGGCGATCCTCGCCCGCAAGGTGCTCGAATGACCAGACCCCTCCTCGCCGGCGCCCTCCTCGCGTGCGCCCTCAACGCCTCCTGCTGCCTCTTCCTACCGGCCAGCGAGACGCCCGACTACGGTCGCGCGCTCCCGGCCGGCGCGGACGCTCTCCTGCTCCTCGGCCCCGACGAGCGCCGCCCCGACGTCCGCGGCACCTGGTTCGAGCGCGCCGAGATCATGCCCGCGCTGGAGCGCTCGCTGAAGTGGACGCGCGCGGCCCATTCGAACCAGTTCTTCCCCATCGCGGGCATCGACCACGAGCGCGCGCTGCAGAGCCTCGAGCGCTTCGCCGAGCTCCTGGAGACGAGCCCCACGGCGGACGCGTTCGCGCGCTCCTTCGAGGCGGAGTTCGACGTCTACAAGAGCGCCGGCTGGGACGGCGCGGGCGGCGGCGTCCTCTTCACCGCGTACTGCACGCCGCTCCTCGCCGGCCGCCTGGCGCCGACGGCCGAGTTCAACGTCCCCTTGCACGCCCTGCCCCCCGACCTCGTCAAGGCGTCCGACGGGACGATCCTCGGCCAGGAGACACCGCGAGGTCTGCGGCCCTATCCGACGCGCAGGGAGATCCTCCGCGACCCGGCCTACGCGCCGCTCGAGATCGTCTGGCTCGCCGATCCGATCGACGCCTACATCGCCCACGTCAACGGATCGGCCTTCATCGAGCTCGAGGACGGGTCGATCGCGCGGTTCGGCTACGCGGGGAAGAACGGCCGGCCCTACACGTCGCTCGGCAAGGCGCTGATCGCGGACGGCGAGGTCCCCGCGGAGGAGATGAGCCTCGCCTCGATCCGCCGCTGGGCGAAGCGGAACGAGCGCAAGGTCGACGGCTACCTCGCCCGCAACGAGAGCTACGTGTTCTTCACGCCGATCGAGGGCAACCCTCGCGGCAGCCTCAACCTCGAGGTCACCGAGCGCCGGAGCCTCGCCACCGACAAGACCCTCTTCCCGCGCGGCGCGCTCTGCTTCGTCGAGGCCGCGCTGCCGAGCCCTTCGGGTCCCGCGAGCCCCTTCCGTCAGCTGATGCTCGACCAGGACACCGGCGGCGCGATCCGCACGGCCGGGCGCGCCGACATCTACCTGGGCGTCGGCCCGCGCGCGGAGCGCCTGTCGGGCGCGACGCGCTCCGAGGGCCAGCTCTACTACTTCTTCCTCCGG
Source organism: Planctomycetota bacterium (assembly GCA_002862085.1). GTDB lineage: Bacteria > Planctomycetota > UBA1135 > UBA1135 > Saltatorellus. The sequence goes on along the minus strand of PKCK01000010.1, from coordinate 42,767 downwards.
CGATGGGCCCCATGAGCGCCGAGATCGTCGCGGTCTGCCTCGGCCCCGGCGGGATCCCCAAGGCGCCCGTGGAGGAGGCGCAGGTCGAGCGCCTCGGGCTGGTGGGCGACGGACACCGCTTCCACCTGCACGGCGGCGAGGACCGGGCGGTGTGCCTGATCTCCACGGAGGTCTACGAGAGCCTGCGCGAGGACGACGTGACCTGCGAGCCACCCGGGGCCTTCGGGGAGAACGTCCTCACGCGGGGGCTCGACGATCATGCCCTGCGCCCCGGCGACCGCCTGGCCCTCGGGGACGAGGTCGTGGTCGAGATCCACGACGTCCGTGTCCCCTGCAAGACGCTCAAATCGATCGACCCGCGCTTCCCCGACCTCCTGCTCGGGCGCAGCGGGTGGGTGTGCCGCGTCGTCGAGCCCGGGACCCTGCGCCCCGGGATGGCGATCACCGTCCTCGCGCGCTGAGCTCCGGGGGCCCCGGAACGGGGCGCGTACCCGCACGGCCCCTTCGCCGCGCCCGTCGCTCTCGTTTTTCAGCCCCGGGATCCTCGCACCGACGAGACCCACGAGCCCTACACTGCCGCGCCCCGACCCGAGGAGGGCCGCACCCATGAGTGAGTTCGAAGTCACGTCGTACACCGTCGAGCCCGTGGAGGGCGACGATCAGATCGCCATCACGATCCACGCCTCCGACGGCAACAAGTGGGAGTACGGCGTCCCCTTCAGCCGCGACACCGGCCGCTACACGTTCGAGGAGCTCGACGTCCTCGCGAACGACTTCGGCGAGGACTTCGCCGAGGAGCTCGAGGAGAAGCTCGACGAGGTGATGGAGCGGGTCCTCGCCGAGGGCGCGTAGCCCGGAGAGACCGCTCAGTCGGAGAGGCCGGGATCAGCGGTGAGCGCCGCTGCGAGCTCGGCCTCGAACACCTCGAGGGCGGCGGACTCCTCGGGCGTGAGCGCGAGGGCTCTCACGCGGGTCGCGAGCCGGGAGGTCCGCTCGCCGGCCGCCCCCGCAGCGATCTGCGCGCGACCGAACCCGATCAGCGCGTGGGCGTCGGTGGGGTCCGAGGACGCGGCGCGCTGGAGCCACTCGACGGCTCTGTCCGGACGGCCGCCGGCGAGATACGCCTCGCCGACCCTGCGCAGCGCCTCGGTGGCCCCGGGCGATCGCGCGACCACGGGCTCGAGCCAGGGGACGATCCGCAGGTCGGGGCCGAAGGCCCGCGCGGCCCGCAGCCGATCGCCGTCGAGGGCCGGATCCGCGGTGCTCCCCTCGAAGCCGCGCGTGAGCGCGGCCGCCGCCTCGTCGAGCTGGCCGGCCTGCGCCAGGAGGAGCCCGAGCGCGCGCGCCGCCCCCAGGTCCCCCGGGTCGAGGCGCAGGCCCTCGCGCAGCGCGGCGATCCCCCCCTCCCCGTCCGTGACCCGGCCGAGCCCCGTGCGCGCCGCGGCAGCGCCGGGGTCGAGCCTCGCCGCGCGCTCGAAGCGCTCGCGCGCCCCCGCTCGGTCACCCAGGCCCTCGAGCACCGCGCCGAGGCGCAGCTGCACGTCCACGCGATCCGGAGCCCGGGCCTCCAGCTCCATGAGCCTCACCCGCGCCATCACGAGCTGGCCTCGAGCCTCGAACGCCTCTGCGCTGCGCAGCCCCGCGTCGACGTCGCGGGCCCCGGAGGCGAGGTAGATCTCGTTCCAGAGGGCCCCGGCGTCGCGCCAGGACCCGACCCGTGTCATGGCCTCCGCGCGCTCGATCCGCGGGTCGACGGGAGGAGCGGAGACGCAGCCCGTCAGAACGGGGACGAGGGCGAGCAGTCCCGGCGCGAAGGCCCGCACAATGGCGCCATGCACGCCCCGACGGATCTCTCCAGGCTGCGCGCGCTGCTGCTCGATTTCGGCGGCACGCTCGCGGCGGAGGTGCCTTCCCGCGGAGCGATCTACGCGGAGGCGGCTCGTGGCGCGGGGCTCGACGTCTCGGACCACGCCATGGCGGCCCGCATGGGCGCCGCCCATGACGCGCTGCCCCTCGAGCTCGCGGACGGGTCGTTCCGCTACACCCGGCCGTGGTTCGAGGCGTTCATCGAGCATGTCTTCGTCGAGCAGCTGGGGCTTGGGCGAGGCCGCCTCGAGGGCGTGAAGGAGGAGCTCTTCGCGCGCTTCGCGGACGCCGCGACCTTCCGGCTCTTCCCCGGAGCGCGTGAGCTCGTGGACGCGGCCCGCGCACGCGGCCTCCGGACCGCGATCGTATCCAACTGGTCCGAGCCCCTGCCGCAGCTCGTGGAGGGCCTCGGGCTCGGGCCCTTCGATCTGATCCTCGCCAGCGCGTCCGAGCGCCTTGAGAAGCCCGAAGCGGCGCTCTTCGAGCGGGCCCTGGCGCGGCTCGGCGTCGAGCCCTCCGAGGCGCTGCACGTGGGCGATTCGCGCCGCAACGACGTCCTCGGGGCGGAGGCGCTCGGGATCTACGCCCTGCTCCTCGACCGCGGCGCGGAGAGCTCCGCGCGCGAGCGGCCGCTGCGCGTCGTCCGGAGCCTGAACGAGGTCAGGGAGCTCCTGATCTCCGCGGACTGACCGAGGCCGCCGGTGCCTCCCCTCGTCCCCGGAGCCGCTCAGCCCCCGAGGATGGAGCCGCCGGTGGTCGGCGCGACGGCCGCGGGCGCGACCTCGACGCTCCGCACGTCCGCCTCGACGCGGGTGGCCAAGGGCGCGACGTTGCCGTCGAGGGTCAGCGCGTCCTCGAAGAGCGAGATCGTCTCGTTCGCTTCATCGACCACCCACAGGTTCCTGCCGTTCCAGGCGAGATCGGACGGATCATCGAGGCCGGTGGCCGCGCCCGTGACGATCCGGGTCGCGGCGAGCAGGCCGCCGGCCGCGTTCGAGACCCCCTCGAAGACGTAGATCGCACCGTCGGCGGAGGCGCCGCTGGTGGCGCCGACGTCCGTGGCGAAGAGCACGTCGTTGGTCCTGTCGTAGAGGACGTCGCGGATCGAGGTGGAGATCTGCACCGTCCCGAAGGAGTCCGCCGGCGTGATCACGCGATCGGGCAGGTCCCCGGGGCTGTCGATGAAGTCGTCGTAGACGTAGATGGTCCCGTTCGACACGGCCAGGAAGAGGCGATCGTCGGTGGCTTCGTAGTCGAGGCCGCCGGGCAACGCCGCTCCCGTCACGAGCCCGCCGGCGGCGAAGCGGACCGGCTCCGCGGTCTTGCCAGCGGTACGACCGAAGGCCCAGATCCGAGGGAAGCCTGGATCGCTGACGATCACGAGGTCGCGCGTCTCGTCGACGTCGACGTCGATCGGATCCTCGAGCGAAGGCTCGGGGATGAAGATGCCGGGGAAGATCTGCAGCAGCCGGTCCCGCGAGTCGTCGAAGGAGACGTCGGCGCCGGTACCGCGCTGCGTGACGAAACGGTTGACCACGCCGATGCTGCCGGTGCCGCTCTGCGAGGTGCAGACGAAGGCGTCTCCCAAGGAGTCGACCGTGACGCCGCGGACGGGCGCGCCGAAGTCGAACGCACGCTCGGACGGCAGCGCGAGGCGCTCGTCGACGAGGAGCAGCATGCCGTTGGACCCCACGGGGTCCGTCGTGACGACGAGGCCCGCCAGGGGTGCCGCAGGGTCCTCGAGATCTCCCACCGCTCCGACGGTGCGAACGGATTCGACGGGCTCCACGGTGAGCGCGGAGGGCCGAGCGATGGTCCGCCGAAGCTCCACGACGGGGCCCGCGGGGAGCGGATCGTCGAGCGCCGTGGCGGCGAGGATCAGCAGGCTGTTCGTCTGCAAGTCGGCGACCCGCAGACGCCCGTCGGCGGTCGCGACGACGTCCACCGGGTCGCGCAGGGTCGAGCGGTTCGCCGGCAGGATCGTCGTGTCGGTGAGCCCGTCGGCCGCGATGGCTCCTTCGATCGCACACACGAGGCCGTCGACCTCCGCGCCGAGGACTCCGACGTCGGTGAAGACCAGCCGATCTCCCATCGAGCCCGGTACGAGGGCGATCCCGCGCAGGCTCGTCGTCGCCTGGGCCGCGCCGTCGGTCGTCGGGACGATCACGCGGTCGGCCGCTGCGGGACGCGCGGCGGCGAAGTCGTCGAAGACGGCGATCGTTCCGTCCGTGAGGGAGGCGAAGAGCCGGTCGGCCGCGTCGTCGTAGGCGAGGTCCCAGGGCGGCGCGGGCGGCGCGGCCGTGAAGAGCGGCGGGACGTTCCCGGTCGCAGCGGTGCCGAAGACCTTGATGTCCGCGGAGCCGCTGTCGCTGACCATCAGGAGGCCTGCGGCGTGGGCGATGGCGACGCTGCGGGGCTGGGAGAAGCCGGTGAAGAAGCCGCGGATACGCCGGTCGTAGGCGAGGTTGAAGGTCGCGGTGTCGGACGCGTCGGAGCGCAGCCTCTGGCTCCAGTTGATGGAGACGCCCGTCTTGTTGTCCTGGAAGTCCGCGTCGATGTCCGCCGAGTACATCGTGCCGAAGTAGTCGAGCGCGATGCCGCCATGGGACCCGTCGAAGATGTTCGCGACGACGTCGAACTCCCTGGAGAAGTCCTTGTTGCCGCGCTGGATGCTCGACAGCTCGGGCAGGTCCGAGAACGGCGGCGCCGTCGCGGTGTTGACGCGCCGGTAGCTGACGTACGTCGTCAGCGGATCTCCGGTCGCCGCGGCCGAGGTGTCTCCGCTGCCGGAGCCGCCGCCGCAGGAGACGGAGAGCAGAAGGGCGGGGGGAAGCAGGGCGCCGCGCAGGGCGGTCCGGAGGGAGCACTCGGGATTCATGGGATCGATGACGTCGGGCCGCGCGACGTCCGCGCGCGGGGCCGGCCATGATCGCGACCCCGCCCCATCGGCGCCCGCGGTCCGTGCTCGCGTGAAAGCGACTTGACCGTTTCTTGAACTGAGGACCACGTTTCCCCGGGGGTGGTCGAACCCGCTCAGGGGCCGCTGGGCAGCGCGAGCGGCGGGTCGAGGAGGACGCCGCGACGCCCCGACGCACCCTCTGGGACCACGAGAGAGGCTCACGCCGATGGATGCGCGGCGAGACATCTGCCATACTCGGGAAGTTTGGCCCCGACCGACGGGGTCTCCCGAGCCACCCACGCCTCCGACCGGCCCCTCACGCCCCTCGCTCCCCCCGGCGAGGCTCCGCGCGACGAAGAGTCGCTCCGAGGCGCCCCCCCTGGATCCACGTCCGGGACCGCCCGACGGTCCCGCGCTCCGACCCCACATGCCGCGCAGAGACGACCTCGAGTCGATCCTCATCATCGGGAGCGGGCCGATCGTCATCGGTCAGGCCTGCGAGTTCGACTATTCCGGGACCCAGGCCTGCAAGGCGCTGAGGGAGGAGGGCTACCGGGTGATCCTGGTCAACTCCAACCCGGCGACGATCATGACCGACCCGGAGATGGCCGATGCCACCTACATCGAGCCCATCACGCCGGAGGCCGTCGAGAAGATCCTGAAGAAGGAGCGGCCGGACGCGGTGCTCCCCACCCTCGGCGGGCAGACCGCCCTCAACACCGCGCTCGCGCTGAACGACCGCGGGGTCTTCGAGCGGCTGGGGATCGAGATGCTCGGCGCCGACGCGGACGTGATCCGCAAGGCCGAGGACCGCGACCTCTTCCGGGCGGCCATGACCCACGCGGGGCTCGACTCCGCGCGCTCGGGCATCGCCCACAGCATGGACGACGCGCGGCAGGTGCTGGCCCAGATCGGCCTGCCCTGCGTGATCCGCCCCGCGTTCACCATGGGCGGCGCCGGCGGCGGGATCGCCTACAACGTCGAGGAGTTCGAGGAGATCGTGACGCGCGGTCTATCCCTCTCGATGAACTCGGAGGTCCTCGTCGAGGAGTCGCTGCTCGGCTGGAAGGAGTACGAGATGGAGGTGATGCGCGACGGCAAAGACAACGTCGTCATCATCTGCGCCATCGAGAACCTCGACCCCATGGGGGTGCACACCGGGGACTCGATCACGGTGGCGCCCAGCCAGACCCTCACCGACCGTGAGTACCAGGCGCTCCGCAACGCCTCGATCCGCATCATGCGCGAGATCGGCGTGGAGTGCGGCGGGTCGAACTGCCAGTTCGCGGTGGACCCCAAGAGCGGACGGATCATCGTCATCGAGATGAATCCGCGGGTGTCGCGCTCCAGCGCTCTCGCGTCCAAGGCCACGGGCTTCCCGATCGCCAAGTTCGCCGCGAAGCTGGCCGTGGGCTACTCCCTCGACGAGCTCCAGAACGACATCACGCGCAAGACGCCGGCCTGCTTCGAGCCGACGATCGACTACTGCGTCGTGAAGATCCCGCGCTTCGCCTTCGAGAAGTTCCCCGGCGCCGACCCGACGCTCACGACGCAGATGAAGAGCGTCGGCGAGACGATGGCGATCGGCCGCACCTTCAAGGAGACCCTGCAGAAGGCCCTGCGCGGCCTCGAGACCGGCCACCCCGGCTTCGGACTCGATCCCAAGGCGCCGATCGAGCCCGTCGATCCAGCTGGCAAGGAGGAGCTCTCCCGACGCCTTCGCGTGCCCAACGCCGAGCGACTCCTCCACCTGCGGACCGCATTCCGCTCCGGATGGAGCGTCGCGGACATCCACGAGGCCACGAGCATCGATCCGTGGTTCCTCGAGAACATGCGCGAGCTGGTCGAGTTCGAGCAGGAGCTCGCGGGCTCGCTGCTCGAGGAGCCGATCCTGCGCCGCGCGAAGGAGCTCGGCTTCGCCGACGTCCAGATCGCCCTCGCAGTCGGCACCGACGCCGACGCCGTCAAGGCGCGGCGCGAGGAGCTCGGGATCAAGCCCGTCTACAAGCTCGTGGACACCTGCGCGGCGGAGTTCGAGGCTGCGACGCCCTACTACTACTCGACCTACGAGGACGAGTCGGAGGTCCGCGAGACGGGCGCCGACAAGATCATGATCCTCGGCGGCGGGCCCAACCGGATCGGACAGGGCATCGAGTTCGACTACTGCTGCGTGCACGCGGCCTTCGCCGCCCAGGAGATGGGCAAGGAGGCCGTGATGATCAACTCGAACCCGGAGACGGTCTCCACCGACTACGACACCTCGGACCACCTGTTCTTCGAGCCCTTGACGCACGAGGACGTGATGAACGTCGTCGACGTCGTCCAGCCCGAGGGGATCATCGTGCAGTTCGGCGGACAGACCCCGCTCAACCTCGCGAACGGCCTGGACCGCGCGGGGGCGCCGCTCATCGGCACTTCGGTGGACTCCATCGACCGCGCCGAGGACCGCGAGCGCTTCCAGCAGATGCTGGCGAAGCTCGACCTGCGCCAGCCGCCCAACGGCATCGCCAAGAGCGTGGGCGAGGCCTTCAAGATCGCCCGCAACATCGGCTACCCGGTCCTGGTGCGTCCGAGCTACGTCCTGGGCGGGCGCGCGATGGAGATCGTCTTCGACGACGAGGCGCTGGACCGTTACATGACCCACGCCGTCGACGCGTCCCCCGACAAGCCGATCCTCGTGGACAAGTTCCTCGAGGACGCGATCGAGGTCGACGTCGACTGCATCGCGGACGCGGAGCGGGCCGTCATCGGCGGGATCATGGAGCACATCGAGGAGGCTGGCATCCACTCCGGCGACTCCTCGTGCGTGCTCCCCTCCTTCTCCCTCTCGGAGTCGATCCTCGAGGAGATCTCACGCGCGACCAAGGCGATGGCCCGCGAGCTCGGCGTGATCGGGCTGATGAACGTGCAGTACGCCGTGAAGGACGGCGACGTCTACGTCATCGAGGTCAACCCGCGCGCGTCGCGGACGGTGCCCTTCGTCTCCAAGGCGATCGGCGTCCCGCTCGCGAAGCACGCGGCCAAGCTCATGGCCGGGATGACCCTGGAGCAGCTCGGCTTCACCGAAGAGGTCACGCCCAAGGCCTTCTGCGTCAAGGCGCCGGTGTTCCCGTTCAACAAGTTCCCGGGCGTCGACATGCTCCTCTCCCCGGAGATGCGCTCGACCGGCGAGGTCATGGGCATCGACCCGGACCTCGGCTACGCCTTCGCCAAGGCCTACGAGGGCGCCGGGATGCGGCTTCCCCTCCGCGGGCGCGTGCTGCTCACCGTGAAGGAATCCGACAAGCGCCCGATCGTCTCCGAGGCCCGGACGCTCGCGCAGCTCGGGTACGAGCTCGTGGCGACCGGCGGCACCTGGAACACACTGCGCGCCGCGGGCCTCCCCGTGGAGCGCATCAACAAGCTGCACGAAGGCCGGCCCCACATCGTCGACTCGATCAAGAACGGCGAGATCGACATGGTCTTCAACACGCCGTCCGGACGAGCGACGCGCCACGACGACACCTACATCCGGTCGACGTCGATCAGCACGGGCATCCCGTGCGTCACGACCCTCGCGGGGATCCGCGCCGTGGTCAGCGGGCTCGCCGCGCTGCACAAAGGACCGATCACCGTGCGTTCGCTCCAGGAGATCCAGGGCCACATCGCCGGCACGCGCGAAGAGCACGCGCACTCCTGAGGCGCGCTCGAGCGTCGGGCCTGCGACGCCGCGGTGAGCGCCCTTTCCCTGGTCCGGAGAGGGCGGTCGCGCCGCCCGCTCGTCGTTCGAAGGCCCCTGCTCACGCGAAATTCATCTCTCGGGCCGCGCAAGGTCGGAAAATCCTGACGGCCCGCTGCGCCCCCGCTGGGCCCCCTGTGCGCCCCACCTGCGACCCTCTGCAGCAGCTCCGTCCAACATCGAGGCACATCTTCAGCTGGATTCGACTCTTCGGCGAGGCCAGCCGCCAGAGATGCCGAAAGCAGGGGGTGCAGTCCGTCCAGCCGCCCCCCCGCATTCCCGGGAGCCGGATAGACTTTGGCTGCGCATGACGTGAAATCCCGCGGGGCTCTCGCCTCGGCCGTCGCGCTTCCTCCAATCGGCTCTGTAGAGCGCCCGTAATCCTGTGAAAGTCGTCCTCATCTACGCGAAGAGTCAGGCCATCCGCGAACTCGCGGGCGAGCTCTGGTCCGACGAGACCAAGCTCAAGGGCGAGATGGCGCGCGACGAGATTTATCCGCCGCTCGGCATCACGATCCTCGCGTCCTACCTCGAAGAGGCAGGTCACACCGTCAAGCTGTTCGACGACTCGATCGCGATGCTCGACGACATCAAGGACGCCATGCGCTGGGCGGACATGGTCGGCATCTCCTCGCTCACGCCGAACGCGCGTCGCGCCCGTGAGCTCGGCCAGATCTCCAAGCAGGAGATCGGCCGCTTCACGGTCCTCGGCGGGCCCCACCCGACGACCAACCCCGAGTTCTTCCTCGAGGCCGACGCGGGTGACATCTGCGTCCAGGGCGAAGGTGACGTGACGATCATGGAGATCGTCGAGCACTGGCAGGACCGCTCCAAGTGGGAGGACATCCAGGGCATCACCTTCATGAAGGACGGCGAGATCTTCCAGACCCCGCGCCGCCCGCTCGTGCGCGACATGGACGCCGTCCCGATGCCCGCCTACCACCTGTGGGACATCAAGGAGTACATGACGCTGATGGTGAACCCGGGCGTGACCGCGATCACCAGCCGCGGCTGCCCGTACGAGTGCACCTTCTGCGACGCGGAGATGACCCCGCGCAAGTACCGCTCGATGAGCGTCGAGAAGACCGTTGATCTCCTCGAGCACATCATCACGACGTACAACCCGCCGCAGATCATCCTGTTCGACGACCTGTTCACCATCCAGCGCAAGCGCGTCATCGCGATCTGCAAGGAGATCGTGAAGCGCGGCCTCTACTTCGAGTGGCTGTGCGAGTCGCGCATCGACACGATGGACTACGAGATGCTCCGCTGGATGCGCAAGGCGGGCTGCGTGAAGATCGCCTACGGCCTCGAGTCCGGCTCGCCGGACATGCTGGTGACGATGAAGAAGGGCGTCACCCAGGAGAAGGTCATCCGCGGCGCCAAGCTCAACCGCGAGCTCGGCATGTACTTCAAGTTCTTCATGCTCTACGGGTTCCCCGAGGAGCAGCAGAAGGACCACCGTATCTCCGAGGAGATCGTCGGCAAGACGCGCCCCGACTCCGTCTGCGTGTCCCTGCTCCAGCCGATCCCCGGCACGACCTTCTACGAGCAGATCAAGCCGTACCTGACCCAGGACGTCGCCGAGGTCGAGTTCCACTACTGGCACTCCACCGAGTGCTTCAAGCACCCGAACTTCACCCACGAGGAGCTCCACGCCGAGCGCGAGCGTCTGATCAAGGCCCACGCCAAGGCGACCAAGGGCATCGTCCCGAAGATCCACCGCAAGATCGAGCGCGTGATCGCGATGGTCAAGCACCCCGAGCTCATCGGCGACTGGTTCGAGATCAAGCGCCGCAAGCGCAAGCACCAGCAGCGCGTGGCCAAGACCGAGTGGAAGTACGTCGTCGACGGCTCCAACCAGAAGGACATCGCGCGTCAGCAGGTGCCGACGCTCGGCAAGACCGCCTGATCCCGGTCAGGATCTCCGGTCCTCACGAGCCCGCCGGCTCGGCATTCACTGCCGGGTCGGCGGTTCTCGTTGGTGACCGCTTCAGCGCGCTGCTCTATTGATCGCCATGCTCGCTCCCCTGGCCCTCGCGCTCCTGTCCCTGACCGTCCTTCCCCAGAGGTCCGAGCAGCCTGCGTTCGAGGTCCACGTGATCGACGCGGTCACGGGCGAGCCCGTGGAGGGCGCCCGGGTGCACGGCGTGCACGAGATCGTCGCTCCGGTGTGGTCCGACTTCTGGTTCCGCCAAGCCGCCCTTCCGACGAACGCGCGGGGTGTCGCGAGCCTCGCGCCGTCGACCGCCGACGCGAAGTACAGCTGGACCATCGTGCGCGCCGAGGGCTACGCGCCCTCCGGCACGTTCTGGACACCGCAGCCGGACACTCCGGTGGAAGTGGAGCTCTGGCCCGTCGTCCCGTCGCGGATCAAGCTCCTCGATCACACCGGCGCCCCCCTCGGGCTCGTACACCTGGGCGTCGCCGTGGGCTGCGGGCACACGCCGGACGTGACGAGCACCGTCACGGACCCCCTCGGGGGCGCCACGCTCCACGCCGTCGGCCGCGAGGGCTGGGAGATCGCGGACGTCTACCCCGTGGGCGAGACCGTGCGCACGACCTACCTCGACGTGGAGTGGGAGGCCGCGAACGAGGGCGTCTACGAGACCATGGCGGCGCCCGGGGCGCGCCTCGACGGCGTCGTCCTGGACGCGCAGGGACGGCCTCTTGCCGACATCGCCGTGGGCCAGCTCGACACGCACCGCGGCCCGTGGGCCGTCACGGACGAACGGGGACGCTTCCGCCTCTACGGGCTGGAACCGCAGGTCTGCGACCGCCTCGAAGTGCGAGACCTGGCAGGGAACAGGCTCATGGCCTTCGAGAAGACTCGCATGGGCATGAAGCGGATCCTCCGCCTCGCGCCCGAGCGCTTCGGCGAAGAGCGCGTGGGTGAGACGACGGCTCTCGAGGTCGGTGTCGAGGTCTTCGGAGAGACCTTCGGATCCGTACCCGTGCTCCTGTGGGACGTGAAGACGGGATGGCTGGCCGAGAAGGCCGTGCCCGTCGGCGAATCGGTCACCTTCGACCTGATCGAAGGCGTCTACGAGGTCGAGGTGGGAGGCCGCGGCACCCCCTACGAGCGCACGCGCCTCGGCCGGCACGAGGTCGGACCCACTCGCGGCGATGCCGAGCTCCGGTCCACCCTCGGCCCGGTCGTGCGCCGCCGCCTCGAGCTTCTCGACGTCGGCGACGCGACCCGGGTGATCGTCGTCACTGCGAGCGGCGCGCGCTTCGACGTTCCCTTCGACGAGGTCGTCCGCGACGACGCCACCGGGCTCGAGCGCGGGGTCGTCGACGCCTTCGCGATCCCCTGCGGCCGCTACGGCCTGTGGCTGGAACCGCGCGAGCGATTCCGGGCGCTCGACCCGATCGACCTCGAACCCATGTCGAGCGAGCGCGTCCTCCGCGGCCAGCGTCGCCCCTGAGCCCGGCGCGGAGCCTGACCCCGCTCCGCGCGTGCATCGCTGGCGCCGCTGCGCCAGGATCTTCCCATGGTCGACCCTCCCTTCCGCGAGGCTCTTCTCACGGGCGCCTCGAGCGGCCTCGGCCGCGCGATCGCGGTCGAGCTCGGTCGGCGAGGCGCGCTCGTCCATCTGATCGCGCGGCGCGAGGACGAGCTCGCGCGCACCCGGGAGGAGATCCGGACCGCGGGTGGAGACGCCGCCGTGCACCCGGGCGACGTCACCGACGGCCCGTGGCTGGACCGGGTCGTCGCCGAGGTCTCCGCGCGTCCGGGCCTGGATCTCGTCGTCGCCGGAGCCGGCGTCGCGGAGTCGGGCGCAGGAGAGGACACGCGCATCGGACGCACGCACACCGTCCTCGAGGTCAACCTGGTCGCAGCGGCCCGCACCCTGGAGATCGCCCTCCCCGCGATGCGCGATCGGGGCAGCGGAACCCTCGCGGCGCTCTCGAGCCTCGCCGGCCTGCGAGGTCTCCCCACCGCCGCGGCCTACTGCGCGAGCAAGGCAGGGCTATCGACCTGGCTCGAATCCCTGCGCGGAGAGCTCCACGGCACGGGATTGCGCGTGTGCGACGTACGCCCCGGCTTCGTGCGCACGGCCCTGACCGCCCGCAACCGCTTCCCCATGCCCTTCCTCCTGGAGCCCGAGGACGCCGCGCGGCGAACGGTCGACGGCCTCGAGCGCGGACGCGCGATCATCGAGTACCCGAGGCGACTCGCGTGGCTGATGCGCGCCGCCAGGCTCCTGCCGCAGCCGCTCTGGCGGCGGCTGACTTCACCCTGACTCCCCGCGCCCGTCGCGCCCCTCGAGCGCGATCAGCAGCGCGGGGAGGAGCCACACGTCTGCGAGGAGCGCGACGACCAGCGTCGTGAAGGCGAGCAGCCCGAAGTCCCGGACCGCGGGGATCGACGAGCTCAGGAGCAGGGCGAAGGCTGCGCCGAGCGTCAGGGTCGTGACGACGAGCGCGGGATAGCTGCGCAGCACGGCCCGGCGCGCGGCCGCCCGCAGCGGGTCACCGCCGGCCCGGGCCCGCTGCCAGCGGGACAGCACGTGGATCGTGTCATCCGTCGCGATGCCGAGTGAGAGCGTCAGGGCCGTCAGCGCCGAGATGTCGATGGACCGGCCGAGCAGGTGCAGACCCGCCGCGGAGGCGGTGATCGGCAGGAGGTTCGGGACCATGCTCGCGAGCCCGAGCCGCCAGGAGCGGAACGCCGCCGCGAGGGTGACGAGGATCAGCGCGGCCGCGAGGACGAGGCTCCGCGCGAGGTCCCGCGTCACGCGTCCGACCGTGCGAAGGTACGCGTAGTGATCGCCGACGATGCGCGTCCGGATGCCGTCCCGCGAGACACCCTCCAGCGAACGCGCGAGCTGCTCGAAGGCCCCCTCGAGTTCCGCGGAGCCGGCGTCCGGGAGTCGAGCGTGCACGAGAGCACTTCGCTTCTCGAGCTGCAGGAACGGGCCGCGCCAGCGCTCGGGGAGGAGGGTGACCGCCGGCCAAGAGCCTCCCACGCTCGCCGCGAGCTCGGCGGGACCGAGCGCCCCCGAGACGTACGGCACGGCCTCGAGCGCCGCCGAGACCTCGCCCGCCGCGCGGAGCACGGCGGGGCCCTGGACGCCCGTCTCCCATTCGATCTGCACGTGGATCGGGAGCACGCCGCCGAGTTCCCGGTCGACGCGCCCGAGGGTCTCGATCGCCGCGCTTCCGCGCGCGAGGTCGTTCTCGACGCGGCGATCGACGCCGAGTCTGGACGCAGCGAACCCGCAGGCGAGGGTCGCCGCCACGGCGATCAGCGACACGGCCCCGGGGCGCTCGATCACGAACCCCAGCACCCGCTCGACGACGCGGCCGCCCGGCCCGCCGCGGTCGCCGTCCTCGCCGATGGCGACGCGGTCGAGGTGCAGCCCGAGTCCCGTGCGCGCCAGAAGGGGAAGCGTCAGGAACACGGCGGCGAAGGAGAGCGCGGTGGCGAGCGCGCACGTCAGACCGAAATCCACTGCGACCGCGTTCCCGGCGGTGGCGAGGGAGCCGAAGCCGATCGCGGTGGTGAGCGAGGTCAGCGCGCAGGGCCTGAGCAGCTCGCGCGAGGCCTGGAGGACAGCGCTCGTCCCGTCGGGCGCCCCGCCCCGACGGGCTCGCACGGCCGCGACCACGAGGTGCAGGGAGTCCGTGAACCCGATCGTCAGCACCAGCAGGGGGAGGACGAGAGTGGAGAGACCCGAGTGACCGAGCCCGAGGAGCCGGCCGACGCCCACGGCGAGGACGACGCCGACCACGGGCGGAAGACCGGCGAGGAGCGTCGCGCGAAGGGTGCGGAAGGCCAGGGACGAGATCACGATCCCGACGACGACGCCGAGGAGCTGGAATCGGATGCGCTCGCGCGCGTAGGCGTCCTGCTGCGCCTGGACGATGGGCCACTGCCCGGTCAGGCCGACGTCGAGCCGCGGCATCTCCGCCGCTCCGGCCCTGGCGGCGGTGAGCACATCGTCCTGCCAGCCGGCCCCTGCGCGCGGATCCGCCGGGACCAAAGGCAGGAGCAGCCCGCCAGGCGGCGCGAGGCTCCGGGACGCGATCGGGTGCCTGCGCGCCTCCTCGAGGGAGTCGATCCCGGGGACGTCGAACGGGGTGACGAGGGCCACGACGGCGTCGAGCGCCTCGACCCGCGCCTCCAGCGCCCTGAGAGCAGCGTCGGAGTCGGGGCTCGCCTCCAGGTCGAAGACGGCGAGGACGGCACCGACCTCGCGCAGCCCGAAGGTGGACGACACCTCGGCGGCTGCGTCCCACTCGGGACCCGTCTCCGCCACGTCGAGGGTGCGCTCCTGGAGCAGCCCGATCACGGACAGGGCGAGGAGCGCGAGGAGCGCCGTCAGTCGTCGTGCCATGTTCGCGACGCTCGCGCCTCAGCTCCGAGAAGGGCCCGGCGAGCGGCGCTCGTCCTCGATCTTGAGCCAGGCCTCGCGGAGCACCCGAGGCGCCCCGACGTCGTTGAGCGCGCGCGCGAGCAGATCCCGCCGTGCCTCGAGCAGGGGAAGCGTGAGCTCGGGGAGCTCACGCGCCGCGGCGAGCTGAGCGGCGCTGCGGACGGTCGGGCCGCCGATCGACTGCGAGATGTACGCCGTCTGCTCCATGGTGAACTCCGCCGCGTCCACACCTGCATAGCAGCGCGACAGATCGCCGTGGACCTCGATCAGCTCGAAGAGGCGCGCGTTGACGCGCTGGATCACCCAGGGGTTGGTGAGCTGGTCGTGGACGTTCATGGGGTGCGGGCGCCGCCCCTCTCCATCGCCCGGGAGCCGCCGTGCGATGCAGCGGATCCCGGCCACCTGCCCGGGCCTCGGCGAGCGTCCGGTCAGGAGCCAGCGAGCTCGAGCAAGATCTCGGCGGTGCGTCCGTCGATGGCGTCGAAGGGCTGCGAGCTGCGCGCGAGCATGGCGCAGTTCGCGCCCTTCGCCGTATCGCCGGCCAGTCGATGGGCCCGCGCTCGCGCCGCGAGCAGCACGGGATCGGTGGCTGCCCTCTCGGGCTCCAGTTCGGCGGCGGAGCGCGCGTGCTCCAGCGCCCGGTCGTGGTCCTCGATCCGCGCGTTCGCCACGGCCAGGAGCCGGTAGGTCTCGTAGGTGGACCCCCGCCGCTGATTCCAGCCGCGCACGTACTGCATCGCCGAGCGCGCCGTGATCTCGCGCTCGTCCACGAGCGCCATGCGCTCGAGGCTGCGCATCGGATCGGCGGCGAGGAACTGGTGGAGGACCGCCCGCTCGGCCCTCTCCAGGGCTGCGTGGCCGCCGCCGCCGCGCGCGTCCAGCACCTCCAGCTGTTCCAGAGCCTGAGAGGGATCGCTCAGGCGCGAACCCAACCTCGTCTCGATCCTCGAGCGCGCCGCGTCCTCGAGGTCCAGGCGCTCCTCCACCTGGGAGACACGCCAGGCGGACGCGCTCGTATCCCAGACCCGCACCGATGAGTGCGAGCAGCTGGAGACGAGCGATTCACCGCTCGGGCTGAACTGCACGCGTCGCACCCAGTCGTCGTGGCCGGTGAGGTCCAGCACGAACTCGCCCGACCCCGGGTCGATGAGGCGGACGAGCCAGGCGTGCGTCCCTGCCACGAGGACGCGACCGTCTGGCGAAAGGGCCAGGTGCTCGACGCCGTCGGACTGCCAGGTATGGCTCTCGGCCCCTGCGCGGGTGCGGTGGCGCAACTCGAAGCTGTCCTCGTCGACGAACGCGATCGATCCATCGAGGCTCGAGGTGATCACCTGGCGCCGCTCGGGGTCGACGATGATCGCGCTGATCTCCTTCTCGTGAAGATCCGCGACCCGGCGCTTCTCCTCGAGGGTCGAGGAGTCCAGAACGACGAGGTCGCCCGTGAGATCACCGACCAAGAGAGACCCCGCATCCGAGGAGAGGGTGACGCTGCGATAGCGATGTCGCTCATCGCGCTTCGCCGCGAGCCGGGTGCCGTCCTCCAGGCCGACGATCAGGATCTCGCCGCCGCTGCTCACGAGCGCCGCGCGCTCACCGGGCAGGATCTCGGGCTCGGAGACGACGCCCTCCATTTCCAGCTCCCAGCGCACGCGACCATCGGGCATGGACCAGTCACGAACGACGCCGCCGCGCTCCACCGCGAGGAGCGCGCGATCGCCGCGGTGCCAGGCGAGCCCGTTGACCTCCGTGGAGTGGCCCGGGAGGAAGAGGTCGAGGCGGAGCGAGGCTGCGTCGTGCACGCGGATGGACCCATCCCGCGCGCCCGTGGCGAATCGCGCTCCATCGGACGTGTGGTCCAGGGCCGCCACGTCGGCGTGATGGCCGCGGATCCATGCGCGCCCGCCGCCCACCTCCACGCTCCATTCCTGGACGATGCCCGCGTTGTTCGCGGAGATGATCCCGCGGCCGCTCGGAGTGAAGCAGATCTGATTCGTGACCCTGGAGAGTCCGCCGAAGCTCTGGAGGACCTCTCGCGACTCGAGGTCCCAGACCTTCAGGCGCCGCTCCCGGCCGACCGTGGCGATGAGGCGGCCGTCCGCCGAGAAGGTGACCCCGGTGACCTTCTCGG
Organism: Planctomycetota bacterium; assembly: GCA_002862085.1. Taxonomy (GTDB): domain Bacteria; phylum Planctomycetota; class UBA1135; order UBA1135; genus Saltatorellus. The sequence goes on along the minus strand of PKCK01000010.1, from coordinate 25,773 downwards.
TGTGGCCGAGCAGGCGCCCGCGCCGCGTCCCGTCGGGAGCGAGCAGCTGGACCGAATGATCGCTGGAGCCGACGGCGACCAGGTCGCCAGCGGGGTGGACGGCGAGGCAGCTCACGGCGGTATCCGCGGCGAAGAGCACCCTCGACTCGAGGGTCTCGAGGTCCCAGGCCTTCACCAGACCGTCCGTGGAGCCCACGTAGGCCGTCTCTCCACCGGGTGAGAGTTCGACGTGCAGGACGCGGGACTGACCGGTGGTCGCGGTGCGCTCGACCTCGAAGGTCTTGGTGTTCACCACGAGAATGCGCCCGGCGCGTTCGACGGCCACGATGTGGTCGCCATCGGGCGTCAGGGCCGACGCGTTCACCGGTCTCGGCAGTTTCAGGCTCGAGAACTCGTCTTCGCGTGCCTCCGGGACGACGCCCCCCGGCGCACCCCCGGGAGGGGACCGCCAGAGCCCGGTGCGGAAGTCGAGGCTCAACCAATCCCCCCCGACGCGATAGGCACCGACGAGCCCCGACTTGCTCGTCCGACCGCCCGGGAGCCTGACTTCCTCGACCACCTCTCCGTCCTCGAAGATCGTGACCCCCGTGCGGTGTGAGACCAGGAGACGGTCCCCCTCGAACGCGAGCCGCTCGATGGGATGGCCGATACGCGCGATCTCGCGGACGCTCTGGTCGACGCTCGCCGAGAGGTGCTTCCACTCCCAGCCTCGAAGGTCCTCCGGACAGCCATCGAGGCGAGAGCGCGCAGCGGGCGTGTCGTCGCTCATCAGCGACGCGGCTGCGGCCGCGAGATTCGCGCGATAGGCGAGCCCGGCCTCGCGCCGCGTCGAGTCCTGGAGTTCGAGAACGTAGATCACGGTCCCCACCAGGAGGGCAGCGACCAGGACCGCGACGGCGATGAAGGGGCCACGCGACCGACTCACCGCGAGGCGCGCGAGGTAGAGCGTGCTCGGCGCACGCGCGGCGATGGGCTGCCCCTCGAGGAAGGCGCGCAGGTCCGCCGCCATGGCCTCGGCGGTGCGATAGCGATGCTCGGGGAGCTTCGCGATGGCCTTCATCACGATCCGCGCGAGGTCCTGGGGGACCTCGGGCCGCACCGCGTCAGGGCTCCGCGGAACCACGTGGAGGAGTTCGTTGACGAGTTCAGCGCGCGAATCGCTCTTCACGGCGCGCTCGAGCGTCAAGAGCTCGTAGAGCACCAGGCCGAGCCCGTAGACGTCGGACCGGGGCTCGGCATGCCCGTTGAACTGCTCGGGAGCCATGTACCGCAGGGTCCCGACGAAGTCGCCCTCGCGGGTCAGATCCTCCGACTCGTCGAGCTTCGCGAGGCCGAAGTCGGTGATCAGGACGCGCCCGCTGCGATCGAGCAGCACGTTCGCCGGCTTGATATCGCGGTGCAGCACGCCTCGAGCGTGGGCGTGACCGAGAGCTTCCGCAGCGCGCAGGCCGATGCGCGCCACGTTCCTGTGATAGGCGCGCCCGAGTGCGGGTCGCGCTCCATCGTCGTCCGCGCCCTCGAGACCGGACGGGTCTTCCGACCTCGCCCCGAAGCGATCGAGTCGTCCTGTCGCGAGCGCCCGGGCGAAGCGGCGCTCGCGGCCGGACTCCTCGGATCTGTCCAGGACCTCGCCCTCGTCGCGTGTGCCCGCGAAGATGCGGACGAGGCCGTCGAGGCCGTAGCCGTCGACGAACTGCATCGCGTAGTAGTGCTGGCCGTCCGCGTCACCGACCCCGTAGACGGGCACGACGCCTGGATGCTCGAGGCGGGCCGCGGCGTGGGCTTCCCGGCGGAAGCGCTCGACGAAGTCCGCGCTGGAGGAGATGCGCTCCGGCAGGAGCTTGATCGCCACGCGTCGGTCGAGGGACCGGTCCTCGGCCTCGTAGACCACTCCCATGCCTCCGCGACCGATCTCGCGCACGACCGTGTAGGGCCCGATGGCTTCCGGCATGCCAGCATCGAGAACCTCCTGATCCACCGAGCGCTCGAGGGAGGCGACGCCGCGCAGCGCCGTCAACAGCTCGCTGCGTATCTCGGGATGCTGATCGGCGACGAGCTCGATGTCGACCTCGTGCCCCGCCCGGGCCTTCTGCAGGGCCGCGGTGACGATCTCGTCGACCCTCACGAAACGTTCGAGCTCGCTGTCCGACTCTTCTGCGCTGCCGCGTTCCGCCATCGCCGCGCCTCAGGCCTCGCCCACCACCGACTGGATCCGCGTCAGGGCCTTCACGTAGCGGGCGCTCGCCGTCTGCGGAGTGATCTCGAGGAGGCGCGAGACCTCGGCGTTCGTGAGCTGCTCGAAGTGACGGAGGACGAGCACCTCACGGTCCACCTCGCTCATCGACTCGAGGGCAGCCCGCACGCGAGCATGCTCCTCGTCGGCCGCCACCGCCTGGGACGGCGTGCCCGTCTCGGCGAGCCAGACCTCCGCGACGGAGACGGTGCTCGCGCACGGCGCGGCCGCCACCGCGAGGGGGATCTCCCGGTCTGCAGCGCGGGCCTCCACGCCGAGGTGCGTTCGATGGAACTGGAGCAGCTTCTGCCCGACGAGGAACCGCACCCAGAGGAAGAACGGCATGCGCTCGTCCTCCAGGTAACGGGGCAAGCGCTGGGACGCCTCCACGAATGCCTCCTGGAGCACGTCCGACGTGTCGAACCGTCCCTTGAGCCTCGCGTCCATGCGGAGCGAGACCATGCGCGAGAGGCGGGCGCGGTACGACTCGAGGACCGGACCGATCGCGCCATGGTCTCCCGCGCGGGCGGCGTCGAGCGCCTCGATCTCTTGCTGGGGGGGCTCCATCGAAGGTCCGATCCGGTCGCGTCGGATCGCGGCCGCATTCTACGGCGATCGAATGGGCGGCGCCGGGCCTCGGCCAGGGCCGGAGGGTCGGCGGCAGAGGGCGTCACCGAGGAGCGAAGCGTTCACTCGGCGAGACCGGGCCTCGACAGGATGCTCCCGGCGGCGCCGGGAAGAACGTGGGGCCGGCCGGGCCCCGTCGCCGCCGGCGCCCACGACGTCGTGCCGGTCGTCGCGGCCCTCGCCGCCGCGACCGCCGCGACCGCCGAGGGCGGCGAGCGCGTGAGTGGGCGGGAGACGTGCGCCCCGAGAGCCGCGCGCGCCGTGGACGCTCTTCGCCCGCTTCAGCTCCGGCGCAGCGCGCGGTCGATGCTCTCGTGGGCACGGTCCAGCCGGAACATGAGCCACTCGTGACTGTTCTCCCGGGGCAGCTCCTCGAGCTCGAAGTTCTCGAAGACCGCGCTGAGCCCCTCCTCGAGGCCCTGGCAGGAGGGGTAGAACTCGTCTCCGTGCCCGTAGAGGACCGTGGCTGGCCCTCGGAAGGGCCTGCGCCTCGAGCTCCAGCGGGCGAGCCTCGCGTGGTCGTAGGCCTTCAGGCCGCCGATCAGCCGGTAGTTGCGCGCGGCGCTCCTGAGCCAGTTCCCGTAGAAACGCGGGCCGGAATCCGAGAGGACACGGCGCGCCGCCCGGCCGTCGCCAGCGAGACCGAAGGCCATCTTCGTGTTCATCCACGCCGAGCGAGCGATGAACAGGGGCGACGAGGCGCTCGAGGGCTGGACCGGGTTGACCGCGACGAGGGCCGATGGCTCCAGCGCCGAGCCTCCCAGTGTCAGCGCCACAGCGCCGCCGGTCGAGTGCCCGAAGGCAGGCGAGCCGGGCGCGAGCTGCCCCCCGAGGACGAGCGTCTCGACAGCTCGCCACGCGAGCGCGGCGCAGGCCCAGAAGGTGGTCGGCGTGCGCCTGAGCGACCCGTTGGCGAAGATGAAGGGCGCGAAGACCCGGTGCCCGTCCTGGACGAAGCGCTCGAGCAGCGCCCGATAGTCGCGCGGGTGTCGGGCGTAGCCGTGAAGGAACAACAGATCGGAAGCCGGCTGCTCGGGCTCGAAGAGCGTCACGGGGACCGTCTCGCCCCGCACCTGGACCGCGATCTCCCGCACGGCCGCCGCGACCTCCGGTCCTGAACGCCCGTGACTCATGGTCGCTACTCTAGCGCCGCTGCGACGCGCGTGATGAGCCGTGCGCGCCGCCGGTCCAGGCTCTTCCCGCACCCTCGAGCGATCCCCTGGGCAGACGCGAGCTCGGTCCCTCGCGTTCCTCCGCCACCAGAGGTTGCAACTACCGGGCGGGCCGAGTCTCCTTCCCTGGCCAGGACGCTGGCGCGGGCCACCTGGGCCCCGCACGCCCCCGGCGACGACTCCTTCCACCCCCCGACCAGGGCCCCTCTTGAAGATCGGAATCCCCGCGGAGACGCATCCGGGAGAGCGCCGCGTAGCGGCCTCTCCCGCGGCCGTCGAGCGTTACGTCAAGCTCGGCTTCGAGGTGCTCCTCGAAGACGGCGCCGGCAACGGTGCGAGCTTCCCGAACAGCGCCTACGAGGCGGCCGGAGCGCGCGTCGTCGAAGGAGACGAGGCCTTCGCGGCCGACGTCGTGCTGAAGGTGCGCGCCCCCCGCCGCGGCGATGGATTCGACGAGGTCCAGCGCCTGCGCGAGGGCGGGACCCTGATCTCCTTCGTCTTCCCCGCCCAGAACGAGGAGCTCCTCGGGGCGCTGCGCGAGCGAGGCGTGACGACGCTGGCCGTGGACATGATCCCGCGGATCACGCGCGCCCAGAAGATGGATGCGCTCAGCTCGACCGCGAACATCGCCGGCTACCGCGCGGTGGTCGAGGCCTCGAACGAGTTCGGGAGCTTCTTCACCGGCCAGTTCACCGCGGCGGGCAAGGTCCCTCCGGCGAAGGTCCTGGTCATCGGCGCAGGCGTCGCGGGCCTCGCCGCGATCGGCGCCGCGCGCGGCCTCGGCGCCATCGTCCGCGCCTTCGACACCCGCGAGTCCGTTCGCGATCAGATCAAGAGCCTCGGCGGCGAGTTCCTCACCGTCGAGATCGAGGAGTCCGGTGAGGGCGGCGGCGGCTACGCCAAGACGATGAGCAAGGAGTTCATCGAGGCGGAGATGGCGCTCTTCAGGGAGCAGGCGAAGGACGTCGACATCGTGGTCTCCACGGCGCTGATCCCCGGCAAGCGCGCGCCGATCCTGTGGACCCGCGACATGGTCGAGGCCATGCGGCCGGGCTCGGTCGTGGTCGATCTCGCCGCGGAGCAGGGCGGGAACTGCGAGCTCACCGTGCCCGGCGAGCGCGCCGTGAGCGACAACGGGGTCGTCGTGCTCGGCTACACGGACCTGGCGAGCCGCATGGCCAACGTGGCGAGCGACCTGTACGGCACGAACCTCTTCCACCTCCTCGACGAGCTGGGAGGCGCCGAGGGCTGGAACATGGACCGCGACAACGAGGTGCTCCGCTCGGCGCTCGTGACCGACGCCGGCGAGATCACCTGGCCGCCGCCCCCGCTGCCCGAGCCCAGCCCGGCACCCGCGAAGCCGTCACCGGCTCCCGCGGCTCCCGCGGCTGCTCCAGCCGCTCCGGCCGCTCCGGCCGCGAAGCCCGCGGCCTCCTCCGGGCACGGCAGCCACTCCGCCCCCGCCGGTTCCGGCAACTTCAGCCCCTTCTCCATCGGGCTGATGGTGGTCCTCGCGGCCCTCTGGGTCGGCCTGCGCCTGCGCGGCGGCGAGAGCGGCCTCTCGCAGACGACGACCGAGTTCCTCCAGCACCTGACCGTCTTCGTCCTCGCCTGCTTCGTGGGCTGGCAGGTCATCTGGAGCGTCACCCCCGCGCTGCACACCCCTCTGATGAGCGTGACCAACGCGATCAGCGGCATCATCGTCGTCGGCGGCCTCGTCCTCGCCGTCCAGACCGCCGGGACCGCGGCGACCTGGATCGGCGCCATCGCTGTCCTCTTCGCCACGATCAACATCGTCGGCGGCTTCCAGGTCACGCGGCGGATGCTGCGCATGTTCCGCAAGTAGCGGGGAGCTTCACCCATGGAGATCGCACTGCGGACCGTCGCGTACCTCGCGGCCGCCATCCTCTTCATCCTGAGCCTGCGTGGCCTCTCCAGCCAGGAGACCGCGCGCAAGGGCAACACCAACGGCGTGCTCGGCATGGCGGTCGCCATCGTCGCCACGCTGACCTGCAGTGAGCTCGACAGCTTCGCCGGGATCCTCATCGCGCTCGTCGTGGGCGGCACCATCGGTGCGCGCATGGCCGCGACCGTGGCGATGACGGCCATGCCCCAGCTCGTGGCGCTGCTCCACAGCTTCGTGGGCCTCGCCGCCGTGCTCGTGGGCTTCGCCACGTATCTCGCCGGGGTCAAGGCGGGCAGCGTCTTCGAGATCGAGATCTTCGTCGACGTGTTCATCGGTGCGATCACCCTCACCGGCTCGGTCCTCGCTTACCTCAAGCTCAAGGGCTCGGTGAGCGGTAAGCCCCTGCTGCTGCCCGGACGGCACCTCCTGAACCTGGCGATCGTCGCCCTGTCGCTCGGGCTCGGCTACCTCTTCGTCCAGGCGGACGGCACCGACGGCGTCTGGACGCTGCTGGGCATGTCGCTCCTGGCTGGCGTGCTCGGCGCGCACCTCGTGGCGGCCATCGGCGGCGCGGACATGCCCGTGGTCGTGTCGATGCTCAACAGCTACTCCGGCTGGACCGCCTCCGCGGCGGGCTTCATGCTCGGCAACGACCTGCTCATCGTCACCGGCGCCCTCGTCGGCAGCAGCGGCGCGATCCTGAGCATCATCATGTGCCGCGCCATGAATCGCTCGATCTGGCACGTCATCTTCGGCGGCTTCGGCACCGAGGGCGGAGCGCCCGCGGCCGCGACCGCGACCCAGCCCGAGGGTGAGATCCAGGAGACGAGCGTCGAGGAGGTCGTCGGGCGACTCACCGCGGCGAAGAACATCGTCATCGTCCCGGGCTACGGGATGGCGGTGGCCCGCGCCCAGCACAAGGTCCACGAGATGACCGAGCTGCTGCGCGCGCGCGGCGCGAACGTGCGCTTCGCGATCCACCCCGTCGCCGGGCGCCTCCCCGGCCACATGAACGTGCTCCTGGCAGAGGCGAACGTGCCCTACGACATCGTCCTCGAGATGGACGAGATCAACGACGACCTGCCGGACACCGACGTGGTCCTCGTGATCGGCGCGAACGACATCGTCAACCCGAGCGCGGAGACCGACGAGACGAGCCCGATCTACGGCATGCCCGTCCTCCAGGTCTGGACGAGCGAGTTCGTGGTGATCATGAAGCGCAGCCGGGCGACCGGCTACGCGGGGGTGGACAACCCCCTCTTCTACGAGGACGCAGCCCACATGCTCTTCGGCGACGCGGGCTCCAGCATGGACGGCATCGTCGCTGCCCTGCGCTCGGACGCGCCCGTCGGCGCGGCCTGACCCGTCCACTGGACGGGAGTCGCGCGCCGAGCCGCGGTGTGCCGCGTGAGGAGGTCGGGTCGACGGCGGGACGCCGTTCGATCCGTCCCTCGCTGACGGGTCGTCGGAGACGCGACCTGTGCGGCGTATCGTCGCGGCGCTCGGGGGGGATCTCTGCTGTCAGCGTGCGTTCGCGTGAACGCAGGTGAAGCACTTGTGGTAGAGGCCCCGCTGCTTCGACTGGCACTGCGACACCGTCAGCGTGTGCTGGAACAGCGGCGCCGGACCCTCTGCGCGCGTGGGACAAGCACGCGTATTGGCCGCGGGTCGGGCGTGATCCGCCGTCTCCTGCCGGGATGCCGCGTCCTCGGCGGCGCTCTGCGCCCCGGTTTTGGTGATCGTGCGTGCCATGGCGTCCTCCTCCCGACGCTGCTCCCGGCCGGCCTGATGGGCTGACCTTCGGCAGCCGTTCCGTTGCCAGGACCGCGTAATGAAAGAAACCTCTCGATTCAGGTCAAGAAGGTCCAGCCCAATGATCCGCGGAGGCCAGGCGAATCCCGACGGCAGGCCCCTCGGGAGAGGCAAGGAAGCCGCATTTTAGCGACAGGGACTCCCTCGCCGACGAGCAGCGAGGGCACCCACCGATCGGCGCCGCTCGCAGGGCCTGGCGGACGGATCAGCGAGCGCTCGTCAGGGCGCGGGTCAGCGCCTCGAACGAGGCGGCGAGCGCGTCCGGCGCGCGATGGCCGTCCCGCGAGAGCTCCACGGCGGCCACGCCGTCGAACCCGACGTCGACGAGGGCCCCCAGCGCCTCGACGAGGTCGAGATCGCCCTCCCCGAGGGGAAGGTGCTGGTGCACCCCTGCCGGACAGTCGGCCACGTGCACGTGGATCAACCGATCGGCGAAGCGATCGACGACGGACCGCACGGGCAGGTCCGAGGTGACGGCGCAGTGGCCGAGATCGAGGGTCATGCCGAGGTCCTGCCCCGCGTGCCCCATGCGCCCGACCAGAGCCTCGAACCCGGCGGGGCGCTCGACGAACATCCCCGGCTCGGGCTCGAAGGCGATGCGGACTCCCGCACCGCGCGCGTGACGCAACACGGAGTCCAGCCCCTCCGCGAGACGATCGACGAGGGGATGGTCGGGCCGATCGTCCAGGGTCCCATCGGTCCCCTCCGGCGCGGCGCCCGCCCAGAGCGACACGACGCGCGCGTCCAGGTCCGCCGCGAGGTCGATGCAGCGTCGGTAGAAGTCGACGCGGCGCTCCCTCGCGGCCGCTGCGTCGTCCATCAGGTTCGGCCTGTGCTTCGCGCGCGGGTCCAGCAGGAAGCGCGCACCGGTCTCGATCGTCGCCTCCAGGCCGAGGTCGTCCAGGAGCGCGCGCGTGCCTTCGACCTCACCGGCGTTCGGGCTCATGGGGTCGAGGGCACCGACGTCGGGTGTGATCGCGACCGCCTCGAAGCCAGCCTCCTCCACCAGCACGAGGGCCTCCTCCAGCCGGTGGAACGGGAGGCCGTTCGTGTTGTAGCCGAGGCGGAACGGCGCGCTCACGACGCGCGGAGCCCGTCCTCGTCCGGGGCATCGACCTCGGGATCCACCTCGATCGAGGTGGCGTGATCGGTCTCCTCGGCGAACTCGAGAGGCTTCTCCAGCGCGACGTGGTCGTCCCCCACTGCGATCGCCTCGTCCACGGGCTCGAACGAATAGGCCTCGCGCCGATCGGCGTCCGGGTCGATCCCGAACTCGTCCTCATCGAGAGCACCCGGGGACTCGGCGGACGCGTCACGCGCCCGCGCCGCCGCCGCGCGAGCCGGATCCTGGTCCGCCGTGTCCAGCCGGGGCTGCACGTCGAACTCGGCCTGCCGCGGGACCTTCGTCTCGATCTCACGACGGACCCGGCGCAGCTCGTCCTCGAGCCCTGTGTCGCGCCACATCTGCGAGAGCGCGCGGCGCGCCCGCATCACGTGGGCGATCGCGCGCATCGCCACCTCCGGCAGACGCCCGCCGAAGATCAGCACGCTCGCGACCCCGACGACCAGGAGCTCGAGGCCGCTGATCGGACCGAGGCTGAAAGCGTAGACGGGGCTCATCGTCGGAGCATTGTAGCTCCACGAGGGCGGCGCCGGACGTGACGGCCCGGACTCAGCGCACCGACGCGTGGCCGTCCAGAGGTGAGAGCTCGAGCCGACGGATCTCGACCTCCGCGCCCTCCGCCTGGATCGCGATCGATCCCGAGTCCGCGGTGCAGTCACGGCCCTCGTTGACCTTGTCCCCGTTGACCCAGACGCGGATCGCGCGGCCCTCGCACTCGATCACCATGGTGTTCCACTCACCGGGCTCGTTCTCGGATCCATCCGTGAGGTTCTTGATCCGACGGCGCTTGCCCTCGACCACGCCCCACTCCTCCTCGGGCCCCCGGCGCTCGACCATGTCGTCCACCACGATGTCCTCCCCGATGCACCAGAAGTCCCCGGCGTTCCCGTGGTGCATCTGCACCTCGATGGACTTCGGGAACATGCCGTAGAGGTGACGCGGGGTCGACGCGTGGACGAGGACGCCGCAGTTCCCGGTGTCGCCGGGCCAGCGGTACTCCACTTCGAGGCGGTAGTTGGCGTGGCCGGCGTCCGTGATGAGATGACCGTTCGGGGAGCCCAGGCTCACGAGCATCCCGTCCCGCACCACGAAGGACGCGGGGACTCCCTGACCGTCGTCCGCCGCGGGGACGTCGGCGTGCCAGCCCTCGAGCGTCTCACCGTCGAAGATCGGGGGCGCGCCTCCGGCGCAGGCGGCGAGCGGAAGGAGGGCGAGCCCCACGAGGGGCAGGGAGGCGGCGGGGAGGAGGGGCATCGGAGATCCTGAGTTCTTGGGACGGCGCATGCCGTGCGCGCGGCGGGCCCCGAGGCTACCTTGCGCGCATGCTCGCCGCGCTCGAAGTGCAGGACCTGACCATCGCGTTCGGGTTCTACGTGGTGTTCCTGCTCTCCGTGACGGCGCACGAGGCGGCCCACGCCCTCGCCGCGCTGAAGCTCGGCGACCGCACCGCTTACCTCGGCGGGCAGGTGACCCTCGATCCGATACCGCACATCCGCCGCGAGCCCGTCGGGATGGTGGGCCTGCCGATCGTCACCCTCTTGCTGGTGCAGTGGCCCCTCGGCTTCGCGCATGCGCCCTACGACCCCGTCTGGGCCGCTTGGTACCCGAAGCGCGCCGCCCTGATGGCCCTCGCGGGCCCCGGCGCGAACCTCGTCCTCGGCGCCGTCGCGTTCGTGATCATGAAGGTCGGGCTCACCATGGGCGCCTTCGAGATCGGCCTGGAGACGGCCTCGTCGTTCCCCTGGGCCGAGCTCGTCCGCGGAACAGGCAGCCCCGTCGCCAACTCGCTGGCGATCTTCTCGAGCCTGCTCCTCGTCCAGAACCTCCTGCTGTTCATCTTCAACCTGTTCCCCATCCCGCCGATGGATGGGAGCGCGGCGCTGCCCCTCGTCATCCCCGAAGGGCCCATGCACAAGGTGCGGGCGCTGTTCGCCGAGCCGTGGGCGCCGTTCGTGGGCCTGATCGTCGCGTGGAACCTCTTCCCGGAAGTCTTCTACCCGGCGTTCCGGTCCGTCATGAAACTGCTCGTGTCGTGACGACCATGCCCCGCGACGTCCATCCCGGCGGAGCTGCCCTCTGGGCCGCCCACAGCGCGCCCCTGGCGCTGCCGCTGCTCCAGGAGGAGACGCGCGCCGACGTCTGCGTGATCGGCCTCGGCGGATCGGGGCTGACCGCGATCCACGCGCTGCTCGACAGCGGTCTCGACGTCGTGGGCCTGGACGCCGGTGCGGTCGCCAGCGGAGCCGCCGGGCGCAACGGCGGCCTGCTGCTCGCTGGACTCGCGCCCTTCTTCCACGACGCAGTCGCCGCGCTGGGCGCGCCGCGTGCAACCGCGCTCTATCGCGCGACGATGGACGAACAGGAGCGGGTGGCCGCGGCGAGCGCGGCGCACGTGCGCAGGACGGGCTCGCTGCGGATCGCAGCGGACGACGCGGAGGCCGCGGACTGCGACGCGCAGTTCGACGCGATGGGCGCCGCGAGCCTCCCCGTCGAGCGCTACGTGGGCCCGTGGGGACGCGGCCTGCTCTTCCCGACCGATCTGTCCTTCGACCCCCTCGGCCGCGCGCTGGGACTCGCGAAGGACGCGCGCGCTCGCGGCGCGCGCCTGTTCGAACGAAGCCCGGCCATCGAGGTCGGCGCGGACGCCGTACGAACGGATCGGGGTGTGGTGCGCGCGGACCGCGTGGTCGTGGCCACCGACGGCGGACTGGTGCGTCTCCTGCCCGAGCTCGCGCCACGCGTCCGGACGGCGCGGCTCCAGATGCTCGGGACCGCCCCCGCGCGCGACGTGGAGCTGGCCGTTCCGATGTACCTGCGCCATGGCTACGAATACGCCCAGCAGCTGCCGGGCGGCGAGATCGCCCTCGGGGGCTTCCGCGATCACCACGAGGACGCGGAGTGGACGGACGTCACTGAACCGACCGACGCGATCCAGAGGCTCCTCGACTCCTTCCTGAGGGAGCGCATCGGCACGGCGGCCGCCGTGACGCACCGCTGGGCCGCCTCCGTCGGCTACGCGGACGGCCCCCTGCCCGTCGTCGAGGAGCTCGAGCGCGGCGTGTTCGCCCTCGGCGGTTACAGCGGCACCGGCAACCTCGTGGGCGCGCTCGCGGGACGCGCGGCCGCGGAGTGGGCAGCAGGCGCGCCCGGCCCGTTCACCGAGCTCTTCGCCGCCTGATCCCGGCCCTCCCTCGCGAGATCGGGTTCCAGGGGGCCCCGATCGAGCCCTCCTGGACGTTCGTGAAGCCGTGCGGAGGACGCGTACCGATGGGATCGTCGAGTGGTCGCCGGCCCCCACGAGCGCTTCGCGGAGCACCGCTCGGGCGGCGAAGGCATCCTGTGGGTGACCCCGGTCACGGTCCACTGGCCGCGGCCCCTCACCCAGGCCGGTCCCCGCCCCCAGAGGCGCGGGGCCCGCGAGTGGATCTGCAGGGCTCCGTACACAACCACTCCCACCCATGCTCGACCACCTCCCCGCCGATCAGCTCCGCTGGACCTGTCCGCCAGACGCGCTGCCCTTCGAGACGACCGAGGACATGGCGCCGCTGGAGGGCTTCGTGGGCCAGGACGCGGCCATCGAGGCCTTGCGCTTCGGCATCGAATGCGCGGCGCCGGAGCAGAACGTCTTCGTGCGCGGTCTGACCGGCACCGGTCGCATGAGCACCGTGAAGAAGGTCCTCGAGGAGGTGGCGCCCGCCTGCTCGATCGGCCGGGACCACGCGTACGTCCACGACTTCAAGGCGATCGACCGGCCACGGCTCGTCGCGCTCCCCGCGGGTGGAGGGCGCGCCTTCAAGCGCCACGTCCGCGAGCTCGCTCGCTTCGTCCGCGAGGATCTCTCGAAGCTGCTCACAGGCGAGACCATCCAGACCGAGCGGCACCGGATCGAGGAGGAGACCGAGGCCGAGGTCCAGGCGATCACGCGCCCCTTCGAGGAGGACCTGCGAGCGGCGGGCCTGACGATGGTGCAGCAGACTCAAGGACAAGCCGTCCAGACGGCGATCGTCCCGCTGCGCGAGGGGCAGCCCTTGAACGCGGAGACCCTGGCGGAGCTGCGCGGCGCGGGCCAGGTGACCGACGGGGAGATCGCGGCCTGGACCGCGGCCCGCAAGGAGTTCGCCAAGCGCCTCGGCGAGGTCTCTCGCGCCGTTCAGGACAAGCGCGTGGAGTCCGGCAAGCAGATGCTCCTCGTCATCGAGGAGACGGCCCGCGATCTGCTCGCGCAGAGAACCGATCCGATCCGCCGCGTCCACGACACCGCGGCGGTGGAGAGCTTCCTCGACGACCTCGTCGAGGACGTCCTGGAGAACCTCGGGGTCGAGCACCCCGCCGGCTTCGACCCCACCTCCATGTACGACGTCAACATCGTGCACGAGGCCGAACGCACGGATCGCTCACCGGTCGTGGTCGAGACGACGCCGTCGCTGGTCAAGCTGCTCGGCTCGGTCGAGACCGGATGGACGCCGCAGGGTCCCGTGCGCGGGGACTTCCGGAACATCAGCGCGGGGTCGCTCCTGCGTGCGAACGGGGGCTTCCTCGTGATGGAGGCGCAGGATCTCCTGACGGAGCCCGGCGCGTGGCGCGCGGTGGTCCGCACGCTGCGGACGCGGCAGCTCGAGATCGTGCCCCAGGAACTCGCGGCCCCGTACCTGCGCGCGACGATCAAGCCCGAACCCATCCCGGTCTCCTTCCGCGTCATCCTCATCGGTGACGCCACCACCTTCCACCTGCTCGACCGGGCGGACCCCGACTTCGGTGACCTGTTCAAGATCCTCGCGGACTTCGACCACGAGATCTCCCGGAGCGAGGGAGGCGTCGCCATGTACGGCGCGGTGGTGGCGCGGATCGCGGCCCAGGAGAACCTGCCCGCCTTCGACCGTACGGCGGTGGCGGCCCTCGCCGAGCACGGCGCGCGCATCGCCGCGCGGCGCGACAAACTCACCGCGCGCTTCTCGCGCATCGCCGACATCGCCCGCGAGGCGGCCTTCCTCGCGAGCCGGCGGGATTCAGGCGGGCGGGTGCTCGCCGAAGACGTGGTGGAGACGGTGCAGCGCACCAAGGCGAGGGCGAACCTCGCGTCGCGACGCTTCCACTCGATGATCGCGGACGGGACGATCGTCATCGAGACGCAGGGGCGCGTCACCGGCCAGGTCAACGGACTCGCCGTCATCAAGGCGGGGATGCTCACCTACGGCTTCCCCGCGCGCATCACCGCGACGATCGCTCCGGGCAACGCAGGCATCATCGACATCGAGGGCAGCAGCGCGCTCTCCGGTCAGATCCACACCAAGGGCTTCCACATCCTCGGCGGACTGCTGCGCCATCTCCTGCACACCGACCACGCCCTCGCCTTCAGCGCCAGCCTCGCCTTCGAGCAGAGCTACGGGGGGATCGACGGAGACTCGGCGAGCGGGGCGGAGATGTGCTGCCTGCTCTCGGCCCTCACCGAGATCCCCCTGCGCCAGGACGTGGCGATCACGGGCGCGATCGATCAGCACGGGCGCATCCAGGCCATCGGCGGCGTGAACGAGAAGATCGAGGGCTTCTACGACGCGGCCGCGGCGCTCGGGATGAGCGGCGCGGGCGGGGTGATCATCCCCGAGGCGAACGCCGGGGATCTGATGCTCCGTCCCGACGTCGTCGAGGCCTGCGCCGAGGGGCGCTTCCACGTCTGGGCCGTGTCGACGGTGCAGGAGGCGCTCGAGGTCTTCACGGGCGTGCCCGCCGGAGAGCTCGACGAGAACGGCGACTACCCGGAGAACTCGCTGCTGGGCATCGCCCGGACCCGCGCCCACGTGTTCTGGGAGCGCTCGCTCACCTCACCGCAGGCCCACTCGCGGACCATCGGCGGCGGCGCGGAGAACGACTGAGCCGGGGACGAGCCACGGACGTGAACGCGCACGGTCCGCGGCTCGCACCGCGCGAGATCACCGCGGGCGGTTGCGGTAGTCGACGTGGCAGTCGAGGCAGCTCTCGCTGACCACGTCGAACGCGGCCTCCAGCCGGTCGTCGAGGGCGACGCCCTCGACGCTGCGATCGGTGAGCAGCTCGACGAGGCGGTCCGCGCCGTCCAGACAGGCGCCCATCATCTCCTCGAAGTCCTCGCCAGCGCCGTCGGGCCGCTCGGCGTCGTCGCAGACGCGGAGCATCTGGGCGAAGATCGTCGCCGAGCGGAGCGGATCGATGTCCGGATGCTCCTCGTCCGGCAACCAACCGTTCGCCTCCACGAGCTTCACCTCGTCCCAGACCCGGGTCATGGCGATCATGCCCTCGCGCATACCTGAGGCGTGACGCGCAGGGGCGAAGTCGAAGTCGTAGGCGGCGGTCTGTTGGGGGCTCGGGATCGTCGCCGTCGCGACGGTCGAGTAGAGGCCTTCGTACTTGGCCGCGGTGCTGCACCACTGGCGCATCTCGGCGATGGCGACGTCCCGCTCGAGACCGTCGAGGGCCACGCGCCCGATCGCCGCGGCGGCGGGACCGCGGTGGCGGCCGTGGAAGCAGTGGACGTAGAACGGCGCCTCGAGCTCGCGGAAGGACTTGGCGATCTGCATCACCTGGTCCTCCGTGATGCCGCCGTAGCGAACCGGGACGTGCACGTACTCGAGCCCGGCGGCCGCGGCGCCCTCGAGATCGGGGGCCTTGCCGTCCACGGAGATCACCGTGCGCACACCCCAGGCGGCGAGCTGAGCGAGGGCCTCGGCGTCGTGGGGCTCGCTCCCCGAGATGATCCGGTCGGAGAGGCGGAAGACGTTCTGGATCCCCGGGTAGTTGCCGGGGGGCACGTCGGGCAGGGGTACGGAGCCGGCGACCTCGTAGGCGGTGCTCTCGAGGACGAGCGGGGGCGGCACCTGACCGTTCACCTGGGCGCTGCGCGGGCCGTCCGGGGCCTTCTGAACCAGGCCCGAGGAGGCGTTGCACGCCGCTGCCACCAGCGCGGCGCCGGAGAGCAGCGTCGCCTGCACGGCGGAGGGGAGTCGGCGGGCGGTCGTCATGGGGAAGGCAGTGGCAACGAACGTGCCACCACGCCGTGGCGGGGCCCCGGACGAGCCCTCGGGAGTCCGGTGTCACGGGCGCGGAACGCGGATGGACACGGAGCCCGGCGGGCACCGGGAGCGGCCGAAGAGCTTATCCGCAGTGGGCGCGCCCGGATACGGCGCGACCAGCCATGGCCCGATCCCGCGCTGGCGGAACGGCACGCCCGGCGCGGGGCCTCGGCGTGGGCAGACCAGGGCCCTGGCAGGCTCAGGGAGTGAAGACGAGCTTGAGGGCGTTCGAGAGGCCGAAGCCAGCCCCCACGCTGTCCCGGTGCCAGGCCTGGAATCGCCAGGTCGTCCCCCCCGTGATGGGCGCGACGCCGGGCACGGTGTTCTGTAGCTGGAGCTGGTAGCTCATGAGGCCTCCCTGGGACTGCACGATCGGGAGGCGGTACACGGGGAACGTGATGCAAACGGCCCCCCCGCCGCCGGGGAGCGGAGCGTTGCCGGAGAGCTCGCCCTGGATGAAGAGCCCGAACTGCCCCGTCGGCACGGGCCCCGCCGTGATGGCCAGGTCGTCGCGGCTCACGCTCGTGGTGCCGACGAAGCCCATCAGGGAAGGGGCCCCGGTGGAGTTCACGGGGTTCGAGCACTCCGACGCGAAGTGATCGGGTCCGAGGCGCTCGATCTCCAGGGCGGCCACCATGGCCCTCTGCCCGGGGGGCGACGCCACCTCGATGTCGAGGACCCCGTCGGTGACCTCGACGTCGAAGCCCTCGACGAGGGCCGTCTCGAAGCCGGGGTCGAGCACGAGATCGAGCCCGTCCGCGAGGGTCACGTCCTCGATGAGCAGGGACAGCACCCGGGCGCCGGGCGTCGAGGTCTGTCGCTCGGCGAGGTGGAAGCTGACCCGGAAGAACCCGTCCCCCATGGGGAGCCGGTAGTGGACCGGACCGGCCTGGCCCGAGCCCGCCCGACGCTGCTTCGCGAAGACCGCGTCGTCGTCGGTGTTCTGGACGTCGACGCTCGAGTTGAAGCTCGCGACGACGCCGTTCTGGAACCCGATGTCGCCGCACCAGCAGCAGCTCCCGCTGGCCGCGACGACCTCGGGGCCGCCGCAGTTGATCAGGAAGGGGTTGGGGAACGTCGCGTTCCAGTCGCGGCTGTACAGGTCGGTCTGCGGATTGTTGGAGCGCGCGGCGCCGTTCACCGCGTAGAGGCGCCCGTTGATCGGCTGGACGCCGGCGCCGTACCGCGCGTTCGGAAGCGGCGGCAGGTAGGACCAGACCCCGAGCACGGGGTCGAGCTCGAGCATGTCCGAGAGGATGTCTCGACCGGTGGTCAGGTCCTTGCCCGCTCCGATGTAGATGTTCCCGTTCTCGACGAACATGCCGGGCTCGAAGTGCGAGCGGGCCTCGGGGAGCAGGGGGCCCTGGCGCCAGGAGTCGGTCCCGGGGTCGTAGGCGTGGACCCAGCGTGTGTCCTGAGGGCTGATGTCATGACCGAACTGGCCGCCCACCGCCCAGACCTCTCCCCCGAGCGCGGCGCCGGCCAGGTGGCAGCGAGGCTCCGGCATCGAGGCGAGCGGCTGCCAGCCGAGACCAGGCGCGTCGAGGTCGAGGAGCCAGTGATCGCCCGTCATCGTGTTGCGATCCGCTTCGCAACCGCCGAAGTAGTGCAGGTTGCGCCCGATGACGGCGGCGCCACCCGACGCGATCGGACGCGGCATGGAGGGGCCCGCTGTGAAGCTGTTGAGGTCCACGTCGTAGATCCAGACCTCGTCGGTCGCGACGCCGGGGTTGTCGCCGATGAACCCGCCGAGGACCCACACGTTGCGCCCCTCGCGCGCGAAGGCCACGTGGGTCGTGGGCGAGGGCATGTCCGCCTTGCGACTCCAGGTGTCGGTCAGCGGGTCGTAGGCGTCGACGCGGGCCGTGGCATCGATCGCCTGGTTGAAGAACCCACCGAAGCAGTAGAGCTGGCCGTCGATGGGAAGTGTCCCCGCCTCGAACCGCCTGATGGGCGAGTTCGCGTGGCGGTCCCAGAGGCAGCCAACGCGCTGGGGAGTCGCTTCGGCGGCAGCGCCGAGACCGAAGAGCGTCGAGACCGCAGCGAGGAGCAGCGGACGGTTGGCAGGGAAAAACATCGAGGGACTGCGGCCCGGGGGCGATGGCACGGGCGGAAGGGCGGCTGGCGTGGACCGCGAATCGACCGAGGACGTTGGGTGGACGCCGACTGGCCTCATCCCGAGTCACTCGCGTCTCACGATGAAGTTCTCTAAACGACGCATGTCCCACAAGGGGGTTCGAGGGGGCCAGCGCGGTCTTCTCAAAGCGAGAAATCGAGCCCGAGGCCCCACACCGGACCGGCAGCCAGGATCGCTCGGGACACACCCTCCGCAGCCGGGGGCTCGCGCAGAGCTCGCTGGAGCCTTCGCACGCGCGGGGCCTTCTCGAAGTGGTCATGGAGACCGATCGCCTCGTGGCCGTCCCGGGCCTCAGCGGTCAGGTCGACCGAGGACGCCACGACGCGCAGCGCGTCGGCGTCTCGCTCGCGCAGGATCCGCCCTGCAGCGTGGCAGCCGTCGAGTCGTGGCACGTGTGGCTTCCCTGGAGGCGGCGTCCAGTCGTGTCGCGCGACGAACGTCCGAAGCCCGCTGCCCCTTCCCCCGAGTTCGATCTCGACACGCCGGAGGACCCTCTTCTCGACCCGGCGCTCGATCGGATGGTCCGCGGCCACGAGGGTCTCCAACCCGGAGGTGGACCCGACCGGGCTCATCGCGTCCGGATTCGCCGTGCCCACCGGTACGGCGGTGCGCTTCGGCGGGTTCCGGAGCTCGAAGACCGAGCCCTCACCGACGGCGCTCCGCGACCGGGTCTCGCCGCCCATCGCCGTGGTGGTCCTCCGGCGCGACGAGGGACCCAGCCCGGCCCCACGGTGGAACCGCGATTCCTCAGACGCCACGCATGACGGACTCGCGGACCGCATCCGGAACGGGTCGCCCCAGCTCGTCCGCGAGCGCCTCGAGCACTGCTCCGCGACCGTTCGAAGCCGCCGCCAGGACACAGCGCGCCCCCGGGATCCGGCGCTCCAGAGCGCGGTGGCACGCGGCGAGGTATCCAGGCGCCCCTGCAGCGAGGCCCCCGGTCACGACGACCGCGGGCCCCCGGGCCCCGAAGTCGAGCTCGCGCCCGACCACCGCCGCGCACTCGGCCAGGCCCTCGGCCCCGGCCTCGAGGATCGCACGCGCAGCCTCGTCACCGCGCTCCGCCTCCTCGGTCACGAGACGCGCCATCTCCGCGCGACGCGACCGGGTGGCCCCTTCAGCGTCGATGCGGGGCAGGAGCTCCCGCATCTCGGAGAGTCCGAAGTGCTCCAAGACCCGCGCCTCGAGCGAGGTCGCGCCCCCGCGACCGTCGTGAGCGCGGACCGCGGCGACCATCGCCTGAGTCCCCACCCAGGTGGCCCCCCCGACGTCGTCCAGGAGGCTCCCCCATCCCCCGACCTGGAGGGTCCGGCCGGCCGCGTCGCGGCCGAAGCAGGACGAGCCCGTGCCTGCGATCAGCGCGATCCCGGGCTCACCGCCGAGGCCGCCCGCCAGAGCCGCCACGAGGTCGATGTCCACGCGGATCCGATCCGGAGGCGCGAGGCCGATCCGGGCGACGAGGCGCTCGACCGTCTCGCGGTTCGAGGGAGTTCCGACGCTCGCCATCGAGCAGAAGGCCCGCTTCGCGCTGCGCGGCGCGGCTCCTGCGCCCGCCCACGCGGCGCGCCAGGCCTCCTCCACGTGGCGTGCGAGGACCGCTTCGCCGACGTCGTGAAGATTGCCCGAGCCGCTCCTGCCCTCGCCGAGCACCTCGCCGTCGAGGGTCGCCACCAGGACACGGGTCGAGGTCCCACCGCCATCGACACCGCAGACCACCGACGGGCGCGCGCTCATCCCTCGTCTTCGGCGCCGTCGCCAGCGGCCGCGAGGGCAGCGTCGACGCGCGCGAGGCCGTCCGCGACGCGCGTCTCGCCCGGCTTGAGCCCTTCGGCCACGAGGTAGGACGCACGCGCCTCCTCGAGGCGGCCGAGCTTCTCCAGGACGCGGCCCTTGTGGTAGTGGACGCGGTCCATCGACGGCATGAGCTCTCCGACCGGATCGTCTCGCTCGATGCGTTCGAGGAGCGCCAAGGCCTCGTCCAGCTGGAGATCGAGTTTCTCCCGAGCCTTCGCTGACTGATAGAGCGCGTTGTAGCCCTGGCGCGTCAGTGGCTCGTCGAGGAGGGAGTCGAACACCTCCACGGCCTCGGACCAGCGCTCGAGCTTGCCGAGCAGATCACCGATGGTGAACAGCACATCGGGGTCGCCGGGTTTCTCCGCCTCGAGGGTGCGGAAGGCGTCGAGGGCTTCCTCGCGGCGCTCCTCGTCGATGCTCACGAGCATCGCTCGCCAGAAGTCGCGCCGGAACTCGTCATGGGGGCCGAGCTCCTCGATCAGACCCTGCGCCTTCTTCCTGTTCCCGACGGGGAAGGGCGCGAAGGCGAGCACGATGATCTCCGCGACGCGCGCGTCCGCGTTCGCCGGATCGAGCTCGACCGCGGCGCGCAGCTCCGCCTTGTAGGTCTTGATCTTCGGCAGGTTCTTCAGCACCGCGCCCATGCCGCCGTCGCCGGCTTCGGTGACGATCTCGGTCATGATCGTCGCGGCGTTGACCTGACGCGCGCGGCTGTTCGATGGCAGCCCCTCGACGCCCTCCATCGCCAGAGCACGCGCCTCGGAGACCTGACCACGCAGACGCTCGATCTCCGCGAGGAGCACGGTCAGGAGCAGCCGGTCCTCCCCGGCGCTCGCCTCCCTCGCCGCTCGGGTTCGCCCCGCCCAGCGCTCGAGCAGAGCCCGGTCGGTGACCGTCTTCAGATCCGCGAGCCGCGGGATCACGGGCTCCGCAGCGGCGCTCGCCTCGCCAGCGCTCGCGGTGCCCTCACCCGCCACCGCGGACTGCGACTCGGACACTTCGATTGCGATCACCTGAGCCCCCGCGCCGCTCTCGCGTGCTGCCGCCATCTGGTCATCACTGAGAGCGACCGCGGCGCCGCCCCCGGCGTTCATCCAGGCGATGAAGACCCCGGCGCCCGCGACGAGGGCGAGGAGTGCGAGGAACAAAGAGCGTTTCATCGTGAGTCGGTGGTGAGTGCGTCAAGGTGTCCGCGGGAGAGACAGTCCCTGATGGCCCGTGCACGCCGGATGGTGAGATTAGCGTGAGCGGGCGTCCCGCCAGGGGCGCGGTTCATTCGCACTGCGCGAACGGCCGGGGCGGTTACTCTTCAGGCATGCGCCGCATCTCTCGCAACCTGCTCGGCTTCCTCGCATCCGCGGCTCTCGCCGCGACCGCCTCGGCACAGTACCAGGTGGTCTGGGAGGATAACTTCGACGGCAACGCCCTCGATCTCACCAAGTGGACGCCGATGATCGGGACGGGCTGCCCGAACGTCTGCGGCTGGGGCAACAACGAGCTGCAGTACTACCGCGCGGAGAACGCCACGGTCGCGAACGGGTTGCTCACCATCACCGCCCGACGTGAGAACTTCGGCGGCCAGCAGTACACCTCGGCGCGGCTGCGAACGCTCAACAAGGGCGACTGGACGTACGGACGCTTCGAGATGCGTGCGAAGCTCCCCCAAGGCCAGGGCATGTGGCCCGCCTTCTGGCTCCTGCCCTCCGACTACGCTTACGGCGGCTGGGCCGCCAGCGGCGAGATCGACGTGATGGAGAACGTCGGCTTCGAGCCGAACCGCGTCCACGGAACGATCCACTACGGCGCGGCTTCGCCGGGGAACGTCTACTCCGGCGGCGCCCGTACGCTCCCCTCGGGGACCTTCTACGACTCGTTCCACGACTTCGCCGTCGAGTGGGACGAGTTCGAGTTCCGCTGGTACCTCGACGGGCAGCTCTACCACGTGGAATCCTCGTGGTGGTCGAGCGGCGGCTCCTACCCTGCCCCCTTCGACCAGCGTTTTCACATCCTCGTCAACCTCGCGGTCGGCGGTAACTGGCCCGGATCGCCGAACAGCTCGACGCCCTTCCCAGGTCGCTACGAGATCGACTACGTCCGCGTCCTCCAGGAGGTCGAGAACGGACTCGAGGACTGCCGCTTCGTGTTCGACGACATGGAGCACGGCAACCCGCTCGCGAACGGATGGTTCACCTTCGACGGCCCCAACTCCGGCGGCGCGATCGGGCCGAACCCCTTCGACCTGCCGCCGATCCCCGGGAACGGCGTGTCCCTGGAGGCCGGCTGGTCGGGGAACGGGTCGCCGGGTTACCTCGGCGGCTTCGGACGCGAACTGATCGTCGACGCCAGCGACGCGACGCACTTCGAGATGTGGATCAAACCCGGCGCCGGGACGGTCGGAAGCCTCGAGGTGAACCTTCAGGACGACGACGACGGTGACGGGCAGATCCCCGGGAACCCCGACGGCGCGGACGACGAGTTCCAGTACGTCCTGCAGGTCGGTCCTGCGGGCTCGGGCGCGGACCTCGTCTCGGGCGGCGGATGGCAGCACGTCTCCATCCCGATCTCGAGCTTCGTCGACGACAACTCGTACCACTTCGGCGGCAACGGGGTGTTCGATCCGGTCTCCACCGGGATCGGCGGCAACGGCCCCCTGGTCTCCGCGGTCATCGCGCTCATCACCGACACAGGCCAGCCCATGAGCATCCTGACCGACCACTGGCGCTTCACCGATCGCGCCGGGTCCGTCTCGGGCCGCGTCTGGAACGACCTGGGCGGCGACGGCCTCGACCTCTTCGGCGAGCCGGGCCTCGAGGGTGTCGCGGTCGACCTGGTCGATCTCTCGATCAACGCAGTGATCGACACGGTCATCACCGGCCCCGACGGGGCCTTCTCGTTCGCGGCGGGTGCAAGCTCGTTCCAGCTGCGGATCCGCCCCGAGACGCTGCCGTACGCTGCGACGCCGTCCTTCGACCCCGACGGCACGGCCAGCACGCCGAACCAGGCCAACTTCGGACTCGCCTGCGGTGGGAACAGCGCGACGAACGCCTTCGGCTACGACCTACGCCGCGTCGGCGTGCGCTTCTGCTCCCCTGCGCAGCCCAACTCGAGTGGCGCCGGCGCGTCGATCTCCGCCGTGGGCTCGCGCACGGTGATCGCGGACGATCTCACACTGCTCGCCGAGTCGCTCCCCTCGAACGCCTTCGGTTTCTTCATCGTCAGCGCCGGCCAGACCAACATCCCCACGGTGGGCGGCAGCCAGGGCACGCTGTGCGTCGGCCCGAGCATCGGGCGCGCCGTCGGTGGCGCGATCTTCAACAGCGGCTCGTCCGGACAGGCGACCGTCGCCGTGGACCTGAGCGCGCTCCCCACCCCCACGAGCACGGTGCAGGTCCTGCCCGGCGAGACGTGGTACTTCCAGGGCTGGTTCCGCGACGTGAACCCCGGGGTGACTTCCAACATGACGGACGGCGTCGGCGTGACCTTCCAGTAGACCCTGGCGCCCCCGCTGACGCGGACGGGCCCCCTCCTGCCGGCCAGCAGGAGGGGGCCCGTTCGCGTCGGAGCGAAGCCGCCGCGCTTCGCACGCGTCCGGGTCAGCGCCGAACAGCCCTGCCTCTCACTCCGCCTCGCAGCCGGCGCAGCGCATCGCCGTGACGTGCGCCGTCACGAGAAGCATCCCGCCGAGCATCGTGACGAGGCTCGCGATGGGCACGAAGAGGCTGCGGCCGCCGTCCTCGCCGCCGTGGACCGAGGCGCAGCACTCGTCGGTGCAGCCACTGGCTGCGACCTCCTCACCGCCCGGCATCCAGCTCGGGCAGGGGAGCTCGACGCCGACCCCCTGGGACCAGCTCGCGCCCGGCGCGGCCAGCCCGAGGACGATGAACGCCGAGCCCACGCAGGCCAGCCCGATGAGCCCGCGGCGGAGTCGCAGGGACCGACCGCGGAGGTTGCGGTAGAGCAGGGACAGCGCCGCGGGGATGGAGACCGCAGCGAACGCCCAATGCGTCTTCGGCGAGGTCCAGATCCCCCCGACCAGCGGCGCGAAGGCCAGGATCACGGGCGCCGCCATGCAGTGCACGGCACAGGCCGCCGCGGCGAACACGCCGAGCTTGTCGGCGAGGCCGTGGCGGTGTGACTTGGCGGTGGTGCGAGCGGTGTCCATGGCTCGAAAGGCGGGTCGGGGCGTGCGCAGGCTGTGGTGTGGCTCGGGGCTCAGCGTCCTTCGCCGGCGCGCTCGGCAGCGATCCAGCGGAGGCGTCGGGCCGCAGGCTCGAAGGAGGAGTCGAGCTCCACACACCGTGAATAATGCCCCTCGGCCGCCTCCAGTTCCCCCCGGGCTTCGTCGATCAGCCCGCGATGGTACGCGCTGCGCCACGATTCTCCCCCGCGCAGGGCGTCTGCGCGATCGAGGGCCTGGATGGCCTCGCCGAGGCGATCCTCCAGGTACATGAGCGAGGCGTCCGCCTCGTGGAGCTCCGGCAAGTCGGGGCGCGTCCGGAGCGCCGCCTCGACGCGGCGACGCGCGCCGGCCAGATCGCCGCTGCCCGCGGCGACGCGCGTCCACAGCAGCACCGCGTCCACCTGGTCGGGTTCGGCGCTCAGGACGGTGTCGAGGAGCGCGACGGCGCGGTCGGTCCGGCCGGTCTCGATGGACACCGCGGCGTCCGCGACGAGGCTCGGCACGTGCCGGGGATGGTCGAGCGTCAAGAACCGCAGATCGCGGGCGAGCTCCTCCTGGGTCGCGCCCTCCTGGTTCGAGAGGATCAGCTCGAGCCGCTCATCCGCGGGGAGGCCGCCGCCCACGGGCGGGGACACGCAGGCCGCGAGCTGGAGGCCGAGCAGGAGCGCGAGGGCACGTCCGGCGAAGGCGCTGGGAATCGATCGGATCATCGGAGGGGAGGAGACGAGGTCAGGGCCGGTCGGCCAGGACGGAGCTCGCGAGATCGACGAACTCGGCCACAGCGGGGCCGAAGGTCCAGACGAACACGCCGGGGAGGAAACAAATGACGAGGGGGAAGGCGAGCTTGGTCGGCAGGGTCTGTGCCTTCTGGATCGCCTCCTCGCGGCGACGACTCCACAGGTCAGTCGCCTGACGCCGCAGCGTGTCACCGATGCTGGCGCCCTGGTTCTCCGCGTGAACGAGCGCGGAGCTGAATGTGGTGAGCGACGGCACGTCCAGACGCTCGGCCATGGAGCGGATCGCCGTGGCCCGCGGCACGCCCGCGAGGGTCGCGGCGCGCACGCGAGAGAGCTCGGAGGAGAGCACCCGACCATCGCCGAGCGAACGCTCGACGCGCTGGGCCGCAGCATCGAAGCCGAGGCCCGACTCCACGAGGGTCGCGAGCAGGCTGAGCACCGTCGGGAGATCGCGCTCCACCTCGTTCGCACGGCGCCGGCGCTCGCGGCGCACCCAGACGATGGGCACCATCGCGATGAGGAGCGCGATCAGCCACGTGGCGGCGTTCATGACCGGTACGAGGATCTCGGCCACGCCGCCGGGGATCTCCTCGAGCCAGGCGCTAGCCCGCTCGCTGACACCGGAGGAGTCCACGAGGAGGGCGGTGAAACCTCCGAGCAGGGCGGCCGCAACGCACCAGAGAACGAACTGGAAACGGACGCTCGGGCCCTCGTAGCCAGCGCTCGAGAGCCAATCCTCGAGGGCGCGAACGTCGCCCCTGGACTCCGTCGCTTGAGGCGCCGCGGCGCTCGTCCCCACGCCGACCGGCGCGTCGCGGAAGAGCAGCTCGCGCACCCGCCGGCGTCGCCGCGCGCGCATCGCCATCACGACGACACCGATCCCGAGCCCGAGCGCGATCAGCGCCGGCCCGGCGTCGCCGGGGCCGACCTGGAGAAGAGAGGTGAACAGCGCTCTCAACGATCAGACCTCCACCCGGGTGATGCGCGAGATCCACAGGAGCCCGACTGC
>PKCK01000011.1 GCA_002862085.1 Planctomycetota bacterium | reverse complement strand
GTCAACACGCCCGGGGAATGGCATCGCGCCACCGACCTCGTGCGCAGCCCTGGACCCCGGAGCATCTCGGTGATCGTTCCGGCGCTGAACGAGGAGGCCTCGATCGCCCGCGTGGTCGCGGACTTCCTTCCCCGCGTGGACGAGGTCCTGGTCGTCGACAACCTGTCCACGGATCGCACGGCCGAGCGCGCGCGCGCGGCCGGCGCGCGCGTCGAGACCGTGTCCGTCGGCGGCTACGGCGACGCGCTGCGGCACGGGATGAACCACGCCACCGGCGACGTGTTCGTCCTCGTCGAGGCCGATCACTCCTTCCGCGCCGACGACCTCGACAAGCTCCTCTCGTTCCTGCCGAGCGCCGACATGGTCATCGGGACGCGCACGACCAAGCAGCTCATCGAGCAGGGCTCGAACATGGGCCCCCTCCTGCGCTGGGGCAACGTCGCCGTGGGCAAGCTCGTCGAGGCCCTGTGGTGGAGCCACGAGCCGCGGTTCACGGACGTGGGATGCACCTACCGGGCTCTCTGGCGTTCGACCTGGCAGGCGATGCGCGAGCGGGCCGTCGACGACGGACCGGCCTTCAGCCCCGAGATGATGATCGAGGCCCTGCGCGCGCACCGGCGCGTCGTCGAGGTGCCCGTCTCGTACCACGCGCGCGTGGGCGGGAGCTCGAAGTTCTCCGGCAGCCTCGTCGCCTCCGCCCGCACGGCCTCGAAGATGCTCCGGCTGATCGCCGCCAAGCGCCTGGGCCTCGACCGGCGCTCCGCACGGGGACCCGCCGCGGCCGCCGGCGCCCCGCGCAGGCGGCCCGCCCAGTGACGGGTCAGTCCCGCCGCAGGTAGAGCCAGCCAGGACGCTTGGGCGAGCCGTTGACCGGCATGAACCGCTCGTCGAGCGGCTCGAAGAGCGCGATCGGCGGGAGGTAGTTCTCGAGGAGCAGCGGCAGGTCCGCGTCGAGGCGCTCGTCGAGGATCACCGCGCCGAAGCGGCGCGCGACGAGGGCCTCCTCGAGCTCCTGGACGAAGCCGCGCGCGAGCTCGTCGTGCCCGCTCTTGAGCAGGTCGTTGATCATGATCCCGTGGATGCCGGGCACCGTCTCCGGCCCGAAGGCGCGGCGCGCGAGGTAGCCGTGGTCGGGCATCCAGAGCGGCGGCTCGAGCCCCCTGAGACGCTCGACGAGTTCCTCTCCCGCGCGGCGATCCTCCTGCGTCGGGAGGTGCGCGCGAGGATCGTAGGCGAGGGTCACGAAGGCGAGGCAGACGACGAGCGCACCGCGCCCGCCGCCCCCGGCGACGACCCGCGCGGCGGCCGGTCCGAAGAAGAGCGCGACCGCGAGGAGCGGAGGGATCAGGTTGTTCTCGAACCCGCCCTCGTGGGAGCGGCCGGCCCACCCCGCGACGACGAGCGCCGCCGCGGCGCCCCACATACCGAGATCTGCGCGCCAGCCGCCGCGAGCCATCGCGAGTCCGACCACGAGGATCGCCGGCCCGAGGGCCAGCGCGCACTCGATCCAGTAGCCCAGCACGAGCGGCCCGTGGGTCGGCGCGTTCGTGAGGATGTCGAAGGTCCAGAAACGGAACCAGTGGTCCGTGCGCACCTCCAGGGCCCAGACCGTCCCGGCCAGGAGAGCGCCGAAGACCGCGAGGTAGGCCGCCGCCTGCCGCCAGCTCCGCAGGTGGAAGGACGCCGCCACGCTCGCGCCGAGGGCGAGCAGGCTCTGCTTGCCGAGGCAGCCGAGGACGGCGAGCACCGCCGCGACGGCGATGGCCCGCGGCGCCGGCGCCGCGGAGCGCGCGACCGCGAACGCCCCGAGCCCGCAGGCGTAGGCCACCGCGTCGATGCGCGCGAGGTCGAACCAGCCGCCGGTGAAGTCGTTGCCCGCGGCGTAGAGCCCGGCGGAGAGGAGCGCGGCCAGCCCGAGCTCACGCCCGTTCGCCCGCGCCCGTGCGAGGCGCGCGAGGAGCACCAGGACGACGACGGTGGAGAGGATCGAGACGAGCCGCGCCGAGACGAAGCCGGGCCCGAGGACCTCCGCGAAGGCCGCTCCCACCCAGGGGAAGAGCGGCGTGTAGGGGTAGCTGCCGAACTCGAGGCTGGGCGGCGCGTAGAGGGGCTTGCCGCCGCGGACGCGCTCGATGTGGTCGAGCATCCCGCCCTCCATCCACTCGAGCTCGAACGGGTAGGTGACCCGCGAGAAAGCGAGGCCTGCCCAGAGCAGGAGGAAGAGGGTCGCGACGAGGCCCGGAGCGAGGCGCGCTGCGCCACCGGCGAGGCCGGGGGATCGGGAGGAGGGCTCCAAGGACGCGAGGATAGCGCGGGGCACGGGCCCGCGCGGCGCTCAGCGCCCCTCCCGGATCCTCGCCACCTGCTCCGTCACGAAGGCCTCACAAGAATCCGTGAAGCCCGTCGAGCTCGCGGCACGCAGGGCCGTCGCCGCGTCGACGCCTCCGTCCGCCACGAGGTGGACCGCATAGACGGCGGCGGCGAGCCGGCCGTCGTCGTCGAGCAGCAACGCGCGGGGCCGGTCGGTCGCCCCGAGCGCGGTGCGGATCCGATCGACGGCCAGGTCCGTGATCTGGGCAGCGGTCGACTCGCTGCCAGCCAGGGTTCCGGACCCCTCGAGCGGATCGATCTCGACCACCTCGAGCCCCGCTGCGGCCGCCGGCTGCGCGAGCGGCGCCGACGCGCGAGCGCGGCCCGAACGCATGTCGATCACGACCTCGACGCCCCGCCGGCTGGCGAGATCCAGGTCCGCTGCGAGGCCGCCGTTCGAGGACGACCCGCCGAGCCAGTCACCGTCGCAGGTCATCGCTCCCCGAAGCTCCCCGAGGCGCGCCGCCGAGAACCGAGGGCCAGCAGGGAGGTCGGCGCGCACGTGGCCCCCCGCGCAGGCAGCGGAGAGTGCAGCCACGGTGAGGGCGAGGGCGAGCGAGGCGGTGCGACGAGTCGGTGCCATGGGCGACGGATCTGCGCTCCTGGACGCCCGAATGGGCTGGCGTCCTGAGCGGTGAGGCGGAGATCATAGGACCGCCGCCGGGGGGGCGGTAGGTCGCGCGGTCGCGCGAATTCGCGTCGCCCCGGGCAGAGCACTGACCGCCGAAGCCATCTCAACGACGCCCGCGCGCCGCGCCGCGGGTCCGCGTCATGCCCACGATCGAGTCCAGCGAGCACCGCCTCTACGCCGCGAGCCCGGAGGGCGCACGTCTTCTGGATCTGCACCCTGCCCTCGGGACCGCTTCGCGCGCCATCGATCTGGTCCCGCCTGGCGTCTACGAGGGTCTGCGCACCTTCGAGCGGACTCGCTTCTTCGGGTTGCGTACCCACCTCGAGCGACTGGAGCGCTCCATCGCCGGATTCGGGGAGCCCCTCGAGTACGACCGCGCCGCGTTCGTTCGCACCCTCGACGCGGTCGCCCACGACGCGGCGCGCGTCTTCGACTGTGAGGCGAGGGTGAGGATCGACGTCGCCGCCGGCCCTGCGACCGCGCTGGGCAGCGACAGCAACGTCCTCGTGGCGGTCAGCCCCTACCGCGGCCTACCGGCCCATGTGACCGAGCACGGCGCTCTCCTGCGCACAGCCTGCAGCCTCTCGCGCCCTGCCCCCGCGGTGAAGACCTCGAACTTCATCCCGCTGCGCGAGGCGTGGATCCGCGCCCACGGTGACGCCGATGCCTACGAGCACGTCATGGTCGGACCCGAGGGCGAGCTCCTCGAGGGGACCCAGAGCAACCTCGTCCTCGTCCGCGACGGCGCCGTGGTGGCCCCGCCGAGCGGGATCCTCCCGGGCGTGACCATGGGGGCCGTGCTGGACCTCGCCGCGGAGCAGGGGCTCGAGGTCCGACGCGAGTTCGTGACCTTCGCGGAGTTGGAGGACTGCGAGGAGGCCTTCATCACCACCTCGGTGCGCAGCGTCGTCCCGGTGTCCCGCATCGACGAGCGGACCTTCCCCAATGGCGGTCCGGTGACACGCCGCCTCTCCGCGCTCTACGACGCGCTCACCGTCGCCGACGCCGCGCCGGCGTCCGACCACGCCTCGGCCCGTTACTGAGGCGAAGGGCTCAGTCCTCGTCCGGCGCAGCGCGCAGGGCGTGGAGCGCGAGGAGCCCCCAGCCAACCATCAGCGCGAGGCCTCCGATCGGGGTGACCATGCCGAGCTTCGTGGGCGCACCGAGCGCCATGGCGTAGAGGGTCCCGGAGAAGACGGCGATCCCCAGCACGAAGGACCACAGGGCCGCCGCTCCACCGCGGCGCGACAGGCCCATGGCCGCCAGGACGGCGGCGTGGACGAGGTGGTAGTGCGCGGCCGTGCGCCACCACTCGAGCTTCTCGGTCGCCTCGGGGTCTCCCTCGAGCCTCGATTCGAGACCGTGAGCGCCGAAGGCACCGAGTCCAACCGCGAGGAGGCCCATCAGGGCGGCGACGAGCAGGGGGATACGGGCCATGCTGGATCTCGATTCGGAAAATCGGCGTCCCTCCCGGCGAAGAGCGAAGCCGGCGGATCTGAGCGGGGTAGGTTTACCGCGGAGGGGGCCGCGCCGGGAGGGCGCGACGCTCGCTCCACGGAGTGTCCCAGGCCGGGCCCGGCCCTGGAGCACGCTTCGGAGGGAAACGACTCGAAGGGGACCACGATGTTGATCGTCACCGCACTCGCCGCCTGCGCCGCCACGCTCCAGCCCGCCCAGCAGGGCCAGACCCCCACCATCGCGAGCCTGGGCGGCGCCACGGTCTCCCCCTACGCCCCGCCCACGTCCGCGTCGGTCGTCGGCGGGCGCCTGCTCGAGATCACGCTCAACGTCCCTGGCCAGACCTGGCAGGAGACCTTCGTCGTCGGCGTCCCGTCCAACCTCCAGTTCCCGGCGCCCGTCCTGACCCTCTTCCACGGCTACGGCGAGCACCCGCGCGACACGGTCCTGAGCACGGACCTCGTGGACGAGGCGATGTCCCGCGGCTGGCTCGTCTTCGCCCCGCTCGGGGCCCACGAGTTCAACTACGGCATCGATTACGCCCAGGAGAACATCGAACGCGCCTTCGAATTCATCGGCGAGCGACTCCCCCTCGACCTGGACCGGATCTACGGCGTCGGGTTCTCCATGGGAGGCGGGGCCGCGGCCAGCTACGCCGCGCGCCACCTGGATCCCGAGGGGGTCCGCTTCGCGGCGATCGTGAACCACACCGGAACCTCGTCCCTCGAGCTCACCTACGCGACCTCGGGCAACACGGACATCTTCGAGAGCTCGCTGATGTTCGACGGGAGCCCGGCCGATCAGCCCTTCAGCTACCGCCGCAGCTCGACGATCAACATCGATCCTGTATCGGGCCAGCTCGACCTCGACGGCGAGATGGCGCCCAATCTCTCCCACGTCGAGGTGCAGAACTGGTTCGCTCTCTACGACCCGCTCCAAGACCTCGTCCAGCAGACCGAGGAGCTGCACGACCGCCTGCTCCAACTCGGCGCGAGCAGCAGCGAGCACAGGGTGAACTCCTCCATCCACCAGTGGGCGACCCTCGACGCGCTGGCCGTGGTGGACTGGCTCTCGCAGCAGACCCTGAGCGAGCCCGTTCCGGGCGACGTCGTCCGCACCCTCGCCGACCGCAGCGGCGCGTGGCACTCGCTGGAGATCGAGCAGCGCACCACGGGCGCGTTCACGCCCGTGCTCTGGAGCGGCCAGCCCTCGGTGAACGCTCTCTACCTGATCGACATGAAGAACGCCGCGGCCGTCGCGACGGACGTCTCTCACCACGGCCTCGACACGACCGCTCCGATCCACGTGATCACCGAGGTCCTCGACGGTCAGGGTGCCGAGCTCCGGCTCGAGGGGTTCACGGCCCCCCCGAGCGCCGTGCAGTACCGGGGCAACGCCGTCCCGAGCTGGAGCTACGACAGCCAGACGGGCGTCGTCACCTGCACCGAGACGGGATCGACCCGGTGGGGTCACTGGATCGTGAAACCCTGACGTGCGTGCGCCGCCGGACGGGCGGGGCGAACCGGGGGATCTGGCGGTCTTCCTCGAAACGGAGTCGAACCACCTGAGCCGACGGGGAGGCTCGGTGGACGCGGAGAGAGGCCGCCCGTGGCTCGCGCCTCGGACGACCTCGACTTCCAACTTCCTGCTCGAGGCCGTCGGCCGCCCCCGCGAGGGAGCCGCTTCGACCTACGCCCCGGACTAGCCGGCCTTCCGCCGCGAGTTACGGATGGACTGCGGAGGATCGTGGGGCGCCCCGAAGAGGCCGTGAAGAGAGCTCGGGGCCACCCGACGACTGCTCTCCCTGGCTGGACCTCCCGGTGACGCGAGGCCCGCCCCCGGAGAGCGAATGGAGCTCGACCCCTGGGTCGCCCTCCCGCGCGGCCCGCGGCGCGACGGAGGCGCTCGGCGCCTCGCGCGGGCGATGGCGCGGACGACCGAGGGATCTGGCGAGCGCGCGCCTCGCCGCGTCGGCGAAGAGGCGCGCGCGGTGCTCGCCGCACGTCTCGAGGCCCGTCGAGGGGGCCGGCGAACCTGGATCAGCGCGGCTCCGTGGTCTCCCCCACGAGGAGCTTCACCATCTCGCCGATGTCGATCACCGACGGGACGCGCGGGTCGTTCGAGTTGAGCGTCACGCTCTCGAACTCGAGGTTCTGCGCGGCTTGCTGAGCGAGGTAGATGCGGCCGCCGACCGTGTCGAGCGCCTGATTGCGCAGCTCGTTCCGCAGCGCCTCGGACTTGGCGATCGCGAGGTTGCCGTTCGCGATCGACGCCTCGTAGTCGGCATCGGACTCGGCCCGGGTCTGCTGGTCGTAGACGTTCGCCTCGGCGCGGACGCCGGCGATGGCCACCTCGTTCTCCGAGCGCACGGTCTGCAGATCCTTGTCGCGATCGCCGCGCAGCTCCTTCTCGGCCGCCTCGATCTCCGCGGACTTCGACTCGGTCTTGCCGCGCTCGTCCTCGACCAGCCTCTGGCTCTGAGCGAGCTGGAGCTCCTGGTAGGTCAGCTGCTTGGCTTGCAGCTTCGCCTCGTAGGACCGCTGGAAACGGACTGCTCGGATGAGAACCTGCTCGGGCTCGAGGAAGTTCTTGGCAAGCAC
This sequence comes from Planctomycetota bacterium, assembly GCA_002862085.1. Taxonomy (GTDB): domain Bacteria; phylum Planctomycetota; class UBA1135; order UBA1135; genus Saltatorellus. Next base: position 142,263 of record PKCK01000011.1, on the reverse strand, counting down.
GGTTCGCAGCGCCGGGAGCGCACCGGCCGCGACCTCCAGCCGCTGCTCGGTGCTGAAGATCTCCTCGGAGGAGAGCTTCGCGAGCTCCTCGCGCATCGTGCCCTCGATGGCGTCGATCGCGAGGCCTCGATACTTCTCGGCGTTGCCCTGGCGGACGATCTCGTTCGCCTTGCCGTTGATCACCTTGTACGTCACGGTCAGGTCGTAGCTGGCCAGGTTGCCGTCCTTGGTACGGATCTCGAGAGACTCGCGCGTGGTCCCGATGCCGCTCCGGCGGTTGACGTCCGCGAAGGTCACGAAGTGCGTCCGCCGCTCGATCATGTGCCACTTGTGCACGCCGGGGATCCGGAACGCGAAGCCCGTGAGCGCGTCGGTCTCGGCGACGCCGCCGGCGACGAGGTTCTCCTTGACCCCGTAGGACCAGGGGTGGATCCGGATGAAGAGGGTGGAGAGGACGACGAGCCCGACGAGCGCGAGCCCGACGATCGTCACGAAGATCTTGGCGAGGCCTTTCATCGGGATTCACCTCCGGAGACGGCGGGCGTGATCTCGTCCGTGGGCTTCAGGCCGCTGTGCTCGAGCCGCTCGGGCGCCGGATCGCGGCTGTAGGGGACGAGGGTGAAGCGGACGCCGAGCAGCTTCTCGACCAGGGCCTCGCGCACGACGACCTCGCCGCGCTCCTCGAGGGCCCTGGCCCGGCTCTCGATGCCCTCCGCTTCCTTGGTGTACTTGGCGGTGAGTCCCAGGGCTTCGGCGCTGAGCTTCGCCTCCTCGGCGCGCCCCTGGGCGCGCCGCTCGGTGGCGTATGCGTCGGCCGTCTTGCGCACGCGGATCGCCTCCTGCTCGGCGGCCCGAAGGCTCTGGATCAGCTCTCCCTGGAGTTGCTGCATCTCGACGTCCTTCTCCTTGCGGACCGCCGCGAGGCGCTGCTCCTTCTTCTCGACGAGCTGCAGGAATCGCGCCTTGAGCTCCTCCACCTCCTGGTCCGCCTCCTTGCGCTGCTCGATGGCGTCCTCGTAGCGCTCGTCGAACTGGGGCGTGGGCGTCACGATCCGCACGACGCGGATGCCATGGTCCCTGAGCGCCTCGTTCATGATGCGCTTGGCCTCCTCCGGCGCCTGCTTGTACGTGGTCGGGTCGGACACGTCGACCGCGCTGTAGCGGCCGAACTCGTCGCGCAGGATCGATCGCGCGTGAGCCTTGATCCACTCGTGCTTGTAATCGTCGCCGGGGCCCGAGTCGGACACGATCGTGTCGACGGCCTCGGGGATCACCTCGTACTGGATCTTCAGCTCGTCGAACCAGAAGTTGGAGCCGTCGTTGGCGCGGACGGTGAGGTACGGGGCGACGCTGTCCCCGCGGTACCCGTCGCCGGTCATGAGGTACTCCTGAGTCGTCCGGTCGATCTCGTAGACGTCCATCAGGAACGGCACGTAGAACTGGTAGCCGGGGCGCGTGATCACCGCCTCGGTGCCCGTCAGGTAGTTGACGCGCAGGGCGACCTCGTTGGCCTCGACCCGGGTGACGCCGAGCCGGCCGCTGATCCCGAGAGCGGCGAGCAGCACGACCAGCACCGCGAGCAGAGCGCCGGCGGTGCGGACGATCGGCGGGACCTCGGAGATGCCGGAGCCGCGGCCCTTCTTCCACTCGGAATCCCAGGGTGGATCGAATCCGTCCTTGGGTCGGCGGGGTCCGCCGCGTTCTTCGTCGTCGCTCATCTGTGCTCTGCGATGGCCGCGAGGGCGGCTCTGGGGTGGTCCCCGGGGCGGGGCGGGCGGGCGCGGCGTAGTTCATACCCCGACCGGCCCGGTCGGACCCCCCTCTATCCCGCGGCTCGCGGAGTATTCGATGGAGTCCGAGGAAAGCCGTGGAAGGCCCCCTCCCCGGAGCGATCGGGCGCCGCGCGGCGCCCCAGGGCCTTGGTCGCCGAATCCCTGGCCACGGGCGGTCTCCCGGGCAGAATGCGGTCATGGACTTCGACCCCGGCGGCGCCTCCGCGCCGGACAGCGGCCTCTTCGGCCTCCCAGGCAGCTCCGAGGACGCCCTCGTGCACGTCATGGGCGTGCCCTTCGAAGCGACCACTTCGTTCCGGACCGGGACCGCTGGAGGGCCCGCGGCCGTGCTCGAGGCGAGCCGCCAGATCGACCTCTTCGACCTCCTGTTCGGCCGGCCCTACGAGGTGGGCATCTGGATGGCGCCGATCGCCACGGAGATCGAGGCGTGGAACCGCACGGCAAGAACGCTCGCCGCGCCTCTGATCGAGAAGGGGGGAGCCTCGGGGCAGGATGCAGCAGCGGTCTCCGAGATCGAGGCCTTCGGCGAGCAGGTGAACGGGCGCGTCCGAGCGTTCACGGCCGAGGTCCTGGAAGCCGACAAGCTCCCGGTGATCGTCGGCGGCGATCACTCGACCCCCTTCGGAGCCATCGACGCGTCGGCGGCTCGTCACGAGGGGCTCGGGGTCCTCCAGTTCGACGCCCACGCGGATCTCCGGCCGGCCTTCGAGGGGCTGCGCTGGTCCCACGCATCGATCATGCACAACGTCCTGGCGGAGTGTCCCGGCGTGGCCTCCCTCGTCCAGGTGGGGATCCGCGACCTCTGTGAGCAGGAGTTCGACGTCACGCGCAGCGATCCGCGCGTGCACATGATCAGCGACCTCGACCTCGACGAGGCTCGCCACGGCGGCCGGACGCGCATCCTCGCCCGCGAGACGATCGCGGAGCTGCCTGAACTGGTGCACGTCAGCTTCGATGTCGACGCCCTCGATCCAGCCCTGTGCCCTGGCACGGGCACGCCGGTGCCGGGCGGTCTCGGATGGAACGAGACCATGATCTGGCTCGACGAACTGGCGAGGAGCGGCAAGCGCGTCGCGTCCCTGGATCTGTGCGAGGTCGCGAGCGGTGAGTGGGACGCGATCGTGGGCTCGCGGCTGCTGTATCGACTGATCGGCTGCGCGCTCGCGACCCGCTGATCGCGAGCAGGAACGACAAGCGCCGCGAGAGCCCCTGGAGCGGGACTCTCGCGGCGCCTGCCGGAGCGGCCTGCGGAGCGCTCAGCGCCGGCGCCCGGATTCGTCGGGGACGCGCACGGTCACCTCGAAGCCCACGTTCCAGCTGTCCTCGGGGATCTCGTGGGGCTTGGCCTTGCCGATCGCGTCGATCTGGATCTTGGTGACCTTCAGCTTCGAGCTGCCGCGCTCGAGCAACCAGAAGAGGTTGGCGATGTTCCCGCGGCCGACCGCGTCCTTCTTGTCGCTGTGCTCCACCTTGTAGGTGAAGTCGGTGTACCCCTTGAGGTTGGACGCGTCGCGCGCCTTGCCGATGGAGACCGCGCCCCACTGGACGTTGTCCCCCTGACAGAGGCGGCGGACGTACTCGGCGATGCTCCCCTGGTCGGTGATGTCGCCCTTGATGCCCTCCTGTTCCTTGAGCTTGTTGCGGCTCGTGTACTTGTAGGCAGCGTCCTGGATCACGGTCATGTCCTGCTCGACCTGACCGCCGGGCGCCATCGCGGATTCGTAGAGGCTGATCTCCTCTCGCTGCTCCAGGACCTTCCAGCCCAGGAAGCTCGAGCCGAGCACGAGCAGCACGATCATGATGCGGACCATCGTTCGTTCTCTCCTTCGATCTGCTCCGCAGAGCTCAGTTGGAGGCCGCCTCGGCCAGACGCTTGGGGTTCACGAGGATCTTCATCCCCTTGAAGGTGAGCCCATCCTCGCCCTGGATCGGGTCGGTGCTGGGCATCTCGACGTCCAGGCACCAGCTCTCCGCCTCGAGGGCCCGCTGGAACTGACGGAGGTGTGAGGTGGCGACGACGGTGTCGCTCGCGAAGAAGGTCGCGGCGAGGTCGACCTTGATGTGCTCGGGGAGGCTGTCGCCGCTCTTCCCCTTCACGTAGCTCGCGTCGAGCGCGCGGAGGGACGGGCGCCAGCCATTCCGGGCGCCGCTCTCGAGCACGCCGAGGACGAGCGTCATCGCGGAGAACGCCGACGGCGGCAGGGGGAGCGCCTCGGTCGTCGTGCCTTTGCTCGCCTCGCGGACGAGGCGCATCATCTCGCGCTTGATGTCCGAGAACGCCTCCAGCGGCGGCTTCGCGCCCTCCGGCAGCTCGAAGCTGGAGAGGTCGCGGTACGTCGCGGTCCAGTCGAGGAGCGGCGAGTCCTTCTTGTCCGGCAGCGGGTCCATGATCGGATCGCTGCGCGGGTTCTTGGGGTCGCCGACGATGTACAGGTTCGACAGATTGAGCTGCCGGCGCACCGAGTACGACATGTTGTTCAGGGTGCGCATCTGGATGATGTAGAGCATCCCCAGGAACGTCGCGAGCATGAGCGCCGCGAAGGCCACCGGGAACTCGAGTCGCTCCCAGGTCCCGGTGTAGCGCAGCTCCTCACGGCGCAGGCTCGGCTTGATGACGCCGCCGCCGAGCTGGCGGAAAGCGCAGCCGTACGAGGCGACGAGCTGGCCGAAGCCATCGGCGGGCTGGCCGGAATCCGCGTCGAAGCAGTCGAGCACGTACACGGGAACGCCGAGGACCTCGCCTCCGATGAGGCCCGGGAGCTCCATCCCGCAGGCGTAGATCGCATCGATGCTCTGCGGCGTGCGCGCCGCGGAGATCGTGCGGCCGAGCTCGCGCCGGATGCGCTTCAGGGCCTGGTCGACGCGGCGGCTGGCCTCGACCGGGTCGAGACCCGAGCTCTCTCCGGACGCCTCACCGCTCTCCTCACCCTCGGCGGCGCTCCCGTGGAGCTCCTTGGAGAGGTGGGTCATGGCGCCGATGTGGATCGTGCGGAACTCGCGCACCTCCGCGCCCGCGACCACGGCGACGCAGGTCGAGTACTCGCCCACGTGCACGAGGAGCTGGGCGTCGTCGATGTGGCACATGTCCGCCGCGAACGCGGCGTTGACCATGGCCGTGCCCTCGACCTCGACCTCGAGAGGCTCGAGCCCTGCTTTCTCGCAGGCGGAGACCGCGCGTTGAACGTCTTCCTTGGGCACCGCCGTCACGAGCAGCTCGGCGCCCGCGTCGTTCTCGTGCATGACGTGGTAGTCCACGACGACGTCATCGATGTCGAAGTGCGGCAGCTCGCTCTCCACCTCGAACTTCAGGACCTGGTCGATCTTCTGGCGCTCGGAGAAGGGGACCGTGAGGTGGCGGTAGGCGGCGCGGTCGCTCGCCACGACGATCGAGAGGCTGTCGGTCGGGATCCGATGCGTCTTCGCAGCCTCCTTCAGCGCGGTGGCCACGCCGGAGACGTCACCTTCCTCGAACGCGGCTGCGTCCTCGACCGAGAACTCTCCAACGTGGTACGCGGAGATCTTGTGGCGCTTGGCGCTGCCGTCGAGCACGACGACCTCGAAGCGCCGGGGGCCGATGCGGATGCCGCAGGAACGTGCCATGTGGGGTGGAGAGGGGGAGAGCGGCCAGGCTGGCCGGGGTGTGCGTTCGGCGCGGCCTCAGCGGGCAGCGGTGAGCTCGATCGGGCGTTTGAGCTGGTCGTAGCGCTCCCGCTCCGCGGGGGGCAGGATCGTGTTGCGGATCGTGTCCTCGAGCTTCTCGTCGAGCTCGCGAAGGTCGGGCTCCATCGCGTCGCGTGAGGCCAGCTCGTACTTGCGGCGGACGGCCGCTCGGTCTCGCTGGTCCTGCTCCAGGACCTGGATCAGGGCGTCGCGGCGGAGCCCGCTCAGGTCGAAGTCGTCCGAGAGGCGCTGAGCGTAGCGGGAGAGAGGGCTTTTCTCCTGATCCTTGGCCGAAACCACGCGGCCCGCCGCGAAGCCCGCGAGGAACCACGCGGCGGCCAGGACCACCGACCAGAGGCGGAGACTGTTCACCGAGCGTCAGCCTCTTCGGATCCGGACCGCAGGGGCTCCAGATCGCGATTCTCGGCCTCGAGCAACTCGAGCTTCTCCTCGAGGGAGGTGTCGGCCGAGATGCCCTGGTCCGCGGTCGCATCGCTGGTGTCGGCGCCCGCGAGGATCAAGGAGAAGACGATCACCGCAGCCGCCGCCGCCGCGGCGAGGCCCATCGTGAACGAGAGGACACGCCCCTGCTCGAAGCCGAAGGTCGCGCCGCCGGGTCCGGCCGGGGTGAGCACGACATCGTCCTCTCGAGGCACCTCGACTCCCTCGAAGGCGAGGCGAGCCACGCGGCTGGCGAAGCCGGTGGGGACCGGCACCTCCTCGGTCGGCACGAACCACTCGCGCAGCGAGGTGTCGTCCGGCCCGTCGGCGCGCATGCCGTGGTCCGGGTCCAGCTTTCGGTCGTTCTGATCCATCACGTACCTGCCTCCGCCCCTTGGGCGAACTCGGGATGCAGCTTGAGTAGCTTCTGCTTGAACTTGGCGCGCGCCCGGAAGAGGCGCGACTCCACGGTGCCGATGGAGATGTCGAGGGCGTCCGCGATGTCCTGGTAGGCCATCTGCTCGAGCTCGCGCATCACGAGCACGGTGCGGAAGATCTCCGGCAGCTCGTCCATCACGCTCCTGGTGATCTCAGCGATCTCCTCGCGCTCGAGGCGCGCGTCGGGCCGGACCTGGAGGCGGCTGGTGGTGGCGTCCTCCGCGCCGGTCCCGCTGCGCTGGACGAGCTCGGGGTCCTCGACAGCCGTCACGGGGCTGCGCCCGTGACGCTTCATCACGTCGAGGATCGTGTTGACCGCGATGCGGTACAGCCACGTGTAGAAGGAGGAGGACTGCTGGAACGTCCCCAGGCGGCTGTACGCCTTGAGGAATGTGTCCTGAACGATGTCCTCCACCTCGGGGGCGCTGCGCGTGTAGTGGCGCACCAGGCCGAACAGTCGGCGCTGGTAGCGCTCCACGAGCGCCTCGAACGCTGCCGCGTCGCCGGCCAGGGTGGCCTGCACGAGCGCCAGGTCGTCCGCGCCGCTCTCCGCCGCCACGTCCTCGCCGGCGCCCGCCCGCTCGGGGGAGGGTCCGGACTCGGAGGTGTGGGGCTCGCGCATGTGCATCAGGATCGCCATCGGCGCCCTTCGGACGCTCCGCGACCCGGCCTATTCCCGCGATCCGCCGGGGGGCGCGGGATGGCCCGCCTCGGCCCCGAGGGCCCCTTGGAGGGTGTGCCCCATGCGGTCCTTCTTCGTACGCAAGTAACCGATGTTGTTGGGGTTGGGCTCGATCTCGAGGGGCACCTGGTCGACCAGCTCGATGCCGTAGCCCGAGAGGCCGTGGATCTTCTTGGGATTGTTCGTCAGCAGCCGCATGCGGCGGACTCCGAGGTGCTGGAGGATCTGGGCTCCGATCCCGTACTCCCGGAGGTCCACGGGCAGTCCCAGGGCCTCGTTGGCCTCCACGGTGTCCATGCCCCGGTCCTGGAGGTGGTAGGCCTTGAGCTTGTTGGCGAGTCCGATTCCGCGGCCCTCCTGACGGAGGTAGACGACGACTCCACGGCCCTGGCTGGCGATGATCGACATGGCCTTGTCCAGCTGCGGCCCGCAGTCGCAGCGCTGGCTCCCGAAGACGTCGCCGGTGAGGCACTCGGAGTGGACCCGTACGAAGAGGTCCTCCTCCTGGGATTCCGGCAGCTGACCGGTCTCCGGGCAGACGAGCCCGAAGCTCAGGGCGACGTGCTCCTTGTCATCCAGCTGCGACTGGAAGAGGTGCATGTGGAAGAGGCCGTACTCCGTCTGCATCGGCACGGGAGTCTCCACCGCGGCCTCGACCAGGGACTCGTTGCGGCGCCGGTACTCGATCAGGTCCGCGATCGTGCAGATCTTGAGGTCGTGCTTCTCCGCGAAGACCTCGAGTTCGGGCATGCGCGACATCGTCCCGTCGTCGTTCATGATCTCGCAGATCACGCCCGCGGGCGTCCCGCCGGCGAGGCGCGCGAGATCGACGATGCCCTCCGTCTGCCCCCCTCGGACGAGGACGCCCCCGTTCTTCGCCCTCAAGGGGAAGACATGGCCAGGGCGCGCGAGATCAGCTGCGGTCGCATCGGGCCGCACAGCCTCGCGGATGGTGTGAGCCCGGTCCGCGGCGCTGATGCCCGTCGAGACGCCGCTGGCGGCCTCGATCGAGATCGTGAAGGCCGTCCCGTGGGCGTTCGTGTTGTGGGAGGCCTGCATCGGCAGCTCGAGCTTGTCGCAGAGCGCGCCGTCGAGGGGCATGCAGATGAGCCCCCGGCCCTCCTTGGCCATGAAATTGATGTCGTCCGCAGTGACGAACTCCGCCAGCATCGCGAGATCACCCTCGTTCTCGCGATCGGGGTCGTCCACGAGGATCACCATGCGTCCCTTGGCGAGGTCCTCGATGCAGTCTGCGATGGGAGAGATGGCCATGGCGCGGGCATCCTAGCCCGGGGGATGACGGGGATGGTCGAAGCGGCGCGGGCGATTCGGTGATGCCCGGCAGGTGGTCGCGCGCTGCGGCTGCAGCCCGCCGAGCAGGACCGGCGGCCGGCCAGGACTCAGCGGCTTCATGGGCCGCGCAGCGCAGCGCTCCAAGGTCTGGCCGCCGGCATCAGTGGCCAGGGACGAGGCCGGCACGGCCCCTGGACTCTCCATGGAGCACTGGCGGCGCGGAACTGCGTCGACCCGCCGCGATGAACGACATCTCGACGAGACGGTGGCCGCGCTGCTGGAGTGGTTGGACCCGATCCAGGCACGTGGAAATCGGTGCAAGCGCGGTTGAGAAGGGATCCATTGACGACACAAGACCATTTCTAGAAGTGACTTACGTGACTCCTTACCAGGCAGACGGGGTGTGGATAACTCGGTAGGAGACGCGTTTGAAGGCTTTGAGGAGCGTTCAAGCGCCCACCGAGTCGCCCGGTTTTCCACAAAGGCCGGCGCATCGCCGTGGGAAAAGCCGCGCCGAAGATCGAGTTGGGGTGGATTCGCGGGGCTGGCCTGGACGATCCGGAGGGCAAAGGAAATTGCATTCAGGAGGCGCGTCCCACCCGGCCCGTCTCCGCTCTCCATCGGCGTCGCCGCGCAGCGGCCGCCGAGCATCGCTCCTCCCCCATGACCCGAATCCCCCTCGCCTGCATGGCGGCCACCGGCCTCATCGCCCTGGGTATCGCGCGCCAGGCCCGCCTCGACGGACGGATCGAGGCGCTCGAGGCAACGGCCGCGACGCGCACCTTCGAAGCGAGCGCGCTCGCCACGCGAGTCGCAGCCGAGACGGCGGCGCTGAAGGACGAGCTGGAGCAGACGCGAGGACTCGCGCTGGAGCACGAAGAGGCTGCCCGGGGCCTCTCCGAGGAGGTGAAACGCCTGCAGAGCGCGCTGGCCACCGAGCGCGCCGCATGGGACGAACTCGCGATCCAGGCCGATCGCCTCGATGCCCTCGAGGCCGGTGCGGACCTCGAGCTCGCGAGACTCGTCGACACCGTCGAGGCGACCGCGAGCATGGTCACAGCCACGCGCGACCAGCTCGAGCGGTTCGAGAGCCGGGTCGAGACGGACGCCGGAGCACAGTGGCGCGCCATGGTCGCCCCCACCGTCCAGCTCGCCAGCGAGAGCACGGTCGGCAGCGGTGTCCTCCTGCCGTCCCGTCCCCTCGACGAGGATCCGACGCGATTCCGCACCCTGCTGCTCACGTCCTGGCACGTGGTCCGCGACATCCGGGCAGCGTCCACCGACGCGGAGTGCCCCATCCCGATCGTCCTCCGGGACCAGGACGGCCGCAAGATCGACTTCACGGCGTCCGTCGTGGCCCACGACGTGCCGCTCGATGCGGCGCTCCTCGCGCTGGACACGGACCAGCGGCTCGACCACGGTGCGCAGCTGCCGAGCCGCGCGAGGCTCCGCACCGCTCGCGTGTTCGACCCGATCGTGGCCGTCGGTTGCCCGCTCGGCAACGACCCGATCCCGACCAGAGGGCACCTCTCGGACCTCCACCATCGCGTCGGCGGCGAGCGCTTCTGGATGATCTCGGCGCCCACCTACATCGGGAACTCGGGCGGCGGTATCTACAGCCACGGGACACGAGAGCTCGTCGGGATCTTCTCGAAGATCTACACCCACGGCGCGATCCGTCCGACGGTCATCCCCCACATGGGGCTCGTGACTCCGCTCGCGGAGTTCTACGACTGGATCGACCGCTCGGGCGCGGCCCGCGTGATCGAGACGGCGGACGGCGCGGCCGTCGTCCTGGCGGAGGAGTGAGCCCGGGGCACCGAAGTCCTCACGAGCGCGACGAGCCGCGGGCGCATCCCTCCGTGACGCCCCCGCGGCTCTCGTGACGCCCGGGGTGGTTCCGCAGCCCGGGGATCAGTGGCGGAAGTGCCGGGCTCCTGAGAAGAGCATCGGAACGCCCTCCTTGTCGGCGGCCGCCACGACCTCGTCGTCACGCACCGAGCCGCCCGGCTGGACGACGGCCACGACGCCGGCGTCGATAGCGGCTTCGACCCCGTCGGGGAAGGGGAAGAACGCGTCGCTCGCGAGCACCGATCCCGACGCGCGGTCGCCGGCCTTGTGCGCGGCGATGCGGACCGAGTCGACGCGGCTCATCTGCCCCGCGCCGACCCCCGTGACCATCCTCTCGCGCGTCAGGACGATCGCGTTCGACTTCACGTGCTTGGAGATGCGGTTCGCGAAGGCCAGCTCCTCCAGCTGTTCCGCCGTCGGCGCCGCCTTGGAGACCTGCTCGAACTCCGTCTCGCAAGTCCCGTCGCGCTCCTGGACGAGAAAGCCACCCGACATCTGCTTCACCATGATCTGGCGCTGCTCCTGGGTGTCGGGGCCGAAACGCCCGCAGGACAGGAGCCGGACGCTCTTGCCCCAGCGAGGCTTGCGCGTCAGCAGTTCGAAGGCGTCCTCGTCGAAGTCCGGGGCGATGATCGCCTCGACGAAGCGGTTGCCCTCCACGAGGAACGTCGCGCTGGCCAGGTCCAGCGGCCGGGTGAAGGCCAGCACGGAGCCGAAGGCGCTGATCGGATCTCCCGACCACGCGTTCTCGAGCGCCTCGGCGATGGTCGCGGCCGCGGCGGCCCCGCACGGGTTGGTGTGCTTGATGACCGCGACGAAGGGCCCGGAGAACTCCGACGCGAGGGCGTGGGCCGCGTCGAGGTCGACCAGGTTGTTGTAGGAGAGCGCCTTGCCGTTCAACACCTCCGCGTGCGCGGCACAGGGCTCGGGGCACGGCTCGGTCCGGTAGAAGGCAGCCGCCTGGTGCGGGTTCTCGCCGTAGCGCAGATCGAGGACCTTCTTGCCCGCGAGCGTGAAGCGCTCCGGGTACGCGGGGGCCTCCCCCTCCTCCTGATCGACCCGCGACAGCCAGCTGGCGATCGCCGCGTCGTAGGACGCAGTGCGCGCGAAGGCGCGCTGCGCCAGGCGGCGCCGGAACCCGTCGGACAGCCCCCCGTCGTTCTCCTGCAGCTCCTCGAGCAGGTCGGGGTACTGATCCGACTCCGTGACGATCGCGACGAACTTGTGGTTCTTCGCGGCCGAGCGGACCATCGAAGGGCCGCCGATGTCGATCTGCTCGACGCACTCGTCGCGCGTCGCCTCCTCCCTGGCGATGGTCGCCTCGAAGGGGTAGAGGTTGACCACCACGAGATCGATGGGCGCGATCGCGTGCTCGTCCATCGCGGCAGCGTGGTCGACGTTGTCGCGCACGGCGAGGATGCCGCCGTGGATCATCGGGTGAAGCGTCTTCACCCGGCCGTCCATCATCTCCGGGAAGCCCGTGTGGGCGCTCACCTCGACGACCGGGATGCCGGCCGCCTCGAGGGCCCGGTACGTCCCACCGGTGGAGAGGATCTCGACGCCGTGGTCGCAGAGCTGGCGCGCGAAGTTCTCGAGGCCGTCCTTGTCGGAAACGGAGATGAGCGCGCGGTGGATCGGTCTTGCCATGGTTCCTGGCCCACCCGGGCCTGGGGAGGAGAGGCGGCCCATCCGGGCCGCGGAGGTGAGGACGCCCACTTCGGGCGGAGACCTCGCAAGGCGAGCCGGGGAGAGCGTCGTGGGGGGGCGACTGTCGCCGGCGGTGGGGACAGCGTACCCCAGCGGAGCGAATTCGCCATGGCACTCATGGGCTCGCGCCCGCTCGAGGATCACCTCTGGCGTACGCGCCTGTGACCTTCGGGCGTGAGCCCGAAACGTCCACCTTCGCGCTCGGTGATCAGGCCCCGCTGGACCAGGTCGACCACGATCCTCCGCGCCGCGCGCTTGCCGAGGCGGCCGAAGCGCGCGACCTCCATGAGGTTGGGACCGGTCCCGTCGTGGTGGCTGCGCTCGGCGATCCCCCGCAGGACCCGCCGGGCCTTCGTGTCCAGGGAGCGTGTAGGCGACGCGCGCTCCCACGACCTCACCAGCGCGCGCGGCGCGATCCGGGTGGACGCTCCGTCCCGATGGAACGCCTGAAGGCTCCCGTCCCTCCCGGGCGCCAGCACGGGCCGCGTCCGGGCCCGCTCCACGCGCGCGACCACGAGCACCCGTCCGGCGTGCTCGTGGCGGTCGATGAAGACATCGATCGGTGGAGCGACGAGACCGCTCGAGATGCGCTGGAGCTCCCGCTCCACCTCGTCCGGGCGGCCGACTCCGATCGCGCGACCGTCGTCCCGGACACCGACCCAGAGCCTGCCCCCGACGCCGTTCGCGAAGGCGGCGAAGGTCCGAGCGACTCGCTCGGAACGAGGGAGCATCTCCTTCCACTCGCACTCCGGCCCCTCGAGCTCGAACGGCGGCGGCGGTTCGGTCGGCGTCTCCACGCGCCCGACGTTACCCCCGCGACGAGCTTCGGAGGAGTCCGCTCCCGCGATCGAGCCCGAAGCGCGCGCGTCACTCGGTCGCGCATCGTGACCTCCGGATCGGGGTGAGTGCTGGCGGTCCGCCATCAAGCGTCGATCAAGGGATGTGCAGACCAACTTGCACCTCGATCCGACCGACGCGTCGCCTATGTTCTCGGGGCATGTCGAAGGGACGACCAACAGGAAGCCGCGTCGAGACAGGAGGGCTGCGATGACCTCCGCCGTTCTCGCCCGCCAAACACTGGTCCTCAATCGCTCGTGGCTCGCCATCGCCACGACACCCGTGCGCCACGCGCTGTCGCTCGTGTACACGGGAGCGGCGCACGCCATCGAGCCGGAGAGCTACCAGACCCACGACTTCGATTCGTGGTCACGTCTCGAGGTCAGCGAGAACGAACCGTACGTCTCCACGGTGAGCATGCTCTTGAAGGCTCCCGAGGTGGTGGTGCTCCGCCAGTACAGCGGCGTCCCGCGACAGGTCCTCCCCTTCACGCGGCGTAACCTGATGCGCCGCGACGAGCAGCGCTGCCAGTACTGCGGCTGCCGGCCGTCCGCCGCGGAGCTCTCCATCGACCACGTCCTGCCGCGCTCGCGCGGGGGCGAGACGTCCTGGGAGAACTGCGTCCTGGCGTGCGTGCAGTGCAATCGGCGCAAGGGATCGAAGCTCCTGCAGGACTGCGGCCTGCGGCTCCTTCGCGAGCCGCAGGCGCCCCAGTGGTCCCCCATCTTCGAGGTGGCGACCACCCATCAGCGCGAGGCCTGGCGTCGCTTCGTGTCCGACCGTCACTGGATGCGCTCCGGATGAGCCTGCGCTCCTCACCGGTCAGGAGCACGGTCGTCCCGGCGATCGTCCTGGCGGGGCTCCTCCACCTGGGCGCGAGGCGCTACCTCGGCGCATCACCCGCGGTCGCGTACTTCCTCGCGATCAACCTGACGGCCTACCCGCTGTGGGCCATCGACAAGCGCCAGGCGAGGAAGGGCGGCTTCCGCGTTCCCGAATGGACGCTGCACCTGGTCTCCCTCGCTGGCGGGGGGGTCGGCGCCGTGGTCGCCATGCGGACCCTGCGCCACAAGACGAAGAAGCGGGCCTTCTCCCTGGTCCACCCCGCCCTCGCGGCGCTGTCGGTGGCCGCCCTCGGCCTGGCGCTGATGGGAACGCCCGGCTCTGGCTGACGTCGGACGAGACAGGGCGCGGACGCGAAGGGACGCCCGGAGCGGTCACGGCTGCGGCCACTTCGACGGTGCCGGCCGGATCGAGGAGATGGGAGCCGGTGCCCGGGGATCACTCTCCCCCGCCGACGGGCATGTGCTCGTTCAACTTCTTCAGCAGGTAGGGCGGCGTGACGACGCCCGAGTAGCCGTCCACGAACCCTCCGTCGGCGTCGGCGAAGAGCACGAAGGGCAGCATCATCGCGTCCTCGAGCTTCGCGGCGAGGGCCATGACCTCGTCCTCGGGCTCGTCACAGTCCGACGCCACGGCGACGTAGCCGCGCTGCAGGAGCTCCGCGACGTCGGGACGGGGAACGACAGCCTCCACGAGGCTGCGGCACTGGCTTCAGAGCTCGCGGCCGAACTCGATGAAGATGCGCTTGCCCGTGGCGGCCGCCTCGGCCCGGGCATCGGCGAAGGACGTGAACCAGCGGAGCGTGCCGCGGTCGTCGAAGTGGGGATGGCTGGAAGCGCTCATGGGGCCGGAGCCTAGGACGGTCGCGCCCGAACGGGAGCATGCTGGTTGCGTTTCGGTGAGGCGAGCCCCCGCGCAGCGCCCGGGCCCTAACCTCTGGGGACCAGGTTCCACCGCCACCAAGACGTGCCCATGCTGCGCCAACTCGCTGCGACCTCCCTCCTCGTCACCGTCCTCGGCTCTCTCGCCGCCGCGGCGGCTCCTGCGGCTGTGCAGGGAACCGACGCGGCGGCGTGGCCGGCCGCCGATCCGGCGGACGTCAGCACCATCGACGCCCTGCTCGAATCCCTCTACGACGTGATCTCCGGGGACGCCGGAGAAGCGCGGGACTGGGATCGCTTCCGCTCCCTCTTCCACCCCGAGCTGGGCAGGCTGACGCCGCTGCGCCCCGATCCCGCGAAGGGGGCCTGGGAGGTCATGAGCATGACGCCGGACGACTACGTGACCCGGGCGGAGCGCTGGACACAGCGCCAGGCCTTCCACGAGCGCGAGATCGCGCGCGAGGTCGAACGCTTCGGCGGCATCGCCCACGTGTGGAGCACCTACGAGGGCTTCGACGCGAAGGACGCGGCGACGCCGTTCGTGCGCGGCATCAACACGATCCAGCTGATGCAGGACGGCGCGCGCTGGTGGATCCTCTCCATCGGCTGGGACGTCGAGCGCGAGGACCAACCACTGCCGCCGCGCTACCTGCCCCCGGCGACCATGATCCTGACGGGCGGCAAGGTCGTGGCGGTGGACGCGGTGAACACCGTCGCCGAGGCCATCGCCTTCGACGGCGAGCGGATCCTGGCCCTCGGGAACGAGGACGAGATCCTCGCGCTGAAGAACGCGTCCACGCGCGTCATCGACCTCGACGGCCGCCTCGCGGTCCCGGGATTCATCGAGGGGCACGGGCACTTCCTCGGCGTCGGGGACAGCGCGATGCAGCTCGACCTGCGGACCGCGAAGACCTGGGACGACATCGTCGCGCTGGTGGCGGCCGCGGCGAAGGGGCTGCCGCCGGGCACGCTCATCCGCGGTCGCGGCTGGCACCAGGAGAAATGGACCACCGCCCCCGCCGGCGCCGTCGAGGGGCTCCCGCGGCACGACTCCCTCTCCGCGGTCTCCCCCGAGCACCCGGTCATCCTGACCCACGCGAGCGGCCACGCGACCTTCGCGAACGCGCTGGCGATGCGCCTCGCCGGGATCACGAAGGACAGCGCCGACCCCGAGGGCGGTGAGATCGTGCGCGACGCCGAGGGCGCTCCCACCGGCGCCATGCGCGAGACCGCCTCGGGTCTGCTGCGCCCGGCGACCATGCGCTCGCGCCCCCGCGACCCGCGCGAGATGGCGCGCTTCGCCGTGGAGGAGTGCCTGAAGAAGGGCGTCACGAGCTTCCAGGACGCCGGCGGCAAGTTCGAGGAGGCGGAGCTGCTCACCCGTATGGCCGAGGACGGCACCCTGGACGTGCGCGTGTGGATGATGCTCCGTGAGCCAGTGGACGAGCTCGCGGAGCGCCTTCCGAAGGTGAAGGTCCGCGGCGCGGGCGCCGACCGCTTCACCGTGGGCGGCATCAAGCGCTCGATCGACGGCGCCCTCGGCTCCCACGGCGCGTGGCTCCTGGAGCCTTACGCGGATCTCGCCACGAGCGCCGGTCTCAACACCGTACCCGTGGACGACGTCGTCGCCTGCGCCCGGCTCGCCCTGGAGCACGACGTGCAGCTCTGCGTCCACGCCATCGGCGACCGCGCCAACCGCGAGACCCTCGACATCTACGAGCGCACCTTCGCGGCGCATCCGGACCGCACGGACCTGCGCTGGCGCGTGGAACACGCCCAGCACCTGCACCCCGACGACATCCCGCGCTTCGCCCGGCTCGGCGTGATCCCCGCCATGCAGGGCGTGCACTGCACCTCCGACGCGCCCTGGGTCCTGCGGCGCCTCGGAGCGGAGCGCGCGGAGTCCGGAGCCTACATGTGGCGCGAGCTGCTCGATTCGGGCGCCGTCGTGACGAACGGCACCGACGCACCGGTCGAGGACGTGGACCCGATCCAGAGCTACTTCTCGACGGTCACGCGCCGTCTCGCCGACGGCACGGTCTTCTACCCCGAGCAGCGTATGACGCGCATGGAAGCCCTGCGCTCCTACACGATCTCGAACGCCTACGCCGCCAAGGAGGAGGCCCTGAAAGGCAGCCTGGAGCCCGGTAAGCTGGCGGACATGGTCGTCCTCTCGCAGGACATCCTCACGTGCACCGACGACGAGATCCTCGCGACGAAAATCGACATGACCATCGTCGGTGGCGAGGTGCTGCATGAGCGTCGCTGATCAGGACGACGCTGCCCACCCCGAGCGGCGCCGGCGCCCGGACGAACTCGGCCAGCGGAGCCAGGCCGAGCCCTCTTCGCTCGCCGCCACGACCCCTCCTCGTTCCCGCGGGTCGCGCCTCGCCCGCGCGGCCGCTCTCTGCGCCCTCGCGCTCCTGACCGTCGAGCTCGCGCTGGTCGTCGTCTTCCACGTGGCCGGGAAGGGGCGCGGCATGGAGCTCCATCCCGACTACGGCTGGCGCATGCGCCCGTCGATCGCCCGCAGCGGGGACATGTGGGGCGGAGAGCGCCCCGCCCGGACCAACAGCGCGGGGTGGCGCGACCGCGAGCGCGCCCGCGAGGCCGCTCCCGAAGTCGTACGCGCGGCCGTGGTGGGTGACTCCTTCACGTTCGGCGTCGGCGCGGACGACGGCGAGCGCTTCACCGACGTGCTCGACGGGCGACGAGAGGACCTCGAGGTTCTGAACTTCGGGGTGAACGGGTTCGGCACGGACCAGGAGCTGTGCGTCCTGCGCGAGGAGGCCCTCGGATACGACCCGGAGATCGTCGTGTGCGCGAGCTACCTCGGCAACGACCTAAAGGACATCGTCCACTCCTTCCGCCACCGATGGCCGAAGCCCCACTTCCGGCTCGTGGACGGCGCGCTGGTCCATCATCCGCCGCAGCCCTCCGTGGCGATCCGGATGCGGTCCGCGTGCTACCTGGGCGAGGCCGCCGCCGTCGTGCTCGACCGGCTGGGACAGGGGACGCCGGCTGTGCGGGAGCCCATCGAGGACCCCGAAGCGCTCTACCTCGCGCTCATCGCGGAGATGCGACGCCGGTGCGAGGAGCGCGGGGCGAGGTTCCTGGTGATGCTCGTCCACGACCCGACCATAGACGGGGCGGTCAAGGCGCGCGTCGCGGCGGCCCTCGCGGCGGCCGGGACCGCCACGCTCGACCTGACGCCCGCCTTCGAGGCCGCCGCGGGCGCGCAGCACTTCAACCCGCCGCCCGTGGCTCATTGGAACGCCGCGGGACACGCGGTGGTCGCTGACGCGCTGGAGCGGGACCTGGGGGCGCGCGGGTGGATCGAGGCGAGGTGACCGGACATGGCCGGCGCGGGCGAGCGCAGGCGGACCGCCTGCGCCTGCTCGGGGGAGGAGATGTAGAAGAGCCTCCTCTCAGGAGGACTTCCGCGACTTGAGGTACGCCTCCATGAAGGGATCGATCTCGCCGTCGAGGACCTTCTGGACGTTGCCCTCCTCCTCGTTCGTCCGATGATCCTTCACCATCTGGTACGGGTTGAGGACGTAGCTGCGGATCTGGCTCCCCCAGGCGATCTCACCCTTCTCGCCGTAGAGCTTCGCCATCTCGGCGTCGCGCTTGGACTCCTCCAGAGCGATCAGCTTGGCCTTCAGGAGGCTCCACGCCGTGGCGCGGTTCTTGTGCTGGCTCCGCTCGTTCTGGCAGCGCACGACGATCCCGGTGGGGATGTGCGTGAGGCGCACCGCCGACTCGGTCTTGTTGACGTGCTGGCCGCCGGCGCCGCCGGCGCGCATCGTGTCGACCTTGACGTCCGACTCGTTGATCTCGATGTCGATCTCGTCGTCGATCGCCGGCGTCACGTCCACGGACGCGAACGCCGTCTGACGGCGGGCCTGCGCGTCGAAGGGGCTGATGCGCACGAGCCGGTGCACGCCGGTCTCGGCCTTGAGATAGCCGAAGGCGTAGGGCCCCTCGATCTGCAGCGTGACGCCGCGGATCCCGCCCATGTCCTCCTCGGAGAGCTCGACCTCGGTGAGGTCGAAGCTCCTCGTCTCTGCCCAGCGGATGTACATGCGCATGAGCATCGAGGCCCAGTCGCACGCGTCCGCGCCGCCCGCGCCGGCGCTGATCTGGAGGTAGGCGCCGCGGGCGTCGTTGGGCCCACCGAGCATGACCTGGAACTCGAGGGCGTCGAGCTTCTCGGTCGCGGCGGCGAGGTTGGACTCGATGTCCTCGGACACCTCGCCGAGGTCACCGCCCTCCTCGCCCATCTCGAGCAGGAGGTCGACCTCCTCGAAGGCCGTCTCGAGCTCGCGCATGGGGTCCACGACGAGGCGGAGACCCTTCATCTCCTTGACGAGCTTCTGGCTCTGCTCCTGATCGTTCCAGAAGTCGGGGCTCTCCTGGAGCGTCTCGATCTCCCGGAAGCGATTCAGCTTGCTGGGGTAGTCAAAGACTCTCCGTCAGCAGGCTGAGCCTGCCGCGGAGCTCCTTCGTGCGATCGCGGAATTCTGCTGAGGTGGCGGACATGAAGCGAGGAGGATAGGCCGGTCGAGGACGGCGAGCCAGCCCGGTCGGAGCTTGCTCACGAAGTGTTCGCCGGGGCAGGACCGGCGCGAGCCTCACTCCCCCAGGTCCCGACGCATCTTGCCGAGCTCGATGCAGTGCTCCTCCTCGGCCGCGACCATGGAGCGCGCGTACTCCTCGAGGAACACGCTGTTGCCCTCCACGAGACCCAGGAGCTCGCGGTAGGCCTCGATCGCGGTGCTCTCGTGGGCGTAGCTCTCGTCGAGGATCGCGCGCACCGTGTGCTGGCCCGTCTCCTCGAGGGGTGCGATGCCCATCGCCGGGTGGCCGCCGAGACCCGACAGGATCTCGCCGGCGCGCTGCGCGTGCTGCAGGGACTCGAGGGCCTGGGCATTGAGGAACGCGACGATCGGGATCCGGTGAGGGCCGGTGACCATCAGCGCGTAGTGGGCGAAGCGCACGACGCCTGCCATCTCGAGCTCGACGATGCGCTGGAGGGACTTGATGACGGCGGGATCGGTGTCCTGGGACATGGAGGCTCGTGGCGGCGGGGCCGCGGCGGAAGAAGCGACTGGAGGTGGCGGAGGGCGATGAGATGCCTGATCGGTTTGGCATTTCAGGACCGTGGGCGGTGGCCGGTGCAGGAAGGTAGCGGCGCGGACTGGGTCTCGGAAGGCGCATCAGGCTCCTGAAATCCAATCTCACCCTCTTGTTGAGATTGATTCTCATTTGCAGGATATCGAAGGACGAGATCCCCAAGGACATTCCCCACGCCCTCCACTCCATGGAAGCCACCGACCCCACCTCGCGCCCGATCCGGAGCCTCGGATGCCCCACGCTGCACTTCCTCACGTCGTTCCTGCTCACGGACACCGACCTCGTGGGGATCGGCTGCTGGGATGCCGAGATGCACAGCGGGCTGACGCCGACGGCTTGGTGCAGGAGTCTCCTCCACGTCGCGATCCAGCAGCGCGAGGACGCCGCCCGCCGCGTGACCGACCTGCTGGACCTCCGTCACCTGGAGGAGGTCGTGGACGTCCGTGCCGCCCTCCCTTCCGAGCTGGCATGTCGGGCCACCGACGCCGTCGATGGCCAAGGCAACGCTCGCGGCCTCGTGTGGGCGCTCGTCACCGACCCACGCGACGAGGTCCATTCCATCGGCCTGCAGACGATCACCGAGATCTACGTCCGCGCGTGCCGCGATTACGGCGCACGTAGCAGCGCCTGAGCGCCCCACCTGCACCGGCCCACCGCAGTGACGTGCGGCCGGCTCTTCGATTCCGTTCCACTTCCCACCACCACGGCCCAAGGCCGCCTCGCTCCATGCGCCCCTCGCTTCTCACCCCCCTACTCCTCGCGACCTCCTCGGCCAGCGCCCAGGAACTCCTCCCCGCCTACGTCACCGACAGCGCCGGCGACACGATCTGGTCCTGCGACGACCTCGACGCCGACGGCACCTACAACGGCGCCGGCGAGGTGACCGCGTTCTACGACGACTCGGTCGGACCGCTCGCGCTCACCAACAACACGGACCTGATCCGCGACGAATCCGGCGCGATCTACGTCTCCGACACGAGCCAGGACTCGATCTTCCGATTCGTCGACCTCGACGGCGACGGCAACGCTCACGGCGCCGGTGAAGCGGTCGTCTGGTTCGACGGCACGTCGGGTAATCCGAGCGGCGTCGAGTTGACCAGCGGGCGCGGCATGTGGCGCGACCCCGACGGCGTCCTCTGGGTCGCCAGCGCGAATACCGGCGGCGGCGGCAACGACGCCATCGTTCGCCTCGAGGACGTCAACGGCGACGGCGACGCGAACGACGCCGGCGAGAGCCTCGAGTACTTCGTCGCAGCGCCCGGCGGCAGCGCGGGTGACTCGATCCCGGCGGCCGTGACCCGCGGCGCCGACGGCGCCATCTACTACGTCGAAACGGGCGCCACCGGCGTCCTCGCGAAGGGCGTCTACCGCCTCGAGGACCTGGACGGCTCGGGCACGATCGACTCGAACGCCGAGGTCACCGCCTTCTTCCTTCCCCCTGCCCTCGGTGGCAGCCCGTTCCACTGGGACATCGGCCAGGACGCCCTCGGTCGTTTCTACCTGAACGACACCGGCAACGACGTGATCTGGCGCTTCGCCGACGCGGACGGCGACGGCACCGTCGACGCCACCGAAGCGACCGTCGTGTACTCCGCGACGGGCTCGAGCCTGATCTGGGAGGTCACGCCGGCGCCCGACGGCAGTCTCTACGTCGCGGAGGATCAGAACCCTGATCGCCTGCTCCGGCTCGTGGACGGTGACGGCGACGGCGTCTTCGACGCAGCGACCGAGGTCCAGACGATCTACAGCGAGACCGTCGCGGCGATCAACATCGGCTCGCCCAAGGGCGTGGTCGTCGTCTCGGGCGAACTCCCGATCGGCAGCAGCGAGTGCGGTCCCGCGATCGCCAACTCGACGGGCGCACCTGCCGAGGCCGCGGCCTTCGGCTCCACATCGGTCGGGACGAACGACGTCCTCGTTCGCGCCGTGCAGATGCCCGCCAACACCTTCGGCATCTTCGCCGTCTCCCAGGGCCTGTCGCTGACCGGTTTCACTCCGCCTGGAAGCGACGGACGCCTCTGCCTGAACGGAGCCATCGGCCGCTACAACACGGTCCTCAACTCTGGCCCCGCGGGTGAGTTCGAGCTCTCGGTCGACCTCGTTTCCGTCCCCCAGGGCAGCGGCATCGTCGCCGTCGCTGCCGGCGAAACCTGGTACTTCCAGGGGTGGTTCCGCGACACGAATCCGACGGCGACCTCCAACTTCACCGACGCGGTCGCGATCACCTTCGTCCAGTGAACCGAACGGGGGCGGCGGGCGCGCCCGCCGCCCCCTCCCGCAGCGCCGCCTGGCTCGGCCCGGATCAGCGCTGCGCCAGGCCCCGGGCGGATGCCCGCTCGAAACGGCCGGAGCTCCAGCCGAGCTGCTCGCGCAAGGCGTCGCCCTGCAGACCCGAGGCCTCCGCTCGCACGCGGAGAAGCCGCGCATCGAGCTCGAGACCGGCGCCCACCGAACGGCGGCGACGGGCGAGCAGTCCCTGACCGGGCGCGACGACGAGCGATCCCAACACCAGGATCCCCGCGACCGTCGCCATGGGTCCCGCGGGGGCGATGTCGATCCCGGACGCGACGAAGAAGCCCACGACCGCAGAGGCGACGCCGAGGGCCACCGAAAGAACCAGCAGGCGCACGAGGTCGTCTGTCCACAGGATCGCGGCGGCGGGCGGCGCGATCATCAGCGCCACGACGAGGATCGACCCCGCGGTCTCGAAGGCCGCGGTCGCCACGATGGCGACGAGTGCGAGCCAGACACCTTGGAGCAGGAGGGGACGGAAGCCGAGAGCGCCGGCGAGCTGCGCGTCGAAGGTGACGAGCTGGAGCTCCTTGAAGAAGACCACCACGAACGCTGCCGTCACGAGCAGCGCCGCGCCCATGGACCACAGCGCCTTCGGCCCGAGGTCCACCCCCCCGACGACGACGCGTTCGAGAACAGCGAGGCTCAGGTTCCCGTCGATGATGCAATCCGCGTGGAAGTGCACGTCGGCCAGCTCGGCGTTCGCGAGCAGGACGCCCATGCTGAAGAGCGCGGGGAAGACGACGCCGAGGGACGCGTCTCGATCGACGACGCCGGTCCGGCGAATGAGCTGAACGAGCAGGATCATCGCGAGCCCCGTGGCCGCCGCACCGACGATCAGGAGCGGCGAGGTCCGGTCGTGGGTCAGCACGAACGCGATCACGATGCCCGGGAGGACCGCGTGGGCGAGTCCCTCGCTCACCAGTGCTTCGCGGCGAAGCACGAGGAAGGAACCCGCGAGGGCACAGGCCGCCGCGGTGACCACCGCGATGAGGATCGTCCAGAGCTCGATCACGACGCAGCCCCCTCGGCACCGCCACCCAGGCTCTCCCGCCGCGTTCTACCCCGGGCGCGCGCCCTCGCGATGACGCCACGCGAGGGCGCGAAGAGGATCGAGACGACGAAGACCAGCGTGGAGACGAGGACCACGACGGGCCCGGTGGGCACACGCAGCTCGGTGGCACTGATCAGCGCACCGACGAGGCCACTCACCGCACCGAACAGCGCCGCGAGCGCGACCATCACCGGCAGCCGGCTCGTCCACTGACGCGCGGCGCTCGCCGGCGTGACGAGGAGCGCGATCATCAGCACGACACCCACGGCCTGCAGTCCGATCACGATCCCGAGCACGAGGAGTGCCAGGAGGAGGGTGTCCACCAGCTGTGTCCGCAGCCCGAGGCTGGCGGCGAAGCCAGGGTCGAAGGTGTAGAGCTTCAGCTCCTTCCAGCAGAGCGCGAGGACGAGGACACCGAGGGCGCCGAGGCCGCCGATCATCGCGAGATCATCACGCGTCATGGCCGCGGCCATTCCGAAGACGTAGTCCTCGAGTCCGGCGCGCCCGCTGATCGAAGGCCGGCCACGCTGGACCCAGCGGAGCATCATCAGCCCGCCGCCGAAGAAGATCGCGAGCATCACTCCGAGGCTCGCGTCCTCCTTGATACGCGTGCGATCCTGAATCGAGCGGGCGAGCAGCAGGGCCGCGATACCAGCGACGATGGCTCCAGGGACGAGCACGAGGAGGGATTTGGAGCCCTCCCCGGTCACGAGCCACGAGAGGACGAAGGCGCCGACCACTCCGAGGAGCGCCGCGTGAGAGATGACATCCCCCACGAGGGCCTGCCGCCTCAGGTAAGCGAAGCAACCGAGACCGCCGCTGACGGCGCCGATGATCGTCGCGCCCGCCGCGACGGTGAAGAGGGTCGCGTCGAGTTCGAGGAGGCCCTCGAGGGGCGCGCTCACGGCTCGTTCCGGCCGTCGTCGCCGCTGGCGCGAACGGCGCCGATCGCGCCGCCGTAGGTGGCCTCGATCACGTCACGTGTGAAGACACGACCCACCGGCCCGCTCGCCACGACGGCGCGGGAGAGCATCGTCACCTCGTCGAAGTACTCCGCCACGGTGGCGAGGTCGTGATGCACGGCCAGGATCGCCTTACCGCGGTCGCGGAGGGATTTGAAGAGCCCCACGATCGCCCGCTCGGTCACGGCGTCGACGCCCGAGAAGGGTTCATCCATCAGGTACAGGTCGGCGTCCTGTACGAGGGCGCGCGCGAGGAAGACGCGCTGCTGCTGGCCGCCGGACAGCTCGCCGATCTGGCGATCGGCGAAGTCCTCCATCTCGACCTGCTCGAGTGCCGCCAGGACCTCGGCCCGCTGCTTCGCCCCGGGCCTGCGGAACCAGCCGAGGCGCCCGTAGGTGCCCATGAGCACGACGTCGAGCACGGTGGCCGGGAAGTCCCAGTCGACGCTCGTGCGCTGCGGCACGTACGCGACGCGCGAAGGGTCGTCTCGCGGATCCTCGCCGAAGACGCGCACGCGCCCGGCGATGCGCGGGAGGATCCCGAGACAGGCCTTGATCAGGGTGCTCTTCCCGGCGCCGTTCGGACCCACGATCGCCATCAGGCGCGAGGGCGCGAGGCTCAGCGACGCGTCCCAGACCACGGGCGATGCGTCGTAGGCGACAGTCACACCGACGACATCGAGAGCGGGCACGGCCCCCGCAGCGCCGGCGTCACCGCCGGCATCAGCGCAGGGCTCCGGGTTCACCGAGCGTCCCCTCCCAGGCCGCTCACGATGCGCTCGACGTTCGTGCGGAAGGCGCCGAGGTACGTGTCGACCGGTGCGCCCTCGCCCAGGTCGTCCGAGTACAGCGGCTCATCGGCGATGGCGGTCGTCCAGCCGCGCCCCCGGCAGGCCTCCTCGAGGGCCTGGGTCACCTTCGGATCGGTGATCGACTCGAGGAAGATGACGGGCACCTTCTTGTCGGCGCAGATCTGGGCGATTTCCTGCATCGTGCGAATGTCGGCCTCGGGGTCGTTGCCGACGCCGAGGACCGCGTGGGTGTCGAAATCGTACGCGACCGCGAAGTAGTTGAAGGCGTCGTGACCGCTCACGAGGACGCGGCGCTCCACCGGCAGCACGCTCAGCGCCTCTCGGGCCCAGGCGTCGGCTGCACGGATCTCGTCGACGTACGTCGCGCCGCGGTCGACGATCACCTCGGCGTGCTCGGGGAAGAGAGTGGCCATGTGCGACACGAGCCCCTCGACGGACTCGCTCCAGCCAGCGAGATGGTTCCAGATGTGCGGATCGTGGGGCGCGCCCGGGTCGATCTCTCCATCCTCGACCCAGTCGAGCACCCGGGAGACGGGGAAAGCGCTGGCCATGGCCCAGGATCGCCCGGACATCGGGCCTTGCTCCAGGATCTCGCCGAGCTGCGCTTCCAGGTGGAAGCCGTTGTAGACGATGGCGCGAGCGCGCTGCATGTCGCTGACGTCGCCTGTCGTGGCCGCGTAGCTGTGCGGATCGACGCCGGGACCGCAGAGGAGCCTCAGCTCGATGGGAAGCCCCTCCGTGAGGTTGACGAGGGCATCGTGGATGTGACCGGTGGTGGCGATCACGAGGGGATGGCCGCCTCCGTCGGCGTCGTCTCCGGAGCAGCCAGCTGCCAGCAGCGAGGTGACGAGGCCGAGCCCGAGGAGGGAGACGCGGCGACGGTCCATGCGGTGACCCGCCCGAGTAGCATTGAGATTCATTCTCATCTAGAAGGAGAGGGTAGCGGCAGCCGCCCACGAGAGCGGAGCCGGGCCGCCTTTTTCGCCCTCCCGGTTCCCCTGCACGAGTCGGGCACGAGGGAGCCGCTGGAACGAAACCGGGAGCCCGGCACTGCGTGCCGAGCTCCCGTTGAAATCGGTCGTTGAGCGATGCGGGGAACCGTGGTGGGGAAGCCGCCGCCTACGCGCCGATGCCCCATGGGATCGGAGATCGAGCGCGCCTGCTCGTGGCCACTTCACCGGATCCTCCGTCCGTCCCGGATCGATGCCCTCGAGTCCCGGAACGGCGCGCCGAGTGTCTCGGACTCGAACCCCGGCGCGGCTAACCTGCCTTCATGGAGATCGACAAGCCCGTTGCCATCGGCCGCTTCAAGCGGCGCTACAAGCGCTTCTTCACCGACGTCGAGCTGGAGGACGGCGAGGTCCTCGTGGCCCACTGCCCCAACACCGGCTCGATGAAAGGCTGCCTGGAGGAGGGAGCCCGGGCGGTGGTCCGCGACAGCGAGGATCCCGGGCGCAAGCTCCGCCACACCTTCCAGACCATCGAGGTCGACGGGACCTGGGTCAACGTCGACACGGGCCTCCCGAACGCCCTGGCCTTCGAAGCGGTCGAGGCCAGCCTGATCCCCGAGCTCACCGGCTACGACTCGACGCGCCGCGAGGTGAAGTACGGCACGGGCAGCCGCATCGATCTGCTCCTCGAGAAGGAGTCCGGCGAGCGCTGCTACGTCGAGGTCAAGAACACGACGTTGGCGGAGGGCGATCGCGCCTTCTTCCCCGATGCCGTCACGACCCGCGGCAAGAAGCACCTGCTCGAGCTCGCGGAGGTGGTCGCCCAGGGCGACCGCGGCGTGATGCTCTTCTGCGTGTCACGCGGCGACGTCACGCGCTTCTCGCCAGCTGACGAGATCGACCCCGACTACAGCGCGACCCTCCGCGAGGTGGCGGCCAAGGGCGTCGAGATCCTGGCCTACTCGACCGTGGTCACCCCCACGAGCTTCGACCTGGGGACCAGCCTCTCGATCGAGCTCTGATGCGCGCGCGAGGACCGGGGCGTCGACAGGAGCCCCGGCCCGGCGGTTCGAATCCGGCGCGGCTCAGACCGTCACGTGGTACCCGTCGTCCGCGACCGGGTACTGCGGACCGCCGGGACCGCCGATGGTCTGGGCCCACGGATCCGGCCGCTGCTCGGTCGGCAGCACCAGCGCCTGGCTCACCCGGCCCGCGGCGTGATAGCGAGCCCCGCGCGTGATCTGGCGCCAGACGAGCGCCAGCGCCCCGATGCCGAACATCACGGCGACCTGCCAGCCGCCGGGCTCGGCGTCGAAGCGCGCCTGCGCTGCGCCCATCCCCCAGCCGCAGACGCCGAGGACGACGAGGGCCTCCAGGGCCAGCAGCAGCAGCAGCGGGCGGAACGTCTGGACCGGATGGCGCATCATCAGAAAGGCCGTCGCGACGCCGGCGAAGACCGCCGAGCGCCCGTCGCGCAGCGCCATCCTCGTTCGCGTGTAGGTGGCCCAGACCATCACCTTCGCGAAGGCGACGGCGAACATCCCGTCCTGAAGCCAGCCCAGGCTGCGCACCTGGCGCTCCGATCCCAGGGTCTCGAGCTTGCCCCGGTCGTACGCCGGCACGTCGAGGATCAGCCCCTCGACGATGTAGCTCCAGGGGGCGCCGTACCAGATCCAGCGCACCAGTCCGAGGGCGAGCACGCTCAGCACACCGACCCGCAGGAAGCGGCCGAAGTAGCGCGCGCCGCCGAAGCCGAAGCGACGCAGGGTCTGACGGTGAGGCTGCTCGAAGATGACCTGGAGCCAGCCGCCCGCCGCGAAGACACCGAAGAGGAAAGCGAGGAAGGCGAGCGCCGCGCCGCTGGCCGCGAGGGACCCGTCCAGCTGCGCGAGAGCTCCGCGGTGGTCCTGGCGGAAGACCTCGCCGAGGTTCAAGGCCGGCGCTCCCATGGAGCCGTGCAGGTCTCGCGACTCGGCGGCATCCGGATAGCGGTTTCCGATCATCCCGCGGAAGGCCGAGGACGTCTGCAAGAAGCTCGGGAGACTCAGGAGCAGCAGCACGAGCGTCGTCGCCCCCCACAGCTTGAACCGCGAGAAGGCGACGCGCCAGGCGCGCAGGAACAGCAGCCAGTCGGGGAAGTGCATGTTGTCGTGATCGACGTTCTCTTCGTACCGCGTCATCGGATCAGCCCCCCACCGACATGAACCACTGGAGCAGGTGCGCCATGCGCGTCAGCGAACGCTCGCCGCGGTGCACGGGTGCGACCCGGTCAGGCTCCGCGAACCACTGGTTGTTCGACATGTCGCGGTCCAGGTACCACCGGCGCTCGGGATCGAGGATCACGCTGGCGATCTTCTTCTGGCCCGGAAGAAGGGGCAGGCGCCACCAGCGGCGCGCGTCCTGCGCTTCGCGGCTCCACTCGAACCGCTCCGTGGATCCGTCCTCGAAGGTCACGAGCACCTCGAGCGGCAGGAGCAGCTCCCCCCGCCGGCGCAGGACGACGTCGTAGACGAAGGGCCTCTTCGGCTTCGCCTCCTCGCCCTCGTCCGCTGACGAGCCCTCGTCGGCGTCCTCGCCGTCGCTCATGCCCTCCTCGTCCGCCGCCTCCATGAGCTCGGGGGCGCAATCGCTCGTCCAGGAACCGTCCTCGCACCGGAACCACCCCTCCGACTCCGGCCGACGGGACTGGGCCACGTCGCAGCGCCAGTCGATCGTCCCCGTGCCTCGGAAGACGTCGTCGAAGTACCACTGGATCTCCACGTCGGCGCCCTCCTGGAAGCTGAGATAGAAGTCCTCCGGGTATGGGTGACGGAAGCGCCAGTCGGTCGAGAAGCGGCGCATCCCGCGGAGGAACGCGTCACGGCCGACGATCGCCTGGAGCGAGCGCAGACCCACCGCCGTCCGCGGGTAGCTGTTCGTCCCATAGCTCCGCCCGTCGACGTAGTCCCAGACGTTGGTCTCGATGGGATCGGAGTCGGGGTCCCGGAGGTATCCCGAGCGGTCACCCCAGCGCGGGTCCGAGGAGCGCTGGACGAAGGTCAAGCCGGGTACGTCGCGCCAGTAGGCGACCGGTCCGGCGACCCGCAGCGGTCTGATACGCAGCTCCTTCGGCGCGAGCCAACCGAGGTCCTCGGGGACCTCGACGTCCGTCTTGTCCAGGATCCAGCGGAGCGGGTTCGGAGCGCGCAGATCGTCCATCGCGAGGCCGTTCGCGAGCGGGCCTCCTCCAGGTAGCGGCGACGGCGTCTCGCCCATGACGGGCAGTGCGGAGTACCGCGTCGCGGCCCGGCGCGGGCCGTACTCGCGAAACAGGGTCTCGGAGTCGCTGAACGAGTTGAATCCCTCGTCCAGCCACGCCGCCTCGGGTTCGTTGTTGCCCACGAGCCCGTACCAGAACTGATGGCCCGCTTCGTGCACCGTCACCGACTCCGGCGTGTACAGCTCGGGCGCCGTGAACATGCGCGAGCCGCACGTGAAGATCGTCGGGTACTCCATCCCGCCCGCGGCGCGAGCGCCCCAGGCGGGATCGACGGCGGTGACCTCGGAGTACGGATACGGGCCGTACCACAGGCCGTAGAAGAACAGCGTCGCCATGGTCGCCCTGGCGTGACGTGCGGCCTGGCCGGCCCGCTCCGGCTGCACCATCACGCGCACGAGCACGTCGCGGCCGCGCAGCTCCTCGGCCGTCTTGCCGAGAGCGCTCGCGACCTCCGCCACCTCACCCTCGTTCCGCGCGGCCCACTCGTCCCAGCGGAAGGTCTCCTCGTGCACGACGTACTCGGGGTCGGCGGTCCATGCGAACCCATGAACCCTCACCGGCCGCTTCGACCCGGCGGCCGCCACCGGATCGTCGTACCCCTGATCCGCGGGCGCCGGCGCCACGAAACGCGTCACGGCGCGGCCGTCCGCCACCCGCGGCGCGCCGATCCGCGCGCCCGATCCCGCGACCCGGCCCGCGTACTCCGCGGGCAGATCGAGGGTGACGTCGAAGGTCCCGTAGTCCGCGTAGAACTCGGTGTTCATGTGGAAGGGATGCGCGCGCCAGCCGCGACCGCCCTCGTAGACGGCCAGCTTCGGGAACCAGTGGCTCAGGAAGATGAAGTTGCCCTTCGTCCCCGATCGCCGGCGCACCCGCGGCAGACGCGAGCTCCACTCGATCTGCACCTCGACCTCGCCGCCCGACTCGACGGGCGCGGGCAGGTCCACGCTCACGAGCGTACGGTCGTAGGGCGCCGTTTCGCGCGGGACCCTGAAGGTGAGCGAATCGGTGACGTCGACCCCGGCGGCCACGACCTTCGTGATGTCCTGCCAGCCGTAGCCGCGGGTCATCTTCGTCCCCCGGAGCACGCCCTTGGACTCGGTCAGATGCAGGCTCTGATTGTTCGCGTAGGCGTTGAGGTAGAGGTGGAACCAGAGGTCGTCCACCGCCTCCCCCGACCGGTTGCGCCACACGAGGGTCATCGATCCCTCGAGCTGTTTCTGGGGACCGTCGTCGATGTCCGCGTCGGCGGGCGCATCGTCGACCCGCGCGCTGATGACGTAGTCGGCCTCGGAGGAGCGGAGGTCCTGAGGCACCGCGGTGTCCTGGGCGGACGCAACGGCGCCGGTTCCCAGGAAGGCGAGGAGCACGCGCGCGCGCCACGGGCGAGCTAGGAGAGGAAGCATGGAGCCAGTGTGAGCTGGACCGCCGATGGGCACAACCGGCGCAGCCGACCAGCCTCGATCCTCGGCCAGGACCGGATGGCCGCTCGTAACCGAGCACTGATCCGATGCCTCGGAGCTCACGAGCCCCTAAAGTCCGTGCATGCGCCTCCCCACATCGACGCTGCTCCAGCTCGCGGCCCTCACGGCTCCGTTCCCCGCCCTCGCCGCCCCGGCTCAAGAGCCCGCGCGGGAGGTGGAGACCTCCGACGAGGCCGAGGTCTCTGCGCTCGAACCGGCGAGGGAGCACGTGCTCGAGGCCATCGAGAAGGGCCGCTACCGAGGCGCTGTCGCCTTCGTGGAGCGAGCCGGCGAGCGCGAGCTCACCCTCGCCGCCGGCGAGGGACGGCCGGGCATACCGATGGAGACCGACGCGATCTTCCGGATCTACTCCATGACCAAGCCGATCACCGCGGTCGCTGCACTCGTCCTCGTGGACGAAGAGG
The DNA here is from genome assembly GCA_002862085.1 of Planctomycetota bacterium. Classification (GTDB taxonomy): domain Bacteria; phylum Planctomycetota; class UBA1135; order UBA1135; genus Saltatorellus. Next base: position 111,484 of record PKCK01000011.1, on the reverse strand, counting down.
CGCTCGCGCTGGACGCTCCGGTCAGTCGCTACCTGCCGGAACTCGAGGAGCTCGAGGTGCTCGTCGAGGACCGTGACGCTCGGGACGGAGGCGCCACGAAGCGCGTCGCCTGCGCTCGCCCGATGACGGTGCGCGACCTCCTCACCCACACCTCGGGGCTGACCTACGGGTTCTTCGGCAGGAGCGAAGCCGATCGCCTGATGCGCCGAGCCGGTGTGCTGGGGCCAGGCGTCACCGGCGAGACGATGATCGAGCGCCTCGCGACCGTTCCCCTGAAGTACCAGCCCGGAACGCGCTTCGAGTACAGCGTCTCCTCGGACGTCCTGGGGCGCGTCGTCGAGGTGGTGAGTCGCAAGCCCCTGGATCGCTTCTTCGAGGAGCGCATCTTCGGCCCGCTCGGGATGGTCGACACCGGCTTCACGGTCCCCGAAACGAAGCGTGATCGCGTCGCCGCGTGCCACGTCCGGGGTTCTCTGGGCCTCAGGCGGGCGTCCCGCCGCGAGGCCCTCGACCCGAGGCGAACGCCGACGTTCCTCAGCGGCGGCGGCGGCCTCTTCTCCACCGCGGACGACTACATGCGCTTCTGCAACATGCTCCTCGGAGATGGCGCGCTGGGTGACGTGCGCATCCTGAAGGAGAAGACCGCGCGCGAGATGATGAGCGATCAGCTCGACGGGAAGCCTGCTCCGATGCTGGCCTTCACCGGCGAAGCGTTCGGCTACGGACTCGCGGTCCACGACATCGCGCGAAGAACCGGCCCGAAGAAGGGCACCGTCTGGTGGGGTGGTATCGCGGGCACGGGGTTCTGGGTGGATCGAGAATCACGCGCCGTCGGCGTCTTCATGATCCAGAACATGAACGAGGACCACCACGCAGGCGCCTTCCGGCGCGCGGTCTACGGCTCGATCGGCCGCTGAGTCGCCGAGGGAGTGCGAGATCGACCCCGGCCGAGGCGCGTGCTCGGGTGGAGGTCCGAGATCAGCTGCCCAGAGGAGAGAGACGTCCGGAGCGTCCTGCGACGCTCCCACCCACTCATCGAGGGGGGCCGCGCGGTCGGTCCGGTCGAGCCCGCGGACACGTTCACCCGCACGGGCCGCGTGCACTTGCCGGCGTCGCGTCGCGCGTCAGGCGGGGATCGCGACCATCAGCTCGAAAGGCTCGAAGCCCTCGAAGCCGGCGAGGTGGCGACGCACGGCGAGCGGCTCGCCGCCGTAGTTGGCGACCCAGGGGGCGTGATCGGACTCCACGCCCTGACAGCCGAAGAACTGAACGACGGTCTCGTCGGCGAGTCGCTTCCGGAGCCGGACCTGGAAGGCGCTCGCCAGGAGCTCGCCCACCTCCATGAGCGCTTCTTTCTCCCCGTCGTCCGGCCCCTCCTTGCCGATCGACTCCTTGAGCTCCGCGGTCGGCAGCATGAGGAGGTTTCCGGCGAGGGTCAGCGCGCTGTCGAGCGGGAGCTGGAGGAAGCCCATGCGAACCCCTCGCGGAGTCTTGAAGCCGTAGCGGATCGCGATCCGGACGGATTCGTCCGCGCCGGGGCGGTCCTCGACCACCTCGTCGTCCGTGACGGGGCCGCTCAGCTGGAACGGGCAGAGGAGCGAGAGGGCGCCCGCCACCTCGTCCACGAGAAGCTCGAGGACCTCCGTCGCCTTGGTGTTCCCGAAGAACCCGATCTGACCTTCGCTGCTCATGGTTCTCCGGGTCATCGGACGAAGCGGCCACTCGGGTGAACGCGGGGACGGAAACCCGCCCCGCGAAGCGGCGAGGCGATCCAGCGGCCGGCCTGCGTCCCGCTCCGAGACACCGATCAGGCTCCTCGGCCCCCGGGGCCGGGCATCGGGTCCAGACGGTCGTCCAGGTCCGGGGAGAAGGGCCTGAGAAAAGTCGAGATCACCGCTCAAGCGAAGGCCGAAGACTCCGATCCCTCCATTACGCGGTCCGTCTTCCGTGCATCAAGACCTCCGCTCCAGCGCCCGGACCCCCGGCCGGATGCCCTGGAACGCCGCCTGGCCCCCTCGGGAGCCACGGCGGCAACCAACTCTCCACCGGGAGGGAATCACCATGGAACTGAACAACGAGAAGAAGACCGGGATGTCTGCGGGGCGCTTCGCAGACGTCCAGAGAGCGGGCGAGGCTCACTCCGCCGAGCTCCGCCGGACGGTCGAACGGGCCCGCGAGGGATCCGAGGAGATCCGAGAGCGCTCGAAGGCCCTCGGGGCCAAGAACGACTTCATCGAACTCTCCGGCGCCGCCCTCGGCGAGCAGAGCGCGGCCGACGAGGCCCGCGAGGCACGCCTCGAAGAGCTCAAGGGGGCGATCGCCGACGGCAGCCTCTTCGATCGCGACCGCCTCGCGAAGGCGGCCGAGCGCCTGCTCGCCTCCGAGTCCTGAGACGCAGCCCCGCCGCGCAGCGGGGTCCCGTGGATCGACGAACACGCCGCGTCCCCGTGTGCAGGGGACGCGGCGTGCGTCGTTCGATACGGCGCGACGTGGCCCGCGAGAGCCCGTCGGCCTGTCAGAGGAGCCGGGCGAGCTGATGCGCCGCGAAGTGGGCGTAGCGGCGCGGCGACAGGAGCACCATCGCGCCTCCATCGTCTTTCCCGAGGCTGCCCTCGGACCAGACGGCGACCGCCTCCTGCACGTCGTTCCTCGCCGCGTCCAGCATCAGGTCCGCGCTCCAGATGGTCGCGCCGGTCTCGCAGCTGATCAGGTCGAGCTGCACGCCCAGGACCTGGGGCGGCACCACGCGGCGCGAGGTGATCGTCCCGACCATGATCCCGTCGAGGTGGAAGCGATCACGCAGCAAGCGGATCGCGTCCGGGGTGTACCAGCCGTCGCGGAAGGGGTCCGGAGGCAGCACCGCAGCCAGGTCCTCACCGCGGAGCGGAATCAGGTCGTAGGGCGTCGCGCTGGCGAGCTCCGCATGGAAGCTCGTCTCCAGGGTCCCGACCTCGTGGGCCGCGAGGGTCCCGGACGTCCGGTCGACCGCGCGGAAGGGCAGCAGCGCCACGCGCTGCAGCCGGTACGTGTCGAAGTCGGCGGCGATGCGCGCGGAGCCCATCATCGGCACGGGCCCGGCGGTGACGCAGGCGGCGAGGGCGATGGCCGCGGACGTGGCCACGGCTCGGAGGACGCGGCTCACGGCTTCTCCCCCCCCTCGTCGAGCGGGCGGTTGTTGACCGCGCTCCGGCGGCGCCACTCGATCATTCCCTCGAGCAGGGCCCGCTCGGCCTCGAGACGCGCGATCTGCGCAGTGGCGAGGCGCGCGGCGAGGTCGAAGCTCTTCTGGTCGGCGGCCTGCTTGTCGGCGCCGAGCCGGTCGAACTGCACCTGGAGGTCCTTCAGCTGCTGCTCGAAGTCCGCCGCGCGCGTCTCCGCCAGCTCGAGAGCGATGGAGAGGTCCTCGTTGGCCGTGGTGAGACGCTCGACCTCCTTCTGGTTCTCCGCGTAGAGATCCAGGAGCAGGTTCCGCGTGCCCTGCGGCGCCGGGTCGACGCCGTCGTTGATGGGGCGCTTCATCTCGGTCACCTGGCCGGGGACGCTGGCGCCGACCGGCGAGCCGTCGAAACCGTACTCGGTCGGTCGCTGCTCCTCCGGCCTCGTCTGCGGCGCCCATCCCGCCGCCATGTCGTTGTAGTCGTCCGGGATGGGCTCCTCCTGAACCGCGACGGCGCGGGGTGAGCTGTATCCGTACTTGATGGACTCGAGCGTCGGGATGGTGGCACAGGCGCCGAGGGTGAGCGCGGCGGCGAGGCCGAGGCCGGCGTGGACGAAGGGGTTGGATCGCTTCATGGCGTTGGATTCCTCAGCGCGGGGCGCCGGAGTGGACGTAGATGGCCTCGATCGGAACGGGGGCGAGATCAGGAGCGACGGGCGCGTCACCACGAGCGTCCGCGCGGCCCTCCAGGACCTCGGTAGCGAGGGCGGAGAGCGCGTCGAACTGGCGCTGGAGTCCCTCTCTCTCCTCGACGAGGAGCGCGGACCGCTCCTGTTCCGCGCGCAGCGCGCGGCGGAGCGACTCCAGCTCGTCCTCCACGCGCAGGCCCGCGACGGAGCTCGCACGGAACATCTCGTGATTCACGATGAGCGGGGAGACCGGCGCGGACGCGCTGCGGTCGCCGGCCTCGGCCGGCACACCCACCGACGAGGTGCGGTGAACGAAGACGAAGGCGGCGGCGATTGCGAGACAGGCCCACCACCTGGGACCCATGAGGCTCAACATGCTGTTCATCGCGGGGACGCGCCCTCCTCCGGCGCCAACTCGAGCTCGATGGTCATGCGGTCGCCGCAGGCGCACACGACCTCGATCGCGCGCACCACGCCGTCCTCGGAGAGCGCGCGGACCTCGGCCCGGCCGCCCTCGTGGGTCGCGCGCACGCGCCGTCCGCTGGGACTCTCTTCGTGCCGGACGTCCCGGCTCTTCAGGATGACTCTTTCCATGATGTTCAGCCCTTGATGTCGATGTTCTGCCCGGCCTCGTCGAAGAGGCGGACTCGCGAGACGGTGAGATCGCCGGGGTCCTGGCGAGGCCGTGGCTCGAGGACGATCTGGTCCTCTCCGCCCTCCTCCTCCGACGGGAGCGCGAACTCGCTCCGCTGCCGACGGCGCCGATCGGAGGCGCGCTCGAGGGCGATGCGAGCCCGGGGAACGATCCGGTGTATTGACGAATCCATGGCCTCTCCCTCCATCAGTCCTCTGCCGCGGGGCAGAGCAGGGTCCGGTTGAGTCGGTAGATCGCCCGGCTGTGGATCTGGCTGACCCGCGATTCGGTGACGCCGAGGATCTCCGCGATCTCGCGGAGGAGCAGCTCCTCCGCGTAGTACAGGGTGATGACCGTCCGCTCCTGTTCGGGCAGCTCGGCGATCGCATCGACGAGCGCTTCCTTGAGCTCGTCGTACTCCGCGCTCCCCACGGGGTCCTTGGAGCAGGGATCGAACAGCATCGAGGCCAGTCCGCCGCCACCGTCGTCGTCGGTCAGCGAATCGATGGAGGTCCGCAGGGCGGCCGACGCGCTGGAGAGCGCCTCGTCGACCTCGTCGGGGCTCCAGCCGAGGTGCTCGGCGATACGCTCGGGGGTCGGACGGGCGCCGTCCACCTGCTCGAGCTCGGCGATCGCCGCGTCCACTTGGCGCACGCGCTCCCGGCGGCCCCGCGGCAGGAAGTCCATGCGCCGCAGCTCGTCCAGGATCGCGCCGCGGACACGCGGGTAGGCGAAGGTCGAGAAGGCGATCCCGCGGGAGTTGTCCCAGGAGTCGGCGGCGGCGATCAGGCCGATCATCCCGAAGCCGAAGAGGTCGTCGCGGTCCATCGACCCGGGAACGTCGAGGACCATGCGTCCGACGATGTGCTTGAGCAGCGGCACGTGGTCGATGATGAGCGCCTCGCGCTCCTCGTCCGTGAGCGCCCTCTCGGGGGAGACGATGTCTTCAGTCATCGCGCTCCTCCGTGATCACGGGCCGCGTCGGCGCGGCGCTGGGGCTGCTCGTCGGGTCGGAACATCTCTGTGGATCTCGGGGAATCAAGCCTCCGGTGCCGCGGCCGCGGTGCCCTCCTCCTCTCCGGCGCTCTGGTCCGGAGCCGCGGGCGGCTCGGGCCACGCGCGTTCGGCGAACCAGATCCCCGCCGAGACCACCAGGAGCAGCGCGCCCCAGGTGATGACGCCGCGCAGCGATGCGATGCGGACGGGGGTGTCGTTGAAGAGGGAGAGCAGCGCGACCAGGGCTCCACAGGCCACCGCGTACTGACGCCCGGAGGCGCGCATCGCGTGGACCAGGAGGCTCGGTCCGAAAGCGCTATCGACTGCCATGGAGATGACCCTTAGAAGTTTTTTCCGGCGGTCACGGGAGTCCCCGAGACGCCGGCGAGGCCGTGCAGGCGGCCCGAGATCTGGGCCATGCAAACGTTCTCCAGGGCCCTGCGCGTGCGCAGGACGAAGGGAGCCCCCTCGCTCTGACTGCGCTCGACCGAGGCGGAGCGGGGTAGCCAGCCCGCCTGGCGGGGCGAGCGGGCCAGGAAGCGCTCGCAGATCGAGCGGAGCTTGCGCGCGACGGCGCGGCCCTCCTCGACGCCGCTGGCGTGATTGACGAGCACCTCCGGCGTGGGGATGTCGATCCCGTGCCGGACGCCGTGCTGGTCGAGCGCCTTGATGAGCCCGTAGGCGTCGGTGAGCGCGGCCAGGTCGGGGGTGGTGACGAGCACGACGCGATCGGCGAGCGCCGCGAAGGCCAGCACGTCCGCTCCGACGCCCGCGGCGCTGTCCCCCACGACCACGTCGTAGCGCGGCGCGAGACCGCGGAGCAGCTCGATCAGTCGGGAACGACGCTCGGAGCCGAGGCTCGAGAGCTCCTCGCTCCCGGACGCGGCCGGCAGAAGGTGGACGCCGCCCGGTCCGGTGATCACGCACTCCTCGAGGGGCACGTCCCCGGCGAGGGCGTCCTCCACCCTGTGCGCCGGTCGGAGACCGAGCGTCAGGTCGAGGTTCGCGAGGCCGAGGTCGAGGTCCACGAGCAGGACCCGGCGGCCCTCCCGAGCGAGGTCGACGCCGAGGTTCGCGGCGACGGTCGTCTTGCCAACGCCCCCCTTGCCGCCGGTGACGAGGACGAAGGGCGCTCCGAGCTCCACGCTCATCAGCCGATCCTCCCGATCAACGCGACGTCCGCGAAGCGCTCGGCGGACGCGCGGTGGAAGTGGCGCCCGATGTCGGGCCCGTTGGAGAGGAACGCGATCGCCAGGTCGCGGCCGTCCGCGTGCTCCATGGCCGGAAGCGGCTCCTCGGTCTCGTCGAGCTTCGTGACGATCGCGCCGACGGGCGCGAGCGGCTCGACGGCGGAGGTGACGCTCGCGAGACCCGCAGGCGCCGCCCCCGCGGGGAGGACCGTGAGGACCTCGAGGCCCGCACGCACCGGGTCGAGGTTCGCCTGAAGCTCCTGGAGCGCGGCGATGTCAGCCGCCAGGTCACCCGATCCGTCCACGAGGACGACGTCGTAGCGAGCGGGTCCGTGGATCGAGAGAACGCGTCCGAACGCACCGGGATCTTCGAGCGCCGCGGCGGGTACGCCGATCGACTCGCCGAAGGCGCGGATCTGTTCGAGGGCGCCGACCCGGCCGCCGTCCAGCGTCGCGATGGCGACCCTGCGACCGGCGTGCGCCAGGCGCGCGCTGAGCTTCGCGAGGCAGGTCGTCTTGCCGACGCCCGTGGCGCCGAGGAAGGCGAGGACCGTGGTACGCCCTTTCTCCAGGGGCAGCGACGCGACCTTGAACGCGCTCCCCACCTCGGACGCCGCGAGGTCGAGCGGGTGGCCGCTCCCCTCGCGCTCCTCACGGGCGACGACGCCCTCGAGGACCCGCTCGCGCAGCTTCTTGCTGGCGCCGTGCTCGCGCAGGCGTCGTTCCACGTCCGCGAGCGGCGTGCGCTGGACGGGGCGACTCGGAGCCGGCGGAGGGGTCGGCGTCTCGTCCCGCAGGAGGGTCTGTGCCTCGTCGCGCAGGGCTCGCAGAGCGTCGGCGCTGCGCGGGATCTGGGTGGACACGGCCAGGGTCACCCGGGCGCTGCCGGTCGCCTGATCGACCTCGGCCTTCTGATCGACCACGAGGGCCTTCGCCCCGAGGGCCGCGCGCGCGTCGAGCAGCGCGCGCCGCATGGTGCGTCCGGAGACGAGGTGCAGGGTCGAGCCACCTCGCGCGGAACGCGCTTCGGGGGCGACAGCCGCTTCTGCGGCTCTGGTGACGGAATCGCTCATGACAGGATCGATCTACGCGACGGGCGGGGTCAGGAGAGCTGGGGATGCGAGGGCTCCGGCATGCGCACGACGGCGACCGTGTCGACGGCGCGCGCGGGGATGACCTCGTTGAAGGAGAGGACGGCGACCTTGGGGAGGGACGCGCGAACGAGCTCCGCGAGGAAGCGGCGCACGTTGGAGCGGACGAGCACGACGACGTCATTGCCGGACTGCGTCGCTGCGGCGATCGAGGCGGCGATCTGGTCGACGAGCTCGGTGAGGTAGGCGGGCCCGACGGAGGCCTCCTCCGGCCCGCCCTGGCGTCCCACGGCCGCGGCGAGGCGGGCCTCGATCGTGGGATCGAGGGTGATCGCGTGGACGGTCCCGGTCCCGTCACCGAACTGCTCGCAGAGGGCGCGACCGAGCCGCTGGCGGCAGAGTTCGGTGAGGGTCTCGACGTCGCGAGTGCGCGCCGCGTTGTCCGCGAGGGTCTCGAGGATCGCCGGCATGTTCCGGACGCTCACGCCCTCCTGGAGGAGGTTGCGGAGGACCTGCTGGATCTCGCCGTAGGTGAGGCGCTCGGGGACGAGCTCCTCGACGACAGCCGGCGCGATGCTCTTCGCGTTCTCGACCAGCTCCTTCACGTCGTCGCGGGAGAGGAGCTCCGCGAGGGCGCCCCGGAGGACCTCGGAGAGATGCGTCACCAGCACGCTCGTGGGATCGATCACGGTGTAGCCCATGACCTCGGCCTCGCTGCGCTTGCCCTTGTCCACCCACACCGCCGGGAGGCCGAAGGCGGGGTCGACGGCGGGCTTGCCCGGGATCTTGCCCGCGGCGGTCCCGGGGTCCATGGCCAGGTAGAGCGCGGGCTCGATCTCGCCGTCGGCGATCTCCTGGCCACCGAGCTGGACCCGGTAGGCCTTGGGCCCGAGCTTGATGTTGTCGCGGATGCGCACCGGCGGGAGCACCACGCCCTCCTTGAGGGCGAAGCGTCGGCGCAGCTGGGCGATGTGGTCGAGGATCCCTGCGCCCGCGGCGTCCTTGACGAGCGGGATGAGCTGGTAGCCGATCTCGAGGCTCGCGCGGTCCACCTTGAGCAGCTCGGCGACCTCCTTCTCGTCGGTGTCCTCCGCACCGGCGGCCTCCTCGGCCTCGCGAGCGGCGACGGCGGAGCGCTCCTGCTCCTCCTCGCGCTCGAGCTCGGAGCCGCTGCGCCAGAGGGCCAGCAGCACGATCGCGAGCACGAAGAAGGGCAGCTTCGGCATCCCCGGGAGCAGGCCGATCGCGAAGATCGTGCTCGCGGCGATGGCGGTGGCCTTCGGACGCTTGCCGAGCTGGGTCGCGAGGCTGGCCCCGAGCGCGGATTCGGTGCTGTCCTTGGTGACGAGCACGCCCGCGGCGGTGGAGATGAGCAGCGCCGGGATCTGGCTGACGAGACCGTCACCAATGGTCAGCATCGAGTAACGCTCGACCGCTTGCCCCATGGACATCCCCCCCATGGCGCCGATCGCGATGCCCCCCACGAGGTTCAGCGCGGTGATGATCAAGCCGGCGATGGCGTCGCCGCGAACGAACTTCGACGCGCCGTCCATGGCCCCGTAGAACTCCGCCTCGCGGGCGATGCTCTCGCGACGCTCGCGGGCCTCGTCGGCGTCGATCAGGCCGCCGTTGAGATCGGCGTCGATCGCCATCTGCTTGCCCGGCATCGCGTCCAGCACGAAGCGCGCAGCGACCTCGCTGACGCGGCCGGAGCCCTTCGTGATCACCACGAACTGGATGACGATCAGGACCAGGAAGACGACGAGTCCGACGCCGAGGTTGTTGCCGGTCACGTAGCGGCCGAACGCCTGGATGACGTTACCGGCCTCGCCCCCGGTGAGGATCAGGCGCGTACTCGCGACGTTGAGTCCGAGCCGGAACAGCGTCGCGAAGAGCAGGATCGTCGGGAACGTGGAGATCTCCGTGGAGCTCCGCGCGTGCATGGTGAGCATCAGGAGCATCACCGCGGCGGAGAGGTTCACGGCCAGGAGCAGGTCCAGGACGATCGGCGGCAGCGGCGCCACGAGCGTCAACAGAAGACCGAGCACCCCGAAGCCGAGGAGCCAATCGCTCGCGCGCTTCAGCCGATCCTGACGCGCGGTGGCGAGTCCGTTCGAGCCAACCATCAGTCGGTCGCCGCGGCGGTTGCGCGGCCCTCCATGCGATAGACGTAGGCGAGGAGTCGGGCGACGGCCTCGAAGAGCTCTTCAGGCACGGTCTCGCCGATCTCACAGGCACGGTGCAGAGCGCGAGCGAGCGGCGGGTCCTCGATGACCGCGACCTCGCTCTCGCGGGCGAGATCACGGATGCGCAGGGCCAGGTGATCCATGCCCTTGGCGACGACCCGCGGCGCGGCGTCCTCGCCGTCGCGGTAGCGCAGCGCCACCGCGAAGTGCGTCGGGTTCATGACGACCGCGTCCGCCTCGGGCACGTCCGCCATCATCCGATTCATCGCCATCTCGCGCTGGACCTGGCGAATACGAGCCCTCACCTGAGGATCGCCCTCGGAGTTCTTGGCCTCGTCCTTCACCTCCTTCTTGGACATCTTCAGGTCCTTCGCGTGCTGGAAGCGCTGGTAGACGAGGTCGATCAGCGAGAGCACCAGGATCACCACCGCCCCGGCCGCGACGGCGCGTAGCAAGACGCGTCCGACGACACCCACGGTGAACTTCGCGTCGGTCCCGGCGGCCTGGGAGAACTCGGGGAGCATGAGCCAGGTGACCGCCGCGACGACGCTCGAGATCAGCAGGATCTTCAGGAGTCCGAGGCCCGTACGCATGAGGCCGCGGGGCCCGAAGATCTTCTTCCAGCCCGAGATGGGGTTGAGCTTGTTCAGGTCGGTCGCCATGGCCTTGGGCGTGAGCTGCACGCCGATCTGGCCGTAGCTGACGAGGACGCCGACGAGGAGCACGGGCGCGAGGATGATCGCGAGGGAGCGCGCGACGTCCGCCGAGGCCGCCGTCAAGAGCGCGGAGGCGTCCTGGACGGCGAGCTCGCTCATGCAGAGTTCGGAGGCACGCTTCGCGCCGTCGACGACCAGCAGGCCCATGCGCTTCGCGAGCCCGCCCCCGAGCACCAGGAACGACGCGACGGCCGCGATCAACATGAGCGCGACCACGAACTCGTTGGACATCGCGACCTGACCCTTCTCGCGCGCTTCGTCGCGCTTCTTGGGGGTCGCGTCCTCTGTCTTCTCGCCGTTCGACTCGTCCGCCACGTCAGCCCTCCAGCGCGTCGAGGCCGGCCTCGAGGGCCGCCATGAAGTGGTTGAGCATCGTCGTCATCGCCGGCGCGAGCGTCGGCGCCAGGAGTCCGATCGCAGCCAGCCCGCCCCCGATTCGCAGGCTGAACCCCATCTCGAGGACGTTGACCTGCGGGACCGACCGGGCGATGAGCCCGATGAGCAGCGAGATCATCAGGAGGAGCACGACGATGGGCGCCGCGAACGCGATGCCCGCCGAGAAGAGGTCGGCGAAGAAGTTCGCGATGACGTCCACGGCGCTGTCTCCGAAGGAGAGAGCGCCGACGGGCGCGCGGTCGTAGGACTCCGCCAGGGCGCGCACGACCCAGTGGTGGCCGTTCACGCCGAGGAACGCGAGGAAGAACAGGGTCTCGTTCATCCGCGACAGGAGCGGCATCGACTCGCCGCTCGCGGGATCGACCGAGTTGGCCATCGTGAAGGCCATCTCGTTCCCGACCATCTCCGAGCCCACCCGGATCCCCATGACCACGAGGTGGAAGAGAAAGGCGAGACCGATCCCGATGATCATCTCGCGCGTCATCAGGAGGCCGTAGTGCACCCAGGAGTCCACGAACACGGACGGGATGCCCTGAGCCGCGAACATGACGGAGGCGATGGAGACGACCAGGGTGACCTTGTAGCCGTGGAACGAGGCGCCCGTGCCGATCAGCGGCATGAACAGGAGCATGGTGCTCGTCCGGGCGAGGAAGAGCCCCGCCCCGAGCACCAGCCCCTCGGGCAGCGAGAACCCGAGGAAGGTGCCCGCTTCGATCATCGCGGCGACGGGGTTCACGACAGGCCGAACTCCGTGATGCGGCGGAAGACCCGCGCCGTGTAGTCGCCGAGGTAGGAGAGCGCCGGCGCGAGCACCAGGAGCGTCATCGCCATGACGGCCAGCATCTTCGGCACGAGCGAGAGGGTCTGCTCCTGCACCGAGGTGAGCGCCTGGATCAAGCTGACCATGAGGCCGACGCAGAGGCCGACCAGCATGATCGGCCCCGCGACCACGAGCACGGCGAGGATCATCTCCCGCGCCAGGTCGACGACGTGGAGGTCGAGGTCCATCTCAGACCACCCCCTGGAAGAACGAGGTCACGACGGACTCGGTGACGAGGCGCCAGCCGTCGACGAGGACGAAGACCAGGACCTTGATCGGCGTCGAGATCATCGCCGGGGGCAGCATGAACATGCCCATGGAGAGCAGGACGCTCGCGACCACGAGGTCGATGACCAGGAACGGCAGGAAGAGCAGGAAGCCCATCTGGAAGGCCGTCTTCATCTCCGAGAGGATGAACGCGGGCACGACGACGGTGAGGGGGAGATCACTGGGCTCGAGGTTCTCGGCGGCGGCGAAGGTGCCGTCCGCGGCGAGGACGGTGCCCGCGCCGACGGCGGTGCCGGCCGGCTCGAGCATCGCGAGGACCTCGTCCGCGCCGGACAGCTCCGCGAAGAGCCGCATCTCGCCGGCGCGCGTGTTCTGCACGAGGAAGGCGGACATGGTCCCCCAAGCCCGCTCGGTGGCCTCCTCGATCGGGATCTGACCGTCGTCGTAGGGCTTCCACGCCTCGCCGTAGAGATCGCTCCCCACCGGCGCCATCACGAACATCGTGAGGAAGAGCGCGAGGCCGATGATGACCGGGTTCGGCGGCAGGTCGTTGAGCGAGAGGGCTCGGCGCACGAACGAGAGGACGATCACGATGCGCGTGAAGCTCGTGAGCGTGATGAGCACCGCGGGGAGCAGGCTCAGGACCGTGAGGAGGAGTGCGATCTCGACCGCGGTCGAGAGGCGGCCATCCTCGCCGGCTGCGCGGTCCGCGGCGGCCTCCTCCTGGGAGAGGAGCGCCTCGGCGACGGCGTTCATCGCATCCTCGACCTGCTCCGCGCCCATCGCGGCAACGCTCGGAGCCTCCGCGAGCGCGGAGGCGTCCTGCGCGAGGGCGGGCGCAGCGAGGCCCAGGATCAGGGCGATGGCGACGAGGAGGTTCTTCACGCGACGAACTCCTTGGTGCTGCCGCCGCGCGGCGTGACCTCCCGCTGGACGACCTCGGCGGAGGACGCGTCCGGGACGTCACCGTCCGGTGCGTGAGGGGTCATGGTCTGCTCCGCGAGCGGGCGCGCGGGACGCGCGGCCCGGGCAGGGGCGAGCGGAGTCGCGGCGACCGGCGCTTCGAGCTCCACCCGATCGCGGGCACCCAGCAGGCGCTCGCGCGCGCTGTCCAGGCGCCGGCGGAAGGCCTGGCTGCGCTCGTCCTCGCGCTCCTTGCGGTCGAACTCGATCGCCTCGTGGTCGAGCTCTGCGACGAGGGACACGTCCTTCTCACCCAGGCCGAGGGCGAAGGTGCGGTCGTAGCAGCGGACGACGGCGAGCTGGCGCTTCCCGCCGAGGGGCAGGACGTCGACCACCTGCAGCTCGCGCCGCGACGCACGCTGCTTCACGGTCTTGAGCAGCAGCTTGCGGAACCCGAAGGCGATGCCGCAGGCCGCGAACACGAGCGCCGCGACGACGCCCATGAGCCAGCCGAGATCGGGTCCTTCGGAGAGGGTCAGGCCGCTGCCGGTCGCGGGACCGGCCGTGCGCTGGAGGCCCTGGAGGACGACGGCGAGGGGGAGAATGGTGGGCTGCATGTCGGGACCGCGGAGCGCGGCGGAGCAGCCCTGACGCAACGGGTGTGCCAACCGCAAGGAATGCACTCCCACGCGGAATCGGCTTCCCGAAGCGTCGGGTCTCGCGACACATCTGTCGCGAGATCCGACGGTGGACCCGGAACGTCTTTCCCACCCGGTCGAATCGGGCTCCGGCCGGGCCCGCGAGTCCCCGCCGGCGCGCCCCGGGGATCGAGGGCGCGCGAGGAGGCCCGGGTTCGCCGACTCCCGGGCGCTCATCAGCTGGCCACTGGCCTCCATGGGAGGGCCCCGGCGCACGGCGCGGTCCCGGGTCACCGGTGGAGCCGTGGCGCGTCTCCACCCCGCCGCGCGACCTGCGGATCGTCACCGGAGGCCACAGCGCCCCGGGACGTCGATCGGCACGGCTCGCCCGCCTCAGGCGGACATGTCGCAGCGGCCGCCCGCCCCGGCGGCCTCCGGCCCGTAGTAACCGAGCTCGCGCCGGGAGGAACGCACGCTCTTGAGGCGCTCGGTGAGCTTGTCCTTGTCGAGGGCGGCGGCCCGCATCAGCACGGCGTTGAGCCGCAGCAGATCTTCGAGCTGGTCGTCGAAGTCCTCGAGCCGCTCCTCGGGCACCGCGGCGCGGAGCGTGTCGGGGTTCGGCCCGGCCACGATCGACGCGGTGATCCGCGCCAGTGCGTCGAGCCCTGCCGCGTCGTCCATGGAGGCACCGTCGAGCAGGGCGAGACCCTCCTCGAGCGCGGCCTTCATGGCGGCGAGGGCTTCGAACGGGTCGTTCACGCCGTCCCGGCCTCGACCTCGACCGCGTCCCACGCCTCGAGGAGGACCGTGAGGACTTGCTTGACGGAGGCGAGCGGCGCCGGCGAACGATCGATCATCGCGCGCTGGAGCTCCCCCTCGCAGAAGAGATAGAGCTGGGTGAGGTTGTCGACGACGTCAGCGCTGCCGTGTGCAGCGTCGAGCGCGAGGCGCAGCTCCGCAACGATGGCGTCCGCGTCGGAGCAGAACTGCACGAAGCTCGAGCTGGGCTCGGCGGCGTCCTCGCCCTCGGCCTGCATGATGAAGCGCAGAGCGCCCTGGTAGAGCATGCGGACGATCTTGATCGGGGGCGCGTTCTCGACAGCGCTTGCGAGGTAGGCCTCGGCGGCGTGGGCGTGGGTCGACATTCGAGAGGTCGGGTGGGGTGCTTGGAGGGTGCCCGGCTGCGCCAGGCGGGGGTCCCCGGGCGGCTCAGCCGCCGAGGGTGTTCGCGAGAGCGGCGCCCTGGGCGTTCAGTCCGCCCATCAGCTCCTCGAGGCGCGCGAAGCGCAGGATCAGGGTCTCCTCGTAGGACGCCAGGCGGTCCTCGCGGCGCGTGATCTGGTCGTCGTAGCGCTCGATCGCAGCCTCGATCGCGTCCTCGCGGACGTCGAAGATGCCCTGGATCGTGACGTCACCGTCGGTGTCGAGCACGCCGAACATCTGGTCGATGGCGCGCGAGAGCTCGTTCATGAGGCCGCCATCGGCGGTGGTGTCCTCGTAGTACCCCGGCGTGTTCGGGGCCGCGCCGCCGTTGTCGAAGCCGTCCGTGTCCGCGAAAAGGTCCATCAGGAGGGGCAGGTTCTCGGTGAACTTCTCGTCGAAGGTCGTCGAGTCGACGGAGAGCTTGCCGTCGCTGTCCTGCTCGATCCCCACGAGGCTCAGGGTGCTGTAGCCCTCGGTGTCGTCCGCCACGACGGCGGGATCGACGTCGAAGAGCGCGGAGCGAATCGAGCGCTTGACGCTGCTGAGCAGCGAATCACCGAAGAGCAGGCCGCCCGTCGAGCCGTTGTCGTCGCCCTCGCCGGGCGTGAACGTGTTCTGGCCGTTGATGAAGTCGACGACCTCGTTGTACGCGCTGACGAACGAGTCGATCTGGGAGCGTACGGCCGCCCGATCGGGATCGATCGTGATCGTCGCCTGGCCGCTCTCGGTGAGCGCGCGCACGTCGATCGTGATGCCCACGAGAACGTCGCTGAAGGAGTTCGTCGAGCGACGGACCGTGAGTCCGTCGATGACCGCGATGGCGTCGTTACCCACCGTGATGTTGTTCGAGCTGGTCGCGTCGCCGTTCGCGTCCGGCGCGGAGTAGGCGATGAGCAGCGACGTATCGCCGCCCGTGCCGGTCTGGCCGACGTTGGAGAGGATGTCCGTGATTCGCCCTTCCTCGCCGGACTCGTTCGAGGCGAGAACGAGCTGGTAGGAGGGCGAACTCTCGGTCCCCGTGTTCACGACCGACGCATCCACGTCGCCGCCGGTCACGTCCTCGATCTGGCCCGCGAGGGCGTCCAGGGACGAGCTGTCCGGGTCGATCGTGAGCGTGTAGTCGGTGCTCCCGACCCTGAAGGAGATCTGCTCCCCCTCCTCGGCGGTCAGGTTGACATCGCGCGTGCCGACCGCGTCGAAGGCCCAGCGATCGACGGCCGCGAGGCGCTGGACGTCGAGGGTGTGCGACCCCTCCTCAGCGAGGGAGTTCGTCGTGATCGCCGCCACGCTCTCGTCCGAGATCGACGCCGTGTAGGCGAAGAACTTCTCGGGGCTCGAGAGGTCGTCGGCCCTGCTCTGCAGGGTCTTCACGAGATCGCCGAGCTGGCCGACCAGATCGAGGCGGCGCTGCTCGGTGCCGCGCCGCGACTGGAGGCTCTGGATCGGGAGGCGCTCGATGGCGACGAGCTGACGCACGATCGCGTTCGTGTCGAGGCCACTGCCGAGGCCGGAGAATGTGATGCCGGAGTTCGAGACCATGGTGGTTCGGGCGCGGTCGGAGAGGCCCGTGATCCGTTATCGGCGGGCGCCAGCATGGCTTGAGCAACTTCCTAGCCCGGGGCCCCGAATCCGGGGAGGCGGGCCGGTCCCCGTCGGACCTCGAAGACCCACGGAGCCGCTCGGAGGGGGGGTCCACCGGCCGTCGAGGGAGTCCAGGAGCGCCCCCGGTCCCCGAGCCCGCCGGGGACGCGGCGACCGCAGCGCGGTGCCGCGTTGCGGTCGTGGGATAGATCGAGGCCCCCGACGCCTCAGCTGGGCGACCCGGGGGCCTCTTCGTCGGAAGGAAGGTGTCCGCCGACGCCTCGGGCGTCGCTCGGGCCGGAGCCGGCCACCGCGCGAGGCGCGGTGACCATCACTCCACCCGGACGACGGCCTCGGGCCGGTCGAAGGCAGATCTTTCCTCAGCGCCCCATCAGCGAATGCTGATGGCGGCGATCAGCCGAGCAGGCTGAGCGCCAGCTGGGGCTGCGCGTTCGCCTGAGCGAGCACCGCGGTCGCGGCCTGCTGCAGGATCGAGTTGCGGGTCAGGTCCGCCGTCTCGAAGGCGACGTCCACGTCGCGGATCCGGCTCTCGGCGGCGCTCGTGTTCTCACGCACGTTGGCGAGAGAGCGGAGCGTGCTCTCGAGACGGTTCTGCTGGGCACCCAGGGTTCCGCGCGCGCTGTTCACCGAGTTGATGGCGGTGTCGAGCGTGCCGAGCATCGTCGAAGCAGCGGCGGCGGTGTTGATGCTCGCAGAGCTGAGCCCGAGGGTCGTCGCAGTTGCGTCGGCGCCGCTGACGTTGATCACGTTGTTGGCGCCGCTGTCGATGCCCACCTGGATGGCCAGCGAGGTGCTCGAACCATCGAGAAGGCTGACACCGTTGAACTCGGTGCCGTTCGCGATCCGGTCGATCTCGCTGACGAGCTGCTGGAACTCGGCGTCGAGGGTCGCACGGTCGCCGTTGTTCAGAGTCCCGTTGGCGGACTGCATGGACAACTCACGCATGCGGCCGAGGATGTCGCTCACTTCACTGAGCGCGCCCTCGGCGGTCTGGACGAGGGAGACCCCGTCCTGGGCGTTACGAGACGCCACGGAGAAAGAGCGAATATCCGCCCGCATGCGCTCGGAGATACCGAGGCCCGCGGCGTCATCGGCTGCGGAGGCGATCCGCAGGCCCGAGGAGAGCCGGGCGAAGTTGCCGCCCAGCCGCGAAGTCGAATTGAAGAGGTTCCGTTGCGCGTTCATGGACGCAACGTTCGTGTTGACGCGAAGTCCCATTCGTGTCTATCGGTTGGTAGAGGTGGAGTGTGTGTTGAACGAAACGTGCCGATCTCTGCCCGCTACCGGGGCTCCTTGATCGCGCCCGTCCAGCTCCCCGCCGTTCATGTACGGGAGCAGGATCGAACGCGCCTGGGAGCGCGTGCTTCGATCGGTTTTCATCCCCCTCCGGCGCGGACCTGTCCCTGAACACAGGAACGGGCCTCCCCCGGCGATTTGCACGCGCCGGGGGAAGTCGGAGGAGGTGAGAGGATCAGCCGAGGAGGCTGAGCGCGAGCTGCGGCTGCGCGTTCGCCTGGCTCAGGATGGCGGTCGAGGCCTGCTGGAGGATCGAGTTGCGGGTCAGGTCCGCGGTCTCCATGGCGACGTCCACGTCGCGAATGCGGCTCTCGGCGGCGCTGGTCGTCTCGCGCACGTTGGCGAGCGAGCGGAGGGTGCTCTCGAGGCGGTTCTGCTGCGCGCCGAGGGTGCCCCGGGCGCTGTTGACGGTGTTGATGGCCGTGTCGATCGTCGCGAGGACGCCGCTGGCGGCGCCCAGGGTGCTGATCGACGAGCCGCCGACCGAGAGGGTCGAGGCGGAGACGTCGGCGCCGGAGACGTTGATCACGTCGTTCGCACCGCCGTCGATGCCGATCTGGATCGCGATCGCGGTGCTCGTGCCGTCGAGCAGGGAGACGCCGTTGAACTCGGTCGTCGAGGAGATCCGATCGATCTCGTCGATCAGCTGCTGGAACTCGGTGTCGAGGGTGGTGCGGTCCGTGTTGGAGAGCGTGCCGTTGGCCGCCTGCATGCTGAGCTCGCGCATGCGGCCGAGGATGTCGCTGACCTCGCTGAGGGCGCCCTCGGCGGTCTGGACGAGTGAAACGCCGTCCTGGGCGTTGCGAGACGCGACGGCGTACGAGCGAATGTCGGCGCGCATGCGCTCGGAGATCCCGAGGCCGGCGGCGTCGTCGGCGGCGCTGGCGATGCGAAGGCCGGAGGCCAGGCGCGCGAAATTACCGCTGAGCGCGGTGGAAGAGTTGAAGAGGTTCCGCTGCGCGTTGAGCGAGGCGATGTTGGTGTTGACGCGAAGTCCCATACGATTCGGAGAGTTGCTTGGGGATATGCGAACGAAGGGCTGCAGACCCGCGAAGGAACTGACGACCGCGAGCCCGCGATCCGCTGGCTGATCCGACGCCGTTCGCGGGGCACCGGGAGCCAGGGACGACGCTCGTGATGCGCGTGTCTGCTGTGCTCGTCACTCGAGCTCGAGGGCGCGGCGCCGCGAGGAACACGTCCTGCGCTGGCACGCACGAGGACGATCCGCGGGCCTCCCAGCGCTGCGCGCGGGGCCGAGGAGTCGGTGACGGTCGGGTTGTGAGAAGAACGAGCGCGTTCACCGGCGGGTGCCGGGGCGGGCTTCAGGATCGCTGGAACGGGGGGACCACCCCGAGGGATGGCCCCCCACTCAGCGAATCGGGCCCGAAGGCCACTTCTTCGTTTTGTTACCGGGCCGGTGGATCAGCCCTGGAGGAGCGTGAGAGCGATCTGCGGCTGGACGTTGGCCTGCGTGAGGATCGTGGTGGCCGCCTGCTGCATGATCGAGTTGCGCGTCAGGTCGGCCGTCTCCGCGGCGACGTCCACGTCGCGGATCCGGCTCTCGGATGCGGAGAGGTTCTCGCGCTGCACCTGGATGCTTCGCAGAGCGCTCTCCATCCGGTTCTGCTGCGCGCCGAGGGTGCCCCGGGCGCTGTTGACGCTCTCGATCGCGCTGTCGATCGCCGCGAGCGAGGACTGAGCGTTGCTGATCGTCAGCACGTCCGTCGCCGTGATGCCGAGGTCGGCCTGCGAGGTGGATCCGAGCGTGACGTTGATCACGTCGTTGGTGATGCTGTTCTCGATGCCGATCTGGATCGGGATGCCGGTCGAGCCGCTGCCGTCGAGGAGGTTGATGCCGTTGAAGACTGTGGTGCTCGAGATCCGGTCGATCTCGGTCTTGAGCTGCGTGAACTCGGTGTCGAGCGTGGTGCGGTCGCTCGTGGAGAGCGTGCCGTTCGCCGCCTGCATCGACAGCTCGCGGAGGCGGTTGAGGATGCCGCTGACCTCGTTGAGGGCGCCCTCGGCGGTCTGCGCCAGGGAGACGCCGTCCATGGCGTTCCGGCTGGCGACGCCGTACGAGCGGATCTGGGAGCGCATGCGCTCGGAGATCGCCAGGCCCGCGGCGTCATCGGCCGCGACGGCGATACGGAGGCCGGAGGCGAGTCGGGCGTAGTTGCCCTGGAGGCGGCCCGTGGCCACGCTCAGGTTTCGCTGAGCGGTCAGCGAAGCGATGTTGGTGTTGACGCGAAGTCCCATGACGATGCGTGTGGAAAGTGGTTTCGGTTTCGATTGGCTGAGTGCCCCCTCGAACGACCTGCGCCGGGCGCGAGAGCAGTGGGGTTCTCGGAGGAGCCCGGGAACGGTGAAGGCCGCGGTACGTGTTTCTGCCCTCCACAGCGCGCCCGACGGCACTCACGGGCCCGGGAGCGGGGCTCCCTCGAAAACGTTTCTCCCGAGGAGCGCATGGATTCCGCCCGCTCCGCCTCTCCACGGCCCGGCCGTCGAGGTCTCGTGCGAACACCGACGGGAGCGTCCGTTCGCCGCCCGAGGCGGCGCGCCGTCGTGGAATCGCCCCCTCGGCAATCGATAGAGTCCGCGCCGTGGCGCACGTGCTGATCGCAGACGACGAGGACGGGGTCCGGGCGGGCCTCGTCGCCATGTGCATGGCAGGGGGCCATCGCACGGCGGAGGCCGCGTCGGGCCGCGAGACCCTGGAGCGGGCCGAGGCCCTCGAGCCCGACCTCGTGCTCCTCGACCTGCGGATGCCCGACGGGGACGGCCTGTCCATCCTCCCCGCCCTGAAGGCCCTTCCAGCGCCGCCGGTCGTGGTGATCCTCTCTGGTCACGCCGACGTCCGGACCGCCGTCCAGGCCATGAAGCTCGGCGCGGCGACCGTCCTCGAGAAGCCCGTCGACCCCCCCACGCTGCGGGATGCCCTGGACCGGGCCCTCGAGGGCCGCAGCGTGCGCGAGGAGCGCGACCGCCTCCGGGAAGAGGTCGCGCAGCTGCGCGCGGGCCCGATCGTGGGCGGCTCCCCCGCCATCCAGCGGGTCCTCGAGCACGTCGGACGGGTGGCGGCCACCCCGCGATCCACCGCGCTGGTGACCGGGGAGTCCGGGGTGGGCAAGGAGCTGGTCGCCCGGGCGATCCACGAGCAGTCCGACCGACACGAGGGGCCTTTCGTGGCCCTGAACTGCGCCGCGCTGGCCGAGGGGCTGCTCGAGGCAGAGCTCTTCGGCTACGAGCCCGGGGCCTTCACGGGCGGCGACCCCAAGGGGCGCGACGGCCTGGTCGCCGCCGCGAAGGGCGGGACGCTCTTCCTCGACGAGCTGGGCGAGCTCGAGGCGGCCCTGCAGGCCAAGCTCCTGCGCGTGCTCCAGGAGCGGACCTTCCGCAAGGTGGGCGGCACCTTCGACCAGTCCATGGACGCGCGAATCGTGGCGTCCACGAATCGCGATCTCATGGAGATGGTGGAGGCCGGCACGTTCCGGGAAGACCTCTTCTACCGCCTCAACGTCTTCTCGATCGTCGTGCCGCCCCTCCGGGCCCGGCGCGAGGACGTCTCCCCACTCGCGCACCACTTCCTCGAGCAGTTCGCCGAGGAGCTCGGCCGACCCTTCGTCGGCTTCGACGCCGGCGCCCTCGCCAAGCTCGAAGGCCACGACTGGCCCGGCAACGTGCGAGAGCTGCGCAACGCGGTCGAGCGGGCCGCGATCCTGACGACCTCGGGCTCCATCGACGCCGCCGCGGTCACCCTGGGCGCCGAGGCCGGCGCGCCGGCGCGCGGCGACGACGCCGCCCCCCTGCGCACCGCCGCCCTGGGCGAGCAAGACCTCTCCCTCGAGCACATGGAGGCCGCGCTCATACGGCGCGCCCTGGACGTGACACGTGGGAACAAGGGGCGGGCCGCGCGCGCGCTCGGGATCCACCGCTCGACTCTCTACAAGAAACTCGAGACCTACGGGATCGAATGACCGGATGGCCCCGGCCGGGGCCTCGCGCGGGCAGTGTCGCGTTCCTCGACAGGCCCGATCGGCCGTGAGCGCGCGCTGAGGCGAGTGATGTCGTGGATCGCGACGTTCCGGGGCGCGAAAGCCGCGTCGGGGGCCTCCTCCTACGGGGTGGGAAGTCCTTCCGCGCGTGGAAAAACGTTCCGGAAAACACCGCTCGGACCATCAAGGGATTCGTCGGGACCAGTCGATGGTCGCGCTTGGCACCGGGGTTGCGCCTCTCCTCCACCGCGAGGAGCCGCGCGCAGCGCCGCTCGCCGGAGCCGACCATGGAACGACCCGATCACGCAGACCGCGAAGCCGACCTCGCCAGACCCCGAGCGCGCGCCGCGTGCGCCTTGTCCCTCGGCGCGGGCCGCGCTCTCTACGCACCACTCCGCGCAGTGCGCGTGGCGCTCGAAGGCCTACGTCGTGGCCCCGAGTCGGAGCTCGCTGACCGCGCGCTCTCCGAACTCCAACGCGCTGAGAGGGCCGCGCTCGACCTCGTCGCGACGACCTACGAGCGCCCGCTGCACCCGGTCTCCTGCAGCGTCTCCGAGGTGATCACGAGCCTCTGCGCCGTCCTCGGCGTGGAGGATCGCCGCCGCTGCGAACTGGTCCTCGATGGCGACGACGCTGCGATGTTCACCGACGGGCGCCTGCTCGTGGACGCCCTCGAGCGCGCCATCCACGACCGCCTCGGGCGGGTGAGCAAGGTGAAGATCCTCGCCAAGATCGAGGGCGGCCAGGCGAACTTCAACATCGTCGACACGCCCGACGAGGCCGCTCCGGCGGCGCCCATCGCCGATAGCGATGACTGCCCCTCGATCGCGGAGGGCCTGCTCGTCCGCGACGTCGAGCGCCTCGGCGGCACCGTCGCCCTGCGCACCGCTGACGACCACCGCTACGCCGTCGCCAGCCTCCCGCTGATGATCCCGGCCCCTTGCCAGAAGGTGGCAGCGTGAACGACCGCGCCGTCTCCACCACGCCGGCTGCGCGCCAGGTCCTCTTCGCCCTGCACGACGAGACGGTCGCTCACGCTTTCGCGCGCATCGTCGAGTCCCGCGCCCACGCGAGCCGCGTCGCGCTCTCCATCGAGGAGGCCATCCTCGGCGGTCCAGCGGACGTCGTCGTCGCCGAGTTCGGGGGCGCTGCCGGTGAGCTCGACGGCGTCGCGCTCGTCAACGCTCTCCGAGATCTGGAGAGCGACCCTCTCGTCGTCCTCGTCGCCAGCGACGACTGCACGGATGACGAACTCGACCGCGCGATGGCCACGCGGGCCGACCACGTCCTCGAGCGTCCGCTCATGCCCGACGCGCTCATGCGTGCGATCGAGTCCGAGCGGCACACCGAGGAGGGCGAGGAGCTCCGCATCCTGGTCGATGCCAGCGCGCGCGCTGCCGAGGACGCCGCCCGCGAGCTCGTGGCGTGGTGTGTGCGCTGCGAGGTGGCGCCCGCAACCCGCGCGCGCATCGCGACCGCCCTCGCGGAGGTCGTCGACAACGCCGCCAAGCACGGCGCGCACCAGATCGAGATCACCGCCGTGATGAACAGCGGCGAGCTCTCCATCGACGTCGTGGACGACGGCTCGGGCTTCGACGCCGTCGAGGTGCTGACCGCGGACCGACTCGATTGCAGTACGGGGCTCGGACGCGTCCACGCCCTGGCCGACGGCGTCCGCATCGAACGCGGCGACCGCATCGGCGCCCACGTCCAGCTGCGCTTCGCCGTCCGGACCGTCGAGTTCGACGACGAGGAGCGCATCGACCTCACGGACCTCGACTTCTTCGTCCCGGCGACGGCGCGTGAGCTGCTCGCCACGCTGACCGAGGAGCCCGACGCCCCCGTGATCCTCTCCCCCGCCCTCGCGGTCGTCGTTGGACGGCTGCTGATGGGCCCTGATCCCACGCGTGTTCTGGAGGACGCCCTGCGTACTCAGCATGGCTGACGCGAACGAGCAAAGCGGCCCGCGCCCCGGCGCCTCCGAGGACCTCTTCGACTTCCCCATCGTGGGCGGCCTCGAGGAGTTCGGCCTCGTCCCCCCGGATACGACGCCCGTCGCACCTGCCACTCCGGCTACGCCTGCGGCCGACGTCGAGGCCTCCCCGATGCGGCCGAGCCCGCCGGCGCCCGCCGACGTGGCGGGTCCCGACGAGGATCTGTTCGATCTCGACGAGGTCCTCAACCTCGAGAACGACCCCTTCGACGATGGCGTCCTCGACGCGAGTGGCCAGCCCGCGCGGTCGGCGCCCGCGCCGGCGAGCGTCGTCTCCCGCCCCGAGGAGCCCGCCGCGGACAGCGTCGCGCCATTCTCCGCCGCGCCCGAACGGGCCCTTACCTCCGCCCAACCGCAGCCCGCCTCCGCGCCGGCCCGCCCCGAGCCGACGGTGGAGGCAGCCCCGTCTCCCGAGACCGTCGCCGCGGAGCTCCAGACCACCGCGCCGCTGCCGTCCCCCGAGGATCTGCCCGCCGCCCCGGCCCCCGTTCACTCGCAGGGTACGCGGCACCGCGACCGCGGCCCGCGCCTCTCGCTGCCCCAGGACGTGCCCGACTCCCTCACCGGGAACAACGGTCGCCTGATCACGGCGCTCATCGCCTGCTTCCTGACGATCAACACGGGGATCTTCTTCCTGGCACACCGGGCCAGCAGCAGCGTCAACGAGTCACTGAGCCAGGCCACCGGCCTGATCGCCGACGCCATCTCGGCCCGCGGCCGGAGCGAGGCGCCCCTGCGCGGCGCCCAGCCCCCGCAGTTCAGCCCGGACGTGTCCCACGAGATCGAACGCCAGCAGTCGGGCCCCCGAGAGGCGGACGAGAAGGAGATCTGGATCGATCCGCGCGACTACAAGAACCCCCACGAGTTCGCGGTCGGCAACGCCAAGAAGATGATGGAGGAGGGCCGCTTCGAGGAGGCGCGCCGCCTCCTCTACTGGGTGCTCGCCAACCAGCAGCGCGCTCCGCTGGCCCCGTCGATGCGGACGGAGATCGACTACCTGATCCCGCTGACCTACTACCAGCAGGGCCGCGCCACGGGCCTCGAGCAGGAGGGCCAGTGATGAGCGTTCGCACGATCAGCGGCGCGCTCCTGGCGGGAGCCCTCGCGGCGCCCGGACTCGCCCTTCAGGACGACGAGAGCACCGCGCGCTTCAACCTCACACCCCGCACGTCCACGGCCCGCGTCGAGGGCCTCCCCGGCGCGGAGAACCTGACGATCACCGCGAACGAGGCCGAGTTCGACGCCGTGATCACACAGATCGCCCGCGCGAGCCAGCGCGAGGTGAAGGGACTCGACGTGCTGAGCCGGCACCCGCGCGTGACCATCGATCTCGCGGGCATGGACCTGCGGGACTCCCTCCGCTGGATCGGCGGCTCGGTCGGCATGCGCATCACGCTCTCCGCGTCCGTGATCGAGGTGGCCGAGGATCTACCGCTCTACCCCGAGCGCAAGGACCTGTTCGGCCGCGCCTCCGAACTCTACAGCGTCGCGCTTCGCGACCACTCCAGCTCTGGATTCGCGCCCCGTGCTCAGTGGACCCGCGCCGTCATCGAGTCCGAGACCCCGGGCCGCGACCGCGAGGCTGCCGAGCTGTTCGACGAGATCGTCGAGGAGTATCCCGGGTCCGACCTCGTCCCCGACGCTCTCCTGGCGGCCGGTCAGCTCTTCGGGCGCGCCAACGAGTGGAACAACGCTGCTGTCCGCTTCGACGCGCTGTGCGCTGATCCCCGAGAGCACGGACACAGCATCACCGCCCGACGCCTCCTGGCCGATGCGCACACCCGTATCGCCGCGGGCGCCACGAACCCCGTGGTCGCCGCGGAGAACGCCCGCCGCGCGCTCGGTGTCCTCGACGCCCTGGACGACAACGATCCGACGCGCGACCTGGACGAGCGGCGCCGCCGCGCTCTCATCCGCAGCCGCGCCGAGTCGCTGACCGGTCATCCGGTCGACGCGCTGAAGGCCCTGGACATCGCTCAGACGTACAGCGACCTCGGTGATCACGATCCCGAGATCGCTCGCCTGCGCGCACTCGCCTTCGAGAGCGCCGAGCGACACGCCGACGCCTGCCGTGCGTGGCTCCGTCTCTCGGTGCTCGTCGAGGGGGACGCGCGCGAGACCTGCTACGAACGCGCCGCCGCCGCCGCCAACGCCGGCCGTGAGTCCCTCGCTGCGATCGCCATCTGGAAGAAGGCCGACAGCGAGGGCCTCGGCGACAGCGTCAAGCGCCACGCCGACGCCGCGTACATCGCCCTCGACCTCGTTCCGCCCCACATCGACCTCTTCGGCGACAGCGAGCGTCTTTCCCGCGGGGAAGGCCTCCTGGACCGGGAGATGTACGACGAGGCGATCGACGCCCTGCGGCCGATCTTCGACCGCCGCTCTGCTCTCGAGCGCGACGAGCATCGCCGTCTCGCCTTCGCCTACTCCTGCGCCCTGGCCCGCAAGCATCAGGTCGACGACGCGATGCTCGTGCTGCGCCAGTGCGCCGGCGAGATGACCCGCCCGGCCGACCGCCGGGAGGTCTACCTGTTCGCTGCCCGTTTCCTCGAGGAAACGGGCGACATCGACCGCGCCATCGCGGCGCTGGAGGGCCGGCTCTGAGCCGGCGCGTCAACATGCTGAAGTCCATCGGAATCCTCCAGTTGACCCTCGCACCGGTCCTCGTCCTCCCGGCCATGACCGGGCAGGAGAGCCCCGCCGGCGGGATCGAGGGACAGCTCGAGGCCACCCTGCAGTCCATCGAGTACCTGCGCGGGCTCGAGGTCGGCGCGCGCACGGGCGACCCTCTGGCGCTGCGCGCGATCGAGCGCTCGACGGAGCCCGCCCGGGACGCGACGCCCCAGCGCGCCTCGCATCTCGAGACGCTCCAGGACGACATCGCCCGCCTGCGCTTCGGCCTCGACCGCCTGCTCGCGGATCCCGCGGAGGTCGAGGCGATCATGAGCATGCCGCCGTCGGTCGTGCGCGCCCTCGGTCTGGGCGGCGCGACCGTCGCGCCCGCACCCTCCACGTCGTTCCCGGCCGCGCCTCGCGTCCGAACGGACGGCACGGTCGAGATCCCCGCGCGCACGCCCGATCGCACAGCCGCGGCGATCAGCGACCCGGCGGCCGCTCGCCCCGAGATCATCGCCGGCGTCAGCTCGACGACCGGCCTGACCGAGGCCGCACGCTCGGCCCTGAGCGGTGAGGTCGGCCCGCTGGACGACGTCCGCGAGACCTCGCGCCGCCGCGGCAACGGGCCGGTCGCACTCGAGGGAGAGCACTACGTCGCGGACCCCGTCGGTCTCGGACGTCTCCTCGTTCGTTCTCGACGCCCCGCCGAGGCCGTCGAGATCCTCGAGGTCATCAAGGACGACGTCGGCGCTCGCTACTGGCTCGCCCGCGCTTATCAGCAGCTGGACCGTTCGACCGAGGCTCTCGCGATCTTCCGCGCGCTCAGCGCGGACGAGAACGCCGGCGTGCACCAGCGCCACGCCAAGGAGGACCTCCAGTTCCTCGAGTTCAAGCTGGCCCTCTCGAAGCGTCGCCGCTGATCCGGATCCATGACCGCTCTCGACGACACCAGCGTCCCCGTGGCGCTCCGCACCGCGGACGACGACGTGACCCAGGCGATCACGGTCTTCACTGACGTGCTCCAGCAGCTGCAGGACAGCCACCGCCTCCTGGAGGAACGCGCGCTCCACATGGAGGCCGAGCTCTGCCGCACCAACGGAGAGCTCGAAGCCAAGGTCGAGGAGCTGGACCGGGTGAAGCGCCACCTCGAGGCCGTCCTCGCCGCGATCCCCACGGGCGTCGTCGTCTACGACGCCGCGGGCCGCGTGATCCGCGCCAACGACGCCGCGACCGAGATCCTCGGCGCTGACCGGTTGGACCTCGCCGACGCCGACGCCATCGCGGCCGTCGCAGGCGACGTCACCGACGGCGCGCCCACCGAGGTGACCTGCGGCGACGGCGCGGTGCGCGTCCTCGCCCGACGACGCTCGACCATCCGCCTCGCGGGGGACGAGGGCCACGGCGAGGTCGAGGTCATCGAGGACCAGACCGAGCTCGTGCGCGCCCAGGAGCGCCTGCACCGCCTCGACAAGACGGCCGCCCTCGGAACGATGGCCGGCGGTATCGCCCACGAGATCCGCAACCCTCTTCACGCGATCCAGGGGTTCGCCGAGCTGCTCTGCCGCGAGCCCTCCATCGACGCCGGTTCCAAGGCCTTCCGACACGCCCGCCGTATCCGCGAGGGCGTCTCCGAGATCGAGGGAATCGTCGCCTCGATGCTCGGCATCGCCGGCCATGGCGAGCTCGCCCTGGAGACCTTCGAAGTCGTCGGAATGCTCGAGGACGCGGTCGATGCTGCTCGCCGCGGCCGTGAGGACGCCTCGCGCTGGAGCGTCGAACTCGATGTCAGCGCCGGGCGCATCACAGCGGATCGCATCAAGCTTCGCCAGGCCGTGCGGAACCTCGTCGCCAACGCCTGCGACGCTCAACCGGGCGGCGGACGCGTCGTGGTGTGCGCGCACGAGACCGCGGCAGGCGTGCGGCTCACCGTGGCCGACGACGGTCCGGGCATCGGCGCCGCCGACGCGCACCGCCTGTGCGACCCCTTCTTCACGACCCGTGCCGAGGGCACGGGCCTGGGCCTCGCGCTCGTTCAGCGCGTGGCCGAACTCCACGGCGGCAGCCTCGAGCTCGAGCCGTCACTGGAGCCCCTTCAGGGCGCGTGCTTCGCGCTCCTCGTCCCTGGCGCCGGCGTGGCCGACGACGCGGACCGCCGCGAGGCAAACGTCCTCACCGCTCACTGATCCCCACGAAGCAACCCGAGATCCAAACCATGACCCTTCAACGCATCCTGGTCGTCGACGACGAGTCCCTCGCGCGGGAGTACCTCGCCGAGGCCGTCACGAACCTGGGCTACAGCGCGCTGACAGCCGACTCCGCCGAGGCCGCCCTCAGGGCGATCGAGGCCGAGCAGCCGGACGTCGTCATGACCGACCTCCGCATGCCGGACATGGACGGCGTGGAGCTCACGCGCCGAATCGGCGAGCGCTGGCCGGACCTCCCGGTCCTGATGTGCACCGCGCACGCGACGATCGAGACCGCCGTCGAGGCCATGAAACACGGCGCGCGCGACGTGCTGACCAAGCCCGTCTCGATCGACTCGATCGAGCACCAGCTCAGCCGCATCCAGCGTGAGACCCGGCTCGAGGCCGAGAACCGCTACCTGCGCACCGAGGCGCGGGGCGCGACGCCCGAGTCCATCGTCGCCGAGAGCGTCTGCATGAGCGAGCTGCTCAAGGCGTCCGCGCGGGTCGCACGCACCAAGGGCACCATCCTCATCACCGGCGCGAGTGGCACCGGCAAGGAGCGCGTCGCTCACTTCATCCACGCCGCGAGCGAGCGCGCGGACGGACCCTTCATCCGGGTCAACTGCGCTGCGCTCTCCGAGCAGCTGCTCGAGTCCGAGCTCTTCGGCCACGAGCGCGGCGCTTTCACCGGCGCTGACCGTCAGCGCCTCGGCCGCTTCGAGCTGGCTGACGGCGGCACGCTGCTTCTCGACGAGGTCGGTGAGATCTCGCCGGCCATGCAGGCCAAGCTCCTGCGTGTTCTCCAGGAGGACGAGTTCGAGCGCGTCGGCGGCCAGAAGAC
Source organism: Planctomycetota bacterium (assembly GCA_002862085.1). Taxonomy (GTDB): domain Bacteria; phylum Planctomycetota; class UBA1135; order UBA1135; genus Saltatorellus. The sequence goes on along the minus strand of PKCK01000011.1, from coordinate 82,111 downwards.
CCTCAACGTGGACGTGCGCGTCATCGCCAGCACGAACCGCGACCTCGCCCAGGAGGTCGCCGCTGGCAACTTCCGCGAGGACCTCTACTACCGCCTCCACGTGCTCCCCCTGCACATCGCGGCGCTCAGGGACCGCACGGAGGACATCCTCCCCCTCGCCGAGCGCTTCTGCGAGATGTACGCCGTTCAGAACGGCATCGCGACGCCGAGCCTCTCCACGGAGGCGCGCCAGCAGCTCGTCGCCTGGCGCTGGCCCGGCAACGTCCGCGAGCTGGAGAACGTCATCCAGCGCGCCGTGATCCTCGCCGATCGCGACGCTCCGATCTTCCAGATCCAGCCGGACGACCTGCTCTTCGGCCCCGAGGCGACAGGCGCCTCCGAGACCATCGACGCGAACGCGCTGGACATGGAGCACCCCGCCTTCCAGGAGGCCATCGCCAACAACACCATGGCCGACGTCGAGCGCGTCGCGATTCTCAGCACCCTCGAGCGGACCGGCGGGAACAAGACCGAGGCCGCCCGTCGCCTGGGACTCACTGCCCGGACCCTGAGCAACAAGATGAAGATCTGGCGTCACGCCGGTCTCGTCGCCTGACAGCGAGCCCGCCATGTCCTTGACCTTCGAAGCCGCGCCGATCCTGAAGCGCCTCATGTCCGCGACGACCCTCCGTCGCGACGTGCTGGCGAACAACATCGCGAGCCAGAACCTGCCGGGCTACCGACGTCGTGAGGTGAACTTCGAGGAGAAGCTCGCCGAGGCGCTCGACCGAGGCGCCAGCGACAAGGAGCTGGCGGGTATGTCCCCCGAGGTCGTCCTCGACTGGGAAACCCCGACTCGCGCGGACGGCAACAACGTCTCCCCCGAAGAGGAAGCGAGCCTCATGAGCGAGAACCGCATCCGCTTCGAGCTCTACGCGATGCTGCTGCGCGGCAACAACGAGCTCATCTCCCAGGCCATCAACGGCGATCGCTGAGCCACGCCCAGGCCCCTTCCCCCTCGAAGCCAGTCATGACGTCCATCAACAAGAACGCGACCCCTGATCGGTCTCTCGACGCGGTGTTCCGCAGCATGCGGATCGCGAGTTCGTCCCTCAACGCCGAGCGCGCCCGCATCGACACGATCACGAAGAACATCGCGAACGCGCGCATCACGCGCGTCCCTGGCACCGACCAGCCGTATCGCCGCGAGGAGGTCAGCTTCGCCCCGATCATGCGCGAGATGCGAGGCGGCGACACCCAGTTCATGGGCATCCGCGTGGACGAGATCGTCAAGGACGACTCGCCGTTCGAGGAGGTCTACGACCCGAACCATCCTGACGCGGACGAGCGCGGCGTCGTGCTCTACCCCAACGTCAACACGATGAAGGAGATGGCCGACCTCGTCACCGCGGTGCGGTCCTACGAGGCGAGCCTCTCCGTCCAGGAGACCTTCGAGCGCATGGCGGATCGCGCCCTGCGCCTCGCCGAGTGATCGACCCACGACGGAGCTGAAACGAATCATGGTCAACGGAATCGGAGGAAGCGGCGCGGGCAAGGCCGCCATCGAGGCCGCGCTCAAGAGCATGCGCACCAGGGCCGGGTCCCTGGGTGCGGAGACCGGCGCCATCGGCGAGTCCAAGGTCGAGGACGGCTCGAGCAGGGGCTTCGCCGAGGCCCTCAAGGACGGCCTCTCCACCGTCGACTCCGAGGTCGCGCGCGCTGGCGAGCTCCATCAGGACGTCCTCGCGGGTCGCCTCGACATCCACGAGGCGGCGACCGCCATCAAGGAGTCGAAGATCACGTTCCAGTTCGCCCTCCAGGTCCGCAACAAGCTCATGGACGCCTACCGCGAGGTCATGCGCATGTCCGTCTGACCGGCGCTGTAGCGCGCTCAGACCCCGGCGCGTCACGCGCCACCAGGCACCCCACGCCAACGAGTGATGAACGAAGTCCTCAAGAACCTCTGGTCCCAGACCACCTCAGCAAGCGGCCCCGTCAAGGTCGCCCTCGGCTCGTGCGGTCTGCTGCTGGCCCTGGTCACCTCAGTGATGGTCTGGCGCGCCCAGAACCCCCACTTCGTGGTGCTGGCCTCGGACCTGGACAGCCACTCCTTCAACGGAGCCGTCAAGGCGCTCGCCGAGGCGGGCGTCCGCTACGAGACGAGCGTCGGCGGTCCACCGTACGTGATCCAGGTCGAGTCCGGCCGGCGCCACGAGGCCATCGCCGCGATGCACATCTCCGGCGAGTTCCTCGATGACGCCCGGGGCATCTCCAGCGGCCTCCAAGGATCGAGCGCCGTCTTCCTCGGCCAGTCCGAGCGCCACCAGCGCACTCAGAAGCGCATGTGGGAAGAAGTCGAGATGTCGCTCGAGAAGCTCAACTTCGTCTCGAACGCGAAGGTCACCGTCTCGGGTGCCCCGACGAGCACGCTCGCGAGCCTCCGCAGGGACGCACGCCGCGCCAGCGTCATCGTGACGCTTCGTGGGGTCGCCACGCCGACCGCGACCGAAACCCGTGCCCTCGTCGGATTGGTCCGAGGCGGCACCGGCGTCACCGACGAGCGAATGACGATCGTCGACCAGCACTCCAACGTGCTCTTCGACGGCGTCGACGAGTCCGGCGCCGATTCGCTCGCCGCCAAGGAGGAGCAGTTCAACCGTGAGCGCACCGAGATGGCGCAGCGCCAGCTCGACCGGGTCTTCGGCCCCGGCGTCGCCGTCGTCGGCGTCACCAGCGAGTGGCTCCAGATCCAGGAGGAGTCGGTCGTCGAGACGCTGAACCCGGCGAAGAAGCCTCTCTCCTCGCGCACCCGTACGACGAGCGACCCCGAGTGGCCGCAGAGCATCGGCGGCCCGGCCGGCGTCGCCGCCAACACGAGCGAAGGCGGACCCACGACCGCCCAGAGGCTCAGCCCCGGCGAGTCCACCAGCTCCGAGGAGCAGCAGCTCAACTCCTTCGGCACCACCACGACCCACACCGTCAAGCAGCCGCACCAGCTCCAGCGTCTGTCGGTCTCGCTCGTCGTCGACGCGTCGATCGCGGACCGGCAGAAGAACGCCGAGGACATCCTCAAGGGCTTCCTCGGCTTCAAGGAGACGCGCGGCGATCAGCTCTTCTCCATCGTGAACGAGATCGCCGGTCTCGAGCGCGACGCCGAGGGCGCCCCCATACTCCCCGCCCCCGAGAAGGCTCCGGCGCCGTCCAACCCGGCGCTGAACATGGCGATGGAGTTCGGCCTCGAGCTCATCGCCGGTCTCGCCTTCCTCGCGGTCCTGCTGAGGAGCCTGAAGTCGGCCAGGAGCAGCGGCGCTGCCGGCGCGACCGGCGGCGCGAGCCCGATCGACACCGCCGGCGCGAACTCCCCCATGGGCGCGCGCGGCGCTGCAGCCGGCGGCCTCGGCGTCGACATGTTCGAGGAAGAGGTCGACCTCGACGCGCTCGCGAGGGCGCGCATCGAGGATCTCATCCGTGAGGAGCCCGAGAAGGTCAGCGCACTGCTGTCCCGCTGGGCCCTCTCCGAGGACGTTCTCGCAGAGGCGGGGAGTCGCTGATGGTTGACGACGCCGAGAAGACGAGCGCCGCCCTCGCGAGCGGCGCCCAGCGGGCCGCCGCGTTCCTCCTGTCCCTCGAGAAGGACAGCAGCGCCGAGGTCATGCGCGCGCTGGACCCGAAGGTGATCTCCAAGATCGCCGAGGCGATGACGCATCTCGATCCTGGTCTGTGCTCCGTCGACGCGATCGACGAGCTCTACCGCGACCTGGCCCGCACCTTCCACCAGCGGACCGGAGTGCGCCCCCAGGACGACTTCGAGCTCTTCGCGCTCCTCGATTCGAGCTACGGCGCCGACGAGGCGGAGCGCGTCATCTCCGAGATCAACGCTCGCCGGCGCCGCGAGCAGCCCTTCGCCTTCATCGAGCAGATCCCCGGCTCTCTCGCCGCGCGCGTGCTCAAGGAGGAGTCGCCCGCCGTCGTTGCGCTGGTCCTCAGTCACGTCGCGCCGTCCATCTCGGCGGACGTCCTCATCGCCTTCGACGAGGAGACCACGCTCGAGATCGTCAAGCGCATGACCAGCGTCACGCCGCCCGGCATCGAAACGATGCTCACCATCGCCGACGACCTCCAGGACCGTATCCGCGCAGCGAGCCTCGTGCCCGCGCCGCGGGCCCAGGAGGACAGCCTGCGCACCGTCGCGGACATGCTGAACTTCTCCGAGGCCGAGATCGAGAACGCTGTCCTGACGCGACTCGAAGACGAGGAGGCCGAGATGGCCAGTCAGGTCCGCGAGCTGATGTTCACGTGGGACGACCTCGCCACGATCGAGAAGCGCGCGATGCAGAAGATCCTCGCCTCGATCGACACGAAGACCCTCTCGATCGCCCTCAAGGCGTGCCCCGACGGCGTCTTCGAGAACATCATGAACAACCTCTCCTCGCGCGTCCGCGACATGGTCATCGACGAGAAGGACCTGCTCGGCCCGATGCCCTTCAGCGACGTGCTGCAGGCTCGCGTCGAGATCATGGCCGCGGTCCGCGCGCTGATGGAGAGCGGCGAGTTCAGCCCCACTCGGGCGAGCGAGGAGCTGGTGGAATGACGACGCTAGAGATCGCCACCATCCCCCGCCGCGACACCGGGGCGACGCGCATCCGGACCGCTCGTGCGCCGCGAGGCGCGCGCCTCGTGGACACCGGCTTCGACGCGCTCAGCCAGAGCCTCGACCAGGAGCGCATCCGGACCGCCCTGGCCGCGGAGCGTCGCGCCGCGTACGAGGAGGCGACGCGCACCGCCGCGCGCGCCCTCGAAGCCGCAGCCGAAGCGCTCGACGAGGCTCGCCAGCGGGCTGCTGTCGCCCTCAGCAGCGACGCCGTGTCCCTCGCCGTCGAGATCGCCAGCCAGATCCTGAAGGTCGAGATCGCAGCCTCGAACTACGACCTCGAGCAGATCGTCCGCTCGACGCTCGCTGCGTCCGGCATCAAGCGCGGCTGCTGCGTCGTGCACGTCAACCCCGAAGACGCCGCGATGCTCGACGGCGTGGTCTTCCGTGAGCAGACCACCCTGGAGCCCGACGCTGACGTCGAACGCGGGACGGTGCAGGTCGAGACGCCGCGAGGCGTGCTCGTCCGTGAACCCGCCGCTGCGCTCGAGGAGATCCGTGAGCAGCTCCTGGAGGATCTCGTCTGATGGAACTCCTCGACGAACGCCGCTGCCGCGACGTCATCCAGCGTGCGGCGGCTCCCTTCTACCGCGGGCGCATCGACGTCGTCTCGGGCGTGCTCGTGGAGGCCGTCGGCGTTCCCGCGGCGATGGGAGAGCTGTGCCGCGTCGAGCTCGGCCGCGGTGAGGCTCTCGAGGCCGAGGTCATCGGCTTCAGGGGTGACCGCACGCTCCTGATGCCCCACGGCGACCTCGTCGGTCTCAGCCCGGGCCAGCCGGTCCAGGCGCTGGGCCGCGGCTTCGGCATCCAGGTCGCCGACGACCTCCTCGGCCGTGTCCTCGACGGTTTCGGGAACCCACTCGACGATCGCCCGCCGATTCCCGGCGGGAAGCACCGCGACGTGCGCTTGGCGGCGCCGCGTCCGCTCGACCGCCGCGCTGTCGACGAGCCGATCACGACCGGTGTGCGCTCGATCGACGGCCTGAACACCGTCGGCCGCGGCCAGCGCGTCGGCATCTTCGCCGGCGCTGGCGTCGGTAAGTCGACGCTGCTCGGACAGATCACCTCCGGCACCGACGCAGACGTCATCGTCGCGTGTCTCGTCGGCGAGCGTGGCCGCGAGGTCCGTGACTTCCTCGAGGAGTCCATCGGCGCGGGCGCCAGCGATCGCACGGTCCTCGTCGCCGCCACGTCGGACCGCTCACCTCTCGAGCGCATCTCGGCTCCCTACGTCGCCACGACCATCGCCGAGCACTTCCGCGATCAGGGCAAGAACGTGCTGCTGGTCATCGATTCGATCACCCGCTTCGCCCACGCGGCTCGCGAGATCGGCCTCGCTGCCGGCGAGCCCCCCACCACGCGCGGCTTCCCCCCCAGTTTCTTCGCGATGACGCCCAAGCTCCTGGAGCGCATGGGGCGCGTCGGTGAAGGAAGCATCACCGGTCTGCTGACCGTGCTCGTGGACGGCGAGGGCGAGGACGACCCCGTGGCAGACGCCCTCCTCGGGCTCCTGGACGGCCACCTCGTACTCAGCCGCGAGCTCGCGCAGGCCGGCCACTTCCCTGCCGTCGACGTCCTCGCGAGTCTCTCCCGACTGATGCCGAAGCTCGTTGACGCCCAGCACGGCGCGTCGGCGCGCCGGATCCGGGAGCTCCTCGCCGCCTACACGGCGGGCAAGGACCTCGTGGACGTCGGCGCCTATGCGCCTGGCTCCAACCCCTCACTCGACGCTGCACTCGAGCGCATGCCGGCGATCGAGGCGTTCCTGCGTCAGGACATGGACGACGCCACCGCGATGACCGACACGATCGAGCTCCTCCGTCTCGTGTCCGGCGCCGCGGAGATCAGCGAGGGCGCGCGATGAGCGGGTTCGGGCTGGCGCGCCTCTTGAAGCTGCGCGAGGGTCAGGCCGAGGCTGCGAAGCAGCGCTGGGCCATGGCGCAGCGCGCGTCCCTCGAGGCCTCTGCCGCCGTGGAAACGGCGCGTGCGCGCCTCGACGCGGGCTGCGCGACGCTCGCCGCGTCGGTGAAGGGACGCCACGAGAACGGGCGCATCGGATGGATCTTCGGCGCCCACCAGACGATGGACTCCCTCGAGGCCGCGAGCGCAGCGCGCCAGCGAGAGCTCTCTCGAGCCCGGGAGATCGCCGAAGAACGTCGCCGCGAGATGGACGAGGCCACGCGGAACGTGAAGGCGCTCTCCCTGCTCGAAGACCGCTGGAAACGTGAGCGCGCCGCACGGCGCCGCCGGGCCGACGCCAGGATCCAGGACGAATTCATCGCCCGCCGCGCCAGCAGGCCCTCCGGCGGCGACCAGAACCACGCAGGCCCCGATCGGGCCGGCACGAACACCTCTGAGACTCGCCGACAGGCACACACAAGATGATCGCCAACATCTCCAAGTACGCGGCCTATGGCATCGGCGCCACCGCGCTCCTGATCGGATCCTTCGTCACCATCTCCGCGCTCACCGGCACGCCGGCGAACGAGATGAAGGCGGTCGGCGGACTGTTCCCCGCGGCGGTCACGGCCGAGACCGAGAGCGGCGGTCACCCGGACGGCGAGACTCCCGAGCAAGAGCGCGAGAGCGACCTCCGCAGCCCTCGCCAGGTCTTCGAGAGCGCCACCACGCCCCTCGGCGCGTTCGCGCTCCAAGACCCCTTCTCCGCGGAAGAGCTGCGCGAACTCGAGCGTCAGCTCCAGGTCAAGATCGACGAGCTCGCTCGGCGCCACCGGGCGCTGGAGCAGCGCGAGCGCGAGGTCGAGGCGGACCGCCAGCACTACCTCGACCAGTTCGCCCAGTTCGAGAAGCTGCGGACCGCGCTCCTCGAACAGCGGGACGAGAACGACGCCAACGCCGAGGAGCTCGACCGGGCCGCGCAGGCGCTCGACGAGGAACAGGCCGAGATCGATCGCGGCCTCGCGAAGTTCTTCGAGGAGACGAAGGCCAAGGACGCCGCCTCGATGCTCACCAAGACCTACGCGCCCGACAAGGCCGCGCGGATCCTCGTCCACCTCGACGTGGATCGTCAGCGCGAGATCATGAGCGCCATCTACCAGATCCTCCCGGACGAGGGAGAGCTGTACATGAAGGCCGTCGAGACGCGCATGCAGCGGCGCTGATCGGAGCCGGAGAACACGGTCGGGCCCGCGGGGCGGAGGTGAGAGACCTTCGCATCGCGGGCTGACTTCGTCGCTCCAGAGGGTCTACGCGTCGGTCCGGGTGTCGTCCGAACGGATGTGCAGGTCGCGCTGCGGAAAGGCGATCTCGATGTCCGCTGCGCGGAAGGCCGCGTCGATCTCCGAGTGAAGCTCGTCGATCAGATTCGGCCACAGATCCCGGTTGTCGGTGAAGACGCGCAGCTCGAGGTCGAGCGTGCTGTCACCGAACCCCTTGAAGATCGCCATCGGCGCGGGCTCCTCGACGACCATGCGGCTCTTCGCCGCGACCTCCAGCAGGATGTCTCGCGCCTTGCGCGTGTCGCTGCCGTAGGCGATCCCGACGGGGATGATGACGCGCGTCTTCGGATCGCTCAGCGTCCAGTTGACGACCGAGTTGGTGATGAACTCCTTGTTCGGCACGAGCATCTCCTTGCGGTCCCAGTCGAGGATCGTCGTCGCGCGCATACGCAGCTGCGTGACGCGGCCGTGGATACCGCTCACCGAGACGACGTCGCCGACGCGCACGGGCCGCTCGATGAGGATGATCAGGCCGGAGACGAAGTTCGCGAAGATCTCCTGGAGGCCGAAGGCGAGTCCGAAGGTCAACGCCGCGGCGAGCCACTGGATCTTGGCCCAGCCGATCCCCAGCGCGCCGGACACGAGGCTCACGCCGAAGATGAGGATCAGGTATCTCACGATCGTCGAGATGGCGTAGCGCGCGCCGCCGTCGATCGGGAGTCGCTGGAGCAGGGTCAATTCGAGCAGCGCCGGAAGATTCCTGGCTGCGACGCTCGTGAGGACGACGAAGACGCTCGCGAGCAGCAGATCCGCGAGGGTGAGGGTCGCCGGGATCCCCCCGTCCGGGCCACCGAGCTCGCCTGCCGGGAACGGGATTCCGGGCGCCAGGGGGACGGAGTTCGACGCGGTGCTGGAAGACTCCTGAGCGAGCCCGGACGTGACGTCGAGGGCCAACGCGCCCGGCGAGATCTCCTCGACGATGGCCGGCCGCGGGAGGAGCTGGACGCGGTCGAAGGCCTGCAGCGCCGGGAGCACGCCAGCCCAGATCAAGTAGATACCCACGAGGCTCGCGAGCGTGATGCTGCTCTTGAACAGCTGGCGCGTCTGCGCGTCGATCGCGGGAATATCGACCTTCTCGGTGTCGAAGACGCCTGACGCGGAGGTGTCGATGCCCGCCTCCTCGGCGGCCTCCTCCTCCTCGCGACGCGCCTTCGCCTCGAGAGCCTGGGAGACCGCGAGCCTTCGCCTGGCGATGAAGAGCCAGCGGACGAGCATCGCGTTGACCAGCGCCAGCCCGAGCGCGAAGAGCCAGGACCAGCCAAGCCGCTGCTCGAAGCGATGGGCGGTGTAGTCGTAGCCCGCGAGGGCGAGCGCCACCAGCACCAGCGGAAGGGCGGTCGCGATGAGCGCCCAGAGGCGGCGGGTGCGAACCAGGAGGCCGCGGGCTCCGCCGCCCGCGCGCGCAGCGCCCGCCCACAGCTCCGAGTCCGCGCGCAGTACGCGATAGCTCACGAACGAGAGCAGGCTCATCGAGATCGCGAAGGTCATCCGCCCGACGGACTCGTGCCAGGGCGCGTCGTGCTGGCGCGCGAGGACCGCTGACACGCCCTCCAGCAGCACGAAGGACGGGAGGAACCACGAGAGCTCGCGCCTCAGGAAGGCCATGCTCGCCTGGGGCCAGCGGAAGTGCACGGTTCCGAGGCCGTGCTCCGCCGTCACGCCGCGGAGCAGCCCGAGTACCCACCAGAGGACCGCGGTGTCCGCCAGCCCGTGCTGGATGGCCTCGAGCAGGCTCTCACTCGCGTCCGGGAGGAAGGCGCCCGCCGGCTCCGGGAAGTACTGGGAGAGCGCGCGCAGCGCGAACGGCCCCGGGAGCGCGAGGAGCGCCGTCTGGAAGAGTGCACGCAGGGTGTAGCCGTAGCGATCCGTCCGGAACGAGCGCACCTTCGCGCCCATCTCGTCCAGCCTCCGGCGGAGAACGGGCCGCGCCGCGAGCAGCAGCAGCAGGACGAGGGCGAGCAGCACCGCGCGGCCGAGGCCGGGGGTGTCGGGCGCGGCCATGACGCGATCGAGCCTCGCCTCGAGCCGTTCCCCCGAGAACTCCGGGCTGAACATCGAGACGAGGGCGAGCGTGTCCGACGGGGCCCGGCCGAGCGACGCGAAGCTGAAGGGCGCCGCGCTCCGGACGAAGAGCACGAGACTCTCGAGGAAGGTTCGGAAGCGCTGGACCTCGGTCCGGAGCTGGCCCGCCTGGATCCGCTGATTGAGCAGCTCGTCGGAGAGGTCCTGCAGCCGCTGACGCGTGTCCTCGAGAGCCCGCTGCCGCCCCTCCAGCACCTCGCGCGCGGCCGCTGTGAGCGCCTCCGAGCGAGCAGGGCCCGAGACGTCGCCGATGATCGTCTCGAGCGATGCCTCGCCGGCTGCGAGCCGCTCAAGCTCCTGCTCGAGCTCGATCTTCTCGTACTCGAGCCGGCTGATCTGCGCGGCGCGCAGCCCTTCCGCGGCCGCCAGGCTCTGGTCGCTCTCGAGCGTCTCGAGGAAGCGCTGGAAGCGCGCGCCCGTACCCGCGTCGAGGCCGCCCACGCTGGCCCGGGTCTGAGCACGCGCGCGCCGCGCGCGGACCACGCCGAGCCGCGCCTTGAGGCGCTCGACCTCCTCCCTCGCCGCGCCGATCTTCGCCGAGAGACTGCCCGCGCCCACCTGCCGTCGTAGCAGCTCGAGCTCCCGACCGACGTGGACGTCGAGAAGCGGATGCGCCTCGACGAGCGCCGCCAGCTCCTCGCCCCTCAGCCGGAGCTCCTGGGTCCCCTCACGGCCCTCGCGCTCCTGGAGTTGCTCCGACCAGAAAGCGGCCGCGGCCTGAGCCACGGCCGCCTTCCGGCGCGCATCGTCGATCTGGAGCTTCACGAGGTCGCGCTCGGCCTCGATGGCCGCACGCTCAGCGCCGAGCAGATCGGCGGTCGCCCGCGCCTCCTGCGCCGCCCGCGTGACCGCCTCGATCTGATCGACGGGCGCGCTGGTCGCTGCCTCCTCGGCCTGCGCGGCCTGGGAGGCCGCGCGCGCGATCAGCTCGGGCAGTGCAGCGAGTCGCGTGGCGCGCCGCTGCTCGTCGACGACGAGCTCCTGCACCACCGCGCGCGCCGCGTCGAGGTCATCGCGCGCACGCTCGGCACGCTCCTCGAGGGCCTCGAGCTCGAGGCGGTCTGCCTCGACCTCGCTGCCCACGAACGGCGCGGGCTCCCCCCTCGCCCGGAGAAGCTGGACCCGCGAAGGCACGCTGATGGCCCGCTCGAGCTCCGCCTGCACCCGGGCCTCCAGGTCCTGGAGCGAATCACTCGCCGTCCCTCCCTGGACCCCGCGCGCGACGGGAGCGAGGACGAGCAGCAACAGGCAGGCGACGACGAGACCGCGCGCGCCGACCCGGCGCCCACCGGCGCTGCGCGGCGCCGCGGCGAACGCGGCCCCGTCATCGCCGTCTGCGCTCTCCGCGAGGAGGACGGGCTCCGGAGTCGTGGCCGGGATCAGGGGCGGGGCTGCCGCCTCGGGAGCAGCGAGCGGCGCGGGCAGGGCATTCACGGTGGTGAGAGCGCGGCGGAACGCTGTTTGTGCGGCCATGCCCCGAGAATACGGACGCCCCTCGCCGATCCATCGCCTCGGAGGCTCTCCCTGGCCGTCAGGAGGCCTGGTGCCGCCCGGTCCCGAAGATTTTTCACCCCCAATCGGGGTGGACCATCAAGGGATTCGCTCCCGAGGTCGATACCTGGACCCGTGACGCTCCGTCCCCCGGGGGCGTCGACGATCCATGGATCTCAACACCATCATCGGCGCTGCGCTCGCCTTCATCCTCGTCCTCGGCGCGATGGCCATCGGCCCCGGCGGGGTCATGGTCTTCGTGCACGTCCCTTCGATGATCATCGTGTTCGGAGGGACGATCGCGGTGACGATGCTGGCCTTCCCGACGCCGGATCTGAAGCCGGTGATGAAGATCATGATGGTCGCGGCGATCAGGAAGGCGTCGACGCCGACCGAGGAGATCGATCGCATCGTCGAGTTCGCGAACCTCGCCCGTAAGGAGGGACTGCTCGCCCTCGAGACCAAGCTCCAGACCGTCGACGACCCCTTCTTCAGCAAGGGCGTCCAGCTCGTGATCGACGGCTTCGGCGCGGACACCGTCCGCGACATCATGGAACTCGAGGCGGAGTGGGAGGACAGCCGCCACGCGACGGGCAAGAAGATCGTCGACCAGCTCGGGGCCTTCGCGCCGGCCTTCGGGATGATCGGGACGCTCGTGGGCCTGGTGCAGATGCTCCAGGACCTGTCGGATCCCAACGGCATCGGCCTCGGGATGGCGACGGCGCTGCTCACGACGCTCTACGGCGCGATGGGCGCGAACATGATCTTCATCCCGCTCGCGGGCAAGCTCGAGATGGTCGCCAAGACCAACCAGCAGCTGCGCAAGCTGATGATCGAGGGACTGGTCGCGATCCAGTCCGGCGAGAAGCCGCAGCTCATCAAGGAGAAGCTCAAGGGCTTCCTCGCGCCGCCCATGCGCGCGGCCGTCGACGCGAAAGGCTGATCGAAGGAACGCCGAGCGATGCCCAAGCAGAAGATCCTCGTCAAGAACGTCCCCGACGGGGTCGACGGCGCTCCGCCGTGGATCACGACGTTCGTCGACATGGTCTCGCTGCTCGTGACGTTCTTCATCCTGCTCTACACCTTCTCGAGCATCCGCGAGTTCGACACGTTCACCTACCCGAAGAACATCATGTCGACCAGCGGCGTCATCGACAGCAGCGCCTCCGACACGATGGAGGCACCGCACGACGACCTCATGCTGGGCATGGACCTCGCGCGCGGCTCGCGCAAGCGTCACACGCGGCCGGTGAACGAGCTGCGCGAGAACATCGAGGAGATGGGCCAGTCCCTCACCGAGGCGCACATCCCCATCGACCTGCGCGGCGCTGGGGACGGTGTGCTCGTGCGCTTCTCCGAGGACGCCGGCTTCGAGCCCGGCGAGGACGAGGTGGGACCCGCCCTGGAGAAGGCCTTGACCGAGCTCGGCGACACCGCCGGGTACTACCCGCTCATGGTCGTCGTCGAGGGGCACACCGACGACGCCTTCGTGCCCTCACCCTCCTCCCCCGACGCCTACGCCATGTCCATCGCGCGGGCGCGCGCCGCCGCAGACGTCCTCGTCGAGCGCGGTGGGTTCGACCCGACCCTCGTCCTCATCGAGGGCTACGGCTCCGATCGACCGCGCGTCGACTCGGAGAACGCGCTCGACCGACGCGCCAACCGCCGCGTCGAGGTGCGACTCGTCTCCATCAGCAGGGACCGCGTCGCGGCCATGCAGCCCGGCGAGGCTCCCATGGGAGGCGGCCGATGACCGCTCAGCTGACGAACACTCCCAGGCCGAAGATCCTGATCAACAAGGTCAAGGAGAAGGGCGCCCCTGCCTACCTCGTGTCGTTCGGCGACATGATGACCCTGATCCTGTGCTTCTTCATCCTGCTGGTCGCCATGTCGAAGGAGCGCAACTTCGGCCTGATGGCGCGTGGCCTCGGCTCGTTCGTGGTGCAGATCAAGTCCATGGGCCTCACCGGCGTGCTCGACGCACACGAGAAGCAGGCTGTCTTCGAGCAGATGCGCCGGCGCTTCAACCTGCCCCCCGAGGACGATCCCGAGCGGCGCGCGACCCACGAGGACGCAGCGCTGAACGAGCTCCTCCGTGCGGACGATCTCCAGGCCATGGAGCCCCACGACGAGGTCCGCCAGCCCCGGCTCGCCACCTTCGAGGAGGACAGCGCCGAGCTGACGACGACCTCGCGCGAGTACATCGACGCGCTCGTGGAGACGCTCCGCCCGCGCCGCGGCCAGACCCTGAGCATCGAGGGTCACGCCACCGACGCTGGTCCCCGCCACGGCGGCGACAACACGCGGCTCGCCCACGCCAGGGCGCGCGCGGTCGTCTCCTACCTCGAAGAGGAGCACGGCTTCCCCACCGACCAGATCCGCGCCAAGGCCTGGTACTCGGAGCTGGAACTCCAGGGCGCCGCACGCCGCGGCGTCGACGCCCGCCTGATCATCCCCGCCGCGAACTGAAGCGGCAGAACCGATACGACCACGATGGCCGAAGAACAGATCAACGACGCCGAGGGCCACGAGCCCGAGAACCAGGCGACGCCCAAAGCTTCCAGGGGTTCGTTCAAGCTGCTGGGAGCCGTCGTCGGGCTGATCACGCTCGGCTCGACCCTGGCGGTCGTCGCGATGCCGGAGAAGGCTGCGCGCAAGTCCTTCCAGGGCCCCGCGATGCACAACTTCTTCGAGAAGGACATCGTCGGGAACCCGCTCGACGACAACTTCTCGCGCTACCTGAAGTTCAGCCCGAGCTGCTCCTACTTCGCGTACGACATCGCCTACCCGTCCTCCCGGATCGCGGACGAGCACTACGAGAAGTCGCTCCGGCAGGCGATGATGTACACGATCTCGCGCTTCCGGATCGACGAGGTCATGGCGGCCGCGTCACGGGAGACCTTCGCGGCCGCGCTCGAGGAGGTCGCAGAGCCGGTCCTCTTCCCCGTGCACCTCGGAGAGACCCCCACCCCCTACGACGCTGACCCCATGTCAGGTCTGAGGCTCGGTGACAGCCAGGATCTCCACGGCACCTTCCGCGGCGCGTTCCACGAGCACGTCTTGAAGGTGGACGCGCGGAGGAAGACGCTGCAGCTCGACGGAGGGCCCCAGATCGAGTTCGGCGGGGCCGAGCACGACGTCCTCGTCGAGGCCGAGGATGGCACCAAGATCTATGTCAACGTCGCGACCCTCGACGACAGCTTCGAAGGCGAGGTGAACGTCGGCGTGATGGGCCGGATTCGCCGCATGTTCACGGGCGACATCATCGCCCAGTGACGCTGCTCATCAGGCAGACACGCATATCATGACGATGGACCTGGACCCCGAAGAAGCCGCAGCCCTCGAGGCGGCGACCAATGGCGCGGACGACGGCGGCGCGCGCGTCGCGGTCGTGTCACTGCGTGACTTCTCGGAGCCGCGGACCCTGTCAGCCGACCGGATCGCGCGGATCCGGAAGACGCTTTCGGCGCGCCTCGGCGCGATCGCCAACGGCCTCGCAGGGCCGCTCCGCGGCCATCCCCAGCTCGCGCTGGGCGAGATCGCCGAGATGAACGCGCATGGGCTCTTCGACGGCTTCGTCCGCCCCTTCCTCGTCCACGGCTTCCTCTGCAACGGCCAGCAGGGCTGGCTGATCTGGGACGCCGCGGCGGCGCGAATCGCCTGCGACCTCATCCTCTCCGGGCCCACTTCCGAGGTCGAGTCGGGCGGTGACGGGACCCACGGCGCCGGCGACCCGGTCCTCACACGGACCGAGCGCCGCGTGATCGCGAGTCTGCTCGACTCCCTCCTGGGGACGATCGTCGCCGAGTTCTCCCTCGCGATCGAGCCGGGCGAGGTCTGGCAGGAGCCCGAGGAGATGACGACCCTCGAGGATCTCGGCCCGGACGCTGACTCCCGGCGCATGCTCGTCCACCTGTCCTTCGAGAGCGAAGGACGTGAGGCCAGCGACATGCGCCTCTACCTCCCCGGGATCGTCGATCCCGAGGACGAGACCGAGCCCGTCGGCGCCGACGCGCCCCACCACCTCGCGCCCGTCGATCTCGACCTCTCCGCCCTCCTCGGCGGCACCGAGGTCCCCCTCGCCGAGCTCCTCGCGATCGAGGTCGGCGACGTGATCCCGCTCGACTCGAGGATCGGCGAGCCCATCGAGATCGAGATCGAGGAGACCATCTGCGCCGAGGGCCGCTTCGGAGCGGTCAACGGGCGACTCGCTGTCGCCGTCGACCAGGTTGGTTCCATGAGCCACCTGGCGAACCCGTCCGGGTGAGAGAGCAACGAACGAACACCGACCTGTCCCCCTTTTCAGCCATGAGTGACGAGACCCAACAGTCCACCGTCGGAAAGACCGACCTCGAGAGCGCGATCGACGCAGCCGCCGAGGCCGTGGCCATCCAGGCCGCGGAGATCGGCGAGATCGACGGCGCGCTGGGCGCCGACGGCCATCCCATCGGTATGGACGCCCTGCTGGAGGTCCCCGTCCGGGTGACCGTCCGCGTCGGGCGTGCGAGCCTGTCGCTCGGCGAGCTCGTGAAGCTCGGCCCCGGCAGCCTGGTACCGCTCGACCGCGAAGCCCACGAGCCGGCCGACGTCCTGGTCAACGGCAAGGTCATCGCCCAGGGCGAGATCGTGACCATCGACAACACCTACGGCGTGAGGATCACGTCCGTCGCCAAGGACTCCTGAGCCGAAGCGCTCGAGGAGCGGCCATGGCTCCTCCAGCCCGCTGCTCCCGGAGCGACCGGCCTTCGAGCCGGCCCGGCGGGAGCCGTCGCAGCCTCAGGAGAGAGAGCTGCTGACGATCTCGAAGACGTCCTTGGAGAGCCCCGGCTTCGCGAGGATACGCTCGGACGCCGACTTCATCGCGTCGCCCCACGCGGGCGCGTACTGGCGCCAGGGGCCGAGCACGCGCGCGAGACGCGAGGCGATCTGCGGGTTCATGGCATCGAGCTCGATGACGACGTCCGCGAGCAGCTCGTAGCCCGAACCGTCCGCCGCGTGGAAGCCGCGGAAGTTCTGCATGACGAAGGCCCCGACCAGGGACCGCATGCGATTCGGGTTCTCCATCTTGAAGTCGGGGTGGCGCCGCAGCTCCTCGACCTCGGCGACGCCGACCGTGCGTGAGGTCGCCTGGAGGGCGAACCACTTGTCGAGCACCAGAGCGTCCTCCTTCCAGCGCTCGTGGAAAGCGGCGAGCGCGCGATCACGCGCTTCGCCCGGGTGCTGACAGAGGCAGGCGAGGGCCGCCTGGGAGTCGGTCATGTTGTCGGCGCTCTCGAACTGCTCCTCGGCCGCGCGCAGGGCCGCCGACGCGCCGCTCACCGACCACAGTCCGAGCGCCGCGTTCGAGAGGCGCCGTCCGTCGATCGACGCCTTGTCCGCCGAGTAGGGCCCGGCCGGACGCGCGGCGTCACGCGCCGCCACCAGCTCGCCTTCGAGAGCACGGGAGAGCTCGAGAGCGACGAAGTCACGAGCCTCGATGAGCGCGGCGGGATTGACCGGCTGGCATGCCTGGCTGAGCACGCTGAAACCAGGCAGCGCCATCGCCTGGGCCTTCTGGCTCCCGTCGAGGTCCGGGGACACGAGCACGCTGCGCACGGCCTCGACCACGAGCGGGTCGAGGGAGAGCTCCTGATCCGCCTCCGCGGCGGCGCTGAGCTCCAGCAGCACCTCGGTGTAGAGGGACTGACCGGCGTCCCACCGGTTGAAGGCGTCGCTGTCGTTCGCGAGCAGGAACGCGAGGTCCTCGCGGCTCCGCTCCATCTCGAGCCGCACCGGCGCCGAGAAGCCGCGCAGCACGCTCGGCACGGGACGCGCGCAGATCCCGTGGAAGACGAAGGTCGCGCGCTCGGCCGTGAGCTCGAGCACGCGCTCGACCGGAGCCGTCTCGACGTCCTCACCCTCGAGCGCGAGGCGCATGTCGCTGCCGTCAGGTCCGACGAGGCCGACGACGACGGGCATGTGCGTGGGCTCGAAGTTCGGCTCGTTGGCAGGCGCTTCCTGGGCGAGTTCGAGGGTGAAGGTCGAGGTCGCCTCGTCGTGGGAGCCGCTGGCGTTCAGCCCCGGCGTCCCCTTCTGCAGGTACCAGCGCTCGAACTGGGCGAGATCGCGCCCGTTCGCGTCCGCCATGGCAGCGCGGAAGTCGTCGCAGGTCACGGCCGCCCCATCATGGCGCTCGAAGTACAGGTCCATCCCCTTCCGGAAGCCGTCCTGGCCCAGGAGGGTCTCGTACATCCGGATGATCTCGGCGCCCTTCTCGTACACCGTCGAGGTGTAGAAGTTGTTCATCTCGATGTACTGCTCGGGCCGGATGGGATGAGCCATCGGTCCGGCGTCCTCGGCGAACTGATGGCTCCGCAGCCCCTGGACGTCGTCCACGCGCTTCACGGCGTGCGAGGTCATGTCGGCGGTGAAGCGCGCGTCGCGGTACACCGTCAGCCCCTCCTTGAGGGTGAGCTGGAACCAGTCGCGGCAGGTGACGCGGTTGCCCGTCCAGTTGTGGAAGTACTCGTGAGCGATGACCGCTTCGACCGCCTCGAAGTCAGCGTCGGTCGCCGTGTCGGTCCGCGCGAGAACGTACTTGGAGTTGAAGATGTTCAGCCCCTTGTTCTCCATCGCCCCCATGTTGAAGTCGCCGACGGCGACGATCATGTAGAGGTCGAGGTCGTACTCGAGGCCGAAGGTCTCCTCGTCCCACTTCATCGAGCGCTGAAGGGAACGCAGCGCGTGCTCCGCCTTGTCGGCGTCCTGGTGCTCCACCCAGATCTCCAGCTCGATGGTGCGGCCCGTCAGCGTCTCGAAGCTCCCCCGGTGGCAGTGCAGATCGCCGGCCACCAGCGCGAAGAGGTAGCTCGGCTTCTTGAACGGGTCCTCCCAGCGCGCGCGGTGACGGCCGTCGCCGAGGCTCTCCACCGAGAGGCGGTTGCCGTTCGAGAGGAGGACCGGGTACTTCGCCTCGTCCGCGGTGATCGTCACGCGGTAGGTGCTCATCACGTCGGGGCGGTCCAGGAACCAGGTGATGCGCCGGAAGCCCTCGGCCTCGCACTGGGTGCAGAAGTTCCCGCTCGAGCGATAGAGCCCCATCAGGGTGGTGTTGCGCTCCGGGTGGATCCGCACGGCGGTCTCGAGCACGAACCGATCCGGCACGTCCGGGACGACGAGCTCCTCGGACCTCGCCTCGAACTCCTCCGCGGCGAGCTCACGCCCGTCGACGGCGACGCGCAGGGTCTCCAGCTCCTCGCCGAGGAGGACGAGCGGCTGCCCGCTCGAGCCCTCGCGGCGCGCGTAGGCGACGCGCGACGTCACCTCCGTCCTGTCCTCGCCGAGGTCGAACTCGAGCTCGACCGACTCGACGTCGAAGTGGGGCGGCGCGTAGTCCTTGCGGAACTTGGGCTCAGGGGCCTGGTCCGGAGCGGCGTCGGAAGCGGTCGTGACGGTCATCGAGTCGAAATCCTGGGGGGTGCCGGGTCCTCCGGCGGAGAGCGGCCGAAAAGGGTAGCAGCGGCGCCCCCGAGGGACCCTCGAGGTGCGCTGCCGGGCCCGACCACCGATGCTCCTGCTCTTCGCCGCGTTGCTGCTCACGGGTGCGCTGATCCGCTTCGCGGCGGTCGTCCGCGGCTCCAGAGCCCTCCCGCGACTCACTCCGTCGAGTTCCGCCCCGGCCGCCACCGTCAGCGTCATCGTGCCGGCCAGGAACGAGGCGGAGACGCTCGGACCCGCCCTGGCGGCCCTCATGGCCCAGGCCGGGCCCCGCCTCGAGGTCGTCGTCGTGGACGACCGCTCGGAGGACAGCACGGGCGCCGTCGCCGAGGCGCTCGTCGCAGGCTGCGCCCATGCAAGGCTGGTCCGCGTCGAGGCCCTGCCCGAAGGCTGGCTCGGCAAGAACCACGCCCTGTGGGCCGGCGCCCGCTCCGCGCCGGCCTCCGACTACCTGCTCTTCACGGACGCTGACGTGCGCTTCGCTCCGGGCGCGATCGCCGCGGCGGTGGCCCTCGCTGAGGAGCGCGAGCTCGCGCACCTCGCCGGCGCGCCGCGGGTCGTGGCCCGAGGACCGCTGCTCGCCGTGATGATCACGACCTTCGCGGTCCTCTTCGCGCTCTTCACGCGTCCCTGGAAGGTCGCGGATCCGCGCAGCCGGGCCTCCGTGGGGATCGGCGCTCTGAACCTCGTGCGCCGGAGCGCGTACGACCGCGCGGGCGGCCACGGAGAGATCCGCCTCCGCATCGACGACGACCTCGCGCTCGGGCAGCTGCTCAAGGCCCACGGTGGACGCGCCGAGTTCTGCTACGCGCGCGACGCGGCCTCGGTGGAGTGGTATCCGGGCGTGTTCGCGATGATCCGCGGCCTCGAGAAGAACGCCTTCGCCGGCGTGGGCTTCCGTCTGTCGCTCGTCGCGCTGGCGACCGCCGCGCTGCTCGGCCTCTTCGTGACGCCTTGGCTGCTCGCCGCCGCGCCCTGGGCCGCCGCTCCCGAGCGAGGTCTCTTCGCTGCCTGCGCTGCTCTCCAGGTCCTGGGCGCCGCGCGCGCGGCCTCGGACGCGGGACTCCCTCGATGGACCGGTCTCCTGTTCCCCCTCGGGATCCTCGTCTTCCTCGTGATCCTCTGGCGCTCGACCCTCGTCACGCTCCTCACACGAGGCGTGCGCTGGCGCGGGACGCGCTATCCCCTGGACGAGCTGCGACGCGCGGCGCGCACTCCGCTCCGGCCATGATCTCCAGCGCTCGCGGGAGAGCTCCGGCGAAGTGCCGTCCAGCGACGGGGAGGTCGCGGCGGGATCTCTCCTCGGTGCTGCGTCGCGTCGGTGTCGCGCACCCGCGCGGACTCGCGGATCTGCTCGCAGCTCCGCGCGATGCTCGACCGGCCCCCTCGGGAGGCCTCTCCGATGGGCTCGCTCGAGCTCTTCCGCGCGAGCGCGTTCAGGCGCCGACCCGCGCCTCGATCCAGCGGATGATCTCGTCCGCTGCGGCTCCGGCATCCTCCGCCTCGACAGCCACCTCGTAGCGCTTGCCAGCTTCGCTCCCGCGATAGAGCGGGTCGTAGTAGCACTCGAGCAGCAGCTCCACGAGAGGGTCGATCTCACCGCGGTCGAACATGCCTGCGAGGTCGGGCTCGCCGTCCATGCGCGCCGCCACCGCCACGAGCTGTTCGCGCAGCTTGGGCAGCGACTCAGGCACCGCGAGATAGTCCTCGGAGAGGACCCGAACGCGACGGGCGAGGCTCGCGACGACCTCGACGTTGACCGCGCCCTGGAGCGCCTCCCACATCGACTTCGGGATCACGACGTCCCCGACCTTGCGGCTCTCCCCCTCGATCACGAGCACGCCGTCCGGGAACCCCTCCTCCGCGCGCAGGGCGAGACCGCTCTCGAAGCCCTTCTGGGTCGTCTGCCGCAGACCGACCATCCCCAGGAGAGAGCTGCGGTGTCCGGCGACGCCCTCGAGGTCGAGCGTCCAGCCCGGCCGGCGCTCCTCGATCGCGCGAAGGACGAGCGTCTTGCCCACCCCGGTCAGCCCGCGCAGGGCGAAGACGTGGGCCGGCGGCGTCCACGCCTCGAGAGCCTCGCGCACGTGGCTGCGGTGCGCGCGGTAACCGTCGATCAGCCCGACCGCTTCCAGCCCGAGCGTGCGCAGGAGCGCGACGATGCTGCGGGAGCGCAGCCCACCCCGGGCGCAGGAGAGCACGACCGCGTCCGCCGGTAGGTCGTCGAGCGGGACCGGATCGAGGTCCGTCTCCATCCGCGCGATCCCGCCGGACGTCATGGCCCGTACGCGCTCCTTCAGATCCACCGCGGGCACGTCCCATCCGGCCGCGGCGGCGATCCGCCCGACGATCTCCTCGATCCGCTGGACGACCTCGGCGCGCGCCTCGTTGAAGGCCGCGTCCGGGCTGAACTGCTTGTAGAGCAGCCCTACGAAGGCGCGCGTCTCGTTCTCGAAGAGGGGGACGTTCAGGGCGCCCTTCACGTGGTCGTCCGCGAACTCCGCCGGCGCCCGCAGGTCCACGATGAGCCGCGGCCGCGCGCGGCGCACGGCGTCGAGCCTCGCGAAGGGCACGGGGGCCAGGCGGGGAACGGCGTCATCCGGGGGGGACATCGGGCGCGAGACTCTATCGGAGAAGAGCGCCCCGAGGGGGGCTCTCCTGACGGGTGACCATCGTCCGGGCCGCGCCAGCGCCGATCCCCACGAGCTCCGCGCGAGCGCCCGGGCGATCGGACGGATCGGCGCGGCCGCGAGGGCCCGGTCGAACCCGACGAAGCGCTCCGAGAGCTGGATCATCCGCGCCGGGGAGATGGTCCTCGAAGCGGAGTCCGGCTCGAGCCTCGAGGCGCACGGATCTCGCCGAAGGACGGCAGGTCGAGGGCGACGGGAGGAACTTCTTCCATGAGATCGACCCGCCGAGCCGGCCGCGAGACACCGCCGGGAGGGGTCACGCCCGGTGCGACGCCGCAGCGCGACCATTCCTGCGCTCCAAGGATCTCGCGGCCGCCGTATGCTCCCGCGTCATGGTTGCCGACGTCGAAGAAGAAGAGGGCCCCCTCCCCCCGTACGTGATCGAGCACGCGCGCTCGGGGCGGTCCAAGTGCAAGATCTGCAAGCGCAAGATCGACAAGGGCGCGGTCCGACTGGGTGTCCTCGTCGAGGGCCCGTTCGGGTCGGGGTACATGTGGCACTACCTCAGCTGTGCGGCGAAGAAGATGTACGAACGCGTCGAGGAGGCCTACGCCATGAACGCGTGGGAGGCCGCCCAGGACCCGCCCGATCCGGCGGACCTGCCGACGCTCGAGGAGCTCAAGGTCATCGCCGAGAAGGCAGCCGCCGATCGCGAGAAGAAGGAGAGGGAGCGCAAGACGATGCCCTACGCGGAGATCGCCCCCTCCAACCGCTCGAAGTGCAAGCAGTCGGGCGAACCCATCCCCAAGGGCGCCGTGCGCATCGTGCTCGGCAAGGAGGCCCACTTCGGCAACCAGGTGCGGACCGCGCCCTTCGCGGTCCTGCCGGTGCACCTGCACGACGCGCTCGAGGACCCGGAGATCCCGCAGGATCCGGCCACGCTGGCGGAGGAGCTCCGTGAGAACAGCCGCGGCGTCGATCCGGACTCCCTCGAGGAGGCCATCGCGGAGGCCGGCCTCTGAGGAGAGGCGCGCGCCTCAGTCGCCGGCCGAGCCCAGCTCCGCGAGGCGCCCCGCCAGCGCGTCGACGTCCTCGGCGCGGTGATACAGCCCGAACCCGAAGCGCAGTCGATCGACCCGTGCGTCGGTGATGACCCGCGCGGCCGCGAGGCGCGCCTGGAGGTCGCGCGCGTCGCGCCGGCAGAAGGTGAGGAAGTTACCGCGCCGGACGCCCGGGAGCTCGCCTCGGCCGGGGGTGAGCTCCGCGACGGTCAGCGGGCCGGCGTCGCCCGCGTCGACCCGATCGAGGAAGCGCTCCTGGAGCGCCGCGGAGTGCCGATGCAGCGCGTCGACGTCGAGCCCCTGCTCCGCGAGCATCGAGCAGACCGCGTTGAATCGGTAGAGCGGCGTCGGCTCCAGGGTCGCCCCGAGGAAGCGCGCCGCGCCGCCGTCGTACCCCACGCGCGCGTCCTGAGGATCTGCGAGCGATCCGAAGCCCGCGAACCACCCCGTGATCTCGGGGCGCTCCTCGCGCCCGTGGGGCGCCACGAGGAAGCAGGCGCCCTCGCCGGCCATCGCGTACTTGTACCCGCCGCTCGTGTAGTAGAGACGATCCGCATAGGGCCCGAAGTCCGTCGGAACGGCGAAGAAGCCGTGGTAGCCGTCGACGACGCGCACGACGTCCTCGGGCAGCGCGGCGAGCAGCTCGAAGCACTCGTCGAAGACGTGCCCCGAGCTGAACAGGACGTGGCTGGCGAAGGCGACGTCCCACTCCCCCTCTGCGGCCGCCGCGCTGAAGCGATCAGCGAGGGACTCGAAGGGCTCCTCGTCCACGACGCGCCACTCCACCTTCCCCGACTCGGCGAGGCGACGCATCTGCCGCGTGAAGCTGTGGAACTCGGCGCCGGTGGAGATGACGCGCAGCGGTCGGCCGCGCTCCCACGCCTCCGTGGCGCTGAAGAGGCGGACGAGCAGGTCGTGGGTGTTCGCCGAGAAGGCCACCTGGGTGGGATCGTCGACGCCGAGGGTCCGGGCGACGTTCGCCTGAGCCGCGGTCCAGACCTCGCCGAAGATCCGGTTCCACTTCTCGTCCGCCAGCTCCGCCGCGTCGAGCCAGGCCCGCTCGTGGGAAGCGCGGGTCACGTCGGGCCAGAGGTGATGGCTGTGGGCCGCGAAGTGCAGGCGCCCGGGCTCCGCGGCGAGGGCGTGGCTGAAGAGGTCGGCGCGGTCGAGGATCATCGCAGCCGAAGCGTAGCGGGTCAGCGCGCCGGCCGCCCCTGGCCCGACCCGCGGGTGTGGCGAGGCGTCCGGGGAGCCCTCTCCTCCTCGAGGCACGCGATGACCCACGCGCAGGATGACCAGCTCGAAGCGCGGAGCGATCTCGAGGCAAGGACCTGTCTGGCCCCGGGCGGGGGATCCTCCGCGAGGAGAGGGGCTGGAACCCGAGCGCCCCGGAGCTCGCCTGGGTGACCGGCGGGGAGGACAGGTCGCCGGGGTCAGCGGTCGCGGCGCCGCCCGCGACCTTCCATGTCCGAAGCCTCCGCGCCCTCGGCGCGGCCCTCGAGCCAGCGCTCGATGGACCGCCGTGGATCGTTCTCCCACACGAGGGTGCGCAGGAGTCGGCGGTGCATCGAAACGAATGCATCGTCGCCGAGCCCCCGGACGGCCAGCACGGCGTCGGCTGACAGCTGCATCCGGCGTTCGACGAGGCCCTCGATCTTCGCTCGATTGCGCAGCACGGCGCGGCGGCTCTGGACCCGTTCACTCGCCTCGGGCGCGCTCAGTCGGTCGCGCGTGCTCGGCGTACCGAGGGACCTCAGCTGCGAGGCGAGCGCGCTCTGACGGCGGCGAGCGCGGTCGACGCGGCGCGCCGGGACTCCGAGCTCGGGATGACTCGCGCGCAGGCGCTGAAGCGCGCGCACGAACTGACCGTCCGGCAGGTCGAGCACCCTGTCCCACTCGGCCTGGGTGACACCCTCGGGGAGTCCCTGCTTCGCCGTGATCTGCGCGGCCCGACGACGTGCGAGGCCGATCATCGCCGCGCGGAGCTCCTCCGGATCGGCGCTCGAGAGGCGTTCGATCTCACGGGGCGAGAGACGCAGGGCCTCGGCCGTCCGTCGCGCCTTGCCCGGGAGCTGCTCCATGATGCGGGTGCGAACGCGCCCGAGGATGCGGGAGCGCTCGATCGCGTCGGCGCGCCCGAGCTGCGCTCGCTCCTCGTCGGTCAGGTACGCCTGGAGCCGCGTCGCCATCATCCGCGCGCGGTCGGCGATCAGGGAGCGCAGGACGCGCCCGCGCTCCGCCGGATCCAGGGCCTCGATCTCGGCTCTCTCCGCCGGTTCCAGGGATCGAAGGGTCGCCTCGGCCTCGCGGCGCATGCGACGCGCCAGCGTGAGCGCGCGCTCGCGCTCCTCCGGCGACATCGCACGCAGACGCTCGTAGCGCTCGCGCAGGGCGATCCGCTCCTCGGGATCGAGCTTCTCCCAGGCCGCGCGGCGGTCATCAGCGGTGTCCTCCGCCTCGGCCAGCGCAGGAGCCGCGGCCGAGAAGGACCCGATGAGGACGATCAAGAGAGCCCGCAGCATCAGCCGTTCTCCTCCAGGAGATCGATCAGCAGCTCGTCCTCGGGGTCGAAGAGGAAGAGGACGTCTGCCTCGATCGGATCGAGATCGAGGAGCACGCCGAGCTCCTCGAGCTCGGGCAGCGCGGCCACCAGCTCCTCGTCGAAGGCGTCTCCGCGCCCGGTCACGGATGCGCGGGCCACCTCCGGTCCCGCCGTCTCACGCGCGGGATCCGGACGGAGCATTACGAGGGCCAGGGCCGCCGCGGCCGCGAGGAACACGCCCCCTCCGACCAAGCGGGGGATCGCCCGTCGGCGCTGCACTGCGCGCAGCTCGCCAGCGCGCTCCAACGCGATCCGGGCGCGCACCCGATCGGCCAGCCCGGCGGGCAGATCGACCTCGACGGTTCCCAGGACCTGGTCGAGAGCAGCATCCTCCTCCGCACGTACGCGACGCACGATCGCGCGCCGCTGCTCCGCGGTGAGGCGCGGGTCCGGATCGGCGCCGAGGATGCGGCGCATCTCGTCCTCGTTCATCCAGTCGTGTTCTGTCATCCGAAGGGCTCCTCTCCGGCCTGGAGCTCGAGCTGGACGAGCGGGGCCAGGGTCTTGCGCAGCGTCTCTCGCGCGCGATGGATCAGGGACTTGATCGCCTTCTCGGTCGAGCCGACCACCTCGGCGATCTGGGCGTAGGGCATGTCGTGATAGCGGGCGAGTACGAGGGCCACCCGCTGGTTCTCCGGCAGCGACGCGATCGCCGCGCGGACGGCGCCCACGGTGTCGCCGCGCTCCAGGAGCTCCGCCGGGGCGGGGGCGTTCTCGTCCGCGGGGTCGAAGGCCGGCCCGCTGTCGCGCGCAGCCGAGTCGAGCGACGCCGTCCTGCGCGATCGGCCTCTCTCGGTCTCGTTGATGCACATGCGCAGGGTGATGCTGTACAGCCAGGTCGAGAATCTGGCCGTGGGTTCGTAGCGGTCGCGCGCGCGCAGGATCCGGAGGAAGACCTCCTGGACCATGTCCTCCCGGCCCGGATGGGACCGGCCCAGGAAGCGAGTGAGCAGGGCGTAGACCTGGCCCGAGTAGCGGTCGACGAGCGCATCGAAGGCGGCGTCGTCGCCGTCCCTCCAGCGGAGCATGAGCTCTCCACCGGGGTCTCCTTCCAGGTCTCGCGTGTCCTCCGCCATGGGGTCCGAGGGTAGGGAACCCCGCGGCCCCGCTGAGGTTCCGGCCGGATTCGCTGGCCACTGGATCCGAGCCGTTCCTGGCTCCTCCGGAACCTCTCGCCGGCCACAGGGCGCCGCGGACGACGCCTCGCCCGGGTGCCTGGTTGACCTCTCCTGTGCATCAGAACGCGCCTGATCGTCTCCATCCTCGCCAGGTCGATGAACGCCCGATGAGACCCCCCACATGTCGCGCTGGTCTCTGCCCCAGCGCTCCTCCAGGTGGCCTAGGATCCTCGCGCTGTCACCAGTCCATCCGATGCCCAAGAGTGCCCCCTTCATCCTCGGAATCGCTGCCGCGCTCGGCTCGACCGACGTGCCGGAAGACGCCCCCAGCGACCCCGTGGTGCGCTCGGCGATCTTGAGCACCCCCGGGCGCTTCGAGCTGATCCGCGACGGAAAGCCCTTCTTCGTGAAAGGCGCAGGCGGCACCGATCATCTCGACCAGCTCGCCGCTGCCGGCGGCAACTCGATCCGCACCTGGGGCGTCGACGAGGGCACCGGGAAGCTGCTCGACGAGGCGCACGCCGCGGGGCTGACGGTGACGCTGGGGATCTGGCTGCGGCGCGTGGGGACAGGCTTCGACTACGGCTCGAAGGAGGCGCTCGCCCGGCAGACGAAGAGGGTCCGCGAGGCCGTCGAGAAGCACCGCAGCCACCCCGCTCTCCTGATGTGGAGCCTCGGGAACGAGGGCGAGGGGCACGGCGAGGATCCTCGCTACTACGAGCACCTCGAGACCCTCGCGTCGATGGTCCACAACCTCGACCCCGATCATCCGACCATGACGGTCATCGCGGAGCTCGGCGAGGATGGCTGCAAGATCAAGGACCTCGAGCGGCTCGCGCCGTCGATCGACGCGGTCGGCATCAACAGCTACGGGGGCATTCGCTCGGTCCCGCGTCGCTACCGCGAGGCGGGAGGGTCGCGCCCGTACCTGATCACCGAGTTCGGTCCGAAGGGGCACTGGGAGAGCCCGCGGACCGACTGGGGCACCCCCATCGAGTTGAGCAGCACCGACAAGGCCGGCCTCTACCGCTCCGCCTACCAGGCGGCGGTGGCCGCTCAGCCGACCTGCATCGGCGCGTACGTCTTCCTGTGGGGCCAGAAGCAGGAGACCACCGCGACCTGGTTCGGGATGTATCTCGAGGACGGCACGCGGCTGGGCGCCGTCGACGTGATGACGGAGCTCTGGTCGGGCAAGGCGCCGGAGAACCGCGCGCCGGAGATCGGCTCGCTCGCGGTCAACCGCGCGAGCGTGGGCCCCGGCGCGATCGTCGAGGCCACCCTCGAGGCCCGGGACGTCGACGGCGACGAGCTGGAGGTCGAGTGGGTCCTGCGCTCCGCGTCGCCAGGCGATGGCTCCTGGGGCGCCCCGGAGAGTTCCCTCGAGGAGTTCCCGGAGGCCATCCTCGCCGGCAAGCGCGCCCGGGCCAAGGTCCGGATGCCCCAGCGCCCGGGGCCGTATCGCCTCTTCGCCTACGTTCGCGACGGATCGGGCAGCGGCGCCGTCCACAACGTACCGCTGCGCGTCCTGGAGTGAGTCTCCCGGCAGATCGGTCGGCGCGCTTGACGTGACCGCGAAGTGGCGCCCTGATCATCGCCATGCGCCTCCCTGTCATCCTCGCGCTGCTCACGATCGCCTGCTCCGCGCCGCGCCTGAACTCGTTCCACCTCGAGGACCAGATCCTCGATCACGGCGTCCTCCCGGCCCGCATCGGCTTCGGGTCGTGCGCGGATCAGAACCGTCCGCAGCCGATTCTTCGCCGCGTCGTCGAGCGCGACCCGGACCTGTTCGTCTATCTGGGCGACAACATCTACGGCGACACCGAGGACATGGCGGTGCTGCGGGGCAAGTACTTCACCCTGGGCTGCCGCCCCGAATTCCAGGCCCTGCGTGCGCACTGCCCCCTCCTCGCGACCTGGGACGATCACGACTACGGCGCCAACGACTCCGGCCGGCGCTACGCCATGAAGGAGGAGTCACGCGAGATCTTCCTCGACTTCTGGCGCGAGCCGAAGGACTCCTCGCGCCGCCGCCACGAGGGGGTGTACGACGCCCGACTCTTCGAGGACGACGGGCGCCGGCTCCAGATCATCCTGCTGGACACGCGCACCTTCCGCGACGATCTCCTGCTCGCCGGCGAGAACCCCGAGCCCCCCTTCAAGAACGACTACCGCACCAACCAGAGCCCCGACGCGACGATCCTGGGGCCCGCGCAGTGGGCCTGGCTCCGCCGGCAGCTCCTGGTGCCCGCGGACCTGCGGGTCATCGCCACGAGCATCCAGTTCGGACACAGCTACAACGGCTGGGAGAGCTGGACCAACGTCCCCCGGGAGCGTCAGCGCATGATCGATCTGATCGGCGAGACCCGCGCGAACGGCGTCGTCTTCATCTCCGGTGACGTGCACTGGGGCGAGATCAACCGGCAGGACGTGCCGGGCGGCTACCCGCTCTACGACGTGACCGCGAGCGGCATCAACAACGACTGGGACGTGATCGAGCCCAGCACGCGCCGCGTCGGAGCACCCGTCGCCCTGTACAACGTCGGCTTCATCGAGGTCGACTGGTCCGCGGAGGATCCCGCTGTCGCGCTCATCTCGATGGACGTCGAGGGCAGGGAGGCGAACCGTATCGACCTGAGAGCGTCGGATCTCAGGTTCCCCGGGACGCGCTGAGCGAGCCCGGAGCGCGCGACCGGGGACGACGACGCTAGACGCCCTTGAGCGGCGTCGTGCTCCCGCCGAAGCTCTCCGCGTCGACGCCGAGGCGGCGCAGCATCAAGAGGTAGAGATCGGACAGCGGGACGTCGTCGTAGGAGAACTCCTGCTGCCAGGGCTCGCGGCCGCCGCTCCAGGCGCCGCCGAAGGCGCGGTCGCCCACGAGGTTGACGTAGCGGCCGTGCTCGAAGCCCATGTCCTTGCCGCCGGCGAGGATCAGGGGGTAGTTGCGCGAGAGGTGGAAGGCACTCGAGGCGGAGCCGAAGAGCAGGAGCGAGTGATCGAGCATCGAACCCTCGCCGCCGGGCTCCGGCGTGTCCTTCAGGCGTTGCACGAAGCGGCCGAACTCCTCGTTGAGGAAGCGGCAGTAGATCCCGAAGCGCTCCCAGCCGCCGGGGTTCTTGGTCTCGTGGGAGAGCTGGTGGCTGAGGGGGAAGCCCACAGCTCGGGCGAGCACATCGCTGCGCCCCACGCCGTTCTCCCGGCCGATCTGGTACGTGGCCGTCCGCGTGCTGTCCGTGCGGAAGGCCAGGTACATGAGCTCGTAGATCGTCTGCAGGTACTCGCGGGGCTCGTCCGGCGAGACCTCGAGGTCCAGGTGCTCCGCCTTGACCTTCGGCAGCGGGATCCTCGCCCAGCGCCGCGCCTTCTCCACCTTGAGCTCGGTGGCGCGGACGGACTCGAGGTACTCCTCGAGGGTCTCGCGGTCCTCGCGCGAGAGCGACTTGCGCAGGGAGCGGGCGTCCTCCAGCAGCGCGTCGAGCGCGCTGCGGCTCATGGCGAGGCGCTTCTCCGCGGCGCTGTCCTTCTTGACGAACAGCCCGTCGAAGATCCGCTTGGGGCGGTGCTCACCCGGGATCGCCCGCCCGGTGCGGGAGAAGGACAGCGTGTGGGCCCCGCGCGGGGTGCCGGTGCCCCCGTCGGTCGAGAGGACGAGGGAGTCGTGACGCGTGTGCTCGCCCGCGTGGGCGGCGAAGACCTGGTCCAGGGAGACGCCGTTGCTGTACTCACCCTTCGCGCCGGTGTCGGCGCCGGTGAGGAACTGGTCCGCGTTCGAGTGGCCGTGGACGTCACGCACCGCGGGGTGGGAGAGGCCCGAGAACACGGTGAAGTCGTCGCGCAACTCCACGAGGGGATCCATGCACTTCGTGAAGCGGAACTCCGTCCCGCGGCCGTGGGGGAACCACGACCAGTCCTCGTAGGCGGGGTCCTCGCGGAGCGGCATCGGCACGCCGTCGGGGAAGTACACGCAGGCCAGCCGCCGGCGCTTCTCACCTCGCTTCTCCGAGGGCCAGGCCATGGCCATGGACTCGAACCAGGGCAGCGCCAGCGCGAACGCGGACCCGCGCAGGAACCGGCGACGGTCCACCGTGTTCATGTCGAGGGGCGCGGGCACTTTCATCGGAGGGTCGAGAGCAGGCGTCGGCGCCAGGTCAACGCTCGAGGAAGAGCTCGCTGGACACGATCGCCTGCACCATCGTAGCGAGGCCGTCCCCGCCGCGGCGTGTTCTCGAAACGATGCCCCCCAGGCCCGCCTCATCGCCGAATCCGAGGGGCCGGCCGAGAGCGAAGGTCGTCATCTTCTTGGCGAGGGCGCGCACGAACTGGTCCTGACGCTCCTCGAGCAGGAAGGCCTTCAGGCCGTCGAGTCCGTCCAGCTCCCGCTCTCCTGCCAGGAGGCTCACCGCGTCGACCGGGCGCCCCTCCACATCGTCACGCCATCGTCCGGTGGCGTCGAAGTGCTCGAAGGCGATGCCCCATGGGTCGATCCTCGAGTGGCAGGACATGCAGGCGGGATCGTTCCTGTGATCCTCGAGTCGCTCCTTCAGGGTCATCTGCGCGATGCGTGGATCCGCGACGTCGATCTCGGGGACGGCGGGCGGCGGCGGAGGCGGCGGGTCGTCGAGGAGGTTCTCGAGGACCCAGATCCCGCGCTTCAGCGGGTGGGAGTCCTTGCCGTCCGAGTTCATCGCCAGCGGTCCCGCCTGACCGAGCAGGCCGCCGCGCCGCCCGCCCGGATCGAGCTCCACGCGCTGCATCCGGTGACCGGCGACGCCGGCGAGGCCGTAGTGACCGGCGAGCCGTTCATCGACCATCGTGAAATCCGAGTGGATCAGCGACAGCGCGCTCTCGTTGGTCGCGAGCAGCTCCGCGAAGAACGCGACGGGCTCCGCGACCATCGAGGCCTTGAGCTGTCCATCGAATCCCTCGTGGACACCGGTGTCGATCTCGAGGTTCTTCATCAGCCCGAGGTCGAGCCATTGGTCGACGAAGACCTCTGGCATGCGACGCGCCCGCGGATCGGCGAGCATGCGCTCGATCTCGCGGGCCCGCGAATCGGGATCCGCGAGAGCACCGGATTCAGCCGCTGCGAGAAGCGCGTCGTCGGGGACGCTGCACCAGAGGAACAACGCGAGGCGCGTCGCGAGCTCGTGGTCCGACGCGCGCCCCTCCTCCGCGCCGCGCACGATGTACAGGAAGTTCGGAGACGCGAGGGTCACCGCCAGCACCTCCACCGCGGCCTCCTCGAAGCTCTCGGCGGACGAACGGATCCGCCTGAAGAGCTTCACCATGCGCCCGACCTCCGACCGGGACACGGGCCGCCGCCACGCGCGCGCCATGAAGACCTCGAGGATCGCGCGCACGCGCGCTTCCTCACGACCCCGGCCCGGATCCCCCTCGAACACCCTTCGATGGGACGCGGGCGGCCAGCTCTCGGTGAAGGGCGCGGTCACCTCGACGTGGTGCAGGCGCACCTCGCGCCCCGACATCGACGAGTTGACGAGCTTGATGTACTCGGACGGGCTCGGGAGCTCGCCCATCTTGTTCACGCCTCGAGCGAGGTTCCGCACGTCGATCGTGCCCATCGGCACGCGCCACTCGTAGGTGGCGGGCTCCCCGGGGGGCGCCTCGATCAGCGCGTCCTCCACCTCCGCGCGGAAGACGGCGTTGGAGTCGTTGCTCGCCTGCCAGCCGAACATCAGGCGCAGGCTCGGAATGCGCTCGTCCCCGTCCGCGCCGCGCTCGGCGCGGACCCGGACCCGCATGACCCCCTCGTCGGGGAGACGATCCCCGAGCTCGATGATCAGCCCCGCCCCGGCGGGTAGCACGGCGACCGCGTCGGAGTCGGCGAGGGGAGCCGGCTCGCCCTCCTGCGGCGCGAAGGCTCGCGCCGCTCCGTTGTACCCCCAGGTCGCCCGCGCGAAGCGGCCGGTCGAGCGCTGCTCGAAGTGCGTCCCGCCGGGCCGCCTCATGTGGCTCTGGCGGCGCTTCTCGAGCTCGGCCTCGAGCTTCTCCGGATCCTCGGCGTGCTTCTTGGCGATGTCCTCGAGCGCGCCGTCCTGGCGGCGCCACTCCGGCTCCGCGGCCATGTCCATCGACACGCTCCAGTGGAGCGGGGCCGGCCGCTCGCCCGTGACCGTCGCGTGACCCAGCGCGGCGCGCGCGGCGTCGAGGTAGGCCTCGAACTGCGTCGTCGAGAGCTGAAGCACCTCGGCGCTGTTCTCGAAGCCGTCCTCGGAGATGGGATCGGGCGGCAGCTCCTCACCGAACGAGCGCGCCACCCCCAGGAGATCCCGCAGGGCGAAGTCGTACTCGTAGCGCGCGAGGCGGCGGAAGGTCGAGTGTTCGCGCGCGCCCTGACGCGCCTGCGATGCCGCCTGCGCCTCGGCCGTCAGCCAGTCGATGACGCGGCCCCGGTCCTCCGCGGAGAGGCTCTCCTCGCCGCCCGGCGGCATGTCGCCGTCGACCAGCGCCGCCCGCACGTCCATCCACCAGTCGACGTCCTCGCCCGCCACGAGGTCGGGGTCGAGCTCATCGACGCGGAAGCCGCCCTTCTGCTTCTGCTCGCCGTGGCACTCGAAGCACGCGCCCTCGAGGATCGGCTCGATCTCCGCGCGGAAGGTCTCGAGGTTCGCGCCGCGCACCTCGGCGCCGCCCACCTCATGGCCGGGCTGGAGATAGCGCGATCGCCTCGCACCCTCGGCCTTGAGCGCGGCGAAGTCGGGCCGACCGCTCTCCTGCGCGGACGCAGGGAGCGCGAGGACGCCGACGAACAGGGCGCCGCTGCGGAGGAGCTTCGAGAGGGAGCGCGCGGAGCGCCGCGTGTGCGGAGGGTTCGTCATCGATCCGGTCTGGACCCACTGACGTTAGCACGCTCCCGCTGGATCAACGGCTCCGACGAGCGCTCCGGGAGTCGGTTGAGACCGCCCGGCGTGGCACCCGGTCTCAGCGGAAGCCCTCGGCGAGCGACGGGCCGTTCGACAGCGAGGCAGGGCCGACCATCGAAGCGCACCTCGTCCTGGATCCCGGTCGATGATCGAGACCCCAGCTCGGCGCGCCCGCTCCAGCCGGACGCGGGAAGACTCGCTACTTCCCGCCACCCCCACCGCTCACCACGGCCTCGCGCTGCTCCTCGGAGAGGAAGCCGCCGAGCTCCTCGAGGAAAGCGTCGCGGTTGTCCTGCTTCACCTGCCCGAGGCCGGTCGCGCCTTCGTTCCACATCCGGACGAGCTCCGTGTTGCGCGCCTGCTGGTTCTCCAGCGCGACGCGCAGGGAGTTGGACTGCGACGCGTCGAGACCGAGCGCCTCCTCGAACTTCGCGACCCGCTCATCGAGTTCCTGCGCCCGGCTCTCCGCCTTCGCCTCGAACTTGCGAGTGGTCTCACGCCTGCGCGCGGCTTGGAGCGCGGCGTCGAAGGACTCGGCGTCCATGACCGACGCGCCCGCCTTCCGCTGAGCCTTCACCACGTCGTCATCGCGGAACTCAGCGAGCCGCGCTTCGAGCTGCTCCTGGGTGATCCAGCCGGGGTCCACCTGCTCGCGGGGCGCCGCAGCGACCGGCGCGAGGTCCTCGACCTCGAGCGCGTCGAGTCGCTCCACGATCGCGGCCATCTCCCGCTGCAGCTCCGCGATCGCGCCCGTGTCCGTTCGCTCGACGCCGCCGACGGGGCGGCTTTCAGCATCGCCCGAGGTACGAGAGGAGTTCATCAGGAAGGACGCGCCTGCGAGCAGGAGCGCCGCCGTGGAGAGGAGGAGAGGTGCCTTCATGGTGGTGCCGAGAATACAGGGAAGCCCGCCCCTCCGGGAGAGGTCGCCTCGAGGGTCGAGGGTCACGCCGGCAGCGGGCCACATGGACCGATCCGCGGTCGAGGCCTCGATCCGCCCGGCATGACGTCTGGAGATCGGTTCCTCCCTAGGATGCGCAGCAAGCGCTCACCATGAGAACTCTCGCTCGCATGCTCGCCGCGGCGCTCACTGCCAGCGCCCTGCTCCCGGCCTGCCGCCTCACCGCCGGCGCGCAGGTCGCTGTGCGTGCACCGCGCTGGGAGACGATCGGCTCGAGCCGCGAGGGCCGCCCGGTGCGCGCGATCACCAGCGGCCGCGGCGGGCCGCGCATCGCGCTCATCGCCGGGATCCACGGCGACGAGCAGGAGGGGCTGCGGCACCTCGACGAGATCGTCGCGCTCGTGCGCGGTGTCCCGCGCACGGTCCGGCTCATCGCGGACGCGAACCCCGACGGGACGGCCGCGAACACGCGCACGACCGCGTCCGGCGTCGATCCCAACCGCAACTGGCCCGCGGGGAACTTCCGGGCCGGACCGCGCCACGGCCCGCGGCCGCTGTCCGAGCCCGCCGTCGCTGCGGTGCATCGGGATCTCGTGGACTTCGATCCCGCGCTCGTCATCGTCCTGCACGCAGCGCGCAGCGGGCCGTTCGTGAACTTCGACGGCCCCGCGCTGAAGCTCGCGGCGGCTTTCCGCGACGGCGCCGGTGCGCCCTGGCACGTCCGGCCGTCCATGGGCTACTCCACACCGGGCTCGCTGGGGACGTGGGCCGGCGTCGACCGCGGGACGCCGGTCCTCACGGTCGAGTTCGCCCGGGGCGCACCGCGAGAGGAGACGGGCCCGCCTCTCCTCGCAGGTCTCGCGGCGATCCTCGAAGGGCCGTTGCCGGAGCCTGTTCCCGGCGAGTTCTACGTGCGCTGAGCTTCTGGAGCGGCGCGAGGACGCCCTCGTCCCCGGCTCAGCCCCGCTCGTCGGACGGGAAGAAGCTCAGGCCGGACATCCCGTAGATCCCGGGCGGCGCGTCCGCGTCGCCCTCGATCACCTCGAACTCCTCGACGACGAGCGTGTCGCGGACCTCGGCGGGCTCGAGGGAGCGCGCGCGCCCCAGCGCTTCCTCCGCGTCACGCGCGACGGCGTGATAAGTCGTGAAGAAACCCTGGGCCGGGGCCCCCTCGCGGCGAGGCCAGGCGCCGCGCACGAGGACGCGGAGCGGAACGTGCTCCGCGCCGCGCTCCTCGGGGTCGAGCAGGCGCAGGGCGTGGAGCGCCTCGGGGTGGCCGCGCTCGATCGAGTGCGCGGTCTCCGCCGCGGCTCGCGCCTCCCTGCGCCGGTTCATCTCCCGCAGCGCGTGGGAGCACTGCACGAGCAGCAGCGCGCGCGCGTCGTCCTGATCCTCTCGCGCCTGGTCGAGCGCGACCTTCGCGCGCGCGAGCGCCTCCTGGGTGCGTCCCAGTTCGCGCAGGTACTCGGAGGCGAGCGCCGCGTGGCGCTGGGCGAGGTGCGCGGGCTCGTGCGCGTCGAGGGCAGCGAGGCCCGCCGAGGGACCGCCGCTGCGCGAGGCCATCACCGCGCGGTTCAGCGCGACGGAGTCGACGTCCGCCTCGTCGATGCTCGCGGCGCGCTCGTAGGCGGCGTCGGCCTGCTCGAAGTCCTCGACGTCGGAGCAGCAGTTGCCCAAGAGCTGCCAGAGGACCCAGTTCCCCGGCGCGGCGGCCGTGCCAGCCTCGAGCGCGTCGATCGCGCCCGCCGGATCACCGGCTTGGAGCCGGGCGTGGGCGCGGAGCTCGAAGCCGACGGACGCGCGGCGACCCTCGAGCTCGGCGGCGACCTCCTCCGCGCGGTCGAGACGCCCCTCGGCCAGGGCCTCGAAGCCCGACTCGCAGAGCGAGAAGTAGGCCTCGGTCTCGGTGAACGGACCGTCCCAGGGGTCGTCGGACATGGCGGCGAGGGCCGCGCACGGAGAGAACTCCGCCCGCGACCCCTCGGTCCCCGGCTCAGGTGCGCGAGGCCTCGAAGATGCTCTGGATCGTCGCGTCCATCGTCGAGTTGAACTCGTCGTCGGACTGCTGGGCCGACAGGCCCTCCGCCAGGGCGCGCGAGAAGCTCGCGATCATGCCGTGGTTGCGGGCGAGGCGCGCGTTCGACTCCTCGCGCGAGTAGCCGCCCGAGAGCGCCACGACGCGCACGCAGCGGTCGTGCTCGATGCACGGCTTGTAGAAGTTGTCCTCCTCCGGGAGGGTCAGCTTGAGCATCACCTTGGTGTCGCCGCTCAGCTTGTCGAGGTGCTCCATCATCGCGTCGCGGAGCATGGCCTCGGCCTCGCTCTTGGTGGCGGAGTGGATGTCCACCTCGGGCTCGATGATCGGCACGAGGCCGGCGTCGACGATGCGCAGGCCGACCTCGAACTGCTGGTCGACCACCTTCTTGACGCCGCTGGCGCTGGCCTCCTTGATGACCGAGCGCATCTTGGTACCGAAGATGCCGTTGTCCTTGGCGCGAGCGAGGAGCGCGTCCAGCTCGGGCATGGGCTTCATGATCTGCGCGCCGTCGTCGACGTCCGCGAGGCCCTTGTCGACCTTCAGGAACGGGACGATGTCGTTGTCCTCCCAGAGGAAGGTCGCGGTGCCCTTGCCGGCGATCTCGCGGTCCATCGTGTTCTCGAAGAGGATGGCGCCGAGGATGCGCTCACCGGTGAAGGCGGGGCTGGTGATGATGCGCGTACGCATCTCGTGCACCTTGGCGAACATCTCGTCGTCGCCGGAGTACTCCGACTCCTGGACGCCGTAGGAGAGGAGCGCCTTGGGGGTGCTGCCGCCGCTCTGGTCGAGGGCTGCGATGAAGCCGTCCTGAGTGCGGACCTTGTCGAGTTGCTGGTCGAAGGACATCGGAGTGATGTGCGGTGCTGTGGTTGCGGAGATCCGCGAAAGGGCGGACGGGCCGTGGGCGCCAGCGGGCGCGGTTTTCGCCGAGGAGTCTAGCCGCGACGATCGAGCGCAACGGCCCCCAATCGGCCCCTTCCGGGCCGCTCGCACCCGCCAGGTGCTGCGTCGTGTCGCGGGCGCGGTGAGAGGTCGATGAGCCCGGCCCGATCAGAGTTCGCGGCGGCGCTCCGGGGGCCACACGACGCCAGCGGCGCGCCCGATCAGGCGGTCGAGCTTGACCGGTCCGCGGTCGCGGCTGTCGCTGCTGACGCCTGACGCGAAGCCGAGGACGTAGATCTCGTCGTCCCCGAGCGTGACGGTGCCCCGGACCCCGTACTGGCCTGCGGGCACGACGTGGAGGTCGCGGAGCACGCGCACGCCGCGAACGCGCATCTCGATGCCCTCGCCGCCGATCCCGACTCTCTCCCCGGTGCTCAGCGGCATGCCGTCGGGAGAGTTCCAGTGGGCGGTGTTGCGGAGCCGGTCGTAGTCGTACTCGAGGACCTGCCCGTCGAGCGTCAGCCGCAGGTGATTGTCCAGGTTCTCGAAGCGCACGTCGAACCAACGGCCGATCGGCACGGAGATCTCACCGCCCGCGAGCCAGTCCGGGAGGCGCCGGTCGAAGGGCGGCGGCCCCGACCAGCCAGGGACCAGTCCGCAGCCGAGGTAGGACTTCTGCGCCGCGCCGCCCCCGTAGATCGGGACGTGCGCGCGGAACACATCGCCCTGCTCGGTGAGCTCGACCCGCAGCACACCGCCGGCGCGGTCGACGCGCGCCTCGAACTCGACGACCACGTCGTGGACCGTGCGCTTGCCGTGGACGCGCTCGCCGTCCGCGCGCAGATGCCCGTCGTCGACGCGCTCGACGTAGCGCATGATCCCGAGCTCGGCGCCGCGCCCGACCGCCGACGCGTCGAGTCGCCACTCCTCACCGGGGCCGGCGTCAGTGACCCGTTCCCATGGATCGAAGAGCTCCGTCCCGTGGCGCCACGCCCCCTCCATCGAGGAGAGCGCCGAGTCGAACACGGGAACCGGCTCGGGACGTCCGGGCGCGTCCGGCATCAGCCGCCCGTTCACGCGCAGGTCACCCGCGGCGTCGATGTGCACCTTGTCCCGCGGACGCCCGGCGACGAACTTCACCGACGCGCCCGGGCCGACCAGTTCCTTGAACACGACGCACTCGTACAGCTCGGGCACGTCGTCGCCGTAGCGCACCGCCAGCCAGTCCCCCGTGCGGATGACGGGCTCCATCGAACCCGAGTCCACCGGGAACACCCAGCCGACCGTCCGCCAAACGACGACGCCCCCGAGCCCGAGGAGGGCCGCGCAGATGCCGACGCGGACAGGGAAGCGGAGGAAGCGGGTCAAGGGGCTGTCGCTACGGCGTGGGCACGGGGTCCGTTGGACCGGGCCGCTGCCCTGGAGGAGATCAGAGCGCGATCGCCCGCGCCACGAGGATGTAGATCACCGAGCCGGAGACGTCCGACATGGCGATCAGGAAGGGACCGGCCACGATCGCGGGGTCGATCCCCATCCGGCGGCACGCGATCGGCACGAGGCCCCCGAGCATCGCCGCCCACGCGACGGCGGCGACCACCGCGACGCCCACCGCGAGGCCCAGGCCGGAAGGCCCGCTCCCCTCGATGAGCCCGGCCACGATCCACGTCGCCAGGCCGCAGAGCACGCCGATGATCGAGCCCACCGTCCACTCGGAGCCGAACACGCCCCACTCACGGTCGGGCTCCACCTCGCCGGTGGCGAAGCCTCGCACGAAGATCGTGGAGGACTGGATCCCGACGTTCCCGGCGAGCCCGACGATGAGCGGCAGGTAGCGAAGGATCGCCTCCTGGGTGTTCTCGCCTCCCGTCTCGGAGGAGGAGCCCAGCACGATCGCGAGGATCTTCGCGCTCGCGAGCCCCGCCAGGACGGTGAAGCCCATGAGCGGCATGCGCTGCCGCACGCGCACGTGGATCGGGAGACGGGTCTGCTGACCCTCGGAGCCGGTGCCGGTGAGGAGCGCGAAGTCCTCGCCGACCTCCTCCTCGAGGATGTCCGCCGCGTCGTCGGCGGAGATCACGCCGAGCATGGCGCCCGCGTCGTCGACGACCGCGAGCACGTCCAGGCCGTACTTGGCGATGGTGCGCGCAGCCTCCTCCTGATCTTCGGTGACGGCCGTGAGGAACGGCTCGACCATCACCTCGTCCACGGGCGTGTGGATCGAGTGCGTCAGCAGCGCGCGATCGCTCAGGTAGCCGGCCGGGCGTCCGGCCGCGTCGAGTACGAAGACGCCCAGCTCCGCCTCCGCGTCCTCGCCCTCCTTGCGCACCTCCTTGACGACGTCGCCGATGCGCTGGCCCTCGCGCGCGACGACGAACTCGGTCGCCATCACGCCGCCGGCGGTGTCGGGCTCGTAGCGCAGGAGCGCGCGCAGGTCCCGGGCCGTCTCTGGCGTGACCTCGGCGAGGGCGTCGTCGACCACCCGGTCGTCGGCCTCGCCGAGCACGTCGGCCGCCTCGTCGGACGGCAGCTCCTCGAGGACCTCGCCGAGGTCCTTGGGTCCGAGCCGCGCCACGAGCGACTGCGTCAGGGCCTCGTCGGCGTACTCGAGGACGTCGGCCTGGAGGTTCGCCGAGAGCAGGCCGAAGACCCTGTGACGTTCTTCTTCGGCGGTGTCCTGGAGCCAGTCCGCCGCATCGGCTGCGTGAACGTCGGCCAGCAGCACGGCGGCCCGCGCCGGGGAGTCGGCGAGAACCTCGCGGAACGCCGCCTCGGCGGCCTCCAGGCTGGATTCGGGGGCGCTCATGGGGGCGAGTCGGCCGGGGCCGTGCGCGCTACGATACGGGGCCGGGCGCGGCCCGGAAAAGCCCCATGACGAACCCCCGCGCGGAATCGAACGAACGAGACGAGAGCGAGCTGATCCACGACTGGAACGCCGAGAACCCGGCGGGCTTCGGCCGGATCCAGCTCAACGACGAAACCCTCCGCGACGGGCTCCAGAGCCCCAGCGCCCTGGATCCGGACCTCGACACCAAGCTGGAGCTCGTGGGGCTGATGGAGGAGCTGGGGATCGACACGGCCAACGTCGGCCTGCCCGGGGCGGGCGCGCGGGCCCGTGACCACATCACCCGGCTGGCCGTCGCGATGCGCGACATGCGGATCTCGCCCAACGTCGCCTGCCGCACGATGCTCGCGGACATCGAGCCCGCCGCCGAGATCCAGCAGGAGGTCGGGGCGCCGCTCGAGGTCTGCGCCTTCATCGGCTCGAGCCCGATCCGCTTCTACACCGAGAACTGGGAGCTCGATCGCATGGTCCAGCTCTCCGCCGAGGCGGTGTCCTTCGCCGTCAAGGAGGACATGCCGGTCATGTTCGTCACCGAGGACACGACCCGAGCGCACCCGGACACCCTCCGCGCCCTCTACGGCGCGGCCATCGACGCGGGGGCCAGACGGCTCTGCGTCTGCGACACCTGCGGGCACGTGACCCCGACGGGCGTTCGCCGTCTGATCGCCTTCGTGAAGGGCATCGCCGAGGAGAAAGGGGTCGACGTCGGGATCGACTGGCACGGCCACCGCGACCGCGGACTCGGCCTGATCAACGCCCTGGTCGCCATCGAGGCGGGCGCCTCCCGCATCCACGGCACCGCCCTGGGGGTCGGAGAGCGCGCGGGCAACACCGAGATGGACCTGCTGCTCGTCAACCTCGCGCTCACGGGCTGGATCGACCGCGACCTCACGAGCCTCGGCGCCTACGTGTCCAAGGCCGCCGAGGCCATCGGCGTTCCCTTCCCCGAGAACTACCCCGTCTTCGGGCAGGACGCCTTCGAGACCGCCACCGGCGTGCACGCCGCGGCGGTCGTCAAGGCCTTCCGAAAGGGAGACTCCTGGCTCGCCGACCGCGTCTACTCGGGCGTCCCGGCCGGCATGTTCGGCCTCGAGCAGAAGATCCTGGTCGGGCCGATGAGCGGGAAGTCGAACGTCTCCTGGGTCCTCGAGAGGAACGGTGTGGATCCCACGGACGAGGCCGTCCAGCGGGTCCTCGAGGTGGCGAAAGGGAGCTCTCGCAACCTCACCGACGAGGAGGTCGTGGCCGCGGCCGCGACCTGAGGGCTCGGCCGCGGCGCGGGGCCCGGCGAGCCCCCGGGCCCCGCCGATCCTTCGGTTCCGGCCGCTCGCCCTCGATCGGCTACGGCGCGATCGCGACGACGTACGTGAGCCAGGCGACCAGCAGGAAGGCCGCCCTCTGGCGCGCGAAGCGCCCGCGGAACAGGAACGGGCCGAAGGCCAGCATCAGCGCGAAGGCCGCGTTGACCGGCAGGTCCCGCTGCAGCGCGTTGCCGACGGCCTCGGGCCAGCGGTCGTCCTCGGCGCCGGACGCCCGGAAGGGCGCCACGAGTCCGGAGATCCCGACCACCGCGAGCGTGTTGAACACGTTGCTCCCGACGATGTTCCCCAGCCCGATCTCGGTGTGCCCCTTGCGCGCGCTCGCGATGCCCGCGGTGAGCTCGGGCAGCGAGGTCCCGAGAGCGAAGATCACGATGCCGACGAACCCGTCGTCGAGGCCGAAATCGAGGGCGATCCCGGTCGCGCCGTCGATGACGAGCTTGGCGCCGAGACCGATCGCGAAGCTCCCCAGGATCGTGCTCAGCCAGGGTCGCGGCGCCTGGGTCTCCTCCTCGTGGACGTCCGCCGGTGGCGACTGAGCGCCCCGCCCGCGGAGGAAGATCAGCTCGAAGGTGTACGCCACGAAGAGCAGCGTCATGACCCCCGCTTCGGCCCGCGTGAGGACCTCGTCCCGCAGCACGAAGTAGAGAAGCGCGAGAGAGAGGATCAGCGGGGCGCTCTCACGGACGGAGAGCCGGCCCACCAGGGCCCGGGGCAGGATCAGTCCCACCGCGCCGAGCACCAGGCCCGCGTTCGCCACGTTCGACCCCAGGACGTTCCCGAGGGCCTGGCCC
The DNA here is from genome assembly GCA_002862085.1 of Planctomycetota bacterium. GTDB lineage: Bacteria > Planctomycetota > UBA1135 > UBA1135 > Saltatorellus. The sequence continues at coordinate 40,128 of PKCK01000011.1, read as the reverse complement.
GGGCTGCCGGCGTGGGCCGCCAGGCCGGAGACGACGACCTCGGGGAGGGACGTGCCCCAGGCCACCACGGTCAGCCCGACGACCCAGCGGTCCATGCCCCAGCGGGTCGCGAGTGTCGCGGCGCCCTCCACGAGCGCGTCGGCGCCCTTGGCGAGGAGATAGAATCCCACGAGGAGGAAGAGGACGTCGAGCATGGCGAAAGGGACCCTTCGGAGCGTAGCGCCTACGCCCCGCGCCCCGCCCCATTCGCGCCGGTTCCCACGTCGCGTCTCTCCGGCGCTCCTCCCCCACGCCGAATGACCGCGCCGCTCATCGCCATCAATCCTCTCCACGAGGAGGACGAGCCCTCGCTCCGCCTGCGTACCCGCTACGTCGACGCGGTCCGCCGCGCGGGCGGGCTCCCGATCGTCCTGCCCACCCCGCTCGCCGATCCAGCCGGTCGCGACGCCGAACTGCGCGCGATCCTCGCGCGGATGGACGGCGTGCTGCTGACCGGTGGCGACGACTTCCACGCCGAGCCCCTCGGCCTCGGCGTCACCCACCCCGCGGCGCAGGCCACCGAGGGCAACAAGCAGGCCGCCGACCTCGCCCTCACCCGACTCGTGCTCGAGCTCGACCTGCCGGTCCTGGGGATCTGCTACGGGATGCAGTGCCTCGGACTGGCGGGAGGCGCGACCCTCCACCAGGACGTTCCGAGCGCCCTCCCCGCGGCCCGGGAGCACCGGGGGGGAGCGGTTCACGCGATCAGACCGCGGGAAGGCTCGAAACTGGCCCGGGTGCTGGGCGTAGAACCGCTGTCGGTGGTCTCCAGGCACCACCAGGCCCTCCGGACGGTCCCGCCCCCTTGGATCGTCAGCGCGATGGACGACGAGACGAGCGAAGACGGCGCCCCCGCCCCGGTCGTGGAGGCGATCGAACGATCCGACCGACGCTTCGCCCTGGGTGTCCAGTGGCACCCCGAGATCGCCCTCCCCACCGAACACGCTCCCCGCCCCGACCAGGGCGAGCGCGGCGCCCCCGGGCTCGAGTCCGGCGACGCCCTCCTCCGCGCGCTCGTCGAGGCGGCCGCCGCGGGGCCCCGATCCTGAATCCACATGCAGTACTCGAAGATGTCCGCCGAGCAGGCGGAGGCACTCGCCAAGCGTGATCGCAACCGTCTCATCGGGATGAGTGTCCTCGTGGTGCTCGTCGCAGCTGCGTACCTCCTGACGATGAATCAGTCGCGCAGGAAGGCCGCGGAGGAGGAGGCCGACGCCGCGGCCCAGCGCACTTCGGAGCGGAGAGTGGAGGACGACGTCGCGGACGTCGAGGTGCCGCCTTTCACGCAGCCTGAGCTGCTCGAGCTGATCCGCGACGCGGACGCCGTCGAGCAGGACCTGCTCGAGGATGCCCCCCTGGCCGCCGTGTTCGACTACGCGAGGCTCCAGACCGACACGGCGCTGCGCGCGCTCGGGCGCGAGGAGCTCGACGCCGCGCGCGAGGACGAGATCCTCGCCGACCCCGGCGCGGCGCGACTCGCCCCGCTGCGCGCCCGCGGGAGAGTCGTCGCCGCCCGCGTTCGACCACGCGATGACGGAGGACGAATGCGCAACGACTGGATCGGCACGCTGCAGACCCTCGACGGCCAGTACGTCCACTTCCTCGTGGCTGGAGCGCCCGTCCAGCCCGACGGCGCGCGCCGCGTCGACGTGGGCGACTACCTCCGCGTCGACGGGCTCTTCCACTGCGTCTACCGCGCGGCCGTGGGAGGTGAGCCCATCGCTGCTCCGCTGGTGCTCGGCGCGAACCTCGTGCCCTCGACGGCGCCGATGACCGCCGAGGCGGCACGTCTGGCGGCCTCGCTCTCGGCGGTCGAGGACGACGGCATCGGCCAGATCTTCGACCCGGCCGAGTTCGAGCAGGCCTTCTGGGAGCTCATGGGTCGCGCGAAGCTCCTCGGCGAAGAGACCGACTGGGAGGCCGCGCCCGAGCTCGACACCGAGACGCTCGCCGCGATCTACGAGGACGGCGCGAGCCACCGCGGCCGCCCCTTCCGCGTGCCCGTGTCCATCAACATGGACACCTACTCGAGGCGCATCGACGACAACCCCCTGCGCATCGACCGCCAGACCGAGGGGTGGATCGGCAACAGCACCTGGAAGGGCTCGGTCAAGACCATCAAGTGGTTCGCGCCCTTCACCCGCCAGGACATGCTGCGAGAGGGGCTCGACGACGATCATCGCTACGTCGTCGGCAAGGGCTACTTCTTCCGCAACCACGTCTTCATGAACAGGGACGGCCAGCCCGTCCGGGCGCCGATCTTCGTGATGGACGCCGTCGACGTCTTCGTCCCCGAGGAGGACCCTGCCATCGCTTACTTCAAGTGGGGCGTGCTCGGCGGCACGGTCGTCCTCACCCTGATCATCGTCGCGCTCATGCGCGCCGACCGGCGCAAGTCGAAGGCGCTCTACGAGGAGATGATCCGCCGCAAGCGCGCGCGCCGTGAACGCGCGGGCGAGGCCTCCACCGCCGGGCCGGCGTGAGCGAGGAGAACACCGCGCGCCGCGTCAAGGTCGAGCTCGGCGCGGACGGCTACGACGTGCTCGTCGGCCCGGGGCTGCGCGCCCGCGCCGGGGAGGTCGCGGCGCGCGTCTCGAGCGACGGGCGCGTCGCGACCATCGCTGACGCCCGCGTGCTCTCCGCCCACGGTCCGCTCACCGCAGGAGGGCCGACGCTGGAGCTCGACGGCGGGGAGGGGATCAAGACGCTCCCCGTCCTCGGGCGGGCCCTCGAGTTCTGCGCGGAGGCCTCGCTCTCTCGCGGCTCCGCCCTCGTCGCCTACGGCGGAGGCACGGTGGGCGATCTCGCGGGTCTCTGCGCCGCGCTCTTCAAGCGCGGCCTGCCCGTGGTCCAGGTCCCGACCACGCTCCTCGCCCAGGTCGACGCGTCGGTCGGCGGCAAGACCGCCATCAACCTCGACGCCGGCAAGAACCTGGCGGGCGCCTTCCACCAGCCCTCCGAGGTGCTCTGCGACACCGAGGTGCTGACGACCCTCGACGACGCCGAGTACGCGAGCGGACTCGGCGAGGTGATCAAGACCGCGGTGCTCGCCGGCGAGCAGGCGCTCGCGCAGATCGAGGCCAGCGCGGACGCGGTGGCGCAGCGCGATCCGGGTGCCCTCGTCGAGGCGGTCGAGCTCTGCGTTCGCACGAAGGCCGCCGTCGTCGCCGAGGATCCGCTGGAGCGCGGACCGCGGCGCGCCCTGAACCTCGGGCACACCTTCGGCCACGCCATAGAGCACGTCGCCGGCTACGGCGCGATCCCCCACGGCGTCGCGGTCGCCGTCGGCATCGACCTCGCGGCACGCGCGGCACGCTCGACCTTCGGGGCCGACGGCGGCGTCGGCGAACGCGCGCGCGCCCTTTGCCGGACCTTCGGTCTGCCCGGATCTCTCACGGAGCTCCGCAGCGCAGGACACGCCCTCCCCGCCGATCAGCTCATCGCCGGCCTCGCCCACGACAAGAAGTCCGCGGTCGGAGCGCCCGAGTTCGTGCTCCCGCGCGGCGCGGGCGACATCGCCCTCGGCGTGCCGCTGGGGCGCGAACTCCTCGAGACCCTCTTCGCCTGAGCCGCCCACGTGGAGCGCCCCCTCGACATCGCCCAGGACGGCGAGCTCTTCCCGCGGGAGGAGCTGCTCGACGCGGTCGCCGGCGCCGACTGGCGCGACCTCCCCGTGCGCCTGGTCGCGTGGTTGGCCGTGGCGCTGGGCGGCGCCCTGGCGCTCGCAGGACTCCCCGAGCAGTTCGATCTGCTCGAGGGGCCGACCACGGTCGCCGCGAGCGGTGACGGCCTCGCCGCGCATCCCCTTCACCTCGTCGCGCGTGCGATCGGTGGCGCCGGGATCGGCATCGAGGCGGCCCTCTTCGGCCTCTCCGCCCTCGGCGTCGGCGCCGCCTTCCTCGCCGTGGGCGCTGCGCTCCGCGCCTTCGGGATCGGCGGGCGCACCGCCTTCGCGACGGCTCTGCTCACCTGCGGATCGCTCGCTGTGATCTCCAGCGGCCGCCTCCCCTCCACCTACTCCTTCGGAGTCGCCGCGTCGGCACTCCTCATGGCCGCGATCGCCGCGCCGTCCGACGGCGCCGCCCGCGGTTACGGCACGCGGGTCGCGTTGGCCTGGCTGCTGGCGAGCTGGGTCTCCCCCGCCGCGGCGCTCCTGCTCCCCGCGTGCGCACTCGCGATCACGGGCCGCGCAGGTGAGGAGCGCGCCGCCGGACTGGCGCCGCTCTGGATCGCGGCCCTCGTCGCCCTGCCCGTGGCGGCCCTCGCGTGCGGCGCCGCGGGCGCCCACGAGGTGCAGCTCGCCGGTGCGCGTCACTTCGGTGGCCTCCTCGGGCTCATGGCGGTGGCGCTGTCCGCCACCCGCCGGGATCCCGAGGAGAGCGCCGCCCCCCGCTGGCTCCACCTCTGGCTGCGGACCGGGATCGCCCTCGAGATCGTGGCCTCCCTCCCCCTCGATGGGATGCTGCTGGTCGGCGGCGCCCCCTCGGCGCTGGCGGCTCACATCCCCCCCGCGACCTTCCTCGTCCCGGCCCTCGCGGCCTTCGCCGCCGACGCGCTCGTGCGCCGGCGACGCGCCTCGGACGCCGTGGTGCTCCTGGCGGTGGGCGCGATCGGGCAGGCCCTGCCCTTCGGGTACTGGTACGCGCTGGACGCCGACGAGGGCACCGCGCTCCACGACGGTCGGGGCGAGCTCGCTCCCGGCGACGTCGCGCTCGTGGCGCCGGACGCGTACGCCGACGTCGCCTACCTCCTCGCGCGGCGCCACGGCGTCCCGGTGATCGACCCGGACTCCGAGGAAGGCGTCCAGGCCGCCGCCGATGCGAAGCGCGCGCTCTCCGTCGGCGAGGACCACCCGCTCGCCACGCACCGGCTCTCCCCCTCGACCGGGAGCGTGAGGCCCATCCGGCGATGAGCGTCGACGGCGGAGAGCCCGTGGTGGCGTCCTCCGTGAGGACGGGCCCCGGAGCCGCCGGCGGGGACACCGTGCGCGGCCGTCGCCGACGCCTGCTCTTCCGGCTCCGCCGGTCGCTCCGGCTGCTCGAGCAGCGCGAGCGGATCCAGGACTTGGGCTACGGCATGCTCGCCGCCGCCCTCGCCCTCTCGCTCCCGGCCGCCCCGCCCTTCGAGAGCGGCGGCGAGGTGACACGGCGCCTGGGCGGCGCCGAGGAGGTGACCCAGGGCCTGCTGCTCCCCGTCGCGCGCGGGGTGGCGGAGCTCGTGGACGGCGCGGCTCCCGAGGCGATCGTTCGGCTGGTCGGGGGCCTCGCCTTCGGCGCCGCGCTGACCTTGACGCTCGCCTTCCTGCGCCGCCTCGGCTTCCGCAGGACGAGCGCCGTCCCCGCCGCCTTCGCCGCGTTCGCGGTTCCCTACGCGTTCCTCGGAGCGACCTCGCCCATCGACTACGCCCCCGGGATGCTCGGAGCGGCGCTCGTCCTCTGGTCTCTGTTCCACCAGGAGCAGACGACGCGGCGAGGCTACCACTGGCGCGCCATCCTCTCGGCCGGTCTCGCCTACATGCTCCATCCGGCGCTGTGCCTCGTCGTCCCCGCCGTGGCCCTCGCCGTCGCGCGCCACCCCGACTACCGCGCTCAGGGCCCGACCAACTTCTTCGCGGTGCTCGCGGTGCTCTCGATGTCCATCGCGATCGGACTCGGCGGTCAGGGAGAGGCCGCGCGCGTCGCCCACCTCGCAGAGCGAGCGCTGGCGGGCGCGAGGGACTTCGGGCCCGGAACGCTCCTCGCCTGGACCGTCCAGCTCCCCCTCGGACTGGGCGTGATCCTCTTCGGGCTCTACCAGATGCTCTTCGCGGCGAGGAGCGTGGAGGCGAAGCGGGCGCCCACGTGGATCGTGCCCTGGTGCCTCGCCGCCCTCGCCCCGGTCCTCGCGGGCAGCCCCGACCACGCGCCGATCGCGCCTTTCCTCGTGCCAGCTGGCGCCCTCGGGATCGCCGACTGGCTCAACCGGCGGGGCGACGCGACGCTCGAGGCCCGCTGGGGTGCGATCCTCCTCGTCCTCCAGCTCGCGGCCACCGCCGCGATCACGGCGGCGCCACACCTCCTCGGCGGACGCTGATCAGCCGAGCCGGCGCTCCAGGGTCCGCGTCACCGCGCGCCCGACCCGCCCCATCATCGTCGCGTCGAACTGATTCGTGGCGTGGTCGAGGAGGAAGGTCGCGCGGTACTCCTCCTGGGCGGCGTCGTGCGCGACGATCTCCTCCATGACCGGCGCGACCTCGCCACCGCGGCCGCGGTGCCGCAGCGCGAGCAGCTCCACTGCGTTCTTGTAGTGGGTGGCCTCGTCGTTCTTCAGCTCGCGAAGCACCCGCACGAAGGCGCTGGACTGGGCGTCGCTCCGCCCCAGCGACTCGTAGAAGGGAATGTCTGCTCCGTACCCCTGGGTGCTCATCGCCTCGTCGTAAGCGAGCATCACTCCGAGCTTGAACTCGTCGTCGAGGAACGAGGCGAGAGGCGCGAAGTCGCCGCGGCGCGCTCGAAGGCGGCTGAAGCGCGACTCGCAGTCACCGCCGAAGGCGCACCGATACAGTCGCCCGAGCGCGTCGGTGTGCTTCTCCTCGTCCGCGGCCCAAGCCGACAGGAACTCCCGGAAGGGCGCCGAGAGGCGGTCGCCACGGGTCAGGAGCTCCGCCTCGAGAAGGCGCGCGTCGTACTCCGCGACGAGGTCCTGGAACACGCGCGGCTCGTGCTCGGGACTCGCGACCGGCCCCGCGCCGGGGGGCGCCAGGAGAGACTCGGGGAGGACGTCGTCGAGGTCCCAGCTGCGGCGAGTGGCCCAGGCACGCGCGGTCGCCGTCTTCAGCGGCACGCTCATCCGTCGGCTTCCGTGGAGAAGGTCAGGGGGTAGCCCGCAGAACGCGCCATGAGGTGAGCACGATCGACCTTGCGCCGCGCGACCTCCTCGGGCCACAGCCCGACGAGCGCGGCGCCGTTGAAGTGAACGCGATACATCACCTCGACGGCGCGCGGGACTGGATGGTGGAACACGCGCGTGAGAACCGTCACCACGAAGTCCATGGTCGTCACCGGATCGTCGTGGCAGACGACGCGCCAGAGAGGCGCGAGGCTCTCCTCGGCCTCGACGTCCGTGTCCTCGACCACGGTGGGCATCGTCTCCGCCGCCGCGCGCGCCATCGCCCAAGGATGCCCGATCGACGCCGGGTCCGCGACTCCGAAGGCGAGGTGCAGGCCCCGTCTCCGCGCCTGGTTTCGTAGTCTTGAGCCGAGGGCGCGTGCCGCCCGGACAGAAGCAAGCACCTTGGTGGACACGACAGCCCTCAGCGAACGGATCAGGTTCCTGGTCGCGAAGGTGGACGAGCTGCGGGCCCAGCTACGGGACCGGTTCCACGGCCAGGACGAGACGATCGAGCGCCTCGTGCTGGCGGTGCTCGCCGGCGGTCACGTCCTGCTCGAGGGCGCCCCCGGACTGGGCAAGACGACGCTCGTCCATGCCCTCGCCGACGGCGTGCGCCTCGACTTCCAGCGGCTCCAGTGCACGCCGGACCTGATGCCATCGGACATCGTCGGCGGCCGCATCCTGAGCAACCTCGACGGCGAGGGTTCGGACGACGGACCCTTCAAGCTGGTCAAGGGACCGGTCTTCACCAACGTGCTGCTCGCCGACGAGATCAACCGCGCCACACCGCGGGCGCAGAGCGCGCTGCTCGAGGCGATGCAGGAGCGCCAGGTCACGCTCTACGACCGCACCCATCCCCTGAGCGCGCCGTTCTTCGTCGTCGCCACCCAGAACCCCATCGAGATGGAGGGCACCTATCCGCTGCCCGAGGCCCAGCTCGACCGATTCCTCTTCAAGCTCGAACTCGGGCTGCCGCCGCTCGCCGACGTCTGCGAGATCCTCGGCATGACGACGGGCACGGCGCCGGAGGAGGTCGGTCCGCGCCTCAGCCGCGACGAGCTCCTCGAGCTGCAGACCCTGGTCCGCGAGATCACCGCGCCCTCGGACGTGATCGAGCGCGTGGGCCGGCTCGTCCTCGCGACCCATCCGGGGAACGAGACCGCGCCGGCCGCCGTGCGCGACGCCGTGCGGTACGGCGCGAGCATCCGCGGCGGTCAGGCGATCCTGCTGGCGAGCAAGGCTCGCGCGCTGCTGCGTGGCGCCACCAACGCGTCGATGGAGGACGTCGAGTCGGTCGCAGTCCCCGCGCTCCGTCACCGGCTCGTGCCGAGCTTCGAGGGCGAGGCGGCCGGCTTCGACGCCGACGCCGTCGCCCGCGCGGTCCTCGAGGCCACCGCCTGACCGCGGCCGGCCGGATCAGCGCTCCATGAGCTGCTCCGCGAGCCGCGAGGTGAAGCGGCGCGCCGCCTCCGGGACGACGTGGAACGGATTCTCCAGCTCCGCTGCGGGGAAGGTCTGGAGCGGCACGTCCAGCCGCCGCGCGCGCTCCGAACCCGCGCACGCCTCGTCGAGGAAACCGTGGATGCGCTCGAGGAACGTCGCGTGCTCGGGCTCCGTCGCGAGCCCCTTCCAGATCGGACCGTCGACGAACACGAGGTCGTACCCGCGCTCGTCCGCATCCGCGACGAGTCCGCGTATCGCCCGGCGCTCACGCTCGGAGGGGACCGGACCCTCGACGGCGGCCAGCTCACCGAGGAGCCGCTCGGCGAAGGGCGCGACGCCCTCGGGATAAGCGCGCGGGAGCCGCGTCGTCCCGTCCAGCTCCACGCGCAGGAGCGCCGGATCCACGCGCCAGCGCCCGCCCAGCGCGGAGGCCTCGAAGCTGGGCGCCTGATCCAGGAGCGGTAGAGCGCGCGCGCGCACGAAGGCGGCAGCCCGACCGGCGTCGAGGCCCGCGTGGGGCAACCGGCTCGACCACTCGAAGGGCGCGATGGGCACCTGAGCCAGCTGCGCCCCGCCCGGATCGAGAGCGAACGTGCGGCTGCCGAGCACCACGATCACGACGGCGGGCTCACCACCGGCGCGGAGCGCCTCGTCGAGGAACCAGGCGGCGCCGCTGACCTGGAAACGGCCGTAGGCGCAGAGGTTGACCGCGGGGACTCCCAGCGCCTCCGAGAGCACGGCGGCGTCCACGGCGAAGTTCCCGCTCGAGTCACCGATGACGACCACTCCCCCATCCGGCGCGCCCTCTCCCGCGAGCTTCCACTTCCTGCCGACGACCATCCCGTCGTAGGTCCGCTCCGCAGCCGGGCTCAGGCGCACGGCGAGCGCGTTGACGGCGAGCACCACCAGCACGGCTCCCACCAGCAGCAGGGCCAGCGCGCGCGGCGTGGTCTCGTGCTCCTCTTCGCGGGCGAGTCGATCGAAGCGTTCAGCCATCAGAACTGGAAGTAGAAGAACTCCACGGGGCTGCGCACGCCGAACACCATCATCCCGAGAGCCAGGGCGGCCACGAGGGCGATCCGGCCGGGGAGGGGGAGACGCAGGGGCGCCAGCAGGTCCCGGGTCGTGTGCTGGAGGAGCTGCACGATGACCAGCGGCCAGGTGAACAGAGCCAGATGGCGGAGCCCGTCGGCGGCCAGAGGCGTGAGCTCGAAGGACTGGTGGGTGATCAGGTGCCAGAACTGGTCGACGGAGCTGCAGCGAACGATCGCCATCCCGATGAGCATCGGAATCCAGAACAGGACGATGCGCATCCACTCACCCGGGAGGGAGAAGGCCCTCCGCGTGGGAAGGCCGCGCGCGTCGAGCCACAGGCGCTCGAGCACCAGCAGCACGCCGTGGTAGCTCCCCCAGAGGACGTAGGGCCACGCCGCCCCGTGCCACAGGCCCCCGAGTGCCATCACGAGGAACATGTTCCGGTACGTCAGCAGCGTCCCGCCGCGATTGCCGCCGAGCGGGATGTAGAGGTAATCGCGCAGCCACGTCGAGAGGCTGACATGCCACCGCAACCAGAAGTCGCTGGGACCCGTCGCGAGGTAGGGCAAGCGGAAGTTCAGGAGGAAGTCGAAGCCCATCAGCTTCGCAAGACCGCGCGCGATGTCCGAGTAGCCCGAGAAGTCGCAGTAGATGTGGATGGTGAAGGCGAGCACCGCCGTGAAGGGCTCGAGCCCGGACAGCGTGCTCCAGTCCCCTCCGAACATGGGGTTGGCGACCGTGGCCGCCTGATCCGCGATCACCGTCTTCTTGAAGTAGCCCCAGACGAGGAGCCACAGCCCCGCCTGCACCTTGGTCGCCGTGACGGAGCGGGGCGCCTCGATCTGCGGCAGCAGCCGCGATGCGCGCTCGATCGGACCCGCGACGAGCTGGGGGAAGAAGCTCACGAAGAGCGCGAAGCCGAGCAGGTCGCGAGTCGCCGGCATGGCTCGCCGGTAGACGTCGATCGTGTAGCTGAGGGTCTGGAAGGTGTAGAAGCTGATCCCGACCGGCAGCAGGATCTCCAGCGTCTTCACGTTCGCGGGAAGCCCCATCGTGTCGAGGAGCGCGGCGGTGCTGTCGACGAAGAACCCGAAGTACTTGAAGAACCCGAGAACCCCGAGGTTCACCAGCACCGAAAGCGTCACGAGACGCTTGCGCACGCGCTCGTCCTCGGCCGCCTCGAGCCGCCGGCCGATGACGAAGTCGACCGCCGTCGAGAGAGCGAGGAGCGCGAGGAAGCGCGGGTCCCAGTAGCCGTAGAAGACGTAGCTCGCCGCGAGCAACCACGCGTTCTGAGCACGAAAACGACGCGGCCCCAGGAGGAGGTAGACCGCGTAGACCGCTGCGAAGAAGAGCGGGAAGATCGTCGAGTTGAACTGCACGGGAAGGAGCGCCGGTGGGCGCCCAGAAAATACGGACCGGAGGCGCGCTTCGGGGAGCGCGCCTCCGGTCCCTGTTCCAGTCCGGACCTCTCCCCGGGGCCCGAGCGGTCAGCCCTGGAGCCTGTTCGCCAGCTCGTCGAGGTCGACGGAGTCGCGCTCCGCGTCGGTGATCGCGCCCATTTCCTCGAAGCGTCGCTGCTCCTCGACGGAGCTCATCTCCGCCCCGGCACCGACGGGAAGACGCTTCGGGCTCATCTGGTGCTCACCCGCGGTACGGACGACCTCGGCGAGGTTCTCGGGCAGACCCTCGGGCAGCGCCTCGCGACGCTGCAGTGCGCGGCGCGCCCTGCGGCACACCTCCAGCGTGCTCGAGAGGTTGGTCCGGATCTTGGCGAGCCGATCGATGTCAGCAGCAGGAGCGTTGATGGAGCGGTCGACCTTGGCGCTGGCGACTTCGAGCACCGCGATGAGCGTGTTCAGCTTGCGCATCAGACGCTCCCGGTACTCGGGCGACTCCAGGTTGGACTCCTTGAAGGGCTCTTGAGGCTGCTCGGACATGGTGCGGACTTCTGAGGGCGATGGAGGAGAGGTGGTGACGAAGGCTGCGCCCGCGCTCACCTGAAACCTACCCCGCTCCTCCGAGCCGGGCGTTCCCCTGAGACGTCCGAAGGGATCCGCCCCCGCGGGGCCGATCAGACCGATTTCCGGGGACCGTCGTCCCGGTCAGGGACACCGCGGGCCAGGCGGCCCATCCCGGATCAGAAGGCCGACTCGACGAGACGGCGCAGATCCTGGGCGTCGACGCGGCCCGCGACCACGAAGGACACGCCCGCCACCCGGCCGAAGCCGTATTCCCAGGCTCCCTCGCTCACGATCCGGATGCTCGACTCCACGACGCCCGAGGACACCAACATCGTGTTGCCGTGCGCGAAGGTGATCGACTCGATCCCATCCGTCCCCGTGAAGCGCACCCAGTCCCCGCCGGTCAGGAAGGACTCCGCGTTGGCCGTGAAGCCCGACGGGATCGAGAAGAGCAGTGCGTCGGTGATCTCGAAGCCCTGGGGGAGCACGTCCGGCACCAGGACATCGAAGCCCACCACCGCCTCGAGCGAGGCGTAGAGGTCCAGGGGCGAGCCGGAGAAGGTGCCGTTGCGCAGGTCGAGCCCTGCGAAGTCCGGGCGGAAGGTGATCGAGTCGTAGGACATCGACTGGATCTCCTCGCCCTGGGCATCGAGTTCTCGGGACGCCAGAACGAAGCCGGTGGAAGGCTCGATGTCGACGATGTAGCGGCCGGGGCGCCCGCCGATCGGGGCGACGCGCTGGATCTCCACGCGGTGACACGGGTGGCCCGCTACGGAGAACGAGCCTGCATGCTCGACGAACGTGTAGTTCTGCTCCGCCCGCGCGATTCCCCGGATCTGGAAGTCACGGGTGCGCCAGTAGACGTCCACCGAGCGCTGGTGGGTCAACGGGAAGAGCGAACTCTCCATGGTCGACGGCAGCTCGAGAACGTCCATCAGTTCGATCGAGAAGCTGCCGGCGCCGTCGCCCGCGACCTCCTCGACGACCGAGAGGGGCTCGGGGGTCGCACCGCTCGAAGCCCCGTGGAGCTGCCAGACGCGACGGACGCCTCGGAACGGCACCGCATCGAGGACGCCGTCGGCGCGGACGATGTAGTCGGGGAGACCCGACGCGCTCGACACCGCGGACATGCCGCCTCTCGTGGGCAGATCGGAGTAGGTCTCCGCGTTCCCGCAGCTGGAGAGGGACAGCAGGGCGACCGCGAGCGCGGTCGACGCGAGGGAGAGCGCACGCATCAGAGCTGCCCTCCCATCATCCCGAGGAAGGCCCGATCGGAGGAGGTGAGATCGCCGACGTCGACGCGCTCCACCGTGAGCGAGACCACCAGCTCGGGGGCGGCGGGCTCCGAGGCGGACGGGCTCGCGGGCAGCATCCGCTGCGCGGCGACGACCAGGACGACCGCGAGCAGGGAGGCCCCGACCGCGGACGCGAGTCGGCGCCGGCCGCCGCTGGTCGCATCCCGGCCCGTGAAGAGCTCGCGCTGCACGCGCCGCTCCAGCTCACTCGGAGCCTTGTGACGCTCGAGCCGGCCCGTCATGGAGCGGGCCATCGTCTGCTCGGGCGCGCCCACTCGCTCCTCGACGAGCCGGTCGAGCACGGCCGGCGCGCTCGCCGCGTCGGCGTCGATCCCGGAGGCCACCGCCTCGTCGAGCGTGGCCGGCGCCTCGATGCGAGGAAGGGATCGAGCGAACTCCAGCGCCCGGTCCTGGCGCGCCCCGGCGTTGATGCTGGCCACCACGAGGCCAGCCAGTTCGTCCGGAGCCCTGCGGCCCATCAGCGACGACAGCGCGCGGAGGTGGCCGCGCGCCCTCGTGAGGGCCTCGGACGCGTCGCCCTCCACGTTCGCCGGGATCGGACCGTCGACCACCACGAGGTCGAGCCACTCGACCGGGAGCGGGGACTGCTCCGGTGCGGGTTCAGGACTCGAGGAGGAGGACATGGCAGGCAGACGGCGGCGTAGCGGTCAGAGCGCAGGGTTCCGCTCGATGAAGTGTCGGTCGACGACCGGGGTCAGCTCTCGATCGAGCGCGGCGTGCGCACGCGATAGGCGCGACTTCACCGTGCCCAGCGAGATCTCCAGGGTCTCCGCGATCTCCTCGTAGCTGAGGCTCTGCAGGTAGCGCAGAACCACGATCGTCTTCATCTTCGGCGAGAGACGGTCGATCGCGGACTGGATATCGGACTCCAGTTCGTGGCGGGAGGCCGCAGCCGTCGGCGCCTCGGTCACCTCATCGCGGATCTGGAGAGGACCGGAGGGGGTGTCCGTGTCGCCGCCGCGGAGCGCATCGAGGGAGGTCACCCTGCGGCTGCCAGCGCGGCGCTTGATGTCGATGGCGGCGTTGACCGCCACGCGGTAGACCCAGCTGGAGAACTTCGACTCGAAGCGGAAGCTCTGGAGCTTGCGGTACACGATCCCGAAGGTCTCCTGGGACGCGTCCAGCGCGTCCGTCGCGTTCCCGGTGATCCGGAAGCACGCGCTGTACACGCGGTCCTTGTACAGCTCGTAGAGCTGCCGGAATGCGCCGTTGAAGCCGGCCTCGGGCTCCGCCTGGCAGGCGAGGATGAGGTCGCGGTCGGGATCGATCCTGACGGGTCCGCTCATAATCTGATTGATCAGATGCTCGGCGTCGAACTCAGGTTCCGCGCCATAGGGCCTCCTTGAAGGCAAAAAAGTCGCTTCTCGCCCGGGTCAGTTTCCCCCGCTCTCGGAGGCCCTCCAAGTCCCATTGTGAGCCCGGCGGGTCCCCCGCGCGGCGTCCGACGCGTATCCGAGGCCCGACCTGGCGGCCGGGGGACCTCAGCCCCCGATCAGCGCGAGCGGATCGACCGTCTCGTAGGTCGCCCCCACGGAGGCCGCGCACTCGCCGGAGCAGTAGCTGTCCCAGCCCTCGAGGCAGTCCGCCTCGACGATCTGATGGAGGATGCGCGGGCCGTTGATGCCGACCACCTCGGAGCGCTGATAGCAGATCGCGCCAGAGACCCAGCCGCTCTCGAGCGGCGGCGGCGTCGAGACGGGGATGGGCTCGCGGAGCCCTCCGCCGTTGCCCCCCGATACGCGTCGATCCAGGGTCGACTGGATGGGACGCAGCATGACCAGCTCTCCCGCCTCGGAGCGGATGTCGACCTTCGCCGCGGTGTTGAAGGTCATCGTGTCCGTCTGACCGGCGGCCAGGAAGAACGTGACCATCCCCCCTGACGCGTGGACGAAATTCGGATCGATGGGCAGGTCGATCGTGGTCACGCTCGAGTTGGCCGAGCCGCCCACTCCGCGAACGTCGGCGATGCCGAGGAACCGGGCGAGTGGGACGGAGACGATCTCACCCTGGGCCAGGGCGCCGATTCGGAGCATCGAGACGTCCGAGAGGCCTTGAGGCTCGTGCAGGGCCACGACGAGGCGCAGTTTCCCCCCCTGACCTCGCGCGAGGAGGGTCGCCGAGACCTCCTCCCCCTCGGGCAGCGAGAGCGGGTCGCGAGGGTCGGAGTGGCGTGCGAACTCCTCCCCGTCGCCGAAACCGTCCGCATCGGAGTCGAAATCCAGGGGCGACGTGCCGACGAGCAGCTCCTGTGAGTCCACCAGGCCATCCCCGTCAGCGTCGAGCTGCAGGGTGTTCGCCGAGAGCGAGGAGATCGGGCTGCCCTCCGCGTCTTCGGCCCAGCCCGCGCCGGGCTCCGTCATCCTCTCGGCCGCCAGCGCCGCCAGGGCGGCGCAGAGGGTCGTCGCACACAGGCTCATTTTGAGCGAGGAGCGAGGAGCGGTAGGGAGTGACGGCATGAGCAGCGACTGTTCTTAGGTGAACCGCATGTATGAAGTTACTCGCAAACGTCGGATTTGAGACCTAGGTAGATCCCCTGATGGGCGCCTCCGCTTCCCCGACTCCGAGGCACCCTCGACACCACGTGCGCGTATGACCCTGGGAGGCTGGCGCCTCGCCCGGTCTCGGCCTAGGATCCCGCCCCCGAAAGCGCCCGTAGCTCAGCTGGATAGAGCGTTCGCCTCCGGAGCGAAAGGTCACAGGTTCGAATCCTGTCGGGCGTACCACCCCCTCGTCGGTGGGAGCCACGCGGCCGCGTCAACGATCCGAGGGGGGATCGGGCAGGAGCCGGGCGCGGGTCAGGGGATCTGCGGCGATCTGCCGCGCAACGAGGCGCGCCGCCCAGCGCTGGCCACGTGCGTTCCAGTGGATGTCGGTCCCGCCGACGAACAGGTCCCCGGGCTCTTCGAGGGCCCGCAGCGGCGGATCGAGGTCGTGGACGCGCTCGGCGCCTGCGAGGCGAAGAGCTCCGACGTGGGCCGCGGCGAGCGCCTCGGGGTCGTAACCGGGGTGGATCGCCGGGTCGACCGTGATCCCGAAGCGCCGGCAGACGTCGACCGCCGAGGGCACGACGACGAAATGCACCGGCGCGGCCCGCTCGAGGCCGAGGCTCGCGTGGGATCGCTCGGCGGAGAGCGCCCGCCGCGCGATCCCCGTCAGGAGCGCGACCTTCGCCCCCCCGCTCACGTCCATCCCGAGCGCCACGTCGACGTCGTGGATGTCCTCGAAGAGCGAATCGACGGGGCGTCCCGCGCGGGCGTCCTCCCACTGCTGGCGAAGCGCGGCGAGATACAGCGGCACCGGGTCCCCGGGGAACTCGTCCTCGACGGGACCGCCCGCACGGAGCGCGTCGAAGAGACGGAGGAGCGCCGGCTGGCTCGCCGCGCGCTCGACTTCACGGAACCACACCTCGATGCGCGGCGCGACACCCGGCGAGCGTCGCACCAGCTCTTCCCCCTCGAGCGCGAACAACCGGTTGCGAGCCAGGTCACCGAGGTCGTTGTGGGCGCAGAGCACGAAGACCACGAGCGAGGGCTGGATCTCGCGCGCGCAGCGCTCGAGGAGCAGGAGCGACTGATCGGGTCCATAGCCCGAACGCCCCGCGTTGACGCCCTCCAGCGACCACGCAGGGAGATCGAGTTCCTCCTCGAGAGCTCTGGTGAGCTGGCGCACGAAGGTGCTGTCGATCGGCACGTTCTCCGCCATCACGAGTGAATCTCCGATGACCAGCACCCGCGGACGCTGACCGGAGCGATCGAGCCCGCGACCGCGCATCCCCTCGGGACCGGTCGTGACCAGCACGCGCGCTGCGTCCCCGGGGCCGACGCGCGCGCGCGGCATCGGCTGGATCCGGGCGGCGTCCGGCCGCGCGTCGTGGAGGAGCTCCGCGTCGAGGCGGTACACCGCCCCCCCGACCGGGAACCAGCGCTCCACCGCGAGCTCCGCTGCGATGAGCGCCGCCCCCAGCGCCGCCAGGGAGAGTCCAAGGCGCGTGAAGAGGGGCGCGGCCCTCACGCCGGGAAGAGCTCCTCGAGGCGCCGCAGCGCGGCGGGATCGAGCTCGACCTCGGCGGCGTGGACGTTCTCGCGCACCTGTTCGGGGCGCGTCGCACCGGTGATCACGCTCGAGACGCCTTCCTGGTGCAGGACCCACGCCAGGGCGAGCTGCGCGGGGGCGAGGGAGAGCTCTCGCGCCATCGCGCTGAAGGCCCGCAGCTTCACGCGCATCTCGTCGTTCAAGACGTCGTCGAGCCAGCTCGTGTCGGCGCCGCGCGAACCCTCGGGAACGCCTTCGTCGTACTTGCCGGTCAGCAGTCCCCCCGCGAGCGGGCTCCACGTCACCACGCCCATGCCGAGCCTTCGCGCCACGGGCAGCGAGTCCGCCTCGATCCCGCGGAAGGCGAGGCTGTATTGCGGCTGTTCGACCAGGGGCGCGTAGAGGCCCCGACGATCGCAGAGATCGTGGACGTCCTGGAGCTGTTCGCCCGGCCAGACGCTCGTGCCCCAGTAGTGGACCTTCCCCCGCCGGACGAGATCGTCCATGGCCCGCGCCGTCTCGTCGAGGGGCGTCTCGGGGTCGGGCCGGTGGCAGAAGTAGATGTCGAGATAGTCCGTGCCGAGCCTGCGCAGCGACGCGTCGACGCTCTCCATGATGTGCTTGCGAGACAGGCCGCGATCGTTCGGACCGTCGCCCATGCGCCCGAAGACCTTGCTCGACACGACGAGGTCCTCGCGCCGGAACTCCCCGAGACAGGCCCCCACGGCAGCCTCGCAGGCGCCCTTGGAGTAGACGTCGGCGAGGTCGATGAAGTTGACGCCCTCGTCCACGGCCGCGCGCAGGATGTCGCGGGTCCCGCGCTCGTCCACGGTGCCACCGAAGGTCAACCAGCCTCCGATGGAGACGCTGCTCAGCCGGAGACCCGTCCGGCCCATCTGTCGGTAGTTCATCTGCTCGTGCTCGATCGAGTGGCGCGGGACGCGCCCCGGCGTGCACCATATCCGCCGAACGCGGAAACTGCTCCGCGACCCACCTCCCCATGACGCCCACGCCCGCCGACGAGCAGAACGCCCGCCGCTTCGAGGCCGTCCGCAGTGCGAACCGCAGCGAGACGGCGGAGGACTACGTGGAGGCGATCGACGACCTGCTCGCGCAGAACGGCGAGGCGCGCGTCCGGGACCTCGCTGCCCTCTTCGGGGTGAGCCACGTCACCGTCAGCAGGACGGTGGAGCGGTTGCAGCGCGACGGCCTCGTCGAGACCGAGCCCTACCGCTCGATCGAGCTGACGCAGGAGGGCCGCGCGATGGCCGCAGCATCGCGCGCGCGCCACGCACAGGTCCTGGCGCTGCTCCTGAGCCTCGGGGTCGAACCGGAGGTCGCGGAGCAGGACGCAGAGGGCATCGAGCACCACGTCGGGCCCGACACGCTGGCAGCCTTCGCGCGCTTCGTGGCTGCGCGGGGCCGGACGCCGGACGCGGCGCCGCCGACTCCCGCGGCCTCCGACCCCGAGCGCTTCGCGCGGGTCCGCCGGGCCCACGCGTCGGAGGTCACGGAGGACTACGTCGAGGCGATCGGCGACCTCATCGCGGAGTCGGGCTCGGCCCGCGTGGGCGACCTCGCCCGCCGCTTCGGCGTCAGCCACGCGACCGTCAGCCGGACCGTGGGACGACTCCAGCGCGACGGCTACGTGGAGACCGAGCCCTATCGGCCCGTGACCCTGACCCCCCTCGGGGAGGAGCTCGCTGCGCGCTCGCGGGAGCGGCACGAGAGAGTGCTGCGGTTCCTGCGCGCGATCGGGGTGCCCGAGGAGGCCGCCGAGATCGACGCGGAGGGCGTCGAACACCACGTCTCCGAGCGGACCCTCGAGGTCTTCGACGCGGTCTCGGAACGCGACACGAGGGCCTGAGAGGACGGCCTGGGGGGTCGCCGGGCGAACCGCGCGGTCAAAAATGTAGCCAAGGCTACAGCGTAGCCGACGGCACGAACTATCCTCGGGGACGACCGAGTCCTCCCCATGCCTCGCCTGACCTCCACCCTCCGACCCTTCGCCTGGGCCCTCGCCGCGCCGCTGAGCCTCCTCCTCTGGAGCTGCGGGGCTGGAGAGGTCGAGGCCGGTGAGCACGTCCGGCCGCGCGTGGTCTGCACGACCGCGATGGTCGGTGACCTCGTGCGCGAGATCGCGGGTGAGGAGGCCGACGTCACGGTGCTCTTCGGGGCCGACGTCGACCCGCACCTCTTCCGCCCGACGCGCGACGACGTGGCAGCGATCACCGCCGCCTCGGTCGTGTTCCACAGCGGGTACGGGCTCGAGGCCTATCTCGAGCCGACGCTCGCGAAGATCGCGGACGGGGGCACGACGGTCGTCGCCCTCGCCCCGAACATCGCGGACGAGACCGAGCTCTCGAGCGAGACGGAGGGCGTCGTCGACCCACACCTGTGGATGGACGTGAAGCTCTGGGCGCGGTGCTGCGACGTGATCGCGTCCACGCTCCCGGTGAACGGCGCTCGCGAACGCGCGGACGCGCTCCGCAGCGAACTGCTCGCCCTCGACGCCGAGGTCGAGGCTGTCGTCGCCACCATCCCGCAGCGCTCGCGCGTCCTGATCACGGCCCACGACGCGTTCGCGTACTTCGGCCGCCGCTACGGCGTCGAGGTTCACGCGGTCCAGGGCGTGTCCACGGCCAGCGAGGCCGGGCTCCGGGCCATCGAGGAGCTCGTGGATCTGATCGTCGCGCGCGAGGCGCCGGCGGTCTTCTTCGAGTCGACCGTGTCCGAGCGCAACGTGCGGGCCCTCGTCGAGGGCGCCGGCTCGCGCGGGCACACCGTCGCCATCGGCGGCGTGCTCCACTCGGACGCACCCGGCGAAGCGCGCACCTACGCCGCGATGATCCGGCACAACGCCCGCACGATCGCGGACGCCCTCGGCGGCGACGCCGCCTCCGTGACCGAGCCGGAGGGTCCCGCGCAATGATCCTCCGCGAGGAGTCCGGCGTCCCCCTGGCGGTGACGGCCCTCTCGGTCGCCTACCGGGACGAGCCCGTGCTCTGGGACGTCAACTGGTCGGTCCGTGCGGGGAGCATGACCGCGGTCGTCGGCCCCAACGGCGCCGGCAAGACGACGCTGTTGAGCGCCTCCCTCGGCCTCGTGCCCCGCCTCGCGGGTGACGTCCGCTTCTGGGGCCAGCCCTTCTCCGCCGTGCGCGACCGCGTCGCGCACGTCCCCCAGCGCGAGAGCGTCGACTGGGACTTCCCGGTGACCGCCCGCGACGTGGTCCGCATGGGAGCGATGCGCGGCGCCGCGTGGTGGCTGCCGGGCTGGCTCGTCCCGACGCGCGCTGGCCGCCGCGAGACGGAGCGGCGGGTGGAGGACGCGCTCGTCCGCGTGGACATGACCGAGCTGGGCGCGCGGCCCATCGGCGAGCTCTCCGGCGGTCAGCAGCAGCGCGTGTTCCTCGCGCGCGCCCTCGCCCAGGACGCGGACCTGGTGATCCTCGACGAGCCCTTCGCGGGCGTGGACGAGGGGACCGAGGCCGTGCTCACCGCCGAGCTCCGCCGCCTCGCGGAGGCGGGCCGCACCGTGATCGCGGTGCACCACGACCTCGGATCCGTCGCGCGGCACTTCGACGACGCCCTCGTGCTCGACCGGACCGTGAGGGCCCAGGGTCCTGCCGCCGAGGCCCTCGCCACCTGGCGCGGCGACGTCGGCGCGGCCGCGGCCGGAGTCTGACGACCTCCCGGGCATGGGCGAGCTGGTCGCGGAGTGGCTGCGCGCCCTTTCCTTCGGCGGTGGCTTCAACACGAACGTCGTGCTCTGCGCGGCGATCCTGCTCGGCGTCGCGGCGGGGACCGTCGGCGTGTTCAGCATGCTCCGCAAGGAGTCCCTCGTGGCCGACGCCTTCGCCCACGCGTCCCTCGCCGGCGTGGCGGCCGCGTTCCTCGTCCGCGGCGCGCTCACGGCCGAGGGCAGCGCGCCACGATCCATGGAGGTGCTCATCCTCGGCGCCGGCGTCAGCGGATCTCTCGCGGTCGGAGCGATCGGCTGGCTGACGCGCAACACCCGGCTCACCGCGGACACGGCGACCGCCGCGGTGTCGAGCGCCTCCTTCGGTCTCGGCATCTGCCTGCTCTCCATCGCCCGCCGCGCCGGCGGCGCCGGGCAAGCGGGACTCGACGATCTGATCTTCGGCTCGGCAGCGTCCATGACGCGCGCCGACGCGTGGACCATGGGCATCCTGGCGGCCCTGACCCTGACCATCACGCTGGTCGCTTCGAAACCGCTGACCGCGATCGCCTTCTCGGACCGCTACGCCCGGACGACGGGCCTGCGCGTCCCCGCCATGGAAGCGCTCCTCGCAGCCCTCGTCGCGGCGGTCACCCTGGCCGGGATGCAGGCGGTGGGGATGCTGCTCATCGTGGCGCTGCTCGTGATCCCGCCCGCGACGGCGCGCCTGTGGGCCCGCCGCGTGCCGCCGCTCCTGGCGCTCTCCGCGAGCATCGGAGGGTTGAGCGCGTGGACCGGCACTTCACTCTCGGCCGCGGCCCCGAATGCGCCGACGGGTGCCTTGATCGTCCTGACCGCGTCGGCGCTGTTCGTCGTCAGCCTCGCGGCCGCGCCGGAGCGCGGAGTCATCGCGGGGCTCCTCAGGCGAGCGCGACTGCGACGCGACGCGAACGCCGCGGCGCTCCGCGCCCGCGACGCACGGGGAGCCTGAAGCATCCATGTCCGAGGCTCTTCGTACCTTCCTCACCCTCGATCTCGCGCCGCTGCTCGCGGTGACCTTCGCGGCGGGGACCCTGGCACTCCTGGGCGCGTTCCTCGTCCTGGAGCGGCGCGCGATGATCGGCGACGCGGTCGCCCACTCGGTCCTCCCCGGCCTCGTGATCGCGTTCCTCGTCACCGGGACCCGCGCCCCCTCCGCCATGCTCCTCGGCGCCCTCGGGGCGGCGGTCGTCGCCAGCGGAGCGATCGGGACCATCGGACGCTTCGGCCGCCTCGATCCCACGGTCGCCATCGGCATCGTCTTCACGACGCTCTTCGCTCTCGGGGTCCTGCTCGTCGAGACGAGCGGGGCGCGCAACGTCGACCTCGACCTCGACTGCGTGCTGAGCGGCCAGCTGGAGCTCCTGTTCTGGACCCCGCCGGCCACGGCGGTGGACCTCTTGCGACCGGCCGTCCTCGCGACCCTGCCGCGCGAGACCCTGCTGCTGGGTGCTCTCTTCGCGGCGGTCCCCGCCCTGCTCGCCCTCGTCTGGCGCCCGCTCGAGGCAGCGGTCTTCGATCCGACCTACGCACGCACGCGAGGCACCGCCCCGCGCCTCCTGCGCGCGGGGCTCTTCATCCTCCAGGCCGCCGCGATCGTCGCGTCCTTCGAGGCGCTCGGCTCCATCCTCGTGATCGCGCTCCTGACCTGCCCGGCGGCCGCGGCGCGCCTGGACGCGCGGACCCTCCTCGGATACGTGACGCGTTCCTGCGTCTACGGCCTCTTCGCGGGCGTCACCGGATACCTCCTGGCCACGCGCACCGCGCCGGCCGTCCTCGGCTCGAGCATCGACGCCAGCGGGACGGTCGCGGTTTGCGCGGGCACCCTCCTCGCCGTGCGCGCCCTCGTGGTTCGACGCTCCTGAGCGGTCACGAACGCCGCGCGCCGACGGGTGTACGCTCTTCTCGTTCATGTGCGGACGCTACGCCCTCACCGTCGAGCCCGCGGTCCTCTCCGCCCTCCTCGCCCTGCGCGACGTGGCGGAGTTCGAGCCGCGCTGGAATCTCGCGCCCTCGCAGTCCGCGCCGGTCGTGACCCGGGACGACGCGCGTGAGGGGCGAGCGCTGCGATCGATGCGCTGGGGGCTCGTCCCCTCCTGGTCCAAGGACTCGAAGATCGGCTACCGCACGATCAACGCGCGGTCGGAAACCGCCGCGACGAAGCCCGCTTTCCGCTCCGCGTACCGCGAGCGACGCTGCCTCGTACCGGCGAGCTGGTTCTACGAATGGCGCAAGGACGGCAAGGAGAAGACGCCCTTCAAGATCCAGCGGATCGACGGCGCGCCGCTGGTGATGGCGGGGCTCTTCGAGAGCTGGCGCGGGAACGCGACCGAGGCGCCGCGCACGACCTTCACGGTCCTCACCACCTCCGCGAACGAGGACATGGAGGGGCTGCACGACCGCATGCCCTGCCTGCTGAACCGCGAGGATCACGACCGCTGGCTCGACGTCGAGCACGACGACATGGACGCCGTCGCGGCGCTCCTCCGGCCCGCCCCGGCGGGCACCCTCGAACACCACCGGGTCAGCCAGCGCGTGGGCAACGTGCGCAACGAGGGGCCCGACCTCCTGACCCCGGACACCCTCTTCTGAACCTGGCGCCATGATCCAGACCGCTCTGCTGCTCTCCCTCTCGATGATCGCGCCGGCGCCGACGGCCGACCCGATCCCCGTCTACGTGCTCGCCGGCCAGTCCAACATGGAGGGCAAGGCGCGGGTCGAGGTCATGGAGCGCCAGCTCCTCGACGAGGCCACGGCCGCGCGCTACGCGCACCTGCGTGACGGCGACGAATGGCTCGTACGTGACGACGTGGTCATCGACTTCCTGAACCGCCGCGGCCCGCTGACCGTGGGTTTCGGCAGCCCTGACCGCATCGGACCGGAGCTCGGATTCGGCCAGGTCGTGGGCGATCACCACGACGAGCCCGTCCTCATCATCAAGACCGCCTGGGGCGGACGCAGCCTCTGGCGCGACTTCCGCAGTCCGGGCGCGGGCCTCCCGGAGGACGAGGTCATCGACGAGCTGCTCGAGCGGCAGCGGAAACGCCGGCCGGAGACGACCCGCGAAGAAGTGGTCGCTTCCTTCGGCGCGACCTATCGGTCGATGCTCGAGGAGATCCGCGCGACCCTCGACGATTCGAAGGCGCTGTTCCCGGGCAAGAGGCGCGAGCTGGAGCTGCGCGGCTTCGTCTGGTTCCAGGGCTGGAACGACATGATCGACGCCAGGGCGACGGCCGAGTACGCCGAGAACATGGCCCATTTCATCCGCGACGTGCGCGAGCACCTCGAAGCGCCGGAGCTGCCCTTCGTGATCGGCCAGTTCGGCGTCGGCGGCGAGGCGGCGAGCCACCCCAAGCACCTGCGCTTCAAGGAGGCCCAGATCGCACCCGCGTCGCTGCCGGAGTTCGAGGGGAACGTCGCCGTCGTGCGCACCGACGCCCACTGGGACACGGAGGCTCAGGAGGTCTTCGACCGCGGCTGGAAGGAGAACCTCGAGGAGTGGAACCGCGTGGGCTCCGACCGCCCCTACCACTACCTGGGGAGCCCGCGCACCATGCTCGGCGTCGGCGAGGCGTTCGGCGAGGCCGTCCTCGAGCTGAACCGCGCCGCGTCGAAGAAGCAGAAGCGCCGCCGCTGAGGGCAGCTGGCACCTCGCTGTCGAGCGCTCAGTCCGCCGATGCCGGCAGGCCCCCGGGGACGCGGGGAGAGACGCGTTCCGTCGGGCCCTGGAGCATGCGCTGGGCCTCGGCCAGGTCCGCTGGCGCGACCTCCACCACCTTGCGCAGCTCCACGTAGTGGATGCGCCGGCCCTCCTTGATCCAGCGCTCCTCGAAGGCGGTGATGAACGCGAGGGAGCGCGTCAGCTCGGCGTCGAAGCGCCCCTCGGGCTCGCCGTGCACGTTGCCCGAGTGGTCGACGACCTCCATGCCCGCCTCGCGCGCGGCCTCGAGCGCGTGCCCGGCGAACTCGGGGCTGTCGGTCTTCACGCGCACGACGCCCCCCATCGCGAGGACGTGCTGGTAGAGGCGCAGGTAGAAGGGCGACACGAGGCGCTTGGTCCCGCGCTTGTCGGCGAGCTGGGGGTCCGAGAACGTGACCCAGATCTCCGAGACCTCGCCGGGTCCGAAGAAACGATCGAGCCACTGAATCCGCGCGCGCAGGAAAGCGGCGTTGCGCACGCCCTCGTCGGTCGCGAGCCGCGCTCCGCGCCAGAAGCGATGGCCCTTCACGTCCACGCCGACGTAACTGCGATCCGGGAAGCGCCGCGCGAGGTCGACGGCGAACAGCCCCTGACCGCAGCCGAGCTCGAGCGTGAGAGGCGCCTCGTCGCCGAAATGAACCGCCGCCCAGCGCCCACGCAGGTAGGCCCGCCCGGCCGCGACCTCCGAGAGGTCCGGCTCGTGCACGCACTCCAGCTCGGCGTTCTCCGCCCAGCGCTCTCGTTTGCTCCGGCTCCGCATCGAGGGCACAAGGATCCCGATGGAGCGTGGGGGCGCAAGCGCAGGCCGCGCGCGGGGGCGGATTCCGGGCTGGATCCAGGTCTTCGGCGATTCTCGGACGGCGACCAGCCCGAGCGGCCACCGCACCGCTGCCGCGTGCGGCGGCCACGGTGGGCCCGTGCACCGGAACGCCGGAGTGCGAGTTCATCACGCACCATGGCCGTGAGAGGTACCAATGAATCGAGGCCCGTTCGCTGCGCGAACGGGCCTCCATAAACGGGCAAGACTGTTTGTACCGACCTCCGCGCAGCGCGCGGCACCCGGCACCGATCGTGGATCAGAAGATCGCCGGGATCGTGAAGAGTCGAGTCTCGCCGCTGTTGTCGTCGACGCCGTCGTTGTCGTTCACGAGGACGACGTCCCCGTTCGACAGGACGGTCATGCCTTCGAGCTTCTCGAAGGTGAGGCCGTTGAAGCGATCGAACGCGCCCGCGGCCATCAGGTCGACGGCGAGGGTCTTCGCGAGATCCGGGATCGGGCCCGAACCGTCCTTGACGAAGGTCACCGCGCTCGGGTCGACGGTGTAGATCCGCTTGATCGAGGCGTCGGGGCCGCCCTGGTTGTCGCGCTCGAGGACCGCGAGGCGCCCGTCGTCGAGGCGGGTGATCTCGGAGAGGCCGACCCAGCCGCCGTTCGGGGAGGTGGGCGCGTCGAGCGGGTAGTAGGCGAAGGTCCAGTCGCGCGTCGAGGCGCTGAACTTGCCGATGCGCGCGCGGTCGGCCGCGTCGCCGCTGGCCTGCCAGGAGCGCTGGAAGCAGACGTAGATGTCACCCGTGACCGGATCGATCGTGACGCCTTCGAAGCCGAAGCGGAGCTGGTTCCGGGTGACGGACGGCGGGAGGCCGATCACCGAGGTGATCGAGAGGTTCGAGGTGGCGCCGCTCGGGGTCAGCCGGAGCAGGAAGTTCGGGCTCTCGAACGGACGGTCAGCGGGATCACTGACGCCGCCGACGAGGTTTCCGCGACCCTCGGTCGCCGCCCAGAGCGAGACGCCGTCCTCGGCGATCGCGAGCCCCTCGATGTCGACGTTGACGGTCCCGTCGGCGTTGACGAGCGCGTCGATGTCGAAGTCGTCGGTGCCCGGCAGGACCGCCGCCTGGCGCTCCAGACCGAATCGGAGGAGGCCCGAGGTGTCCTCGATGGTCATCTCCCGGACGATGGTCGCGTCGACCCCGGGGCCGGCCGCGTCGGTGTCGAGCTCGAGGATGCGATTCCGGCCGTAGAAGCTGTCGTGGGCCGTGTAGATCCGGGTGTCGTCCGCGGGGTCGGCGGCGAGGGCGCTCAGGGCGCCCCACGGGATCGGGATCTCGGATGTGCCGTCACGATCGACCGAGGAGATCGACGGGTAGTCACCCTGGCCGTTGCGGCTGTAGATCATGATCGACGAACGGAACTTGTCACCGCGATCGTCCTTCTCGCAGGCGACGACGAAGAGGTCGCGGTCGGGGATCGCGAGGAGCCCCTCGGGGCCGACGCCGGTCGGCAGGACCTGCTCGAGGATCGGCTCGGACGCGCCGAGGAGGCCGCCGCCGAGGAGGCGGTAGACGAAGACGAGGTTCGAGCGCTCCGAACCGACGAAGAGGAAGCGGTCGCCGGATCCGTACTCGCCGTACTCGACGCCTTCGGGCTCGTTGCCCTTGTTCGCGCTGCGCTCCTCGGGGTAGTGGCCAGCGCGCGCCGTGCCGTGCTCGAGGGAGCTCCCCGGCTCGTGGATCGTCGAGCCGAAGACGGTCCAGTTCGTGAAGCCGCGGCTGCCGCCGAAGAGGTCACCTTCGTCAGCGGTCGCGAGGGCGAAGTTGCCCACCCAGGCGATGGCGTCCGGCTCGCGCGGGACCGCGTCGAGGCTCGCGGTCTGATCGATCACGCCTTCCTCGACCACGTCGACGTCGGTGAGGTCGACCGTGCCGGCGGAGAAGGAGGTCAGCACCCGGCCGAGCGCGAGGCTGACGATGACGATGTGGTTGTTCTCCTGGAGCGTGACCGCGCACAGGTTGAAGCGGTTGATGTCGACGAACTCGGGCTCGGGATCGTCCGGGAAGAGCGACGCGATGCCGGTCAGGTCGACGTTCCGGGTGCCCCAGTCGGCGGTGTCGTCGCCGATCAGGTCGACGATGACCAGGAAGCCGGCCGGGAGCTGCGGCGGCTCGCCGTCGCCGAGATCCTCGTCACGCTCGTTCTCGATCGCGACGGCGGCGTACTGGCCGTCCGGGCTGACCGCCACGGAGTCCGGCTGGCCGCCGAGATCCAGCGAGCGGACGATCGTGCGGGCCTGGATGTCGATGACGACCAGCTCGCCGGAGGTGTCGATGAAGTCCGCGCTGGTGTTGACGCCGACGAGGGCGAAGTTCCCACGCACGGAGACGGCGGTGGGCTCACCGGGGAGGTCGACGGCCCCGGCCGGCTGAGGGTTCGACGGGTCGGTGATGTCGACGAAGCCGAGCTTCTCGGTCTCGCTGTCCGTGTAGACCAGCGTGTTCCCGTCCGGCGTCGCGGCGACGATCTCGGCGACCGTCTCGTCGTCGACGTCGGTGTTCAGGTAGACAGGGAACGTGGCGATGCGCTGGAAGTGCTGGGACGACTGGCCCTGGAGCGCGAGGCACGGCGAGGCGAACGGGCCAGCGAGCGCGACGAAGGGGAGGATGCGGTGTCGGATCATGGAAGTGTGCGGTGTGAGGCAGCGCCGGCGACGACGGGCCGGCGTCGCTGCGGAACGGTGCGGATGATCCCCACGCTGCTTGTTCTGGAATGAGGCTCTCCTCAAGCTGACGTCAAAGCGCTGAGTCGCCTCGAATCCTCACATGGTCCCTAGCCACTCTTATCATTCGGAGCGCCTCGCGGCCGCGCGACGCATCGAACTGACCCCGTTGGCGAAGGCCTGCGCCGGCCTCGCCGCCGTGACCGCGCTCGTCTCCCACCTCGCGATCCGCACGAGCGTCCGCGACGTCTTCGAGACCTTCGGCGCCTTCGTGGTCGGGACCTCGGAGGCCAGGTTCTTCCTGCTCAACCACATCGCCGGAGGCTGCCTCGTGCTCGGCGCCGCGGGGCTCCTCGCGCGTCGGACGTGGGGCTGGTGGGCGACCTTCGCCGGCGCCGTGTCGGGGCTCGTGGACATGGTCCGTATCTACGGCGGCCTCTTCGCCATCATCGACCCCGACCACCCGCGAGCGGCCGAGACGACGGCGACGATCCTGCAGATGGTGATCGGGCCCGCGCTCCTGTTCGCCGGGCTCGGAGTGCTCCTGCTGCTGCGCCCGATGCGGGAGACTTACCGCATCTCGAGCCGGCCGCGGGGCTGAGGGCGCGCCGCGCATGGCGGGGTCGAGGGCGCGGTCGTCTCGCCGAAGGAGGTGAGCCCGGGGCGGAGGCGCGCCGCGGAGGGAGTCCGGAAGAGGCCTACCCGAAAACCTAACAAAAGCCTACCATCGGACCATGCTCCCCGCGCTGGCTCCCTCGTCCTCCTGCTCGTCCGGCACCTTCGGACGAGTCGGGCGCGCCGTGGGGACCGGCTGGCCCGGACTCGACGGAGCCCTGAGAGCCGACGCGGAGGGCTGCGGGCTCGTGCGAGGCGGCGTCCACGAGTGGATCGGAACGGCAGAAGCCCGCGGCGACGCCGGACCGCCGAAGGGCGCGCCCTGGTCGCCGCCGGTGCTCCTCCTCGCCCATCTCGCGGGCTGCGCCGTCGCGGACGCGGCGGCTCGCGGGGTCGGGCGCTCGGTGGTCTGGGTGGGGCGCGCGGTGTGGCCCTATCCGCGCGTGCTGGCGGGCGGGTGCGGCGTGCTCGAGGTCCTGCGGCCGGCGGATCGGCGCGGGCCCGACGGAGGACACGGCCTCGAACTCGAGCTGACCCTGCACGAGCGCGCCGAGCGATTCAGCGCCGGGGACGGCGAGCTCTTCGCCGGCTCGCTCTTCGTCGACGTCGAAGGGCGCGACGAGGCACGGCCGGCACGGCGAAAGCACCGCGGCCGCGCGAAGGGCCGCGGCGCAGCCGACCTCGGCCGCAAGCTGTGGGCGATCGACACGGCCCTGCGCTGTCCGAGCGTCACCGCCGTGGTCGCGGACGGGAGCGGCCTCGACATGGCCGCCAGCCGCAGGCTCCAGCTCGTGGCCGCGCGCTCGAACGCACTCGTCCTGCTGACGCGCCCCCCGGCGGAGCGCGGCGAGATCTCGGCCGCCACCACGCGCTGGTGGATCGAGCGGACGGGCGCTGCGTGCGGCGAGGACGGCGCCGAGCCGGCCCGCGGCGTGCGCTGGCGCCTCGAACTCCTGCGCGCCAAGGGCGCCCAGACCCTGACCGGCGCGGAACCGGCGGACGCGGACGCACATCCGCGCCACCGCTCGCGTCCCGCGCTCGAGGAGGTGCACCGCCTCGTGCGGGCCGCCGCCCGCGGGGCCGATCCTGCGAGCCAACCCCCGGGGACCGAGAGGGAAGACGAGGTCCAGCGAGGAGGGAACGAACCGGCGCGAGCCATCACCGACGAGCGGAGCCCATGCGGCGCGTCCTCTCCCTCCACGTCCCCCACCTCTCCATCGACCTCGCCCAGCGGCGGCGCGCCCGCGCCGGCCGACGCCCCGGCGCGCTCCCGACCTCCTGCCTCCTGCTGACCCACGAGGACCGCGGACGGACTCTCGTCGTCCAGCGTTGCAGCGAGGCGGCCCGGCGCGGCATCCGGGTCGGCCTGACCCTCGGCGAAGCCCAGGCCCTGATCGACCCGCGGGTGCGCGCGCGCCACGGAGACCCGTGGGTCGAGGAGCTCCAGCCCGCGCGTGACGGCCGCGCCCTGCACGCCCTCGGCGCATGGTGCATGGCGAAGGTCTCGCCGGTGGTCGCGCTCGACCCACCCGACGGCCTGTTCATGGACGTGGCCGGCACCGGCCGCCTCCTGGGCGACGAGGAGGACGTGTGCCGCGCGCTGCTGCGCGCCATGCACCGCTTCGGCCTGGGCGCGCGCCTCGCCGTGGCCGACACCGTCGGCGCGGCCTGGGCCCTCTCGCACTTCGGGCGAACGCCCCGCCAGCTCGTCGAGACCGGCGACGAGGAGGCCGTCCTCGCGCCGCTCCCCGTCGAGTCCCTGCGCCTCGAACCGGCCACGGCCGAGGGCCTCGCGGAGCTCGGCGTGCGGTCCGTCGGAGAGCTCGTGCGCCTCGATCGCGCGCGGGTCGCGGCGCGCTTCGGCGGCGACGTGGGCCTTCGCCTGGACCAGGCGCTGGGGCGCGCCTTCGAGGCGGTCACGCCCCTCGTCCACGAGACACCGCCCCAGCGGGAGCGCACCTTCGAGGGGCCGGTGAAGGCCCTCGAGGGCATCCTCGAGACGGCGGAGTCCCTCGTGGGCGAGCTCGCCGCCGAGCTCCTGCGCGCGCGGCGCGGCGCCCTCGAGCTGGTGCTCGTGCTCGAGCCCTCGGACCTCCCCCCGCGCTCGATCCCACTGACCCTCGCGCGCCCCAGCGCGAGCGGCCGGCACCTGTGGACCATGCTCGAGCCGAAGGTCGCCGGCGCGCACCTGGGCTTCGGCATCGAGCGGGTGCGCGTGTCCGCGGTGCGCACGGGGCGTCTGCCCTCGCGCCAGGTCGGCGCGTGGGGCGCGGAGGACGAGGACGGCGGGGGCCTCGACCGGGACATGGGGGAGCTCGTGGACGTCCTGCGCGCGCGGCTCGGCGAGGAGCGCGTGCTGACGCCCGCTCCGCGTCAGAGCCACCTCCCCGAGCGCGCCTACGGCTGGGAGCGTCCCGGCGAGGGCTCTGCACGACGCGCCCCCGAGGCCTCACCCGCCGCGCCCCTCCCTCCCCGCCCTTCGCGCCTTTTCGACCCGCCCGAGCCCGCGGTGCTCGACGCCCTCGACGAGCGCGGCGCGCCTCGCCGGCTGCGCTGGCGCGGCATCGCCTACCGCGTCCGCCACGCCCGCGGCCCCGAGCGCATCGCCCGCCCCTGGTGGGAGGACGGCGAGCACACCCTGCGCGACTACTTCCGTCTCGAGACGGCCTGTGGCCGGACCCTCTGGGCCTACCGCGAACCCCGCGACGGCCGCGGCTTCGTCCAGGGCGAATGGACCTGATCCCCTGGCGGGCGTCGCACGGGTTCGGTCGCGCGGGCACCGCGAGAGCGTTCGCTCCACCAGGGAAGATCCCCCGATCATCACGGGTCTGGAGCGGTTCCTCCCGCGCCGCCCGCCTGACACCATGTACGCGCGATGGACGACCCCGACTTCATCCGCTGCTGCGAACCCACGCCGGTGACCGCGCGCATCCTCGAGCTCCTCCAGGAGCGCTCGATCCCTCACCGCTTCGTGACGCACGGCCCGACGCGCACCAGCGAGGAGTCGGCAGCGGCCCGCGGCGAGAGCATCGACGTCGGCGGCAAGTCCATCGTGCTCAAGGTCGGCGACACCTTCCGCGTGTGTGTCCTGAGCGCGGGCCTCCAGCTCGGTTCGAACGCCGTGCGCCGTCACTTCGGTGAGAAGCGCGCGCGCTTCGCCACGCGCGAGGAGCTCATGGACCTCACCGGTCTGGTCCCCGGATGCGTCCCCCCCTTCGGCCCGCCGATCCTCGACCTGCCCAACTGCCTCGACGAGGGCTTCCTACGAAGCGACCGGATCGCCTTCAACGCGGGCTCCCTCACGCGCTCCGTCGTGATGTCCCTCGACGACTACCTCGAGGTCGCGCGCCCGGAGATCTTCCCCTTCGCGAAGGCGAACGAGAGGAGCTGAGAGGCACCCGGCCGGGCGGGATCCCCTCGCCGCGGCCACGGCTGCAGCGCGTCCTGGAGCCGCGCGAGGAGCGCCGCGTGCGGTCCGGTGCCGGGGAACGCTCCGGGTCGCTCCGTGGTCCTGGCCCCCGCGGCAGGGTGTCTCGCGCGCGATCGTTCGCATCCTGTTAGGGTGGATTCCATGGCCATGGACACCGCTGACAAGCTCCGGATCCTCGCCGACGCGGCCAAGTACGACGCCTCCTGCGCCTCGAGCGGGGCCAAGCGCTCCAACGGGGGGAAGGGCCTGGGGAACGCGACGGGGATGGGCATCTGCCACAGCTACACGCCGGACGGCCGGTGCGTGTCGCTGCTGAAGATCCTGCTGACGAACCGCTGCATCTACGACTGCCGCTACTGCGTCAACCGCGTCAGCAACGACGTGCCGCGCGCGGGCTTCACCGTCGAGGAGGTGGTGCGGCTCACGATCGAGTTCTATCGCCGCAACTACATCGAGGGGCTCTTCCTCTCCTCGGGCGTGGTCATGGACTCCGACCGGACGATGGACCTGCTCGCGGAGGTCGCGCGGCGGCTGCGCGAGGAGGAGGGGTTCCACGGCTACATCCATCTGAAGGGCGTCGTCGGCGCGTCCGAGGAGGCGCTGACGAAGGCCGGGCAGTACGCGGATCGGGTGAGCGCGAACGTCGAGCTCCCCGTGCAGGCCGACCTCGACCGTCTGGCCCCGGAGAAGTCGATCGACGAGGCGGAGTCGGCCATGGCCTTCCTCAAGGAGGGGATCGACGAGGCCAAGGGCCGCGGGCGTCGGCGCGCGAGCACGCCCGGGGGGACCGCGGGCGCGAGACGCGGCCGGCGCCGCTTCGCCCCCGCGGGGCAGAGCACCCAGATGATCGTCGGCGCCACGCCATCGCCCGACCGATCCGTCCTCGAGACGGCCGACCGCCTCTACGGGACCCACGGCCTGCGACGCGTGTACTACACCGCCTACAGCCCGATCCCGCGGGCGCACCAGGACCTCCCCACGGCGCAGCCCTCGCTCGTCCGCGAGCACCGCCTCTACCAGGCGGACTGGCTGCTTCGCTTCTACGGCTTCCGCATCGACGAGGTCGTCACCCGCGGCGACGGCAACCTCGACCTCGAGGTCGATCCGAAGATGGCCTGGGCCCTCGCCCACCGCGACTTCTTCCCGGTCGACGTCAACACCGCCCCGAAGGAGGCACTCCTGCGCGTGCCGGGCCTGGGGACGCGGTCGGTGGGGCGCATCCTCGGCGCGCGGCGGCGCCGTCGCCTGCGCGAGGCCGACCTCAAGCAGCTCAGGGCGCCCCTCAAGCGCGTGCTGCCGTTCATCGTGTGCGCGGACTCCTGGGACGGCGCAGTCCGCGACCTCGACCTCGAAGACCTGCGCGAGAAGGTCCGCACGAAGGATCGACAGCTGCTCCTCTTCGAGGCGAACGGCTCGGCGAAGACCGGGCAGGTCTGATGACGCGCACGGTCGTGCTCGACGGGACGCTCGACGCGTTCCGCGCCCACGCGCGCGCGCTCATCGGCGAGGGAGTCCCTCCCGAGGGCATCAGGTGGCGCGATCCGCTCCGGAGTCCCCGCGCGGAGGGCGCGGAGCCAGGGCTCTTCGGAGCCACCGACGCTCCCTCCCCGCTGCCCGACAGGACCGCGGCGGTCCGGAGCCCGGCCCTCGAGCTGCCGCGGGCCTACGTGGACGCGCTCCCGACGATCTCCTGCTACCGCGACGAGTCGGTCTGGCGCGCGCTGTACGTCGTCGCCTGGCGCATCGCGCGCGGGGATCGGGGCCTCATGGCCGATCCCCTCGACGCGGACGTGGCTGTCCTCCAGCGCATGCGGAAGGCCATCGGCCGCGACGCCCACAAGATGCACGCGTTCGTCCGCTTCCGGCGGATCGAGGATCCGGGCGCCCGCGGCGGCGAGCGCTTCATCGCGTGGTACCGCCCGTCCCATCTGATCGTGGAGCGCGAGGCGTCCTTCTTCCGCGGGCGCTTCCCGAGCATGGACTGGTCGATCCTGACCCCCGACCGCTGCGCTCACTGGGACGGACGCGAGGTGCGCTTCACGGAAGGAGCGCCGCGGGACGCCGCGCCCGATCACGACGAGCTGGAGGAGCTGTGGTGCACCTACTACGCATCGATCTTCAATCCGGCACGCGTGAAGATCAGCGCGATGGTCGCGGAGATGCCGCGGAAGTTCTGGGACACGCTGCCGGAGACGAAGCAGATCCCGGAGCTGCTCGCGGATGTGCCGCGGCGCCTCGAGGAGATGGCGCGGAACTCGCGCGCGGTCGCGGACTCCGCCGCGCCCTTCGTCCCCTTCGGCGCGCCGCTGGACGAGCTGCGCGAGACGCTCCCTGGCTGCGAGGGATGCGAGCTCCATCGCAACGGGACGCGCGCCGTCGCCGGTGAGGGGCCGCAGGACGCCTCGACGGTCCTGCTCGGCGAGCAGCCGGGCGATACGGAGGAGCGCGCGGGCCGCCCCTTCATCGGCCCGGCGGGCGAGGTGCTCGACGCTGCGCTCGAGGTTGCTGGGATCCGCCGCGAGGCGCTCTACGTGACCAACGCGG
The DNA here is from genome assembly GCA_002862085.1 of Planctomycetota bacterium. Lineage (GTDB taxonomy): Bacteria > Planctomycetota > UBA1135 > UBA1135 > Saltatorellus. Next base: position 5,926 of record PKCK01000011.1, on the reverse strand, counting down.
TCAAGCACTTCCGCCACGAGCCGGCCCCGCGCGGGAAGCGCCGGCTTCACAAGCGGCCCACCATCGAGCACGTGACGCGCTGCCAGCCCTGGCTCGACGCGGAGCTGGCCGCCGTCGCCCCGCGCGCGCTCGTCTGCCTCGGCGCCACGGCCGCGCGCGCGGTCTTCGGGCCGACCTTTCGCATGCCGGACCCGGGCGCGGCGCCGGAGGCGAGGACGAGCCGCTACGCGGACGCGACCCTCGTGACCTTCCACCCGGCCGCGATCCTGCGCGCGGAGGATCCCGCTCGCGCCGCGGCCATGCGCGCGCACCTGGAGCAGACGCTGCGGGCGACGCTCGCTGACCCCGCCGCCACGACCGCGCGCCCCTCGCCCGGCTGACGCGAGCGCTCCGGCTGCCCGGGCTCCGGGGCTCGGTCGGTCAGCGCATGAAGCGCCCCATGGCAGCGCTGCGGTAGCGGCCGAGGTTCAGACCGCGGCCGCGGCGGCGCTCCATGAGGAGGTCGAAGCGCGTGGAGACGGACTCGAGCTCGCTCTCCATGCGCGCGCGCTCGTCCCCGTCGGTGGCGTGCTCGATCAGCTCACGCAGGGTCACGATGGACTTCTTCAGCTCCATCTCCTCGGGCAGCATCCCCGCCGTGCGCAGGACCGAGTACGCGCCGCGCAGCTCCGCCGGCACGCGCGAGTCGTCGGTGAACTCGAGGGGCTTGCCCTTGCCCGGGAGGTCGTCGAAGACGCCGTCCTCCTGGGCCTCCTTGATCTTCGCGTCGACGATGTGGCGGAGCGGGTCCATGTACGACACGAGTCTATCCCGCAGCGGCGACTTCGCCGGAGCGCGCGATGTGTCGCAGCGTCATCCGAGCAGCCGCGCGCCGAGCTCGCGGACGACCTCGACGACGAGTCGCACGTCGTCCTCCCCCGTGCGCCAGTTCGCGATCGCCGGTCGCAGGCACACGACGCTGCGATGGCGCGTGAGCCCCACCGCGACGCGGCCGTCTTCGAGCACCGCTCGCCCGAGCCGCTCGTTGAGCTCGTCGAGATCCCGTCGTCTCACGCCCTCCGGCGCGAACCGGAAGGGCACGACGTTGAGCACCGGGTCGTCCACGAGCTCGAGGTCCTCGGCCGCGCGAACCTCGTCGGCGAGGAGGGCGGCGAGGTCGAGGTGCCGCTCGACCATCGCGCGGATGCCGGCGCGGCCGCGGGCGAGCAGCGTCGCGAACACCGGCAGCGCCCGCGCGCGGCGACTGCTCTCGGGAGAGAGGTTCGCCGGCACGAGGTCGCGCGGCTCGCCGGCCACGGCGGGGGGCAGGTACGGCGCGCTGAGCCTGAAGGTCCTGGCTGCCGCGTCGCGGTCGCGCAGGAGCGCGAAGCCGCAGTCGTAGGGGACGTTGAGCCACTTGTGAGCGTCCGCGGCGATCGAGTCGGCGCGCTCGATCCCCCGCACCAGGTCCGAGGCGCGCGGCGTCACCCGTGCGAAGGCGCCGAAGGCCGCGTCCACGTGCAGCCATGCTCCGTGCCGTGCGGCGAGCTCGGCGAGACGATCCAGCGGATCGGACCGACCGCTGTTCACCTCCCCGGCGGTGCCCACGAGGATGACCGGAGCGCCGCCGAGCCCCTCCAGCCTGCGCGCCAGCGCCGCCTCGTCGAGGGTCCCTCGGTTGTCCGCGGCGAAGCGCTCGATCGACGCGCGACCGAGCCCGAGGACCGCGCACGCCTTGACCACGCTCGCGTGGACGAAGCCGCCCGTGAGCACGCGAACCTCCGGCGCGCCCGCGAGACCTCGCTCCGCCGCGTCATGGCCCACCCTGGCGAGGACCCGCTGGCGGGCGGCTCCGAGCCCCACGGTGTTCGCGGCGGTCGCCCCCGTGACGAAGACCCCCGTGAGCTCGTCGGCGGGCAGCTCGAAGAGCTCGCAGAGCCAGCGCGCGCAGAGGACCTCGAGGTCGACCGCCAGGGGCGATCCGGCCGCGGACGACGCGACCTGGTCGAGGGCCGAGGTGAACCAGTCGGCCGCGAGTGCCTCCGGAGTCGCACCGCCGACGACGTAGTGGAAGTAGCGGGGCCCCGTGGACGCCACGGCGCGCGCCTCGGCCCGGGCGAGGAGCTCCTCGAAGGCCGCGGCGCCTCCGACGCCCTCCTCGGGGAGCGCGGCCTCGCGCCCGGCCCCGTCGCGGCCCGTCCTGGCGCCGATCCCGCGCTCGCCGATCGAGCCGAGGTACTCGACCGCCGCGTCGCGCGCCCGCGAGAGGAGCCTCTCGAGATCGGAGGGTTCAGACACCGCCGCGAAGCTCCTCGAGGGCCCCGACCTGCCGCGAAGAAGCCCCCGGGGTCACGCCGAGCTCCTTCGCGGCGCCCGTGAGGCTCAGGTGCCGCAGCGCCGCGTCGAAGGCGGTCAGCGCGGTGATGGAGGGGAGCTCGTCCTGACCCGGCATGGCGCGGATTGAACGGGCCTCGCTCCTCCGCGTCGACGCGGAACCTGGATCTGTCCGGGCGAGGGGAGCTGCAGGGGAGGCAGCGCCCGCCGGCTTCCGCTCGAGGAGGCTGCGAGCCTCTTCACCGAGCTCGTTGCGACCTTCAGCCGCCATCACGCGGCCAGAGCCCTCACGGACGAGGAGACCCTGCCCACCGAGAGCGTCGAGATGGCGTGGATGGTGGCCGAGGAGCGGGAGCGGCTCGGCCGTTCGATGGAGGCCGCCGTCGAGCTCTCGACTCATGAGAGCGTCATGCATGCAGCCCTCCACGCAGCGGTTGTGGCGCTCCGCGAAAGGGCACATGATCGTGCGTGAGGTGCCGGACTCGTTCGAAGAGTTCAGCACGCGCCGCCTGACGCGAAGAGATGACCGACGCACTGCACGACGCCCTCGCGGCGGCCCTCGGCGAGGACGCTCTCGTCACCGACGCCCACGACCTCGCTCGCTACGAGAAGGGCTGGCGCTACGGCGAGGGAAGCGCGCGCGTGGTGGCGCGGCCGCGCACGCACGAGGAGGTCGCCGCGTGCGTCCGGCTCTGCAACGAGCACGGCGCGCGCGTGCAGCCGGCCGGCGCCAACACGGGCCTCGTCGGCGCGTCCACTCCCGACGGCTCCGGGCAGATGGTCGTGCTCTCCCTCGAGCGGCTCTCGCGGATCACGAACATCGACGACGCGAACGGCTCGGTCGAGGTCGAGGGCGGCGTCCTGCTCTCCGCCCTGAACGAGGCCCTGAAGGAGCGCGGCCGGACCTTCCCGATCGACCTGGGCGCCGATCCCCAGATCGGGGGGATGGTGGCGACCAACACGGGCGGCTCGCGGCTCGTGCGCTACGGCGACGTGCGCGCGAATCTCCTCGGGCTGCGCGTGGTCCTGCCCGACGGCTCCACCTGGAGCGACCTCCGCGGCCTGCGGAAGAACAACACCGGCCTCGACGCCAAGCAGCTCTTCGTGGGCACGTCGGGGGCGTTCGGCATCGTCACCGGAGCGGTCCTGCGCACCTGGCCCCTCCCCCGGCAGCGGGCAGGAGCGCTCGTCGAGGCCGAGAGCGGCGACGCCGTCGTCCGGCTCTTCGAGGCCCTCGAGCCGCGCCTCGGCGAGTTCCTCACGGCCTACGAGGCGATGTCCGCCGAGGCCGTGAACGCGGTCCTGCGTCACGGAACGATGGAGCGCAGCCCGTTCCCCGGCGGCCCCCCCGCCTACGCGGTGCTGGTCGAGCTGTCCTCGTCGATCCCGGCGGAGACCCTGGATCTGGAGGAGCTCCTCGGCGAGGCGCTCGTGGAGTTCATGGAAGGCGACGATCCGGGAATCCGCGACGTGGTCGTGGGCGACGTCGCGGACTTCTGGCACGTGCGCCATCAGATCTCCGAGAGCCTCCGCGAGGAGGGCCAGGTCCTCGGCCTGGACGTGTCGGTCCCGCGGTCCCGGATGGCGGAGTTCACCGCGGAGGTCGCGCGGCGCGTCGCCGAGGTCGCGCCCGACGCGCGCGTGGCGGACTTCGGCCACTGGGGCGATGGAGGCTCGCACCTCAACCTGGTGTGGGACCCGGCGTCAGCCCCGGAGGGACGCAAGGGAGAGCTCCAGCGCATCGCCTACGACGTCTGCGTCACGGGATTCGGCGGCAGCTACAGCGCGGAGCACTGCGTCGGCCCTCACAACGTCGAGGCCTATCGCGAGTACACGTCGCCCTGGGTGCGCGAGGTGTGCGCGCGCATCGGCGTCGAGCGCTTCGGCACGGTCGAGCTGTGACGCGGCGGCGCGAGCGCGCGCCGGAGCCCCTGACTCAGAGCGGCCCGAGCCGTTCGTCCTCGCTCGCGACGACGAGGGTGTGACCCTCCGCGGCGAGCCGCGCCATGGCGCCCGTGAGGAGCGGCAGGTCGGCGGCCGACAGCCCGCGCTCGGGTCCTTCGAGGAGGAAGAGGGCGGGCCCGCGCGCGCGGACCGCGCCGGCGGCCAGCGCGAGGCGCTGGCGCTCCCCGCCGGACAGCGTCCGCGTCGGCCGGCCGAGCGCCAGGTGGCCGAGCCCCACGGCCACGGCTGCGTCCCGCGCCTTCGCCAGCTGGCCCTCCAGGCCATCGAGGGCCGCGAGCGGACTCCCGAGCACGTGCGCCACGCTCAGCCCGCGCCAGCGCGCCTCGAGCACCTCGGGCCGGTACCGCGTCCCGCCGCAGGCCTCGCACGGGAGCGCCAGGTCGGCGGTGAAGTCCATGGCGACGCTCTCCACTCCCGAGCCCTTGCAGCGGGGGCAGCGACCCCGGGGGCTGGCGAAGGAGAACGCCGCGCGCGGCAGGTCGGTGTCCGTCGAGGCGAACAGCCCCTGGAGCGCGCCCATGACGTCGAGCGCGCCGACGACGGCCCGCGATCGCAGCGCCCCGGTCGGGTCGACGATCTCCTCGAAGGCTCCCGACACGTCCGCGCCGGAGAGCGCGCGGAGGCGCCGGCTCGCCTGCGGGCCCGACCAGCGCAGGACGCCGCAGCGGGGCAGGACCTCCTCCCCCACGCGCACCTCGCCCTCGCCGCGGGGCCATCCCGTCGCGTCCTCCGCGTCCCCCTCGAGGGCCGCGCGCACCTCGGGAGAGAGCTCCTCCAAGCGCCCCGCGCCGACGACGCGGCCGCCCTCGGGCCCGGCGCCCGGGCCCAGGGCCACGACGTGGTCCGCGCGCGCCACGAGCTCGGGCCGGTGGGTCACCGCGACGATCGTGTTGCCCTCCACGCGCAGTCGCTCCAGCCTCGCGAGGAGCGCCTCGACGCCAGCGGGGTCGAGCCCGGCGGCGGGCTCGTCGAGGACGACGGTCGTCGCGGTCAGGCCGCTGCGCAGGACCGCGGCGAGCCGCAGTCGCTGGAGCTCGGCGGGGGCGAGGTCCGCCGCGCGGGCGCCGAGGGGCAGCCCGCCGCCCCCCAGCTCGGCGAGGTCCGCGAGGCGCGCGTCGATCTCCGGCGCGAGCGCGCCGGCCGCCGCCGAGGTGCCCTCGATCCTCCCGAGCGCCTCGCGGAGCTCCGAGACCGTGGCCGCGAACGCGGCGCCCAGGGTGAGGCCGCCGACCGCCCGCGAGCGCGCCGCCGGCGCCATCCCCGACCCCTCACACTCCGCGCAGTCGACCTCGACCAGCGGCGCCGCCCACTCGGCGGCGGCCTTCTGCTGGGAACGGCGCGCGGCCTCCTCCTCCACGAGCCGGAGCAGTCCCGGCCACGTCCCCTCGAAGGTGTGCTCGCCCTCGCGCTTGCCGCGCTTGAAGCGCCAGACGACGGAGAAAACCTCGTCGCCGGCGCCCTCGAGGGCCACGCGGCGGACCTCCTCGGGGAGCTCGTCCCAGGGACGCTCCAGATCGTCGCCCGTGGCGACGCGCAGGGTGGCGAGGTGCTGGCCGTCCGGCTCGGTGAAGAAGGCTCCCGGACGCGTCCCGCCCATCGCACCCGCCGCGAGGGAGAGCGAGCCGTCGGTCAGGAGGGCCTCGGCGGA
>PKCK01000013.1 GCA_002862085.1 Planctomycetota bacterium | reverse complement strand
GACGCAACACGGCCGCGTCGGGGTCCCGTAGGCTCCCGCGCCCGTGACGGATCCGGTGAACGAAAGGACGCGCGCGCTCGAGCGCTACGCCGCGGGCGTGCTCGAGTTCGACGCGGTGCTGGGGCTCGTCGCCGCACACGCGACGACCTCCCTGGGCCGTCGTGCCCTTCTCGAGCTCTCGCCGCGAGGGGATCACGAGGCCCGGGCGGCCCTGGCGCGCTGCCGCGAACTCTCCGGTTGCCTCGCGCGCCAGGACGAGCCCGGCTTGGTGGGGGTCACCGATCCGTTCCCCGACGGCATCGAGGGACGTCTCGACGAGGATCGCATCGCCGCGGTACGTGACTTCCTCGACGCCAACCTGCGACTCAAGCGCTGGGCCCTCGCGCGCGAGGAGGAGCTTCCCGAAACCGCGGCGCTCATGGCCGCCTCGCCCGACACTCTCCCGCTGCTGGAGCGGGTCGATCGCGTCGTCGATGGACGCGGTCGCGTGCGCCCCGAGGCCTCGGGGAGGCTCGCGCGTCTCCGGGACACGCTGAGCTCGGTCGGAGCGCGCATCGATTCGATCCTCCGCCAGGTCGTCGCGCGCCCCGAGGTGCGCTCGGCTCTCTCGGATGGAGGAGTCCATCGGCGCGCCGGCCGACCGGTGCTCGCGGTGCGGGCGAAGCAGGCCGGACGCGTCCGCGGTCTCGTCCACGACCGTTCCCAGTCGGGGGAGTCGATCTTCATCGAGCCCCAGGAGGTCGTCGAGCTCGGGAACCGGCTCGCCGAGGCCCGCGCTGACGAGCGGCGCGAGGTCGAGCGCATCCTGATCGAGCTCTCGCGAGAGCTGCTGGAGCAGCGCTCGGTGATCGACGGAGCGGCGCTGCGGGTGGGCGAGCTCGAGGTGGCGCTGGCGAGCGCGCGCTACGCGGCCGCGGTGGACGCGCGGCCCGCTCTCCAGCCCGCCGACGACGGGGCGAGCGAGGGGCTGCTCCTGCGGGCCGCGCGCCATCCGCTGCTCATCGCGCAGGTCGACGTCGGAGAGCTCGACGAGGTGGTCCCCGTCGACCTGAGGCTCGGCGTCGACTTCGACATGCTCCTGATCACAGGTCCGAACACGGGGGGCAAGACCCTCGCGCTGAAGACGGGCGGCCTCTTCGCATTGATGACGCGCGCCGGGCTTCCGGTCCCCGCGGACGACGGCACGACGGTGCCGCTGTACGACCGGATCTGCGCGGACATCGGCGACGAGCAGGAGATCCGTCAGAACCTCTCCACGTTCGCGTCGCACCTGGTGCGCGTGCGCGCCGCCCTCGCGGACGCGACGCCGGAGAGCCTCGTCCTGCTCGACGAGCTCGGCGGCGGCACCGACCCCGACGAGGGGGGGGCTCTCGGAACCGCGGTGCTCGAGCGGCTGCTCCTGGCGGGCGTGCCGACGCTCGTGTCGACCCACATCGGCAAGCTGAAGGAGTTCGCCTACCGGCACGCGCGGGCCGAGAACGCCTGCGCCGAGTTCGACAACAAGACCCTCGCGCCGCGATACCGCCTGATGCTCGGCACGCCCGGGGAGTCCTGTGCGCTCGTGATCGCGCGGCGGATCGGCCTCGACGAGCGCGTCTGTGAAGTGGCGGCCGAGCGCCTCGAGCGCCGGGAGGGTGAGCTCGATGAGTTGATGGGGGACGTGCGGAGCGCGCGCATGGCGGCCGAGGAGACTCGCAAAGGCGCGGAGGAGGAGCTCGCCCGCGCCCGGGCTCGCACCCAGGCCGTCGAGGAGCGTGCCAAGGCCCTCGAGGAGCGCTCCGAGCAGCTCGAACGCGAGGCGCAGAAGGGCATCGAGGAGCGCATGAGGGACGCCATGCGGACGCTGGAGCGCGCGCGTTCACTGCTGGATCAGCTCCCCAAGGAGACCGCGGCGTCCATGACCGAGACGCTCTTGCAGCTCGAGGACGAGCTCACGGGAGCTTCGCTGACCGAGCGGCGCGAGGCCTTCCTCCAGAGCCTCGGGAAAGGGTCCCTGGTGTTCCTGCCGCGCTACCGCCAGCGCGTCATCGTCCACAAGCTGGACCACGAGAGACGCGTGCTCGTGGCCAAGATGGGCTCCATGAAGGTGAAGGTCTCGTTCGACGAGGTCACACCCTACGAGTCGCTCTGACGCACCCCCATCGGAGATCGGCCGCGGGGGGGTAGCATGGGGTCATGCGGTCCCTCCCTTCGCTCCGGCGCGCAGCGCTGCTCGCGTGTGCTCTCGTGGGGGCGCCGGCCGTGGGCGCGTGGGCCGAGCGGCCCACCGCCGCGAGCGCGGTCCGACCGGACGACGCCCTGCCCGAGCGAGCGCGCGCCTTCCTCGACGCGCACTGCGTGGCGTGCCACGGTCCCGAGGCGCAGCAGGGAGACCTCCGCCTCGACGGGGAGCACGCTCCCGCTCCCGGCGGAGAGGACGGCGCGCTCGACTGGGAGTACCTCCACGAGCGCGTGGTCTTCGATGAGATGCCTCCGCCCGCGGCGCCCGCGCCCTCGAACGTCGAACGGGCCGAGTTCCTCGAGTGGCTCGGCGGCGCGCTCGGCGTCGATGCGCCCGAGGCGGAGCCTGCGCCCCCCGTACCGCTCCGTCGCCTCACGCGGGAGGAATGGCGGCACGCAGCGCGCGACCTCTTCGGCGTCGAGTTCGACCCCGAGGCTCACCTGCCCGAGGACGCCGTGGGGCATGGCTTCGATCACGTCGCCGAGGCTCAGACCCTGAGCGAGGTGGACTTCGTCCGGTTCCTGGACGCGGCCGAGGCCATCGCCGAGCGCGCCGTTCCTCTCAGCGAGCCGTCGCCCCCGCGCACCGTCCGCTACGGGCCAGGTGACATCAACGCGGACAAGCGCCGCGACGCGGCGTGGCTCTTCACGCGCGGCGTCGCGCGCGCACGCACCTCCGTGCCCAGCGCCGGGGAGTACGTCGTGAGGGCGTCCGTCTGGGGACAGCAAGCAGGGCCCGAGCCCTGCCGCGTACGGCTCGTCCTCGGCGGTAGCCGGTCCAGCGAGGTCTTCGACGTGCGAGCGTCGGACCCGGCGGAGGCCGTCGTCGTGGAGGCTCGGATCGAGGCGAAGCGCGGGGGCGATCTCGGCGTCGGCGTCGAGTTCCTCAACGACTTCTTCAACTCGAGGGCGCGCGAGGGCAAGCCCAAGGACCGCAACCTCGCGATCCGCTGGATCGAGGTCGAAGGGCCCTTCGGAGCGGCGACTTCGACGGAGTTCTCCGAGGGGCTCCTCGCGCGCGCCGCGGACGCTGGCCGCGGAGAGCGCGGTCTTCGCGTCGCAGTCGGTGAGCTCGCGGCCACGGTTTGGCGTCTACCCGACGAGACGGCGTCGCGCAGGGACGTGGCGCGGCTGCTCGCGCTCACGGGCAAGCGCGACGAGGCGGAGCTGCGCCTGCGCATGGCGCTGACCGCCGCCCTCGCGTCCCCGCGATTCCTCTTCATGGAGGAGCGCGGCGGGAGAGGCCGAAGGAGAGAGGGGGCCGCGCTCACCGGCGTGGAGCGCGCGACACGTCTCGCGTCGATGCTGTGGCGCTCGGTTCCGGACGCAGAGCTGCTCGAGACGGCCCGGAGCGGCGAGCTCGACACGCCGGAGGGCGCGTCGACGGTCGCGCGCCGGATGCTCGCGGATCCGCGCGCCTCTCGCTTCGCTGCCAGCTTCGGCCGTCAGTGGCTCCAGCTCGACGGCCTCCGCGGCAAGCGGGCCGACCGCAAGCGCTTCCCCGACTTCGACGGCCGCCTCGCCCGCTCGATGGTCGAGGAGACCCAGCGGGTGCTGCTCGATTCCCTGCGCGAGCGGCGCAGCATGTGGGACCTCGTCGATGGAACCACGACCTTCGTCGACGAGCGTCTCGCGAAGCACTACGGGATCAGCGCGCGCGCCGGTGAGCCGGTCGACGGAGGCTGGCGCCGCGTGGACCTGTCGGAGACCGAGCGCCGGGGGCTGCTCGGGCACGGGAGCGTGCTGTTCCTGACGAGCGAGCCCGAGCGGACCTCTCCGGTCAAGCGAGGCAAGTGGGTCCTCGACGTCCTGCTGGGCGCGGCCCCGCCGCCGCCGCCGCCCGGGGTGGACAGCTTGCCCGAGGACGGGTCGGTCACGGGCGAGGACGGTGAGGAGCTCAGCCTGCGTGAGCGCTTCGAGCTCCACCGCGCGGACCCCAGCTGCGCGGCCTGTCACGCGCGCATGGACCCGATCGGCTTCGGCCTCGAGGCCTACGACGCAGTGGGCGCCCTTCGCGAGGGGGTGGACGCGACGGGCGAACTTCCCGACGGACGCACCTTCAACGGGCCCGCCGAGCTGGCCGACGTTCTCCGGAGCGAGGGGCGCTTCCTCGAGGCCACCGTCGAGCGCCTTCTCGTCTACGGTCTTGCGAGAAGCCTGGTGCCCGCCGATCGTGCGACGGTCGCGGAGGTCGTCGCGGCCCTCGAACCAGATCATCCCACCCTCGAGGACGCCCTCCTCGCGATCGTCTCGTCCGACGCCTTCCTGCGGATCCCAAGCGATGACTGACACCAGCCGCGACATCTCCATCGGCGAGCTCACGGGGAGCGGGCCGCGTCTCACGTCCCGGCCGCTCCCGCGGCGAACGGTCCTCCGTGGCGCCGGCGTGGCCCTCGCGCTCCCCTGGCTCGAGGCCATGGCGAGCGCGGCGCCGGGCGCGGCGAAGGCCCCCAAGCGGCTCGTCTACGTCTACGTGCCCAACGGCGTGAAGCTCGATCAGTGGCGAACGACGCTCCCGACCGAGAAGCGCGGGCGGTGGACGGTTCCCCTCGCCGGCGAGCACGTGCTGAAGGAGCTGCCGCCGCTGATGCGCCCCCTCGCGGCGCACCGCGATCGGCTGACGATGCTGCGAGGTCTCGCTCAGGTGCGCTCTCGCCCGAACGGCGATGGGCCCGGTGATCACGCGCGCGCGAGCGCCGTCTGGCTCACGGGCATCCAGCCCCTCAAGTCCGAGGGCCGGGTCGCCCTCGGCGTCTCCGCCGACCAGCTCGTCGCGCGCGAGGTGGGTGGGGACACGCGGGTCCGCTCGCTCGTCCTGGGTACGGAGCGGGGCCGCGCCTCGGGCCAGTGCGACTCGGGCTACGCCTGTGCTTATTCGAACAACGTCTCCTGGGAGTCCGCGACCACGCCCGCGGCGAAGGAGGTCGATCCACGGCGCGCGTTCGACAGGCTCTTCCGCGGCGGCGATGGAACGCGCTCGGCGGACGAGCGCCGCGCGCGGCTCGAGCGAAGACGCAGCCTGCTGGATCACATCTCCAGGGACGCCAAGGATCTGTCGAAGCGGCTCTCAACTGCGGATCGCGCGCGGATCGACGAGTACGAGACGGGGCTGCGCGAGCTCGAGCGGCAGCTCTCCTTCGACGGGGCGGCGCACGAGGACTCCGCGCCGGATTCTGCGCGGCCGGGGGGCGCGCCCAAGACGTTCCGCGAACAGTCGCGGCTGCTCGGCGAGGTGCTCGCTCTCGCGCTGAGGGCTGACGTCACACGGGTGGCGACCCTCATGTACGGGAACGAGGGGAGCGGCCGGCGCTACACCGAGGTCGACGTCAGCGGCGCGCATCACGCCCTCAGTCACCACGGCAACGACCCCGAGAAGCTCGAGTCCATCCGTCGGATCAACTTGCTCCACGCCGAGTGCCTGGCGTCTCTCGTGAGCCGCCTCGCCGAGCTGGAGGACGCCGGCGGTGGCAGCGTGCTCGACTCGACGATGCTGCTCTACGGCAGCGGGATCGCGGAGGGCAACCGCCACGACCACCACGACCTCCCTCTGGCGCTCATCGCCGGCCGCCGCACGAAGATCCAGGGCGGGCGCGTGCTGTCCTTCGCTCACGAGACCCCGCTGAACGACCTCCACCTCGCGCTCATGAAGCGCATGGGGGTGAAGGGCTTCAGCCTCGGGGACGGGCGCGGGCCGCTGTCCCTCTGAGGAGTTCGCCCGGGGGATCCCCACGCCCGCCGCTTGCCCGTCAAGGAAGGGGCCTTTCCAGCCGACAGAGCAGGGGAGGACCATGAGAGAGGCCAGAGAACGCGAACAGGCCCCGGCCGCGACCCTGTCGCCGGCGGAGCAGATGCTCGTCCCCGGCCTCGAGGACGGACACGGGCCTCCGCTCGAGGACCTGCCTCCCGTGGGAACCCTTCTCGTGCTCGGAGGTGGGGCCATGCGCGGGATGGCGCACATCGGCGTCCTGCGCGCGATCGAGACCCTCGGGATCCACGTGGATGCGATCGTGGGGACCAGCATCGGCGCGCTCATCGGCGCCATGTACGCAGGCTCCAGGAGCGTGTCGTACATCGAGGAGGAGCTGCCCGGGCTCGCGAAGAACGACTACTTCCGCCTCAACTTCGCCAAGTTCCTCCGCAAGGGAATCAGGGCGCCGAGCATGTACAGCGGAGAGACCCTCCGGAAGAGCCTGCGCAGGCTGCTCCCGGTCGAGACGTTCGGTGAGCTCGGGATGCCTTTCTTCTGCAACGCGGTGTGCCTGGAGACAGGCGCGCCCGTCTTCTTCGGCGCGCGCGGCTTCCGTGACGTCCAGCTGGAGGACGCGGTGTACGGATCCTGTGCGCTCCCCGCGGTCTTCGAGCCCTTCGTGTGGAAAGGCCGGCACTACATGGACGGTGGGATCACGGACGCGCTCCCCCTGCGCTTCGGGAAGATGCTGCAGCCAGAGCGCATCATCGCGATCGACCTGACCGTCAAGCCGAGCCACCGGGCGCCAAGCTACAGGCCGCACGCGATCTCGACCCTCTTCCGGGCCTTCGACATCGTCGAGAACGTGATCTCCGAGCGGATGCTGCACATGCACGTCTCCCCGGAGGTCGCCCTCATCCAGCCGAAGCTCGCCGACATGGATCGCTTCGACTTCGACCAGGTCCACGAGATCGTCCAGGCCGGGGAGTCCGAGGCCATGAGGGTGCTCACCTCGCATCCTGCGACCAGGGACCTCGTCCTGCAGGGAACCGGCCCGCTGCCCGCGGGCGTTGCGTGCCCCGTGGAGCCGCGCGAGTACGTCTCCATCGACATCGATCCCGACCTTTGCATCGGCTGCTCGATGTGCGAGATGACCTGTGAGACCGACGCGTTCAGCGCCACGGCCGACGTCGCGGTGGCGGCGAAGGTGCACAACTTCGAATGCACCCGCGACCAGGGCTGCGTGCGCAGCTGCCCGACGGGCGCGATCCGGCTCTCGAACCTCTGAGGACTCCTCAGGCGGGCCCGCGTATGGCGTCCACGCGGGCGGTTGCCAGGAGGGGGAGCCCCCCGATGAGCGGAAGATGTTTCCGGGTGCGGCCGAGCGTCAGGAGCGCGCATTCCATCGCGGCTAAAGCTGCGCATCCGGGACGCCGATGGTGCGAGGGAATCGTCCACCGCCAGCGTGTTTCCCATCGCGGCGGGGTGACGAGGACCCTCTCCACCCAGATGAGCGCCCCGCACGGGCGCTGGTATCCCCGTGAAAGCACCCCTGGTCCAATCCTCGCGCGCGCTGTGCCGCGGCGCCCTCATCCTCGCCCTCGGCATCGCAGCCGCCTGCTCCTCCTCGTCCGACTCGCCCGAAGGCGGAGTGGTCGTGATTGGTTCCGTGGTTCAGGACCTCGACGAGGACGCTGAAGGTCAAACCGTGGTCCTGGCGGCGCCGGGCTTCGCCAACCGGATCACGACCGACTCGGTCGAGGCCTCGGGCGGGCAGGTCGCCCAGTCCGTGCTCGTCTCTGGTAACGACGTCGTGATCGCCTTCGATCAGCGCGTCACCCCGAGCCACCAGGTGCGGGTCGTCGGCCTCACCGGCGTCTCCTCCGACTGGCGCGCTGTGACGACCTCCGACCCGCGGGCGCCGCAGATGACGATCATCTCCGCGACCCAGGACGTCTCCGACAGCGAGCTCGGTGGCGATCAGATCGTCGTCGGATTCGTGGCCGGTCCGCGCATGATCGAGTCCCAGGTGGAGGACATCGCCAACTGGACGCTGACCGTCGAGGGGGTTCAGCTCGATCTCACGGGCTCGACCATCGTCCACGACGTGAACAGCCAGGTGGCGACGTTCACGCTCGGCCGTCAGGCGAACCTGCACGCCACCTTCGGGCTCGCGGCCGCCATCAGCACGGTCGCCGACAGCCAGATCTCGCCGTCGCCCGTCCCGGGCACCGCGACGGGCGACACCATCGAGCCGACCCTCGAGGGCGCCTCCCCCGTCACCCAGGACATCACGGTCGCGACGGGCGACGAGTCCGGTCACCTGCTGCTCGTCGACTTCTCGGAGCCCATCAGCCCGGTCTTCGGGGCGACTCCGTCGAACTTCTCCGTGATCGACCACGGTGACGCCCAGGGCCTGACCGTCGTATCACGCGTGTCCGCCGACTCGGTGGACGACTCGATTCTTCGTATCACCTTCACGCGCCCCGTGGTGCCCGGGTTGGATCAGCTCAGCATCGGCGGCGTGCTGGATGCGCACGGCAACGCCTTCACGCCCCAGACGAGCGCCATCGTCGCTGGATCGACCGTGGCCAACGACTTCACCAGCGTGGACTTCACGACCGTCGAGGGCGCGAACAACGACCGTCTGATCGCGGTCCTCGACCAGGCCATCGACCCGGACACGGCCCAGGACCCCGCGCGCTGGACGCTCGACGTCGACGGCGATCCCGTGGACCTCCTGACCCAGCAGATCGACTACGACCTCACCACCCGCACGGTGACCTTCTCCTTCGACTTCGACGCGGTCAACGGGGCGGTCGCAGACCTCTCCTCGGCCGGCGTCGTGGACATCGATGGCGAGATCTTCTCCGCCGCGGCTGCGCCTGCTCCCGCGGCTGGTGACAGCGGCGCCCCGACCGTCCTCGGCATGACGCAGAACCGCAACGCCAGCGGCAACGGCCGCGCCGTCGACGTGGCCTTCAGCGAGGACCTGGACGTCGCCACCGCGACGGACGCTGCGAATTACGTGTTCACCCCGCCCGTCGCGGTCCAGAGCGCGACCCTGCTCGACGGATCGACCGTTCGCCTCAGCCTCCAGGAGACGGCGGTCCCGGGCGACCACGCCCTGACCGTCCTCCAGGCCGTTTCCGATCCGGCTGGTAACGATCTCGGCGGCGACGTGGGCCCTGGCGCGCTGACCTCCACCGACACGACGCCGCCGGCGCTCCTGTCCGGATCGGCCGTGGCCGTGGAGGGCGCCGAGAACGACACGCTCTTCGCGTTCTTCAACGACACCCTCGTGGAGTCCGAGATCGAGGATCTCACGCGGTGGACGCTGGAGGGGCCCTCCGGCGATGACTTCACGCTCACCGGCTCGACCGTCGTCTACGACACGATCACCGGGATCGCGACTCTCACGCTGAGCGGAGCCGGAGCTCCGTCCTTCATCGTTGGCGAGGCCTTCACCCTCACGATCGCTGGCGTTCGCGACATCGGTGGCAACGCCGCCGTGTCCACGGACGCCATCGGCGTGGCCGGTGGTGAGAGGAACCTCCCCGACATCGACGGGATCTTCGCGATGCCCGCTGCGAACGAGCTGAACATCCGCTTCAACGAGCCGATGGGTAGCCTCGCGGATCTCTACGACGCCTCGACCAACCAGCTCGGCGCTCGCTACGAGGTGATCGACCCGATCACCTCCCAGACGAGCTATCCGATCGCAGCCACGGTCGTCGATCGCGGCCTCGGAGTTCATCTCACCTACTCCGCGGCGGTCGATCCGGCGGCTCTGGTGAACGTGATCGGCCTCCGAGATCTCGCCGGTAACCCTCTCTTCCCCTCGCTCGGTGCTGCGATCGTGCCCCACGACGGCTCCGCGCCCGCGATCGGCGGTACCCCGCCGAGCCTCGACGCGGTGCAGGGAGTGAACAACGACGAGATCACGATCGTGTTCGACACCGCGATCGCGACCTGGAACGCCACCAATCCTTCGAACTACGAGCTCGTCGACGTGGACACGTCCCAGACGGTCGACCTCAGCGCCGCGGACATCCGCTTCGACGGTGATCGCACCGTGACCATCGTCCTCGGCGCGGGCACCGGCTTCGCAGCCGACGCCGGGCACACCTACGAACTGCGCGTCCAGGTGCTCTCTGATGACCCGATCCGCACCGTCCAGGGAGAGCCGATCAGCGCCCCCGCGGTCGTCGCTGGCATCGTCGTCGGCGGCGACAACGCAGACGGCCCGTCCCAGGCGGGGACCGTCGCCTTCACCGACCCTGGTGACGGGAACGCGCTCTACGTCGTGTTCGACGAGACCGTCGACGAGGCGGCTGCGCAGACGGCTACGGCCTACAGTTACAACGGCGGAACGATCGCCACCATGGCGACGCTCGTCGAGCCGCGCGCGGTGCGCCTCGTCTTCCCGGGCGCGGTCGCCGCGGGCGGGACCCTCGACATCACGAACGTCGCGGCGGTCGATACGGCCCAGAACGCGGCGGCGGGGACCCTGTCCCTCGCGGTTGTCGAGGACACGACCGCGCCGTTCATCACCAGCTCCTCGGCGAGCATTCAGGAGGGCCTCGGTGGCGACGTGATCCAGATCGTCTTCGACGAGCAGGTCGACACGACGGGTGGATTCGACGCGAACGACTTCACCGTGACCGTCGGCGGCGTGAGCCAGCGAGTCGGGACCGTCCTCTGGGATTCGCAGGCCTTCACGGCGAGCATCCTGGTCGAGGACATGATCGACGGCTCGACCGCCGACGTGTCCGTCGCCGGGATCGCCGATCTCGCGGGCAACACGACCGCGGCCGCTCTGACGACCAGCGTCGTCGTCGGCGGGGACGCCGCCTCGCCATCGGTCGTCGTCGCGTACGTCAACGACTCGGTCGGCGTCAGCGGAACCACCGTCGATGTCCTCTTCTCCGAGGACGTTCTCCCGAGCTTCGTCACGGCCGGTGGTAACTGGTCGGGGAGCGACGGAGAGACCGTCGTTTTCGCCGAGATGCTCGATGGCAACGCCGTCCGCTTGACCCTCAGCGGGCCCCTCGACGGCGACGCCACGCTCACCATCGCGGCGGGGCTCGAGGACTACGCCGGCAACCAGGAGGGCAGCGCGATCGTCATCGATCCTGTGCGCTGATCCCTGGCGGCGCTCGTACGCCGCGGCCAGAACCATGAGCGAGGGGCGCCGCGTGCATCGCGGCGCCCCTCGCGTTGTCTCTCGACGAGTCTCGGGGTCCAGAGGGGGAGGAAGGATTTTCCGCGCGGCGGTCTCCGGGCGCGGGGAGACCGCAATCGCCTTCAACTCCTGGGGGGATTTTCTCGATACCCCTGCGGCGCCGCTCGCACGCGCGCCGGATGACCCGATGCTCACAGACCTCAGCTTCGACGACAACGAGCGCTCAGGCGCCAAGCGGGGGCTGTTGCGACTGGTCGTCACCTGCCTGCTCGCGTCATCCATCGCGAGCTTCGCGGTCGCGCGCGAGCTGAAGATTCGCGACGAGTTCCGGGGTATCCCGCAGGCGCTGAGCGGGGACCTCGACTCCTTGCAGGAGCGCCATGACGCGATCCTCGAGGTTCTGGAGCGTCACCACGTCTGGGTCGGTGCGCTGGGCGCACGGCGCGAACTCGATCAGCTCGTTCTCTCGATTCATCAGCAGGAGCGTGTCGAAGGCGACCAGGCCCGTCGGCGTGCCGCGGAGGTGAATCGTGCCCGCGAGGAGGCTGAAGCCGCTCGAGTGCGTGGTTTCTTGCACGCGGAGCGTCACCAGTTCGATCTCGCGCTCGATCAGTTTCGGCGTGCGCTTGAACTCTCCGACGCGGTCGGCGAGCAGGCCTGGTCCGGCGGCATCTGGGAGCATCGCGAACAGCTGCTCGTGGACATCTCCGCCCTCGAGACGCGCGCCGAGGGGAAGCGCTAGTTCCATGTCTTGGTTCACCACCAGCAGAGGGCGCGTGCGGCGTGCAATCCGCGCCGTGTCGAAGGACAGCCGCGCCGCGAACTACGTCGCGCTCGCTCGAGAGTACTCGGCCCTCGGCCAGCACGAGAACGCGGTTCGCACCTGCAGCGAGGGCCTCGAGCTTCATCCCGAGTGCGATGAGCTCCAGCGAATCGCGCGCGGCGCCAGGGCCGAGCACCAGCGAGCCCGGACCGCCTGCCTCAGGAAGGAGCTCTCGGTCGCGCCCCGCGCGGCGCTCTACCGCGAGCTCTGCGAATTGCTGCTCGAAGCGGGGGAGGCGCAGGGAGCCCTGGAGACGGCGCAGCGCTGGCGGAGTCGTACGCAGGAGCCCGAGGCGCTCTACTTCGTGGCGGCGGCCCATGCGGAGTTCTTCTTCGATGGTCGCCGCAGCCACGACGGAATGTCGGCCTTCCAGAGCGCCGACGAGTGCGCGCGTTCGCTTCCGCGCGACAAGCGCCCCCTGCGCCTGCAGTTCGAGATCGCACGGCGCTGCGGAGCCTGGGAGGACGCGCGGCGGGCCCTCGCCCGTCTTCTCGAGCTCATGCCGGGTAACCCGCTTCTGGAGGCTCGCTTCCGCCGGGTTCTCGCGAACTGTGCGCATTCCAAGCCCCTCCAGCGCGCGCTCGTGGACGTGGAGCGATCCGGGCAGTTCCTGGACGACGAGCCCGAGGAGGCTGGGACCTTCGATCGTGAGTCCCTGCGGCCGGCGCTCAAGCGGCTCGCGTCGGTTCCGGAGGTCCACGTCGCGTTCTTCCTCCGTGGAAACACGGCTCTCGTCCAGGGAGCACGCGGTCCGACGGCGGATCGGACGGCGCGCGCGGTGCGCGAGGTGCTGAAGGCGAGCCAGGCGTCGGCCCGCCGGATGGCCCTCGGTCGCGCCCTCGAGATTCGCGTCGAGGGCTCCTTCGGTGCGCTGACCCTGAAGCCTGGCAGCCGGGGCGCCTCGGCCGCCTGGACCTCGCGCCCGCCCAGGGGCGAGGTGCGCGCAGTGCTCGACCAGCTCAGCGATGAGACTCGCCGGGAGGAAGTGGCGCGATGAAGGACATCCTCTCCGAACTCATTCAGCTCCCCGGGGTCAAGCAAGCAGCGGTCATCTCATCGGTCGGCGTTCCCGTGTGCGTGCTCGAACGATCCGGCGGCGCCGGCGGTGAATTCATCGACTGTACGAGCTCCGGCGAGACGTCGCTCGAGGGCCAGCGCATCGATCCCGCTTCCTTCGTCGCGCTCGCGGCGAGCTGGGTCGACGACGTGATGCGAGCCGGCGGTCAGATCGCCTGGGAACTCCCGAAGCGCTTCGTTCTCACGGCGAGTCAGGGGAGCCTTGTCGTCCATCGAGGTCCCGACGCTCACGTGATGGTCGTCCTCGAGCCAGGGACATCGACCGATCTCGTCTCGCTGCCACTGGAGGTCGCGGTCGAGCGGCTGCACAAGCAGCTTCGCGACCTCGGACGCTTCGATCCCGATCAGAGCCCGGCCGCGCTTCCCAGCGGCGAGCCCGAGGGCTCCGGCTCCGGAGCACTCGCGAGCGCCATGACCTCGCCCACCGCCGCGGATCGCGACGCGGGTGGCCGAAGGCCGATCACGAGCGGCGGCCCGCAGGCTGCCGCGTCCAATCCGCTCGAACCGAGCGACCCTGACGAGAGCGCATCTTTCGACGCCACTGGAGACCACTGAGATGGTTCAGATCAACTTCGCTCAGAAGAGCGTGACGGTGAAAATCGTCTACTACGGCCCCGGTATGTCGGGGAAGACGACCAACCTCGAGATCGTGCATCAGCGCGCGCCCGAGCCGAACAAGGGGGACCTCACGAGCATCTCCACCGACGGCGATCGCACGCTCTTCTTCGACTTCATGCCCCTCGATCTAGGGACGGTCGCAGGCATGCGGACCCAGTTCCAGATCTACACGGTGCCCGGGCAGGTCTACTACAACTCGACCCGGAAGCTCGTGCTGCAGGGCGTCGACGGGGTGATCTTCATCGCCGACTCGAGCGCCTCGATGCTCCAGGAGAACCTCGAGTCCCTCGCGAACCTCCAGGAGAACCTCCGGGAGTACGGAAAGGACATCGACGAGATCCCGATGGTCATCCAATACAACAAGCGCGACCTGCCGGACGCGATGAGCGTCGAGGAGCTCGATCAGCACCTGAACCAGCGTGGTGCTCCCTGCTTCGAGGCCATCGCGAGCTCGGGCCAGGGCGTGTTCCCGACGCTCAAGGCTCTCGCTGCGCGGGTGCTGGATTCGATCCACGAGCAGACCGGCGCCTCCCCTGGTGCTCGGCCGGTGGCCCCGGCTCCGAGCCCCGCGCCGGCTCCACTGGCCCAGGCGCCGGCGCAGTCCATCGCCTCCGAGGCGCCGGCACCCCAGCCTCCGCTTCCCGCGCCTGTCGCCATGCAGGCTCCCCGTGCTCCGATTCCTGCGCCCGCCGCGTCTCCGAACTCCGAGCCGGCGGATCCCGGGCAGGCGGCGGCTTCGGCCGCTCAGACCGCGCACTGGACTGCAGCGCCAGCTCCCGCGCCGACTGCTGGTCCTGCGTCGATCCCGCTGGGGGACGCGCCCGTGGCTCCCGCTGCTGGTGCGCCCGCTCAAGCTCTGCCCGGAGCGGGGCTGAACGCCGCGACCGTTACGGGTGTTCCGGAGCGTGCTCCGTCTCCTGCGCCGCCCGATGGACAGGGCGTGACCGGCGAACTGCGCATGGCGCAACCCGAGCCCCAACGCTTCTCCGCAGCGGCAGTACCGGCTCCGATGCCCTCGCCGCCTGCGGCTCCCGCGACCGCCCCGGTGATCGCCCCCGTGCCGGCCGCCCACGCGGCTGTTTCCTCATCGATCGCGCCCGCGTCGGCCGCGCGGCCTTTCAGGGGAGGTGGGCCCCAGGCTGCTCACACGCCCGGTGGTCGTCTCCGCCCGCGAACCGCTCCCGCGCCGTCAGCCGGCGGCGGCGGTGACGTCAAGTCCAAGATCATCACCGCGATCATCGTGCTCGGCGCGACGGTGGCCGGTGTCGTGATCGGTGGGACGGTCTTCGACTTGATCTGAGGTGACCGGCGATGCGTATCTCCGACGATGAGCTCCGGCAGGATCGCCTGGTCTTCTACGCGCAGGACGTCGGCCGTCTCGACGGCGAGCTCGATGGGCTCCTCGAGTTCTCGGGCGCCCGATGCGCGATCCTGATCGATCGGGAAGGGCACCTCGTGACCCGCCGCGGCGACGCCTCATGCAGCAGCATGGAGGCCCTGTCGGCCCTCGTCGCCGGCTCCTTCGCCGCGACGCGGGAAGTCGCCCGGCTGCTCGGCGAAGACGCCTTCAGCACCCTCTTCCACCAGGGCGCTCACCAGAGTATCCAGGTCTCGACGGTGGGGGACCGCACCCTGCTGGCGGTGGTCTGGGATCAGCGGAGCAACCTGGGACTGGTCCGTTTCTACGCCCAGGAGACCACCAAGCGGTTGGAGCAGGTCTTCGACGAGATCGCCGAGCGTCCGCGGGATCGTTCGACGGAGCAGTCCATCAGCGTCGACTACGGCGATGAGGCGGCTGCAGCGCTCGATGAGCTCTTCTGATCGGCCTGGACACGTGCTTTACGGGGCGGTGCTTGCGGACGCGAGCGCTGCCCCGTTGCTGTTTCACGGTGGAATCAGGTGCTCTGCAGATAGAGACTAAGTCCCTGTCGGTGCTTGCTTTAGACAGCGCACGTGGCCCTGGGATCGAGGGCTGTCGTAGAAAACGTTCGATTTCGGTCCTGGATTTGAGCCAGGGTTCGGATTCCAGCGTCGATAGACGCACCGATGTCGTGGTTTCCCCCCGCGCATCCTGCGCGGACCACCCCCCAGGGCAAACAGTCCAAGGAGAACCACTCTCATGGCGAAAAAGAAAGCCACCCGCAAGAAGGCCACGCGCCGGACTGCGACCAAGAAAAAGGCCACCAAGAAGAAGGCCACTAAGAAAAAAGCCACCAGGAAGAAGGCCGCCAAGAAGAAGGCGACCAAGAAGAAGGCCACCAAGAAGAAGGCGACCAAGAAGAAGGCCGCCAAGAAGAAGGCGACACGTCGCCGCCGCTGATCGGTCCTCTCCCCACCGTCGGTCGCCTTCGAGACGGGGAGACCTCGCGCCTCGGGCGCGTTCCCCCCGGCTCCAGGCGAGCCCCTGCGAGTGCCTCCGGCACACGGGGCGCCTTCCCGGGAGGGCCAGACGGCAGCGCGCGGCGCGCATCCAGGCCGGTTGCCTGGCTGCGATCCGCTGAGCGCCGAAGGCCACCCACTCGCCGAGCCGTCGAGCACGGGCGTCGCTGACGCCCATCGCTTCCATCGGGAGCGAAGCCGAGGAGCTCCGCAGTGCAGGCCGAGGTCGGCGGGGAGATGGGGTCAGGAGGACCGTCGGGTCGCGGCTGGTGTGAGCCGCGACACCGCATCGGCGGTCGTTACGACAGGGGAGCTCCGGGTCCACCGGGGCTCCCCTGCGTTTTCGAGGGCGCGCTGCGCGCTCGCGGAGGTCCTGGATCAGGCGCTCGCCTTCGGGAGCTCGACCCTCGGGAACAGCGGCCCGAGCTCTCCCAAGGGCTGACCGGCCGGCAGTGACCGCCATGCGCCAGCCTCGGGGACGCCTGGCCAGGGTTGAGCCGACACCTCTCCGTCGCAACCAAGCATCTCCCAAAGGGTCTGCGCCTTCGTCGGCATGAACGGCGCCATCCAGCGGGAGATCCATCCGAGGTAGTCGCAGAGCGTCGCCAGGGAGGCGCTGGCCTTCTCGGGATCCTCCTTGCGAAGCGCCCACGGCGCCATGCGATCCACGAAGACGTTCGCTGCGCTCGCGTTCCGGACGAGGGCCTCCGCGGCCTTGCGGAAGCGGAACGCCGTGATGTGCTCCGCGGGATCCTCGAGCTCACCGCACTCGGAGAGCAGAACGGTGTCCATCTCCGCGGCGTACGCCTCACCTATGGGAGGGATCTCGCCTCCGTGGTTCTTGGCGATGAACTTCAGGACGCGTGACGCGAGGTTGCCGATCGTGCCGGCGAGGGAGGTGTTCGCGATCTGGATGAACTGCTCCATCGAGAAGTCCGAGTCGCTGGTCTCCGGCATGGTCGACGCGAGGTAGAAGCGGGTCGTATCGACGTCCCAGGTCCCCAGGAAGGTCTTGATGTCGAAGGCGTTCCCGCCCGAGGTCGAGAACTTGCCGCCCTCCAGGTTGTAGAACTCGTTCGCGGGGACCTCGGCAGGCAAGACGTAGCCGGCGCCCGTGCCGTGGAGCATCGAGGGGAAGACGAGGCAGTGGAAGGGGATGTTGTCCTTGCCGATGAAGTGCACGAGTCGTGTGTCCTCGCTCTTCCACCAGCGCTCCCACGCGTCCGGGGCCTCGCCGCGCGACTCCAGCAGCTCCTTGGTGAAGCTGATGTATCCGATGGGCGCGTCGAACCACACGTACAGCACCTTGCCCTCGGCCTTGTCGCCGAGGAAGGAGGGCAGAGGCACTCCCCACGACATGTCCCGCGTGATCGCGCGCTCTGGGACGTCCTCGAGGAGATTCGCGATGAAGTTCGCGACGTTGCTCTTCCAGCGGTGGCCGCGAATCCAGTCGCCGATGCCATCGTCGCGGAGGCGCGGAAGATCCAGGTACCAGTGAGTGGTCGTACGCTTCTCCGGACGATTCCCGCAGACGGTGCAGGCGGGATCCTCGAACTTGAGCGGGTCGATCCAGGTGCCGCAGGCCGGGCACTCGTCGCCACGAGCTGCTTCGTGTCCGCACACGTAGCAGGTGCCGCTGACGTAGCGGTCAGCCAAGAACATCTGGTCGTGGACGCAATAGAGCTGCTCCGACTCTCGCTCGACCAGGAAGCCTCGCTCGAGGAGCTGCTCGAAGAACTCCCGAGACGTCTCCTCGTGAACGGGACAGGTGCTGGTGCCCGACACGATGTCGTAGCGGATGTCCAGGGCGTCGAACGTCGCGCGCATGTCGTCGTGCCAGCGTTTGACGTAAGCGCCGTAGTCCTCGCCGGCCCTCTCGGCGGCGATCGTGATCGCGACGCCGTGATCGTCGGAGCCCGAGACCGACAGAACGTCTTCCCCACGCATGCGCAGCGTCCGCACGTAGATGTCGGCCGGCAGGTACGCCCCCGCGATGTGCCCGAAGTGGAGGGGGCCGTTGGCGTAGAGCAGCGCAGAGGTGACGAGGGTCTGGCTCACGTGAGTCTGGAGGGGGCCGGCTGGGCGGGGGCCGCGGTGGGTGGGCGTGCTTGTTCGGGCGGGCGCGTCGGGGCGGCCGTTCGCAGTCCTGGCCGGGACGGGCGTGCGGGCAGCTTATCGGGCGCTCCTTTCGTGTCGAGCGCCGCGTCGCGGGCTCTTCACCGGGACGATGTAAAGGCCAGTCGTCGCAGCCGAATGCGCTTCTGGCTCCCCCTGGGAGTTTGCGGGAAGGCCATTTCAGCGTGGCGTTGCCAGCGCTCGAATTCGCCGGGGAGGACCGGAAGCTGCTACGTGCGCCCGACCCCCGCTGTCGAACGTTCGCCCACTCGAGTTGGAGCCCACGACGGCCAGCCCCGTTCCTCGACTCCACCGGTCGCTCGCTCGCCTCCCGCTCCGGTTCCGGACAGTGTCCTCCCCCCCGTCTCCACGGTCGCGATCGCCTCGATGCTCGGCTCCTCGCGCGGCGTGACGGCAGCATGACCACGCCGAGGCGTCGATCGACTTCGCCGGGCGCCAGCGGATGCCCAGCCGGCGCGCGCGCGGGGAAACGCTGGAGGAGGTCGACCGGACGTTCAGTCCGTTCGTCACCCGGGACGAGGAGCGCCACCGAGGTGCTGCGCCGCGGAGACAGCTGAAGCCAGGCGGGGCACCGAGGTTCGTGAAGGCGTCGGCCCACGCGAAGGAGGTCGAGCTGAGCGACGAGCAGATCCAGCTCGTCGGCGCGCCGCGCGCCGTCGTGAACGAGCAGCTCGAGCGCGCCGAACCGTGACTCCGCGGGATCCGCCTGCCATCGCGAGACTCGCTCCGAGGGGCACGGAGGACGCGCGGGTGCTGCCGGCGCTCTCGGCGGAGCAGCGGTCGGGGAGCCGCCGGCGCAGGAGGTGGGCGGGCCGTGACGAAACGCTGCACCCCGCCCGCCTGGTCAAGGCGCAGCTCACCGGCGACGCCGGGGACACCCGGTGATCCGGAGCGTCCCAGGTCGAGGCGCGGCCACGCGGGGGCAGCACGACGCAGCGAGCCAGGGCGACTCGCGCGGCCTTATTTCGGGAGCCTCGTGAGCCCGGCGTGGATGAGCCCTACACTGGTCGCGACACTACGGGCGACCGGCGCTCCCGCGCCGAGCCCAGCAGCGCCGTGTGGCACTGCCCACTCGCCGCGGCGGCCTGCTCGAGGGCCCCCGCGCCTTCCCACGCCACCACGGCGAACTCCCACTCGAGCCTCGACTCTCGCCGCGATCCCGGCGCGGCGCCACGTCCATGAGCGCGTTCACGCAACTCGATTACCTCGAACTCGACGACCAGTACTCCGAAGAGGAGCTGATGGTCCGCGACACGGTCCGGAGCTGGATCTCCGAGCGGTTCCTGCCCGTGGTCATGGAGCACTTCGAGAAGGGCACCTTCCCGATGGAGCTGGTCCCCGAGCTGGCCGACCTCGGCGTCTTCGGCCCCACGACCCCCGAGGAGTACGGCGGCGCCGGAATGAACAGCGTCGCCTACGGCCTCATCTGCCAAGAGCTCGAGCGCGGCGACTCCGGCCTGCGCAGCTTCTGCTCGGTCCAGGGCTCCCTCGTCATGTGGCCGATCCACGCCTACGGCAGCGAGGAGCAGAAGCGCGAGTACCTGCCGAAGCTCGCCTCGGGTGAGATGATCGGATGCTTCGGTCTGACCGAGCCGGACTTCGGATCGAATCCCGGCGGCATGCTCACCACCGCCAAGCGGGACGGTGCTGACTACATCATCAACGGCCGCAAGATGTGGATCACCAACGGCAGCGTGTCCGACATCGCCATCGTCTGGGCGAAGGTCGACGGCGTCGTGCGCGGCTTCATCGTCCCCTCGAAGTCCGACGGGTTCAGCGCTCCCGACCACAACCACAAGTGGTCCCTGCGCGCCTCCTACACCAGCGAGCTCGTGCTCGAGGACGTCCGCGTCCCCGAGTCCGCGATGCTGCCCGGCGTCCAGGGCCTGCGCGGCCCGCTCTCCTGCCTCACCCAGGCCCGCTACGGCATCGCATGGGGCGCGCTCGGCGCCGCCTACGCGTGCTTCGACGAGACCCTCGGCTACCAGAAGGAGCGCATCGTCTTCGACAAGCCGATCGCCGCGTACCAGATCCCGCAGCAGAAGTTCGCCAACATGGCGACCGACATCACCTGCGGGCACCTCCTGGCTCTGCGCCTCGGTCGCCTCAAGGACGAGGGCCGCTTCACTCCGGCCCAGGTCTCCATGGCCAAGCGCAACAACGTCGCGCTCGCCCTCGACGTCAGCCGCACCTGCCG
This sequence comes from Planctomycetota bacterium, assembly GCA_002862085.1. Lineage (GTDB taxonomy): Bacteria > Planctomycetota > UBA1135 > UBA1135 > Saltatorellus. The sequence continues at coordinate 135,679 of PKCK01000013.1, read as the reverse complement.
TGACATGCTCGGCGCGAACGGCGTGACGCTCGAGTACCAGACCGGCCGCCATATGCTCAACCTGGAGTCGGTCGTGACCTACGAGGGCACGCACGACATCCACACGCTCGCGATCGGCAACGAGGTCACGGGAATCCCGGCCTACCGCTGAGCCCGTTCGCAGTCTCGCTCTCCCGGGCGAGGCGCGCGCGCATGGGGGAGGGGGCGTCGCGCATCCGGCGCGGCGCCCCCTCTCTGGTGCCAGGAACGCCCGACGCCGCGCTCCGGCCTACCGGAAGGGCGGCTCGTCGAAGGCGCGCAGCTTGCGGCTGTGGAGCGTTGCGCCCTCGTCCGCCGAGAGGCGCTCGAGGGTGCGGATACCGATGCGGATGTGCTCGCCGATGGCGCGGTCGTAGAAGCGGTTCGCGGCGCCCGGGAGCTTCGGCTCTCCGTGCAGCGGCTTGTCGGAGACGCAGAGCAGCACGCCGTAGGGCACGCGCAGGCGATATCCGTTCGCCGCGATGGTCGCGCTCTCCATGTCGATCGCCACGGCGCGTGACTTGTTGATGCGCAGCGCCGATTCGGTGAAGCGAAGCTCCCAGTTGCGGTCGTCCGTCGTCACGACGGTGCCCGTGCGCAAGCGCTTCTTCAGGGCCGCACCGCTCTCCCCGGTCACCTCGCAGGTGGCGTCCTGGAGGGCTTGCTGGACCTCGGCGAGGGCCGGGATCGGGATCTCCGGCGGGAGCACGGCGTCGAGGACGTGGTCCTCTCGCAGGTACGCGTGAGCGAGGACGTAGTCGCCGATGGCCTGGGAGTGCCGCAGACCGCCGCAGTGCCCGACCATGATCCAGCACTCGGGACGGAGCACCGCGAGGTGGTCGGTGATCGTCTTCGCGTTGGACGGCCCGACCCCGATGTTCACCAGGGTGATGCCGGTGTTGCCCTCGCGCATCAAGTGGTACGCAGGCATCTGGAAGCGGCGCCACGGCGCCTTCGCCAGGGTCTTCCGGCTGGTCTCGTCGTTCTCACGCACCGTGACGCCGCCCGGGGCGCCGAGGGAGTGGTAGGGACCGTCGGGGCCGATCTGGGTCAGCGCGTACTCGCCGAACGCGTCGACGTACCGGTGGTAGTTGGTGAACAGGACGTACCGCTGGAACTGCTCGATGGGCGTGCCGCAGTAGTGGGTGAGGCGCTTGAGCGAGAAGTCCACGCGAGGGCCGTCGAACATCGCGAGGGGGCGCTCCTCGCCGCTCCCGTGCAGCTCGCCGTCGGCGAGCTCGTCGCCGATGTGCTTCAGGTCCGGCGCGGGGAACCAGCGGGCGAGCTCGGCCGGTGAGATCGAGTCGACCCCTTCCGCTTGCGCCTGGTCCCAGACGTAGGCGTACGGAATCTCGGAGGCGCTGCGCACGACCTCGACGGTGACGTCGTAGTCGCGCATCAGCGGCTCCAGCTGGTCCATGAGGTAGCCGCGGAAGAAGTCCGGCTGAGTCACCGTCGAGACGTAGGTTCCGGCCTGGCTGAACTTGCCGAACGCTCGGCTGATGGGCGGAGCCGGGCCGTCGGGCGCGTAGGTGACGCGCACTTCGGGGTAGCAGAAAGCTCCGCCTGCGCGCTCTTCGGCCGTGGGCGGGGTCCCGTCGCGGAGGAACCGGGTGAGGGCGTCGGCGAGGGCTTCGACCGCCTCCCGGTGGAGAGCGTCGAGAGCGTCGACGACGGCGCTCGGTGTGGTGAGAGGCGCTGAGCTCATGAGGTCGACGGGCACCATAGCGCCCTGGGCACCGATCCAACGGGCTGTTCACCTGGCCACCCGTTCACTCGCGAGGGGCTTCGAGGAGGAGGGTGAGCCGGGGAGGGTGAGGACGACGGCCTGGCCGCTTCGCGCGCTCTCGGTGGCCACGCGCCCGCCCAGGGAGCGCGCGGAGAGGGCGCGGCGCCGGGCGCGCGACCTCGGGATCGGCGGGGCCGGGGCCGTTCGGCCGACGCGATCAGAGCTTGGCGACGACCGGCCCGAGGTCGGTGATGACCTTGTCGATGTGGGCCATCTCGTCCTCGGAGAGGTTCCCGACCGTCTTGTCGCGGAGCATCGTGAGGTCCGCGAGCAGCATGCGTGCGTTGTCCGCGTTGGTCTGCCGGCCGCCCGTGACGGGATTCTCGAGCAGGCCGCAGGACATCATCAGCTGGTAGGCGAGGCGCGTCACGAAGAGGCGGAACTCACCGCCCGGCAGGGGCAAGTCGCCGGCGGGGCGCGGAGCGTCGTCCGGGAGCTCGGTGGTCTCGTCGCTCATCGGTTCACGGTCCCCGAGTCGTCGTGGGCGAGCGGCCCACCCGCCGGGTCCGTCGCGGTGCGCCCTTCGAGGGCGCCGCCGGCCACGCCGCCGCGCGAGGCCTCCTTCGCCGCGCCGATGAATCCTTTGAAGACCGGCTGGGGCGAGAGGGGCCGGCTCTTGAACTCGGGGTGGAACTGCACGCCGATGAAGAAGGGGTGACCGGGGATCTCGACGATCTCGACCAGGTCCCGTTCGGGGTTGACGCCCGAGATCGTCATGTCCGACGCCTCGAAGAGGTCGCGGAAGCGGTTGTTGAACTCGTAGCGGTGGCGGTGACGCTCGTCCACGTGGTTCGCGCCGTAGAGGTCCGCGGCGAGCGTGCCGGGGCGCAGGTCACAGGCGTAGGCGCCGAGGCGCATCGTGCCACCCAGGGGGACGCCTTCCTGGTCGTCCATGAGCGAGATGACCGCGTTCTCGGTCTCCGGTGAGTGCTCGAGCGTGTGCGCGTCCTCGAGGCCGAGCACGTTGCGTGCGTACTCGATGACCGCGCACTGCATGCCGAGGCAGATCCCGAAGAAGGGCGTGCCGTTCTCGCGCGCCCACCGGATCGCGCGGATCTTGCCCTCGAGGCCGCGCTCGCCGAAGCCGCCGGGGACCAGGACTCCGTGGACGCCGGCGAGCGCGCGCTGGACGTCGCTCTCGTCCTCGAGGGTCTCGGCGGCGACCTTGCGGAGGACCACGTCCACGTCGTGGGCGATGCCCGCGTGGGAGAGGGACTCGTAGATCGACTTGTAGGCGTCGTGGAGCTCGACGTACTTGCCGACGATGCCGATCTCGACCGTCTGGTCGATGCGGCGGATGCGTTCGATCATCTCCTTCCAGTCCCCGAAGGGGGTCTCGTCCACGAAGGGCAGGCCGAGGCGGACGCAGATGATCCGGTCGAGCCCGCGCTTCACGAGATCGAGGGGCACCTCGTAGATCGAGAAGTCCACGTCCTTCTCCTCGATGACGCAGTCCTCGCGCACGTTGCAGAAGAGGGAGATCTTCTTGTCCATCCCCTCCTCCATGGGCACCTCGGTGCGGCAGATGAGGACGTCGGGCTGGATGCCGATCTCGCGAAGTTTGCCCACGGATTGCTGGGTGGGCTTGGTCTTCAGCTCGCCCGACGCGCGCAGGTACGGCAGGAGCGTCAGGTGGATGAACATGACGTCGCCCTGGGGCCGGTCGAGGGCGTACTGGCGCACGGCCTCGAGGAAGGGCAGGGACTCGATGTCCCCGACCGTGCCGCCGATCTCGGTGATCGCCACGTCGACGTCCTTGTTGACGCCCTCGGCGATCCCCGCCTTGAGGGCGTCGGTGATGTGGGGGATGACCTGGACGGTCTTGCCCAGGTAGTCGCCCCGACGCTCCTTCTCGATGACCGAGCGGTAGATCTTGCCGGTCGTGAAGTTCGAGGCCTTGGTGAGCTGCGCGTGGGTGAAGCGTTCGTAGTGACCCAGGTCGAGGTCGGTCTCGGCCCCGTCGTCGGTCACGTACACCTCGCCGTGCTGGAACGGGCTCATCGTGCCGGGGTCGACGTTGATGTACGGGTCGAGCTTCTGCATCGAGACCTTCAGGCCCCGCCGCTCGAGGATCATGCCGATGGCTGCCGAGGTGAGCCCCTTGCCGAGACTCGAGACGACGCCGCCCGTGATGAAGATGTGTTTGGTGGCCATGTCTTGTTCCCTCAATTCCCTCCGAGGCCCACGCCGCCTGTCTCGCGCATCAGGCGATCGCTCAGCTCGGGCTTCCTGAACTCCGTGACCCCGTCCACGTTCTGGCGGGCGAGGATCGCGTTGTAGACCTCGAGCGTGCCGCGCACGAAGTCGATGTATTGCGTCAGCTTCGCTGGATCGGCGTTGGCACCGGTCGGCTGCGCCATGGAGCGGGTCGCGCCGTCGATGGTGACGGTCAGGTGGCTCGGCGCGCCGCCCGTGAACTCCCCGGCGTTCGCCCAGGTCGCGAACCCGTTCTGCTCGTAGTACTGAACGAGCCCTGCGACCGCGTCGTTGGGGGCGACCTTCGCGGCGGCGTCGTCCCGCTGGGTCGAGTAGAAGTTCCGTGTCCGCTCCTCGACCGTCGCCCCGTCGATCCCGATCTTCTCGAGCATCGCCTCGGAGATCAGCACGAAGCGCTTGCCGCTCGTCGCGAGCTCGATCGTTCCCGCCGTTCCGGTGGTCCTGCCGAGGCTCGCGGCCGACGGGCTGCTCTGGCACGCGGCGAGGAGCAGGGCGGAGAGGCCGGCCAGGGAGCGCAGCGCCCGGCGGCGGCGGAGGCGCGCACGATCGTGAGCGCTCGGGGTCGTGGTGGACTGCATGGAGGGCGCGAGCCCCTGGGAGAGGCCCGGAAATGCGTCCACCCGGCGGAGGTCGCCCCGTGGACTCGACAACCCTACCGGGACACCCCGAGCGCCTCAAGGGAAGCCGCGCCGGAGCTTCCGGCGCGGGCTCAGCGGCGCTCCAGCGGACCGGCGGCGCGCAGGCCGGCGCCCGCGTCGGAAGGATCCACGGTGCCCAGCAGCACGCCCCCCGAGCCCGACAGGAACCTGTAGCCGTCGTCGCTCGCGTCCGTCCCGGAGACGAGATCGTCCCGCTCGGCGTGGTCACCGCGGCCAGGATCCATCAGCTCCAGACGTCCGGTCCGCTCCGGCCCGGCGACCGTGGCGAGGTCGAACCAGAGAGCGAAGGGCCCCTCGACGGCCGCCGGTTCCGCGCGGTTCCTCGCGCCCGGCATGGGGCCCGCGGCCGGATCGAGGAGCGTCCCCTCGGTGACCAGTGCTCCCTCGGGAAGATCCGGGAACCGGCGCTTCCCCCAGCCGAGCCGCTTGAGCTCGGTGGCGCCGCCGCTTCCATCGGGCGCGGTGACGTCGAGGTGCAGCAGGTAGTCCGCGATGAGCGGCCCGTGGCGTTCGAGGTCGAGCTCCACCCAGTGAAGGCCGTCTCCCGGCAGCCGCTCGACCCGCGCCCCGACCAGCTCGACCACCTCGTGGCGCTCGCCGATCCACCGCTCGAAGCGCGGGCCGGAAGGGTCCCCGGAGCTGGCTCCAGCCGTCTCGCGCCAGAGCGTCCTGTCGACCTCGGGGGCGAACTCCGGGCGCGCGAAGAGCATCACGGGGCCGAAGCCCATGCCGACGTCACGGTCCCAGAACGCCGCGACCAGCTCGAACTCCTCCTCCACGAGGTCCACCAGCTTCGCGGCCCAGGACGTCTCGGCGCGCAGCAGCTGCCAGTGAAGCGCGATCGCGTCGAGCTCGCGCAGGGCCTGCCAGGTCTCCTCCTTCCCGGCCTCGTCCACGGCGCCGAGCCCGTCGAGCTGGTGGGGGAGTTTCACGAGCTCCCAGTCGCTCGGCGTGCGGAAGAGGAAGGACCAGTGGTAGCTGCACGCGACCCGCAGCGGGGCGCTCCGCTCGGGGGACTCGAGTTCGTCGAGCCAGCGCGCCGCCCGCGCGAAGGCGGCGTTGTTCCAGGGGCGCCAGGCCGTGAGCGTCGTCACGCCCATGGCGATCGCTGCGGCGGCCGCCAGCGCCGCGAGGCCGGCGCGGGGCCGTGCGCGCGGGCCCGTTCCCCGGCCCGCGACGGTGGCGAGGCCGATGCCTGCGAAGGCCGCGGCGATCGGGAGGATCGGGAGCCAGATCCGCATGGCGCGGCTCCCCTTGACGAGGGTCGCGTCCGCGTAGACCGCCGCGATCGCGAAGGGCGCGAGCAGGGCGCCGACCGCGGCGAGGCGCGTCCGTCCGCTCGCCTCTCCGGCCCACGCTCGCAGGGCGCCTGCTGCCAGCCCGAGCGCTGCTACGGGAGCGAGGGCGAGGGGCAGGAACCAGGCGAGGCCGTCGAGGACACCGTCGTCGCGGCCGAGAGCATCGATCTCCGCCTGGGTCGTGGTCAGGTCCTCGGTCTCCCAGCCCCCGATGAACTCGTAGACGGCGCGGGCCGCGTCCTCGAGGCCGCTGCTGTACAGGAAGAAGGCCAGGCGCTGGCCGAGGTTGAACTTGAGGTAGCTCCAGATGCCCGCGCCGAAGCTCCCGTAGGTGAGCCAGTCGCTGAGGGCCTGGACGAGGGCGAGCGCGGTGACGGGGATCAGGGCGTGACCGAGCCAGCCCGCTGCCCTGACGAAGCCGCCGCGGAGCAGGGCGAGGGCGGTCCCCGCGGCGAGACCGAGGACCAGCAGGGGGATCGCCTTGAAGGAGGCGAGGACCGCGAGCCCGAGCAGCAGCCCCGCGCGACGGGCCGAGCGCCCGGTCGGAGGGTCGAGGAGCGCCGGGACGAGCCCGAAGGCCACCGCGGCGCCCGCTGCCACGTCCGCCATGGGAATCGCGGCGTACTGCAGGAGTGAGGGGCTCGCCAGGCACAGAGCACCCGCGAACCAGCCTTCGGTGGCGCCGTCGCCGCCCGCGAGGCGACGGGTGAATCGAACGGTCCCGACGACGAGGAGGCAGGTCACCGCGAGGTGCACGAGCGACGAGAGGGCCAGGACCCACGTCCCGTGATGCAGGCCGACGAGATCCGCCGCGAGGAGGTACGGCGCGTGGAGCAGCGAGACGCCGATGGAGCGAATCGCCTGGGCGTCGATCAACGGCTGGGCTCTCACCAGCCCCTGGGCCCGTTCCAGGTACTCGATGGCGTCGGCCTCCGGCGTTCCGACGACCCTCAGGCGCGACCAGGTCCCGAGCACGACCGTGGCTCCGATCAACAGCGTCCAGCGGAGCGCGGATCGATCGTGCGGCCGGTCGCCGCCGGCGTCGTCGTGGATGGAGCCCATCGCCCCGATCGTACCGATGCGACTCGCCCGATCGCCCTCAGGAAGGGGGCTGCCGGTCGGACGGGAAGGGCTCGAGCCGTCGAGGGATCCTCCGATTCACGGCTCGCGGCGCTTGAATCGCACCCCCGCGATCCTCGATTCTGAGCGTGGGAGGACGCTGGACCGCAGGCTCCGCGGCACCGCACGCTGCGATCCGAGGCCCGGCTCGAGCCTCCCGTTCGAACCGCACACCAACGCCGCGCTCCCGGGTGAGGGGCCCGAGGCCACATGGGTAAAGCCGAAAAAATCGTCGTCCTCAGCATTCTGTCCCTCGTCGTCGTCCTCTTCGTCTGGTCCCTCGGTGCAGAGACGGAGACCGCCGAGCAGCGAGGCGGAGTCGAGGACACGAAGACCGCGACCGCGCAGGCGACGCAGGCCGGGGCCGGGACCTTCGCTCGCCGCCCGCCCGCGGTGAACGGGGAGCCCGCCGAGCCCGCCGAGGCCGACGTCGCTGGTGCCGAGGGGGCCGCTTCGCCCGCTCCGTTCCTCGACATCGCCGCCGTCGAGCCCGAGCCGGTGCAGGCCCTCGCCGTCCGTATGCGTCCGGGCTGGGACATCGTCAGCACGGAAGGGCTGGAGAAGACCGTCGACCCGGACACCCTGCTCTTCCGCTCCGGCGAGGAACTGACCTGGGGGGACATCGCGGTCGCCGTGTACGGCGACGCGTCGAAGGCCATCGCGCTGCGGCGCAGCAACGAGGGCATGGAGCGTCCCGGGGAAGTGGTGCTCGTGCCCGCCAAGGTCGGTCCGCTCGAGGACTTCCAAGGGCGTCTCGCGGTGGTCCGCCAAGGGGAGTCGCTCTGGAGCGTGTCTCGGCGGACGCTCGGGAAGGGCTCGCGGTGGCGCGAGATCTACGAAGCGAACCGCGGCGTGATCTCGGACCCCGACTTCGTTGCGCCGGGCACCGAGCTCGCGATCCCCGTTCCCTGAGCGCACGCGTCCAGGGCACTGGCGCACGCCCAGCTCGATCGAGAACGACGCCCTCGAGCCGGGCTTGAAGACATCCGGCGAACCAGCGGGCGTCGGCTTCGTGCGCGACGCACGGGACGAGACACAGGTCGTCACTGCCGCGTCCCAGCGTCCGCGGTGCGGCGACGCCCGACTCGTCGGCAGCATCGCGCGGTGACGTCAGCCTCGCGGCGTGGCTCGGGATCGCCAGCGGCCGCGCGTCGAGTTCCGCGCTGCTCGAGGCGTGCTCGATGAGATCGGACCGCGCGTCGTCGCGGAGGACTCGCCGCGAACGGCGGCGACGGCGCACGGCTCCGTCGTGGCCGTGGTTCTCCTGGCTGACGACCTGGGCGACGAGGAGGCTTCGGGATCCGGCGAATGCACCCACCAGTGCGCCGTCCAGCTGCGCCGTGCCCGGATCGATGGAGGCGTCGAGCAGCGGCGCGCCCGCGCCGTACCAGCGGTATTCGGGAGGACCTCGATCCGGACTCGCCGAGGGGACTCCCCGACCAGCGTGGTCACCGCGCGGCCTTGCGGCGATCGCGTTCGGACTCGAGGAGGCGCAGCTCGCGGCCCATCTCGCCGGTCACGGACGTGTTCTCCTGGGCGCGTCTGACGAGATAGGGAAGCACGTCCGTCACCGGGCCGTAGACCATGTACTTGGCCACGTTGTATCCGCCGGCGGCGAGATTGAAGGTGAGGTTGTCGCTCATCCCGAGGAGCTGCGCGAACCCGACGTGCGGGTGGTCGCGCGGGATGCCGAACTCCTCGATCAGTTCGCAGCCGAGCCGCGTGCTTGCCTCATTGTGGCTGCCGATCGTCGTGCAGATCCGCTCGTGGCGCTCGACGCAGTAGCGCAGCGCGGCGTCGAAATCGCGGTGCGTCGACTCGATGTCCGGCTGGATGGGGGAGGGCTCGCCCCTCGCCATGGCGCGGTCCGACTCCTTCACCATGTAGGCGCCGCGAACGAGCTTCGCGCCGAGCAGGTAGCCCTTCGAGCGGGCGCGCTCGTCGCTGGCGCGAAGGAACGCGAGCCGGTCGTGGCGATACAGCTGGAAAGTGTTCAGGACGACGACCTTCCCGCGGTTGTAGCGCTCCATCAACACGTCGGCGAGCCGGTCGATGGTGTTCTGGAACCAGCTCTCCTCCGCGTCGACGTAGAGCTGGACGCCCTTCTCCGCGGCGCGCGAGACGATGGCGTCGAGTCGGCCGTACAGCTCCTCCATACGCGGGTCCTCTGCGTCGTCCGCGTCGAACTCGCCCCAAGAGTTGTACTTCTCGAGCACCTCGTCCGGCGCGAGGCCGGTGATCTTCACGACGACGGAGTTCGCGGCGGTCGTGCCGGCGCAGAAGTCGATCGCCCGCAGCACCTCGTCCTTGAAGCGCTCGAAGTCCTCCTCGCTCGACTTCGCCTCCGACCCGAAGTCGAGGATGCTCGTGACCCCGCGACGGTGGAGGCGCTCGATACGCGAGAGCGCGTCCTCGAGGCTCGTCCCGCCGACGAATTGGCGGTAGATCGTGCGCTTCACTCCCCAGATCGCGCCGGGGATCCGCCAGCGAACGGCCCAGGCGCTGAGCCCGGAGAGCCGTTCGGTGAGCCACTGACTTCCCATCAGCGAGAAGAGCCAGCGCGTCTGCCGCAGCTCCCCGTCGGAGAGGTGGCGGAAGGTCTCCTCGACGTTCGAGAAGTCCGGGAGCCGGCGCGCCTCGTCGGCGGCGGTGGATGAGGTCTGGCTGACGTCGACCATGGTGGATCGAGGGCCGGGTCGCCCTCCTGATCTCCCCTCGCGTGGGGGCGGAGACATTGGACCCTTGGACCAAGGCGCGCTCAAGCGCAACGGCCCGTCCCGGCGCCGTCCCTATTTGAGCCCGTAGCGGTCGAGCTTCTTGTACAGGTGGCTGCGCTGCATCCCCAGCTCCTCCGCGGTTCGCTTCACGTTGCCTCCGTTGCGGTCCAGACGCGTGCTGAAGAACAGCGCCTCCGCCTCGTTCTTGAACTGCTCGAAGGTCGGCGCGTCGAACGGGCCGCGGAAGGGGTCGTCCGCGGCGCCGACGGGGGCATCCGGGCGCGACATCGCGGGGCCGTTCTCGAGGACGCGGACCACGTCCGCCGCCGTGATGCGTCCGTCCGCCGCGAAGATCGACGCCGCCTCCAGGACGTTCCGGAGCTGCCGGACGTTACCGGGCCAGTCCTGGGCCTCGAGCAACGCGACGGCGTCGTCCGCGAGCCCGACGGGGCTCCGGCCGATTCGCTCCGCCTGGCGCTCGAGCAGGTGACGCGCGATGGGGCCGATGTCGCCGGTGCGCTCGCGAAGCGCGGGGACACGCAGAGGCACCACGTTGAGCCGGTAGAACAGGTCGAGGCGGAACGCCTTGTCCTCCACCGCCTGGCTCAGATCGGCGTTCGTCGCGGCCACGACGCGGATGTTCACGGAGCGCGTCTGGCTCGCACCGACGCGCATGACCTCGTGGGTCTCCAGGGCGCGCAGGACCTTCGCCTGTGCGGCGATCGGCATGTCGCCGACCTCGTCGAGGAAGAGCGTGCCGCCGTCCGCGGCCTCGAAGTGCCCGACACGGTCCTCGTGCGCTCCTGTGAAGGACCCCTTCACGTGCCCGAAGAGCTCGGACTCGACCAGCTCCGTGGGGATCGCCGCGCAGTTCACGGTGATGAAAGGACCCGAGGCGCGGTCGCCGAGCAGGTGCACGTTACGGGCCACGAGCTCCTTGCCCACGCCGTTCTCACCCGTCACGAGAACGGAGGCATCGGAGTGCGCGACGCGCTCGATGGACGCGCGCAGGTCGGACATGGGTTCGGACTCGCCGACGAGCTCGAAGCCGGCGCTCAGCTTGCGCCTGAGCCCCTTGTTCTCGACCACGAGGTCGCGCTCGCGGATGGCCTTGTTCAGGGTGACGATGACGCGGTGCTGCTCGAGCGGCTTCTCGAGGAAGTTCGTCGCGCCGCGCTGCATCGCGTCGACCGCGATGGGCACGTCCCCGTGGCCGCTGATCAGCACGACGGGGGGCGGGTCCGGCAGCTCCACGATCCGGTCGAGCAGCTCGAGCCCGTCCACCGCCGGCATCTTGAGGTCGGTGAGGATCGCCGCTGGCGCCGTGTCCTCGGCCTCCAAACGCGCGAGGGCCTCTTTGCCGTCGCGCGCGGTCCATACGTCGAACCCTTCGTAGCGGAGGGTCATTTCGAGGGTCTCGCGGATGTCGCCGTCGTCGTCGACGACGAGCACCGTCTTGCGCGTTGACTCGGCCATCGTGTCATGATGCCAAGCGATGCCGCCTCGCGAAGAACGCGAGCCGCCGCCGTGATGCACGATCCCCACCGAGCCCTGCACCGTCCACCTCGCTGCGTCGCGGGGGTGCTCTCGGGGACGTCCGCCGACGGGATCGACGTCGCCGTGGTCGCGCCGCGCTACGAGCCACGTGGGAGCGCGACCTTCCTCGTGGGGCTGGAGCAGCTCGCCTTCACGACCGCGCCCTTCCCCGATGACCTCGGCGAGCGGGTGCAGGCCGCTCTCGAGCGGGGCCTCGACGGGCTCGGCGCGGTCGCGCTACTGCATAGGGACCTCGGGAGGGCCTTCGGAGCTGCGGCCCGCCGCGTGGCGGCGGAGGCCGGAGTCGGGCCCCTCGACCTCGTCGCGAGTCATGGCCAGACGGTCCATCACCACGACGGCGTGGGACCCGAGGGGCCAGCCACCCTCCAGCTCGGAGACGGGGACGAGGTCGCGGAGGCTGCGGGTTGCGGAGCTGTGACCGACCTGCGGACCCGGGACGTGGCGGCGGGCGGGGAGGGTGCCCCCCTCGTCGCCCTCGTGGACGACGTCCTGTTCCGTGAGGCGCCGCGGCCGCTCGCGGTGCTCAACCTGGGCGGGATCGCGAACTGGACCGTCCTCGCGGACGGCGGTGAACCCGCGCGGGCCTTCGACGCCGGGCCGGCCGGAGCGCTGCTCGACGGTCTCGCCCGGCGCCTCATGGACCGTCCGTTCGACGAAGGGGGGGCCGTCGCGCTTTCGGGCAGCCCGGATGCCGCGCTCCTGACGAGGCTGCTCGATCACCCGTTCCTCCTGGCGATTCCGCCGAAGAGCACCGGGCGAGACACCTTCGGCGAGGCCTGGATCGAGCGCGTTTTGGCCGCTGCGAGCCACCTCTCCGACGCGGACGTCCTCGCGACGGCAGCGCGTTTCGTGGCTCGAGTCGCAGCGGACGCCCTGGAGAAATGGGGCCTCGGCGGCGACCCGGAAGGCCTCTCGGTGGCCGTCGGAGGCGGTGGGATCCACAACGCCGCCGTGGGAGCGGCGCTCGACGTCGAGCTCGGCCAGCGCGGCCTCGGGGCACCGAACGGCACGTCCAGCCCGCGTCGATGGACGCCGACGAGCGCTTTCGGGGTCGATCCGGACGCTCGCGAGGCGCTGGCGTTCGCGGCGCTCGGTGCCCGCTTCGCGGTGGGGGAGCCCTCGACGTCCCCCGCGGCGACGGGGGCCCTCGCGGGCCGGGTCCTGGGGAAGTGGAGTCCCGGCCCTCCCGGGGACTCGCGGGGCCGTTGAGGTTCCGGGGAGCTCGCCCGTAGCCAGGGGATTCCGGGGCGGTAACGGGGTGCACCGGGGCTCGGTTCCTTGACCGACCTCCTCCCTCCGCTATCATCCGTCCCCCTCCCCGCGGCGCGCCCGCCCGCGGGGCACGACAGACCCCCCCCCAGTCCACGTCCTCGCTGCACCGCGAGGTCGGACGGTGGCCGCGCTCCTCGACCCCCACGAGGGCACGACCGCCGGCGTCATCCATCCGCCATGAGCCGATCGCGTTTCCTGGGCCAGCTGGCCCTCACCGTCCTGGCCGCGTCCGCCACCGCCAACGCCGCGCCCTCCCTCCGGGACGTCTCGGACGACTTCAACGCGGCCATCGACCTGTGGAAGCAGGGCCGTAGCCAGGAGGCCCTCGACGCGATGAGTCGCATCCTCGCGGGCGACCCGGACGCCTCCGAGGTCTACGAGGCCTACCTCTCCGCCGACGCCGACGTCCTGACGTCGTTCATGGCCGAGGGCGAGCAGTACACGATCGTCGCCAAGCGTCTCCTCGAGCGCGCGAGCGCCGGCCGACGTGAGCTGGAGCGCGACGACGATCGCATCAAGGAGGCCGTCAGCGCCTACCTCTCCGCGAGCGACCCGGTCGAGCGCATCGGCGCGATCAACGCGATCGCCGCGGCTCACGGCGAGTTCGCCGCGCCCCGCTTCGTGAACCTGCTGGCCGACGACGACGACCCGGCGCGGGTCCGCAGCGCCGTCGGCGGCCTCATGGGCCTCGGCGACAAGGCGGTCCTTCCGCTGGTCGCAGCCCTCGCCTCGGGCAACGAGACCCAGCGTCGTAACGCCGCGATGACCCTCGGCTTCATCGCCGACCCGCGCGCCGGCGCGCACCTCCTCGCGACCGCGGAGAGCGACGCCTCCGACAGCGTCCGCGGAGCGGCCGCTGAGGCCGCCGCCCGCTGCGGCGCGAGCGGCAGCGCGGCCTCTGCGCTCCTCGCCCAGGGCAACGCCTACCACGCCCGTAGCTCTTCGGTGCTGTTCGACAGCGCGCTGAGCGACGTCGTCTGGTCCATGGACGGCGCCCGCCTCGCGGCGACCGACGTCCCCGCAGCGATCTACAACAACGAGCTCGCGAAGGACTGCTTCTACAAGGCCCTCGCCCTCGACCGGACCTCCATCGACGCCGCCGCTGGCATCGCCCGCGAGAGCGTCGACATCGCGGCCAAGCTCGACACCCTCGCCGCCGCCGGCATGGACGTCGCCGACCTCCAGGTCGCCGCAGCCGAGGGGATGCTCGCGGTCGAGAGCGCCGGCCTCGGCGCCCTGGACCGCGCCCTCCAGATGTCGGTCGCCTCGGGAGACGCGGCCACCGGCGCCCGTCTCGCGGCCGTCATCGGCGCGATCGCAGGGCAGCCCACTCCTGGCCTGAACGCCGCGATGAGCGGCGGCGGGCTCTCGATGCAGGGCGAGGCCGCCGTGGCCCTCGCTCACATCGCCGTTCGCTCCCAGACCTCCGCTGGCGGGAACGTCGTCGAGATGCTCGGCCGCGCGGCCGGCCGCCGCGTCGTGAAGGTCGCCGTGATCATCGACGGTGACGCCCAGCGCGCCGCTGGTCTGGTCGAGGCCCTCGCCGCCCAGAACGTCCTCGGCCAGCACGCCGGCTCCGGCACCCAGGGCATCGTGATGCTCAGCCAGCTCGCGGGGGTCGACGCGATCCTCGTCGGCGACGACATGCCGGACCTCACCGCTGACGCGGTCGTGCAGCAGGTGCGCATGAACCCTGCTTTCGAGTCGACGCCGACCTACCTCGTCACCTCCAACGAGGAGCTCAGCGACGCCTTCGGCGATCGGATCAACGGCTCCTTCGCCGGCGCCGACGGCATCGACGCCCTCGATGACGTCTTCGAAGCCAAGCTGGACGACAGCCGCGCTCGCGCCGACGCCCTCGCTGGCCGCGCTGCGGCCGCGCTCGGTGCCCTCGCCCGCAGCGCTCGCACGGACATCTCCGGCGCGATGGGAGGTCTGGAGGAGGCCATCAGCGGCCGCGGCGACCACGTCGCGATCCCGGCCCTCGGCGCCCTCTCCGAGGTCGGCGGCGCTGGCCAGATCGACAAGATGCTCGCGGTCCTCGGTGACAGCGACACCAGCGACGCCGTCCGCGTCGCCGCCGCTGACGCCATCGGTGCGATCGGCAGCCGCAACGCCCTCGCCGAGGCGGTCGCGGGCTCCCTCCGCGACGTGATCAGCGGCGACGCTCCGATCGGGGTCCGCTCCGCTGCGGCCCGCGCCCTCGGCCGCATGAACCTCGGTGGCCCCGCTCGCGCGGGTGTGCTCGAGGCGGTCCGCGTCCGGGTCGGCTCCTCCGAATGACCTGCTGCGGCGCACCGCGCCGCGACAGGCCAGATTCATCGGGCCCGCTCCTTCCGCGAAGGAGCGGGCCTCGTTATTCTCCTCGCCCTCCAGCGTCCCAGACGGGCGCTGCGGGGCATTCGCGGGCCAGAGTAGCTCAGTGGTAGAGCACTGCTTTCGTAAAGCAGCGGTCGTCGGTTCAAGTCCGATCTCTGGCTCCATCCCGCGGGCTGCACGGCGGGAGGCGACGCGCAGCGCGACGGATCCTTCGTGGCGCACGTGGGCGTTCGAGCGGCCACGGAGGCGGAGTCCCTCGGTTCGAGCGATCGAGGTCGACACACGGCCCGCACGGGCGTTTGATGCGCTCCATGGCAGACGTCTTCCCGAACGCTCCTGATCGCCTCTGCGGCGTCGTGCACCTCACCCCGACGCCAGGCTCGGCCGGGTGGGGGATGCTCCCCGTCGACGAGCGCGGCGCGGCGGCCCGCGCGCGCATGATCGAGCGCGCGGTGGCCGACGCGCGCGCCTACGTGAAGGGCGGCGTCGGAACGGTCGTGGTCGAGAACTTCCAGGACGCCCCCTTCGACCAGGCCGGGGTCG
Source organism: Planctomycetota bacterium (assembly GCA_002862085.1). Taxonomy (GTDB): domain Bacteria; phylum Planctomycetota; class UBA1135; order UBA1135; genus Saltatorellus. The sequence continues at coordinate 120,171 of PKCK01000013.1, read as the reverse complement.
CTCCGGCGACCGTCGCCGCGATGACGCTCGCGGTCGACGCCGTGAGCGCCGTCGACGGGATTCACTGCGTGGGCGTCAACGTCCTGCGGAACGACGCTGCGACCGCGCTCGGGATCGCGGCTGCGACGGGCGCGCGCTTCGTGCGGATCAACGTGCACACCGGCGCCATGGTCACGGACCAAGGCGTCATCGAGGGGCGCGCGGCGGAGACCCTGCGCGAGCGAGCGCGGCTCGGGCTGGACGATGTCCGGGTCTACGCGGACGTCCACGTGAAACACGCGACGCCCTTCGCGGGTGAGCAGCTCGAGGACGCCGCACGGGATGCGGCGCTCCGTGGACGCGCGGGCGGGCTCGTGGTCTCCGGGGCCGCCACGGGGCGGGCGCCCGACGTCGCGCGCGTCGAGACCGTGCGCAGCGCGGTGGGAGGCGCCGTCCCGATCCTCCTCGGCTCCGGCCTCCGGATCGACAACGCGCTCGAGCTCATGGGAGCAGCGGACGGCGCCTTCGTCGGGACCTCGGTCAAGGTCGGAGGCGACGTCCGGGAGGCCGTGGACCCCGATCGCGTGGCCGCGCTGCTCGAGGCCTGCGGCTGAGCGCGCGCCGGGTCGGAGGACGAACAGCGCTGCCCCGCGGTCCTGAGGGGGCCGCGGGGCAGCGCTCGCGCTGGCTGGCCGCCGAGGCGGCCTCTCCGATCACTGGAACGTGATGCGGTAGCCCTCGGTGAAGTTGGACGTGACGCCCGGGTTCACGTCGCGGAACCAGCACTGGAAGTGCCAGGTCTCACCGGACTGGGCCGTGACGAAGCCGGTCGGCTGGGGGAGGGTGTTCAGGTCCACCACGAGGGGGATCACGCCGAAGGGGCCGGAGCTCGCGATCTGGGAGTTGAAGCGGCCGATGCTGCCGCCGACGCAGAGGAAGCCCTGGCCGCCGGCTGGGTTGCCGGAGAAGGTCTCGGTCTGCGAGCAGATGAAGAGGCCGAACTGGTTCGAGGGGATGCTCGAGGCGATCAGTGAGAAGTCGTTGTTCGCGATGAGTCTCGTTCCCTGGGCGTTCAGCACGCCGAAGCTGCCCGAGCTGTTGCTCGCCGCGAAGCAGTACGGCTCACCGAGCGCCGGGCCGACGGGCTGTCCGAGCGCGGGGCGGTAGAACTCCAGGGTGCAGCGCATGCGGCGTGCCTGCTCCTCCGTGAAGTTGGTCATGCAGGTGTCCGGGCTGTAGTTCATGTAGTTCCGGACAGGGTCACTGCTGCCGCAGCTCGTGGAGTTGCCCGGGCAGTTGTACTCGGGGGCCGACTCGGAGTTCGTGTCGCAGATCCGGTCGCCGGACGAGTAGCAGTTGCCGCCTCCGCAGCCGCTGTTGAACGTGTGGTAGAGCCCGAGGTAGTGCCCGACCTCGTGCACGCAGGTCCGGCCCTGGTTGTAGGTCCCGATGGGGGCGTTCCGGCCCACGGTCGAGTTCAAGAGGACCACGCGGTCGCTCGCCGAGCCGACGGAGTTCCCGCCCGTCTGGGGCAGGTAGGGCACGTAGCCGAGGACTCCGCTGGAGCCGCTGGGGGCGCCCATCGTGTAGAGGTTCATGTACACGTCCGGGTCCCAGGCGATGCTGTTCCAATAGCTCCCGTTGTCGTTGTACCAGCTGTCGTTGTCGTAACGATTGATGCCCGAGGTCGGCTGGCCGTTGGGGTCCGTGGTGGCCAGCGTGAACAGGATCTTGGTGTTGGTGCCCTGGGCCCCAGGGGTTCCGGCGAGGGCCAGGAAGTCCTCGTTGAGGATGTCCATCTGGCTGTTGATGCGGCTGTCGGGGACGTTCCCCGAACCGTTGGAGCGCCGGATGATGTGCCACACGACCTTGATCTCGAGGACCTCGAGGTTGGCGGGCGAGTACGCGGCCGTCGGGTTGGTCGAGTTGGCGCTGCAGTCGCCCGGAGGGAGCGCACGGGCGATGGCGTCGTCCACGGGCGGGGTCAGGCATCGGACGTAGCCGTGGGGGCCCGGGATCGCGCCGGCGAGGCTCGGGACCGAGGGCGGGAGGCTGCTGGTCTGAGCGGCTGCGGGGAGCGCGAGGAGCGCCATCGCGGCGGCGGCCCAGGTCGAACGTGCACGCATGAGTGGATGGGGGGAGGCGGCCGGGACGCGGCCTGGATGGCACGAGAGGAGAGGAGAGCGCGTCATGGGGCTCGCCGCGCGGCGGCGATGGCGCACGTCGTTCGTCGCCGGAGAGCTTTCGCGCCGGCGTTCTGCCATTCGTACGACGCAGCCCTGTGGGCTGAATGATCCCCGGTTCCGCGCGCATTGGCGCCGGGGCGCGGACCGGATCACTCTCGAGGGGCGTTCTGGTCCCCAGCGGACACCCTCGTGACCCGCGTCAGGGCGACATGTCCCACATGGGGACCGGTGCGGACGTCACGTGGGCCACCGCGCGCCCTTGCCCGCCTTCGAGGGAGCGAGCGAGGGCCTCCGCGGCGGCAGGCATCCGCTCGATCGGGCCGAGGGCCACGAGGCCGGATCCCGCGCCGCTGAGGCAAGCCGTCGCGGCTCCGGCCTCCATCGCCTCGGCGCAGGCCCGGTCGCTGCCGGGGATCAGCGCCCGACGGAACCGTTCGTGGAGCCGATCTGCGGTCCCGAGCGCGAGGAGCTCGGGATCGGCGGTGCGTAGCCCTTCGAGCAGGAGCGCCAGCCGCCGGGGATTCTCCACGGCGTCGGCGAAGGAGACCTGGTCGGGGAGCGCCGCGCGCGCCTCTTCGGTGAAGAGCGGGCGCTCGGGCCAGGCCACGGCGAACCCGAGATCGGGGTGGACCGGCTGCCGCACGACGGTGAGTCCAGAATCGTGGGGGACACCCAGGGTGCAGCCTCCCAGGAGCGACGCCGTGGCGTTGTCGGGGTGTCCTTCGAGGCGCAGCGCGTCGGGGAGCAGGGCGCGCTCGCGTGTCTCGAGCGCTTCGTGGTCGCCCGCGACGGCCGCTTCGAGGAGCAGGCCCGCCGCCACCGCCGCGCCGCTGCTCCCGAACCCCCTCCCGACCGGGATCTCGCTGTCCAGATCGAGGTCCATGGCCGGCGCGAAGCTGCCCCGGCGGGCCTCGCCGGCGCGTATGGCGCGGAGGAGGAGGTCGTCCTCGCCCCGATCCTCGCCGCTGTCCGCCCAGCGGAGTCGATGCGCTCCCGGCTCCCTCCCTGCGGCCTGGCGAGCGCGGACGCGCAGCCAGAGGCCGAGGGAGAGTCCCAGGAAATCGAACCCGGGGCCAAGGTTCGAGGTGGACGCGGGGACGTCCAGTCGAAGCGCCGGGGCGCGCTCCGAGGTGTCCGTGGAAGAACTCATCGAGCACAGAGCATCGCATGACCGGCCCTCGCGCGCCCGCACGATCCACGCACCGCGGAGCTGCCTCGCTGCTCCCTCGCTCTTGTGGACCACCTCGGCGCTGGCTATGCTCGAACTGCGAAGGAACGAGGCGCTCCACGCGCCGCAGCCGTCGACACCTGCCCAGCCTCGGGGGACCGCATCCCCACGGGACCTTCCCGGGTCGCCAGGCGCGCGTTCCTGCGCAGCACCGCACTATCAACCGAACGGCCGGGCGCCGCACCCGCCTGGCCGGCTTCACAACGGAGGGACCGCATGTCCGTCGACTTCACCTGCGACGAGAAGGACCGCTTCTCGTCGCGTCTGGCCACGATTCCCGGGATCCGGCCCCTGCCGTCCGTCGGCGACTGGATCCTGCTCGAGGTCCTCAAACCCCAGGAGATCGCTCGCAAGGTGAACCGCCGGCTCGAGCCAGGCATCATGAGCGTGCCGAGGGGCATGGAGGGCGCGGTCCGGGTTCACGTCGGTGATCCCAAGGTCAACGAGCAGGTCATCGAGACCCTCCGAGACCTCGTCGCCTGAATCTCCCTGCTCGCGCGCTCGGGAGGACCCCGCGACGGCATCCGCCTTCGCGGGGTCCTCTCGTTGGATCGACGTCGCGGCGCCCCGAAAGCTCCGCTGCGAGTGGCGATCGCGCCCTCCGCGGTCCGTAATAGGTCGATGAACGTCGCTCCCCGCGCAGTGATCCTCATTCCTCTCGCGACCGTCGTCGCGGTGTCCTTCGCATCCCCTGCTCGGGTTCAGGAGCCCGCGGGGCCCGCCGACGCGGCGCCGCCGACGGACGTGACGGTCTCGGCGGAGATCACCGCCGCCGAGCTCACGGCTCACGTGAAAGCGCTGGCCGCGGACGCGCTGGCAGGTCGCCCCATGGGTTCCACGGAGAGCCTCCAGGCCGCGGAGATCTGCGCGGCCTCTCTCCAGCTCGCAGGGCTTCAGCCAGGGGCCGACGACGGGTCCTTCCTGCAGCGCATCACCTTCGAGCGCGTGGTCCATGAGGGAGTCCCCGAGCTCGTCTGCACGCTCGCGGACGGCAGCGAGACGGTCCTCTTCAACGGCGAGCAGTTCACGTTCACCATGGCGGGTCGCCATGAGGACACAGGCGCGCTCCGGTGCGTCACGGTCGGTGAGGAGTCCGGTCTCCCGGCCGAGGCGGACGTCGGCGTGGCGCTCGTGCTCAACACGTCGGCGGGCAAGGCACGCCGCTGGCTGAGGAACGCGGGGCACGGCCGCGGCGAGGGGTTCGGCGCCGTCGTCGTGCCGCGCCGGGGGGAGGCCGGTGAGCGATCGACTCCTCGTGCTTCCCGCACGCGGCTCGCAGGCGGCGACCGCGGCGCGCTCAACGTGTCGCTCAAGGGGCCGATCGCCGAGGCCGCCGGCCGCGGAGAGCTGCGGACGGTCTCCCTGCGCCCCCGGGCCCGCCTCGAGGTCACCGAGGACGCGAACGTGGTGGCGGTCCTGCCCGGCACCGAGGGACACGCCATCGGCGAGGAGATCCTGATCCTCTCGGCTCACAGGGACCACATCGGCCTGGCGCAGCCGCGGCGCGGCGCGCCCCCGGCGGAAGCCGAGGGAGAGCCCGTCGACCTCGTCAACAATGGCGCCGACGACGACGCCTCCGGCTGCGCTGCCGTCATGGAGATCGCCGAGGCCATGGCCCGATCGAGCGACGAGGCGCCCCGGCGCACGGTCGTCGTGGTGCTCGTGACGGGCGAGGAAGCCGGCATGATCGGCTCCAAGCACTGGGTCGCCCACCCGACCGTCGACCTCTCCAAGGTGGTGTGCGCACTCAACTTCGAGATGCTCGGGCGCCCTGACGAGATGGTCGGCGGCGCCGGCCAGATCTGGCTCACGGGCGACGACCGTTCCGACCTGGGCCCGCACCTGCGGGACGCCTGCGGGATCGCGGTGTCCGCGGATCCGCGGCTGGAGATGAACTTCTTCGTGCGGTCCGACAACGTCTCCTTCGCGCGGGCCGGGATCGTCTCCCAGACGCTCTCGAGCTTCGGGGGGCACGGGGACTACCACCGGGTCACGGACGAGTGGGACACCCTCGACTACGCCCACATGGAGACGGCGGTTCGCGCCTGCTTCGAGGCGACGCGCGTGCTCGCCACCTCCGAGTGGACTCCCTCCTGGAACGAGGGAGAGCCGAAACTCCGCTGAGTCTCGGCCGCGGCCGGGATTGAACGCTCCGTCGTGGGCGGTAGGCTTTGACGCGGGCGGGGGGCATAGCGCTCCCCGTCGTCACGTCGAATCACACGCGCGATGCGCGTCAGGCCAGAGGGGGGACCATGGCCGCCACCGCGAAGCAGAAATCAGATTCCAAGGGCAAGAGAGCCAAGGACAAGGCTCCGAAGACGAAGAGCCGCGCCGCCGGCGTGAAGTCGGAGGGGAAGAAGGAAGGGAAGAAGCGCGACCGGCGGATGAACGCGAAGAACGCGGACCGCTACGAGCTCTACCAGCGCGCGGTGAACTCGCCCGACGCCGACGTCGATTTCATCGAGAAGGCGTTCCGACACTACCGTGACCGCGAGCCCGTCCACTTTCGCGAGGACTTCTGCGGTACCTCGGCGATGTGCGCCGAGTGGCTCCGCCGCGACCCGTCGCGGTCCGCGGAGGGATTCGACCTGGATCCCGAGCCCATCGCCTGGGGCAGGACCCACAACTTCCAGGCCGTGCCCGACGGCACGGCGCGGATGGAGTGGCACGAGGCCGACGTGCGAGACGCGGGCTCCGGGAAGCCGTGCATCACCGCGGCCCAGAACTTCAGCTACTGGCAATTCAAGACCCGCAAGGAGCTCCTGAACTACTTCGCGACCGTGCGTCAGAACATGGCCGACGACGGCGTCTTCGTGATGGACCTCTACGGTGGTCCCGAGGCGACGATCGAACAGGAGGAGGTCCGCGAACTCGGCGGCGGCATCGAGTACGTCTGGGACCAGAAGGAGTTCCACCCCGCGACCGGGGCGTACTTCGCGGCGATCCATTTCCGCTTCCGGGATGGGTCGGAGCTGACCAACGCCTTCGAGTACGAGTGGCGCTTCTGGACGATCAACGAGATCCGCGACGTACTCATCGACGCGGGCTTCAGCGATGTCTCCGCATGGTTCGAAGGGACCGATCCCGACGACGAGGACGAGGGAGACGGCAACTTCGAGATCGACCCCGTCGGTGAGAACTGCCAGGCCTGGATCGCTTATCTGGTCGCTGCCAAGTAGCGGTGGGGTTCGAGCGACATGGCGGGAGGAGCCCCGTCCGGCGACGCCGGACGGGGCTCCTCCCGTTCACGTCGCGCGACGGACTCAGCTCGTCGAGCCCGTCGCGGCGAGGATGATCAGGGCCCGCAGCCGATCCGGGGAGGTGGCCGAGGTCTTGCACATGAATCCGCTCGCGTGGGCGAAGTGCACGTCGTGCTCGTCGCTGACTCGAGAGAAGTCCAGGCGCGGGTCGTCCTCGTAGCGGGTGATGCCGTATCCCTCGCCCCGGCGATCCGGGTACACCAGGGCGCCGGTCTCCCGGGCGATGCCCTTCCAGCGTACGTAGCGACCGAGGCTCGCTGACGGTTCGTCGAGGGGGACGGCGTCTCGCGCCAGGAAGATCGTCCCGACGGCGCTGCCAGGCGCCTCGACCGACCACCGCTGACATGCGTCGTCGATGCGCTCGACGCCGGCGCGGGCGGTACGCAGGTACTCGAGGAGATCCGAGCCGATCGCGTTCATCCAGCCGTGGACGAGCTCGCCCGGACGGTGCTCGGGCGCGTCCGCGAAGCGGCGGAGCAGCGTGACGTCGACCGGCGAGGTGAGCCGCGCGACCGCTTCGCGGGGGGCGCCGAGCCACTCGGCCGTACGCTTCGGCCCGCGGGAGTCGAACCACTCGGCGGTCTCCAGCCAGTCGCAGAACCGGAGGGCGTCCTCGTAGAGACCCAGGCCGTCCAGCACGAGGCTCAGCGCGCACGTGGGCGCGTGCTCCCGCGGGAACTGGTGGTGATCGAAGTTCGATCGCGCCGGGTCGTGAGAGCCGCCCACGTCGACGATCGCCACCGCGGGGTCGGTGAGCTCCTCGGGGGCCGGTTCGCGTCGCAGGATCACGGCCTGCGGATTCTCCGCGACCAGCACGCTGCAGGCGAGCAGGTCGTCCTTGTGGGCGCCGCCCGGGTGGGTGACGATGGTGTGGATCGCGGTCATTTCAGGGCTCCTCGCAGCGCGCCCGCGGGATGCCGACCTCGCGAACGGCGTCCCGCGGGCGCGCGGCGGCGGTCCGGGCCGCGTTCAGTGCCCGAGCTCCTTGCGGATGTCGACGACGCTGCGGATCCTGCTCTGGTCGTCGATGTCGAACGACACCGGCGTCGTGACGAGGTAGCCGCGCTCGAGGGCCGGCAGCTTCACCTTCTGGTGGGCCTCGGGGAGCACGGTGCAGAGGTTGTTCCCGGGCGTGTCGATCTCCTCCTCGATGCGCAGGAGCACGAGGATCTTGTCGCCCCAGCTCGGCTCGCCGCGCGCTTCCTCGGCCGCGAGGGTCTTGAGGTGCTCCTCGCAGACCTCGCAGGTCTGCCGATACACGACGACGTGGCTGAAGGCGTCCATGAAGCCCTCGGACTGGTCGGCGATGGCGTAGAAGGGCTGGTCGTAGAGCGAGGTGTCCTGCATCTCCATGAAGGGCAGCTCCATGAAGATCGGCAGGGCGGGCGCGACGGGCTCCGCTGCGACGGGCTCGGGCTCGGTCCGCACGGCCACCTCCGGTGCGGGATCCAGCGCGTCCGGATCGGCGCTCTGGTCGGCGCCGGGCCCGGACGGCGACGTCGCTGAGCTGGACACGGCGGTCGCCGGCCGCTCGGTCGGCGCGCCGATCGTCTCGACCGCCGCGGGGCGCGGGAGCTTCACGATGGGGCCTGCCACGCCCGCGATCACCAGCGGCAGCGCTGCCAGCAGGCCGAGGCCAGCGGTGCTCGGGAGGCGCCACGGCCTCGAGAAGAGGATCAGCCCGAGCAGCCCTCCGTCGATCGCCATCATCACGATCGGCTTGATCGTGATGGTTCCGCCGAAGCACCCGCAGGACTCCGCGCCCTCGGCCACGAGGGGGAAGAGCACCGTGATGAAGGTGGCGAAGACGCCCGAGAGCGCGAGCCAGCCGAGCTGCGGGACGGTGATGACCAGCGCCACGACCGCGAGCTCGGCGGCGATCGCGAAGCGGAAGGTGTTCCAGGCGTCGAAGGGGCTCTTCTCGATGACGGACGACGGGAGATCCGCCGGGTGGCCGTCGAAGAGCTTGTACAGCGCGCCTGCGGCGAGCCAGAGGATGCCGAGGGCCAGTGCGAAGCCCGGGAGAGCCGGGCGCGAGGGCGGGGGCGAGTCTTTGGAGTCCATGGTCGTTTGCTGGGCCTACGGCGCAGGCGGGCGCCCGTTGGCGTCCTGGAAGGATACGCGGCCGGGACCTGCGAGCAGATCGGAGAGTCTGTCGCGGCGGCCCCATGCCGGGTCGACGATCCAGAGGAAAGGGCGCTCGGCCAGCGCCCCCTGGAGGGACGGCGCGACGTGCTCCGCGAAGATCTCCAGCTCCTGCGACCGGGCGCCCGACCCGAGGACGAGGTAGGGGGTCCCGTCACGCAGGCCTGCGACGAGCGGTGCCCAGTCCGCGTCCGACGCCGCCTCCTCCACGAGGACGAGGAGCCCCGCCTCCAGCGCCGCGTCCGTGAGGCGGCGGGCGCCGGCGTCCGTGAGCGCGAGCCCGCCGACGAAGGCGCGCCCGCCCCAGGTGAGCCCGTCATGACCCGGGCCGAACGGCTTGCCGGGCTGGGACGCCACGGGCATGAGCCCCGCGCCGATCGCTCCGCGGAGCGCGGGGAGCAGCGAGTCGCTCTCCTCGTCCGTCGTGGCTCCACCCCAGCCGGGGAAGAAGCCGCGCCGGCCCTCGAGGAAGTCCGCGGTCAGGCCGAGCAGGTCGTCGAAGGACCTGGCGGCGCGCCATGCGATGCGGTCGGCGTCGGTGCCCATGTGTCTTCGTGCCGGGGCGTGCGCGAGTGGGAGAGCGGCCGGCCGGGGCCCCGGCCGCGGATCACCCGTCCGACTCTACAGCGAGGAGACGCCACGAGGAGCGAGGCCGGGTCGGCCGCACTCCGATCGCGGGAGCCCGACCGGCGCGGCTGATCTTGGCCGGGCGAGCGTCGAAGAGCGAGCGCCGGGAGCCGTCCGAACGTCGAGGGCGTCCGCCAGCGCCGTGAGGTCGCGTTTCGATCGAGGCGGCAGGGGCCCCGTCCCGGCTCAGCGGCCCCCCGCGGGCTCACCGGCGGCGGCATCGCCGCCGCTCTCCTTCTTGGCCGTCGTCTTCTTCTCGCCGCGGTCTCGGGCCGCACGCATCGGGTTCCCCCGATCACGGGCCCCGGCGGCGTTGACGCGGAACCGGCGGTCGTCCATCTCCGGCGGCCACACGTTGTTGGAGAGGTCTCCGTCGGCGGTCTCGCGGCGCGGATCCAGGACGAAGCGAGCGACGTCCCGGTCGGTCATCACGAGCTTCTGGACGCTCGTCGCGTTCGAGCGCCAGATCTCGGCGGGAACGCGGATCTGCTCGACCTCGCCGTCCTCGTAGTGCACGTCGAGGATGACCGGCATCGGCAGGCCGCCGAGGTTCGCGATGTCGACCACGTAGAAGCGGGTCTCCATGCCGAGCATCTCCAGCTCGTCGCCCTCGCGTTTCTTCGCGAAGGACTCGTACTTGTCGACGTCCTCCTGGGTCACGTCGAGGGCGTCGTAGGTGTTGTAGAAGTCGACGAGTTCGGGGAACCGTTCGACGTACTTCGGGAGCTCACGGTTGCGCTCGGCCGAGAGAGTCATCGGGACCGCGTCGCGCTCCGCGCGCTGGCGCTCCTTCTCGATCGTCGGGTCCTGGGTGTCCACCGTCCAGCGAGTGACGCCGGTGAGCGCCATGTCCGTGTGGTCCGTGGTGAAGAACCAGCCCCGCCAGAACCAGTCGAGGTCGACGCCGCTCGCGTCCTCCATCGTTCGGAACAGATCAGCGGGCTCGGGCCGCTTGAACATCCAGCGCCTCGAGTACTCCTTGAAGGCGAAGTCGAAGAGCTCACGGCCCACGATCGTCTCGCGCAGGATGTTGAGCGCCGTCGCGGGCTTCGCGTAGGCGTTCGCCCCGAACTGCAGGATGCTCTCCGAGTTCGTCATGATCGGCACCTGGGAGGAGCTCGTCATGTAGGGGGCGATCTTCTCCGGCGCGCCGCGACGCGAGGGGTACTCGTCCTGCCACTCGGACTCCGCCAGGAACTGCACGAAGGTGTTGAGCCCCTCGTCCATCCAGGTCCACTGGCGCTCGTCGGAGTTGACGATCATCGGGAACCAGTTGTGGCCGACCTCGTGGATGATCACGGAGATCAGCCCGTGCTTGGAGCGCGCCGTGTAGGTCCCGTCCTTCTCCGGCCGCGGGCCGTTGAAGCAGATCATCGGGTACTCCATCCCGCCCACGGGCCCGTTCACGCTGATGGCCACCGGGTAGGGGTAGGGGAAGGTGAACTTGCTGTAGACGTCCAGCGTGTGGATGACCGAATGAGTGGAGTACTTGCGCCACAGCGCGTCCCCCTCCTTCGGCCAGTACGACATCGCCCAGACCGGCTCGCCGCCCTCGACGGGGTGGCGCTTGGCGTCCCACATGAACTTGCGGGAGGAGGCCCACGCGAAGTCACGGACGTTCTCCGCGGCGAAGGTCCAGGTCTTGGTGCCCTCGGGAGCCGTGGTCTCGTTGGCCTCGGCCTCCTCGCGAGTGACGATGAGCACCGGGCGGTCGGCCGTCTTCGCTCGCTCGAGGCGCTCCTTCCAGGCGGGCTCCAGGCACTCGTCGGGGTTCTGGAGCACGCCGGTCGATGCGACCACGTGATCGTCGGGAGCGGTGATGCTCACGAGGTAATCGCCGAACTCGAGCGTGAACTCGCCCCGGCCCAGGAACTCCTTGTTCTGCCAGCCGGCGTAGTCGGTGTAGCTGCAGAGGCGGGGGAACCACTGCGCCATCTCGTAGAGGTAGTTGCCGTCGTCCTCGAAGAACTCGTAGCCGGTGCGGCCGCGGACGAGCTTCGAGTCGTTGATCGCGTACTCCCAGTCGAGGCTGAACTGGAACGTCTCGCCGCTCTCGAGCGGCTCCGGCAGGTCGATCCGCATCGTGGTGTTGACCACGGTGTGCTCGAGCGGCGTCCCGTACAGGTCGGTGACGTTCGAGACCCTCGCGCTCCCGTCGAATCGCTGGCGCTCCATCATGGAGCGCAGGGTCCGGAAGGTCACGCCGCTCGAGAGGTTGGGGGCGAGCGAGGTCTCGACGGCGTGCGCCTCGGGGCTGAAGAGGTTGGGTTCGACCAGCAGCCACACGTAACGGAGGCTGTCCGGCGAGTTGTTGTGGTAGGTGATGCGCTCGGTGCCCGAGATCCGCTGGTTCTCGTCGTCGAGGGCGACGTCGATGACGTAGTCGACCTGCTGCTGCCAGTACTCGTGACCGGGCGCCCCGGAGGCGGTCCGGTAGCTGTTCGGCGTGGGGAGTTCGGCGCGAAGCTGCGCGAATCGGTCCTCGCGGCCGTCCCCTCCGGCGAACGCCGCGCCGAGGGCGAGGGTGGAGAGAAAGCCCACGCGGAGCGCGGCGCGGGTCTTCGGGGGGGATTGAGTGGCCATGGAGAGAAGGATCAGGGCGCGGATGACGGGCGTGCCGCGCTCGGAGCTGCGCGGCGGGCGAACCAGTCTATGCGGCTCGACCCTGCGGTTCGCGGTCCGCGCGTCGGACGAGGCACCGGGCGCTCCTCTTTGGGACGCGCGGCTGCGCGCGCACGAAGAAGGGGAGGCGGACCGGCCCGTCCACCTCCCCGAGAGCGAGTCGCTCCGCTGCTTGCTCGGCCCGCGCGCCGCTTACGCGGCGGATACGAACCGCGCCATGGCTGCCGTTCTGGCGATCAGAAGCCGCCGCGGCCGCCGCGTCCGCCGCGCCCGTTGCCGCCGCCGTTGTCGGCGCCGCGCCCACCGCGGCCGCCGCGTCCGCCCCAGGGGTCGTCGTAACCGGACTCCTGGTACTGCTCGAACTGACCCGGGGTCAGGATGCCTTGCAAGGCGGTCTCGTGCTCGGTCTGCATGGTCTTCCAGATATCGCCCATGGACTCGCGGTTCATGGTGCCGTCCTCGAAGCCCTGTCGAATGGTCTGGCGCATCTCGTCGCGCTTGGCATCACGCTCGAGGTAGAGCGTGCGCATCTGGTTCATCTGCGCGAGGTCGAGACCCAGCTCCTGCTGCATCTTCGCGAGGCGGTCTTCGACGCGCCTCTCGCGCTCCGCTGCGCGGCGCTGGTCGCGCTCGAGGCGCTCGCGCTCTTCACGCTGTTCCAGCACACGTTCGACGGTCGCCGCGGCCATGGTGCCGGGCTCGCCGACCTGTGCTGCGGAGACCTCGCTGATGAGGGCGCGGACCTCGTCCTCCGTCAGACCGGCGGCATCCGTGCGGGCGCCGCCCACGGGGGCGAGAGCGGGCGCGGCCTCCAGGTTCTCGATGCGCCTCGCGTTGGCGTCGGCCGTCTGCTGGAGGGCCGTGAGGCGGGCGAGGATCTCGTCCTCCGCGCCGGCGACCGTCGTCTCCGTGGTGACGGGGGCCACGGGCTGCAGAGTGGTCGCGAGAACGGCTCCGGCACCTCCGGCGAGGAGGCTCGAGACGATGACGATGGGGAGAGTCTGGCTCATGGTTGGATCCCGGTCGTGCCGGGGGATGGGGCGGGGCTTCGGTCGCGGCGGAGCGATGTTCGCTCGGCGAGTTGCCAGGCCGCGACGGGCGGCGGTGGCGCGTGTTGGGGGATCGAGGGCGAGCGGTCGTGCCGCACGCCGGTCAGCATCATTTGTCCTTGGCGGTGCCGACGGTCACGTCGATCGTCGTTTCGAAGGAGGTCTCGGTGAGCGAGGACATCTCCATCACTCCGCGGTCGGACTCCCGCATTCGCTCCGAGGAGATCTCGATCGATCCCTCGAACTCGAGGCGTGCGGGGTGCTCGGCATCGACGGACCAGAGGAGGCGGCCCTCGAACTCGGCGCTGCAGGTCGTTTCCGAGGATCCGCCGCGGCCTTCCTGGCCGACGGCGCGATCGCGCCGGCCGCGCTGGCCCATCTCGATCTCGGCCTCGACTTCGGCCTCGATGGTGATCACGACGCACTCGACGCCGTCGACGTCCTCGGTCTCGTCGGTGAGCGTGGCGGTGACCTCCCAGTCGCCGTCCGCGAGCATCGTCAGCGGGCTCGACACGCCACGCGGACCGCGGGATCCGCCGCGCCGGCCGCGTCCCTCGCCGCCCTCTTGACGTTCCGGACGATCGATGAGCTTGGACTGGAGGCGCTGGCCGAGAGCGGCCATCAGGTCGTCGCCCTCGATGGACCATTCGTCGCCGACCTCGACTTCGTCCTCCGGGAGGAGACGGTCGAGGGAGAGGGCGAGGGAATGCCCCTCGAGCCGGTCCTCCTCGGGCGCGTCACCGTCGGTGACCTCCACCTCGACCTCACCGCCTTCGGCGCTGAGCACGATGGTGAGTCCCTCGAAGGCGCTCTCCATCTCCACGTCCCGCGTCTCTCCGCGCATCTCGAAGCTGGACTCGGCGGAGACCTCGTCGAAGGTTCGCTGGATCCGGGTCGGCGCGCCCTTCTCCGCTGCGAGGACCACGTCGGTCGTGGTGAGGCTGAACGTGCTCGTGCGCCCGCCGCCGCCGCCGCCGCGTCCGCCGCGATCGATGGGCTCGCCGTTCATGGTGATCTCCATGGACACGCGCTCGGAGCTGGACGTCTGCGAGACGCTGACCTCGAACACGCGGTTCTGCGAGTAGTCGGTGCCCAGGGCGCCGAAGAGGCCTAGAGCGGCGGCTCCGCTCGCGAAGACGAGGGCGCCGACGGGGCGGAGGGGAGCGGTGGGGTGGAGCATGTTCGAGGGGCGTGGGGCCGGGATCACTCGGTGAGCCCCGATGATCGGACCTCCTGAACGACCTCGTCGACCCCTGCCAGCGCTCATCGGCCCCCCTTGGCGCCTTCGGGCGGCAGGCTGTTGCGAACGGGGGGACCGCTGCCCCGGATCAGCGCAGGGCCCGCCGGACCAGGGCCAGGCGCGTGCGGCTGACGGGGACCTCCGCGCCGCCCCTGAGGCGGATCCGTCCGGTCCCGGACGTCGCACTGGACAGCTCGACGACACGATCGACGCGGACGATCGCGGAGCGGTGCACGCGCATGAACGTGCCTCCGCCGAGGCGTTTCTCCAGGTGCCCCATCGATGCGCGCATGAGCTCCTCGCGGCCGTCGAGCAGGTGCAGGCGAACGTACTGGTCGGCGGCTTCGATCCACTCCAGCTCATCGAAGGGCACGAGCACCATGCTCCCTTCGCGGGGTACGACGATGCGGTCCTCTCCGCGGTCCTGCAGCACACCTTCGAGGCGCTCGCGGCCCGCCTCCGGCCCCTCGTCGCTCCAGCGCGCGCGGGCCCGCTCCAGCGCCTTGCGGAAGCGCTCGTCGTCGAAGGGTTTGAGCAGGTAGTCGACAGCGTGCAGCTCGAAGGCGTCCACCGCGTGGTCGTCATGGGCGGTGGCGAAGACCACCAGCGGACGCCTGTCCTCGGGGAGCGCCGCGACCACCTCGAGTCCCGTCGCGCCTGGCATGCGCACGTCGAGGATCAAGAGGTCCGGCGCGAGCTCGGTCGCCCGGCGCAGAGCCTCGGAGCCGTCAGCGCACTCCGCGACGAGTTCGAGGTTCGGGTCGGCTGTCACGAGGGAGGTGAGAGCCGCGCGTGCTGCGGGCTCGTCGTCGGCGATCAGGACCCTGATGCGCGCGTAGCTCATCGGTCGTCGTCCGCCTCCTCGTGCGCCACGTCGTCGAGGGGCAGACGCAGGACGGCGCGGGCGCCCTCGCGCTCGGAGAGCCTCTCCAGGCAGAGAGATCCAGCGCCCTCGAAGAGCGTCTCGAGCCGCGTGCGGACGTGAGCGAGGCCGACCCCCTCCCTGGGCGTTTCCGGAGGAGCTGGCCCATCGTTCTCGATGGCGATCTCGAGGATCTCGCCGTCGATCGCGCGCGCGGTGATGGCGACGCAGCCGCCTTCGGGCCTCTGGGCCACGCCGTGCTTCACGGCGTTCTCCACGAGGGGCTGCGTGATGAACGCGGGGACCTCGCACTCCTCCAGGGCTGGATCGACGGCGAACTCCACCCGCAGCTTCTCCCCGAGGCGCAGGGCCTCGACGTCCAGGTAGCGGTGCAGGAGCTCGATCTCACGGCCCAGGGTGACGAACTGCTCCCCGCCCGCGTCGAGGCTCGTGCGAAGCAGATCTCCGATCTGGGCCAGAGCCGTGAGGGCGCGGCCCGGGTCGGCCGAGCGGATGAGGCCGCCGACGGAGTGCAGCGCGTTGAAGAGGAAGTGGGGATGGAGCTGGCCCTTCAGCGCGGTCAGGCGCGCCTCGACGAGCTCGGCCTCCAGCCGCTCCGCTCGCAGCTCCAGGTTCACCGCCTCACGTTCGCGCTGTCTGCCCAGGAGGAACGCCCGCGAGCCGAGGCCGATGAGGATGAGCGCGAGGTAGATGAGTCCGTAGCGCGGGACGCGCAGGCGCCAGCGCCGCTCGAAGTCCGCTGCGACGTCGCCCGTCGCGACGTTCGCCGTGGTGCTGCGGCCCATGCGGCGGAGCCTGCGGAACTCGTCCCGGGTGAACGGTGGCCGGCGCGTTCCGCGATCGTCGGCGTCCACGCGATTCTCGCGCCCGGTGTCCTGCCTCGCCTCGTCGTCAGGCGAGTCAGGCAGGGGATCGTCCGCCGATCCGGGCCCGAGGGCGGGAGCGCGCTCGGCGGGGGGGAGTGGGAGCTCTCGCGGCACGATCTGATCGTCGCGATTCCCGCGACCTTCGCGGCGACGTGCTTCTGCTTCGGCGCGGCCGCTCCACCCGCGCCGGCCCTCCGGGCCCCAACCCCGCTCGCGCGCCTCTTCGCGGACCTCGAGGAGTCTGCGGAAGAGATCGGTGTCCTCCGGCCCCTGCAGCGCTTCCTGCACGGCGATCTCACCGGCGAGGAAGGCGCTTCCGACTCCGAAGGCGAGGGGGAGATGACAGAGGGCGGCGATGGTCCAGTGGCGCGCGCTCTGCGCGAGCTGGAACGCGATGGCGAAGAGCAGCGGAGAGACGAGGGCCCAGGCGAGCCAGATCGCGCCGGTCTGGACGACGACGTCCCGCTCCGCCTCGTCCGTGGTCATGTCGCTCGCGCGGAGGAGCTCGAGCTCGCCCATGGACGTCGCGGCGGTGGCCGCCGCCGCTGCCGCGAGGGCGACGAGGACCAGCCGTGGCCGGCTCGTGAGCCAGCGCTCCAGGCCCGCCGGAGCGGTGGTGATCTCTCGGTCGATGCGCGTCATCGGAAAGCGCGTGAGCGCCGCATGAAGTATCGGCGGTGGGCCCTGCGACGCACAACAATCGCTCGCCTGCTCCCGCCGCGAACGCTTTCCTATGTCCCTGCCGAACCGGTTCCTATGCTCCAGACATGGAAACCCAGGACGTCGGTGAGCGAGGTGGCAGCAACCTCCGCACGTTCATGCAGGCGGTGCTCGAGGACCTCCAGGGGCTCGAGCGCATGATGGAGTCGGGGATGATCGAGCGCGGCGTGCGCCGCATCGGCGCCGAGCAGGAGCTCTTCCTCGTGGACGACGCATGGCAGCCCGTGGCGCGCCAGTCGGAGGTGCTCGCGGGGCTCGTGGGCGCGCCGGGTGCTTACACGCCCGAGCTGGCCCGCTTCAACATCGAGGCCAACCTCGAGCCGCAATCGCTGTCCGGACGCTGCCTGTCCGGAATGCACAAGGAGCTGGACGGCCTCGTCATGAACGCGCGGGCGGCCGCTCAGGAGGCGGGGTGCCGGGTCCTGATGTGCGGGATCCTGCCGACGCTCCATCAGGAGGACCTCGGCCTCGACAGCATGGCCGACATCGAGCGGTACCGGCAGCTGAACAGGATCATGTCGGACATGTGCGGCGGCCAGTTCGAGTTCCTGATCAAGGGCCTCGACGAGCTCCGCGTCGAGCACGACAACGTGATGATGGAGGCGTGCAACACCTCCTTCCAGCTGCACTTCCAGGTGTCGGACCTGGAGTTCGCCAACCTCTACAACCTGGCCCAGCTCGTCACGGCGCCGGTGCTCGCAGCCGCGGTCAACTCGCCAGTGCTCCTGCAGCATCGCCTGTGGCACGAGACGCGCGTCGCGCTCTTCACCCAGTCCCTCGACGTCCGCAACGCGACGCAGATGGCGCGGAACGTCCGTCAGCGCGTGACCTTCGGTGAGCGCTGGGTCCAGGACGGCGTCCTGGAGATCTTCCGCGAGGACCTGTCGCGCTTCAGGCTGCTGATCGGCGGCGACCGCAAAGGGGGTGCCTTCGAGGCGCTCGACCGAGGCGAGATCCCGACGCTCGACGCGCTCCGCATGCACAACGGAACGGTCTACCGGTGGAACCGCCCCTGCTACGGGATCTCCGACGGAAAGCCGCACCTGCGCATCGAGAACCGCGTGTTGCCGGCCGGACCGACGATCGAGGACGAGGTCGCCAACGCCGCGTTCTTCTTCGGCCTCATGATCGCCTTCGGCGAGGAGCTCGACGACGTCCGTAGGGTCATGGACTTCGACGACGCGAAGGGGAACTTCATGGCGGCCGCGCGCTACGGGCTGAGTGCCGAGATGCGCTGGCTGGGTAACCAGCGGGTCAGCGCCCGGGACCTGATCCTCTCGGACCTGCTCCCGAAGGCTCGGAAAGGGCTCGAGCACAAGGGGCTCGACTCCGCCGACATCGACCGGTACATGGGCGTGATCGACGAGCGCGTCTCCAGCGGACGGACCGGCGCGCAGTGGGCGCTGGACTCCCTCGCGCGCATGGGGACGCGCGGGACGCCGGACGAGCGTCACCGGGCGCTCACTTCGGCGATGTACGCCCGACAGGCGGCGGGTCTGCCGGGTCACCGATGGGCGCCCGCCGACCTCGACGAGATCACGGACTGGCGCCACAGCTTCCGGACCGTCGGACAGATCATGAGCCGGGACCTGTTCACCCTGCATCCCGAGGACGTCATCGACCTCGCGGCGAGCCTGATGGACTGGGAGCACATCCGCTACGTGCCGGTGGAGGACGACGGCGGCAAGCTCTGCGGGCTCGTCTCACAGCGCATGATCCTGCGGCTCCTGATCAAGCGGCAGGCGTCGCGAGCGGCGGCGGAGGAGCCGATCGCCGTGAAGGAGGTGATGATCCTGGAGCCGATCATCGTCTCACCCAAGCACACGACGCTGGAGGCCATGCGCATCATGCGCGAGCACAAGATCAGCTGTCTCCCGGTGGTCGAAGGGGAGCGCCTCGTCGGGATCATCACGGAGCACGACTTCATCGACGCCTCCGCCAAGCTCCTCGAGGAGACGCTGAGGGACGACTGATACGCGAGGCGACCTGATCCGCCGCTGCGAGACAGTTCCCAGGGTGGGCTCTTGCTCGCCCGTGGTGCGAGCCGATCATCACGGGATGAGCCCCGCCGCTCCGAAGCCCAAGGCGACGCCGCGCGGCGTCGCTGTCCCTGCTGGTCACCCCGATCTGGACGGGTTGACCCGGGAGGTGGGGATCAAGGACGAGGGCCGTGACGGCCCCCTGGTGATCCTCACCGCCGGTCTCCACGGGAACGAGCCGGGCGGCGTCCGGGCACTGAGGGCCCTGTTCGCGGCGCTCGAGGACACGCCGACGGCCGGCCGGATCGTCGGGCTCGCGGGCAACCTGGCGGCGCTCCAGAACGGCGTCCGGCACCACGGGCAGGATCTCAACCGGATGTGGACCGAGGACTCCCTGCGGGCCTTGGGGGCGCGTCGGCCGGAGGACGACACCGCGGACGAGTCGGAGCTCCGCGCGCTGTTCAGCATCATCGAGGCGGAGCGTGACGCCGCGCGCGGACGCAGCCGCGAGGTGATTCTCGTCGACCTGCACAGCACCTCCGCGGACGGGGGGGCCTTCTCGGTGGTGCCCGACTCGCTCCCGAGCCGCCGGCTCGCCCGGGACATCGGACTCCCCGTCGTGCTCGGTCTCGAGGAGCGCATCGAGGGACCGCTCCTGACCTGGCTGGTGGCCCAGGGGGACACCTCGGCCGTCGTCGAGGGCGGCCAGCACGAGGCGAGCTCCACCCGCGATGTCCTCCTGGCCTCGCTCTGGGTCGTCCTCGATCACGCGAGAGTCCTGCCCGAGGGCGACGTCCGCCTGGAACAGGCTCGCCGGCTCCTTCGCCAGGCCCGGGGCGACGCGCCGGAGGTGCTCGACCTCATCTACGCCCACGCCATCGCGGAGGGAGAGGACTTCGCGATGCGGGGCGGCTGGCGCAACTTCATGCCGGTGGAAGACGGCTGCGTGCTCGCGGATCAGCGCGGCCAGGAGGTCTCCGCCCCGCTCTCCGGCTACATGCTCATGCCTCTCTACCAGGGGCTCGGGACCGAGGGGTTCTTCCTCTGCCGCGCGGTCAGCCGCCGGTGGCTGCTCGCTTCACGACTGCTCCGCAGGTCGTGGATCGAGCACGGTCTGCGCGCACTCCCGGGCGTCGTGGCGCTGGACACGCGAGCCGGACGGATCCTCGCGCGTCGCGGGGCACCGCGGTGGATGGCGCACCTCCTTCACCTGTTCGGGTTCAGGAAGAACGCGCCCACGGGGGACGTCACCGAGTGGACGCGCCGCCCGCAGTGACCCTCCCGGACGCGCTCAGAGCTCAACCCTGAACGAATTCGATCGCGCCCTCGGGGAGGAGGTACACGATCAGCATGCGGCCGTCCGCCACCGTGGGGACGTGCTCGCTGCCGGGTGGCTCCACGACCCAGCCGGGGCCTTCACCGTCGAAGGTGGGGGCACCCTCGAGGGCGATGCACCAGTTGACCTCGCCGTTGGGGTGACGGTGGAGGGGGCCCGGGCCCGTCATGTCGACGACGTCGATGGAGAAGCCGGAGGTCTCCTCGGTGGCTTTCGCCGCGCGGCTGAATCGCACCGGCGGCGCGCCGCGGTCCGCGACCCTGCCCTCCTCGAGGAGGGCGACGAGGCTCGCGCTGACCGCACGGCCGGCCTCGGACTCGGGGTCGAGGCGGCTCTTCAGGGTCTCTCGGGCGGCGGCGGGATCGGTGAGATCGACGCCGTCGGCGGCGTCGATGAGGGGCTGGAAGTGCTCGAGCATGGGAGTCGGCGGGCCGCAGCGGGCGACACGGGGACCCTGGAGGTTACCCTCCGCCGGTGCCCTCCGCTCTCAAGCGATTCCTCGTCTTCCTGCTCTGCGTGGCCCTCGCGTGGTACGCCCACCGGCCGCTGCTCGGCGCGGGCTTCCTCGGGTCCGACCTGGCGGTCCTCGAGGACATCGATCGCCGCTTCGAGGACCGGGGCTGGGACGCTGCCTGGAGCGTCGATGCCGTGGAGCACCGCCCGGTCGCGGCGTTCTCGCTGGCGCTCTCCCGCTCGTTCCACGCCAAGGGAGGTGTCTACACGCCCGGCGACGCGGGGAGGCTGAGGCTCGAGAGCCTGATCATTCTCGTCATCGCGGCGTTCGGAGTGCGAGCCTGCGTCATCCGCGGGTTGAAGCCATGGACCGGTGACGACCACGCGCGGAGCGCCGGAGCCGCGGCGGGCGTGTTCCTCATGGTCCATCCGCTGCTCGTGCCGGTGGTCGCGCACCTGCCTGCCCGCGGTGACGTGGTCGGGCTCGCCGCGAGCGCGTGGTCCGTCGCGCTGCTCCTCGAGGGGCGTCAGGAGCGCCGGGCGGTCGCGCTCGGCGCCGCCTTCGCCCTCGCCGTGGTCGCCGCCGCGTCCTCGCCGGCGGCCCTCGTGCTCGTACCGCTGGGCTTCGGGCTCGAGTTCATCGCCGCCAGGCGGCACCGCCCCCTCGCGGCGCGCTTTCGGACGGGTGTGCAGGTGGCCCTCGGCTACGCGGCCGCGCTGGGCTTCGAGGCCCTGGTTCGCTGGGTTGCGCGTCCCGGAGCCGACGCGGCCGACGCGCCTGCGCCGGCTGGTTTCGACCCGGCTCAGCTGCTGTCCGCCGAGCCCGAGGGGCTCGCCCACGCATTCGCGCTCGCCGCCGAGAAGACCGGAGTCGTGGTGCTCCCGGTGAACACCTCCGGGATCGGGACCCTCGGCTACGTCCTCGCGGTGGTCGCGCTGCTCGCGGCGCTGCACCCGGGCTTCGTGGCGGCCAGAGCCGCCCCGCGCCTGTGGGGTCGCGTGCTCGGCGGCTGGGCCATCGCCATCGCGGTGCTCCTGCTCCTCGGGATCGGCGAGCGCGCCGCCCCCGAGAGCCTCGCCGATGCGCCGGACACCCTCTCACTGGCGGTCGCCATGGCCGTGGGGCTCGGGATCTCCGCGACGGCGCTCTCCGGCGCTCGCCGCTCGTTCCTACCGGCTCTCACCGGTGGCCTCTACGCGGTCCTGACCGCGGGGAGCGCGACGACGGTGCAGTGGGCAGCAGCCGAGGTCGGCGTCGTCCACGAGGCCGTGCTCGCCGCGGGTCGCGAGGACGGCTGGTCGAGGGTGACGTGGATCCTGGACCCCCCTCGCCGGATCGCCGGCGTCGAGGCCCTCGCTCCCGAGCACGACAGCAGCCTGACCTCGCCGCCCTTCCTCCCGCCGGGAGCGCCTCCGCTGGAGGTGAGAGGCGTGCCCTCGGGGGCGTTCTGGCTGCTCACGGGCGAAGCCGAGTTCGAGGACGCGCGACGCCGCGGCCTGACGCTGCTGATGCCGCCCGTCCGGATCGATGAGGTGCCCGCGGAGGACCGGAGAGCCGAGTCGCCGCGGCGGCGCCACGACGCGCTGCGGTCCGCTCTCCTCGTTCGCGATGTGATGCGCCTCGAGGAACCGGTCGCAGCCCACGGGCTCGGCGACGCCGGCGTCCTCGGCTGGGTGGGCGAGGGGACCTCGCCGGCGGATCGACCGGTCGATCCGCTCGACGTCGGCGCCGCGGAGGCCGTGGCGCCGCCCGACGCCTCCGCAGCTGAACTGCTCTCCGTTCCCCCGGTCTTTCGCTGGTCCTCGAACGACGGCACCGACGTCGGGGGAGAGCTCGCAGGCGTCTGGATGAAGGGCGCCGAGGCACCTCGCGCCGTCTTCTGGCTCGGCGCCGATCCGCGCTGGTTCCTCGAAGGCACCGTCCGCTCGGTGTGGTTCGCCGGCGTGCTGACCCAGGCCGAGTCCGCGCGCGTCACGCGCTCGCCGGCGGAACTGGACGACACCCTGGCACCCCGGGTGGTGGGGGACGACTGGACCTTCGACATCGCGGGACTCCACCTCGACCGCGCACTCGACGATGAGGCCCGGGAGGTCTGGCGCCTCTGGGCGGCCGATCCGCGCTCGGGCCGCTACGTGCAGCTCTTCCCGAGCGGGGCGGCGACCGGCCGCCTCGTGGTGCCGGGCGGTGCTGCACTCCACGGGGAGGAGGTCCTCTGGTGCCTCGATCGGGAGATCGAAGGGGTCGTGGTCGATCGGGCGCGCGGGCGACGGCGCCCGTAGAGGCTTCCTGCCGGGTCCTGCGGCCAGGAACCACAATTCTCGTGAGGGCCCCGGGGGGCCGTGATTCCTTACCGTCTTCGCCGCGCCGCTCGACGCGGCGTCCAGATCCCATGAGCACCCAGCCCTCACGCGAGCTCGACTCGTTCCCCAACCCGCGCCCCGGCCGCGACTACGAGATCCGCTTCGATTGCCCGGAGTTCACCTGCGTCTGCCCCAAGACCGGGCAGCCGGACTTCGCCACGATCCGGATCCGCTACACGCCAGACGAGCAGTGCGTCGAGCTGAAGAGCTTGAAGCTCTACCTCTGGAGCTACCGCGAGGTCGGAGCGTTCCACGAAGCTGTGACCAACCAGATCCTCGATGATCTCGTCACGAAGATCGCGCCGAAGCGCATGACGGTCGAAGGCGACTTCTGGGTGCGAGGCGGCATCACGACCGTCGTCGAGGTTCACCACCCCTGAGCGGGGTGCCGCGGGGTCCGGCCATTCGCCCTGCGGAGCCAGGTCCCAGCGAGCCCGTCGCGCGACTTCTCCGCGTCGGCTGCGAAGAAGCCGCTCACCCGAGGGTCGCCTCGAGGCGCGGGAGCAGCTCCGCGTAGCGCTTGTCGAGCCCGAAGTGGCCGCCGTCGTGCTCTGCGTACTCGTGGGGGACCCCCAGCCGGGTCAGCTCGCGGTCCAGGAGACGGGCGCCGAACTGCAGACCGAACTCGTCGCGCGTGCCAGCCTCGAGGTACAGCAGCTCCAGCGCGCGCAGCGCTTCGGCGTGTTCTCTCGCGGCCACCAGTGGATCGAAGGCGAGGAAACGTTCCCAGACCTCGAGGCGTCGCTCGCACGTCTCCGGGTCGAAGGGCAGATCGAAGCCCCAGGGGCTCTCCGGGTTGGGCGCGTAGCAGGCGCTCATCGCGATCACGTTGATCGCGGCGTGCCCGTCACCACCCAGATCGTGGGACTCTTCGAAGGACTCCAGCCACGGCCGGGGATCGCCGTCGCTCGCGAGCAGCGCGCGGGCGCACCCGATCATCTCGTGGCCGAGGGGGAACTCGAAGGCGCAATCGCCACTGACCGACGCCGCCGCGCGGAAGACGCCGGGGTGAGTCATGGCGAGGTGGAGAGCGCCGAAGCCCCCGGAGCTCTTCCCGGCCACCGCACGCGCTCCGGGAACCGTCGGATAGTTGTCGTCGACGAAGGCCACGAGCTCCTGTGCGACGTGCGAGGCGTAGGGGCCGGTCGCGCTGCTGTCCACGTACTGGCTCCCGCCGTAGCGGGTGAAGCAGTCGGGCATGACGAGGATCGCGCCGCGGTCGCCGCTCTCCGCCAGGCGTCGGTCGTAGGCGCGCACCGCGCCTCCGCGCCAGGGGTGGGTCTCCAGCATGGACTGGCCGCGGCCCGTGAAGCCGGCGAGGAGGAAGATCACGGGCAGGCGCTCACCGTCGAGCGCGGCGGGAGGCAGGTAGACCGGGACCTCGCGCACGTGCGGATCGCCGAGGGGGTTGCCCGCGAGCAGCACGCTCTCGAAGGGCCGCGCCTCGACGGCACCCCGGAACGCCGACGGGTCCCGTCGGTAGGCGCTCGCGCTCAAGCCCCGCCTCCGACCTCGGCGTGGAGCGCGCGATAGGCGGGCTCGATTCGCTCGTCGATGATCCTGTGCCGCTCGGCGTAGGGGAAGAAAGCCGCGTTCATGGCGTTCACGGTCACCCGTTCGAGGTCCGCGAGTGTGCAGCCGAAGGTCTCGACCGCGACGCGGAACTCGTCGGTCATGGTCGTGTGGCTCATGAGCCGGTTGTCGGTGTTGAGGGTGACGCGGTAGCCCTCCCGCAGGAAGTAGGGGAAGGGGTGATCCTCGAGGGAGGACACGGCGCCGGTGTGCACGTTGCTCTGCAGACAGCACTCGATCGGGATGCGATGGTCGAGCACGTACGCGGCGAGGCTCCCGACCTTGATCACCTGCCCGTCGTAGACCGCGATGTCGTCGATCAGGTGCGTGCCGTGTCCGATGCGATGGGCGCCGCAGATCTGCAGGGCCTGCCAGATGCTCTCCTTGCCGAAGCTCTCACCGGCGTGGATCGTCAGCGAGCCGTTCCGCCGCTTGATCAGCTGGAACGCGTCGTTGTGGTGCTTCGGCGGGTGCCCGGCCTCCTCGCCGGCGAGGTCGAAGCCGCAGCAGCCGCGGCCGAACCAGGAGACCGCCAGTTCGGCGAGCCTCAGGCTGAGCTCGGCGGACTGGTTGCGCATGGCGCAGACGATCAGCCCCGATTCGACGCCGAAATCCTCCTGGCCGCGACGAAGGCCCTCGAGGACGGCTTCCATGACCGCGTCGAGGCCGAGGCCGCCCGTCGTGTGGAAGTGCGGGGCGAAGCGGACCTCGAAGTAGACACAGTTCTCCGCCGAGAGATCCTCGCAGAGCTCGTATGCGACGCGGGTCAGCGAGGAGGCCGTCTGGAGCACCGCGATGGTGTGCTGGAAGCCCTCCAGGTACTGCGGGAGCGAGCCCTGGTCGGCGCCCTCGAAGAACCAACGACCCAGGCGCAGCGGGTCCTGCTCGGGGAGCTCGTCGTAGCCGGCAGCGCGCGCCAGCTCCAGGATCGTCGCCGGGCGCAGACAGCCGTCGAGGTGCTCGTGGAGCAGCACCTTGGGAGCGCGGCGGAGGACGTCGTCGGTGAGGCCGTGGTGCGGGGCGCCGTCGGCGCCGTGGGGAGGGGTGCTCATCGCGCGGGCGAGTGTAACTGTACGAGTGCGCCCACCTCGCACGCGCTCAGGGCTCCTGGACGACCGGGGTGAGGGTGGGCTAAGGTCCCGCCTCCGCGCTCCGGCCCCCCGGGCGCGGCGAAGAGCTGGCCTGGCGGCACGCGTCGAACCGGAGATGGCCCCATGATGCAAGAAAGCGGCCCCGCCCCCCTCCCCGCTGGCGGTGCGCCCGGGTCGAGGCTGCGGCTCAAGCTCGCCCTCGCGCTGGGCACGGTGCTCGCGTGCCTCGTCGGCCTCGAGGTCCTCGCGCGCGTCGAGGTCGCGCGCCGGAACCGGACGCTGATCGATGCGGCTCTCCACGGCCGTCCGACTCCGCCCCCGGGCTCCGTGGTGTCGCTGGGGGACTCGGTCGTCCCCTCCTCGAACGACCGCATCGCCTTCGAACTCCGTCCGGGACTTCGGGACGTCGTGTTTCGCGGCCAGCCCTTGACGACCAACAGCTTCGGGTTCCGCTCCGGAGAGATCCCGGTCGAGGAACCGGAGGGCGCCGTGACGATCGTCGGGATCGGTGATTCGATCCAGTTCGGCTATGGCGTTCGCCGCGAGGAGAGCTACCTCGAGCGGATGGCGACGGCCATCCGGGCCGCGCATCCCGGCGCGTCGTGGCGCCTCGTGAACACCGCCGTGCCCGGCTACAACACGGTCATGGAGGTGGAGACCCTCGAGCGCAAGGCGCTGCGGTTCTCCCCCGACATCGTGGTCGTCGGCGTCTGCGGCAACGACTACGCGCCGCCCCAGTACGTACGAGAGGCCATCGACCCCTGGCGCCTCGACCGCTGCTTCCTGATCCACGCCGCCCGTACGCGGTTGGGCCGGCTCGCGGAGGACCGCGCCGACGGCCCGGACGAGGTCCCGATCCAGGCGATCGTCCGGCGCCAGCAGGGCGACTCCGTCCCGGACCGGTATTCCCAGCTCCACGGCTCGGAGGCGTATCGGGGTGCGGTCGAGCGGCTCAAGGAGCTGAGCGAGGAGCACGGCTTCCGACTTCTCGCCTTCGCCATCAACGACTACCCCGAGGCGCCGGAGATGATGGACGTCTTCCGGGAGTTCGGCGTCGAGACCCTCCATCTCCAGCCCGGGCTCGTACGGGACCTGGAGAGCCGGACGGGGCGACCGTTCTCCTGGCAGGACTACGCGGCCAGCGACCTGATCGTCGGCGGCGGGAACACGCACCCGTCGGTGCGGCAGCACGGTATGGCGGCCGAGCTTCTGACGTCGAAGCTCACCGAGCTCGGCTGGCTGGAGGAGCTCGCCGGGGACGCTCGCTGAGGGGGCGCACGACGGGCGACCGCGGCGGGCCCTCGCCGCGCCTGAGGCCGCTCCTCGCGCTGAGTCGCTGATCCCCGCCGGAATCCTGCTGCGCGGCGGGTCGTGGCCCGGCACCCTGCTCGCCGGTTCACCCGTCCGCCTCCTCCTCCACGTCGATCTCCGTGTCCGACCTCCGCCTCCGCATCGCTCCGAGCCCCACGGGCAGCGTCCACCTGGGCCTCTGTCGGACCGCGCTCTTCAACTGGGCCTACGCCCGCGGCCGCGGGGGCGCCTTCGTACTGCGAATCGAGGACACCGACCGGACCCGGAGCACGGCGGAGAGCGAGGCCGCGATCCTCGAGGGACTGCGCTGGCTCGGCATCGACTGGGACGAGGGGCCGGAGGTCGGAGGCCCCCACGGCCCGTACCGCCAGAGCGAGCGCGTCGTCGGCCACAAGGAGACGGTCCAACGCCTCGTGGAGGCAGGCTACGCCTACCGCTGCTTCTGCTCCGCCGAACGGCTCACCGAGCTGAGGGAGGGGCAGGAGAAACGGAAGGAGACGCCCCGCTACGACGGCCGTTGCCGGGACCTGGATCCGGCCGAGTCGGCGCGGCGGGCGGCCGCCGGCGAGGAGTTCACGGTGCGTTTCAGGGTGCCCGAGGGAGCGACGGTCTTCGAGGATCTCGTCCGGGGCTCGGTGCGCTTCGATCACGGCGAGATCGACGACTGGATCATGCTCCGCCGCGACGGTTCACCCACCTACAACTTCGTCGTCGTCTGTGACGACGTGGACATGCGTATCAGTCACGTGTTCCGTGGGGAGGAGCACCTGGTGAACACGCCCAAGCAGATCCTGCTCTACGAGGCCCTCGGAGAAACCGTTCCGCGCTTCGGCCACCTTCCCCTGATGCTCGGGACCGATCGCAAGAAGCTGTCGAAGCGGACCGGCGACACGGCGCTCGGCGACTACGTGGCGAAGGGCTACCCCCGCGACGCGATCATCAACTTCCTCTGCCTCCAGGGCTGGGCCCTCGACGGTGAGACGGAGGTCTTCGACACGGCGACCTTCGTCGAGCGCTTCGACATCGTGGACGTGCAGAAGGCGGGCGCGGTCTTCGACCCCGACAAGTTCCGCTGGCTCGCCGGGGACACGATCCGCCGCATGGGGCTCGCGGACCTCGCTGACGCGGTCGCGCCCTACGTCGTGGAGGCCGGACAGATGAGCGCCGAGGGCATCGCGGCCCGGCGGCCGTGGTTCGAGCGCCTCGTCGCGGGGGAGCAGGAGCGGATCGAGCTGTTCGGGGACTTCCCGCCGCGCGTCGCCTGTTTCTTCGAGGCGGACGACGCGGTGACGTTCGATCCGAAGGCCGAGAAGAACGCGCGCAAGCACGAGGCGCGGGCCGAGACCCTCCAGGCGTACCTGGGCTGGCTCGAGGGCCGCGACGACCTGGACGATCCCGCGTCCCTCGGCGCGGCGACGAAGGAATGGGTGCAGGAGAAGGGGCTCAAGATCCCGGCGCTCTTCCAGCCGCTTCGCTGCGTCCTCACGGGGCAGCCGGGCGGCCGGGATCTCTTCGATTGCGTGGCCCTCCTGGGCCTCGAGGCCACCGCCGCCCGCATCCGGGCTGGGGTCGCCAGGCTGGCCTGAGGGCCGGACCGGGCCGCCGCTGGCGGCTTGCGGTCAAGGGAGAGCCGCGATCGGCCGATGACCCCGGGGTCATGGCCGAGCAGAGCGAGGAGCTGAGGCGGCGGCGCGAGGAGCTGCTGCACGACGTGAGCGAGCGCATCGCGGTGGCGCGCGGGGAGATGCCCCGACGCCGCAGCGCTTCCGGTGCCGCGCTCAGCCGGATCCGTCTCCGGACGCTGCTGCTGCCGGCGTTCGCCATCGTCGCGATGGTCCACCTCGGCGGCCGGGCCGGCGCCCCCCTCGGCGTCGACGCCCTGTTCACGCCGGGCACCGGGACCTCCTTCGCCGGGCCGCGCGTCTTCGCCGCGGAGCGCGCGGCCTCGCCGGGTCCGGTCACTCTCGCGCCGGGCGATGTGGTGGGGGCCCGTGACGGCGAGGGGAGCACGCTCACCCTCGGAGATGGCCGCCTCGTCCTCGAGCCCGGCGCCCGGGCCGCCGTGGCGAGCGTCATGCCGCCGCGGGCTCGCCTCATCGGCGGCGCCGCGCGCGTCGAGGGTCGTCTGCGCGTCGTGACGGCCCATGGAATCTTCGACCTCGAGCGCGGTGGCGCGCGGCTCGTGCTCGACAGCCGCGGCCTCGCCGTGCGCGTGGTGGACGGCACCGCGCGCGTCATCTCGCCAGACGGCGAGGTCGAGCTCGGCCCTGGCGAGAGCCGCCGTTTCCTCTGAGCGTCGGCGGCCGGACCCGGGACGCACGTTCGAGGGACCCGGGGCATCACTTGCCTGGCGCAGGCCCGGCGCGTGACATGGCGGCGTGATCCAGCCCCGTCGGCACAGCTCTCTGCGGATCGGCTTCTTCCGGGCCGTGGAGCTCACCGCAGCTCTCCTCGGAGGGCGACGGCTCTACCACCGCGTGCACCTCGCGCCCGGGAGACTGCTCGTACGGCGCGAGCGCCTCGAACTCGAAGGACTCCCCACGGCGCTGCGCGGGTTCACGATCGCGCAGCTCTCGGACATTCATGCCGGGCCCTTCCTCGCCCGCGGCGACCTCGACGGCGTGCTCCGCGCGCTCGACGAGGAGGCCCCGGACGTCGTCTGCTGGACCGGCGACTACGTCGTCCACGGCCCCGAGAACATGATGCCGGCGCTCGACGAGCTCTGCCGCTGCATCGGCCGTCGCGCGACCTTCGCGGTCTTCGGCAACCACGACTACAAGGGGCGCCGTGAGCTCAAGATCTCCGAGGCGCTCATGGCGAGCGGCTGGCAGTTCCTGCGCAACGGCGGCGCGACCGTGGAGGTCGACGGGGCTCGCGTGGCCTTCGGTGGCGTCGAAGACCTCGAGGAGGGCAAGGGCGTGGACTTCGACCGCGGGGCCGAGACGTTCGCCGGCGCGGACGTCCGGGTGGGGCTCTGCCACCACCCCCGCGGCGCGCCGGACTTCGTCCAGCGCGGCGCTCACCTGGTCCTGTCCGGCCACAGCCATGGGACCCAGGTGGACCTGCCCTGGCTCCGCCGCCTGGGACCGCCGCACCCCGGTCTCCGGGCCAGGCTCGGCCGAGCGGCTCTCATCGTGAGCCGCGGGCTCGGGGTCATCGGAATCCCGCTGCGCATCGGCGCGCCGGCCGAGATCGTCGTGGTCGAGCTCGTGAGCGCTCGGGGAGGATCTTGATGCAGGGGGCGCTGAAGCTGCACGCCGGGGTGCTCTACGTGGGCTGGCACGAGTTGACGGCGAGCGTGGCGACCTTCGATCTCGATGGTCGACCCCTGGAGACGCGCTTCGCGTTCCGCGACGAGGCCGTGGGCCGCTCGAGCGTCGAGGGGCTCGACGTCGATGACGACAGGCGTCTCTGGGTCGTCGACGGCGCCGCGGCGCGAGTTCGCTGCTTCTCGCTCTTCGGGAGGGAGGTCGCGAGCGTCGGGGGTGAGACGCCGCCGGGGAGCGCGCCGCCGCGCGATGCGCGGGGCGAGCTCGGCGTTCCGGTCGACGTGCGCGTCAGCGGATCCGACGACGATCAGGTGGTTCTGGTCGCCTCCGGCGGCGTCCGCCGGCACGCGGTGCAGCAGCTTCGTATCTCTTCGGGGACGGGCGACTCCCTTCGACCCCTGGGCGATCCAGAGGGCCGCTTCCAGCGCGTCCGATCCCTCGACGTCGCGGGAGAGACTCTCGCCGTTTGCGAGGCGGGTGCCCGGCGCGTCCAGCTGTTCCTGGGGAGGCCGGGAGAGCGATACCGCTTCGACTTCGCCTTCGAGGTCCCCGAGGAGCTCGGAACACCCGAAGCCGTCTCGGTCGTCGGCGACGGCAGGATCCTCGTCGCGACGCGGGCGCCGACGAGCGGTCTCCACGTCTTCGACGCGGCCGGGAGATTTCGCCGGACCCTCGCCGGCCGTGGAGCGGAGACGGAGCTGGAGGAGCCGTGCGCCGTCGCGATCGAGCGCGGAGTGGACGACCGACGAGCGCGCGTCTGCGTCCTCGATCGAGACGGCAGCCGTGTTCAGGTCCTCTCGCTGGGGGGCAGAGCCTTCGGGTCCTTCGTGGACTTCGGGCCGGGCCCGCTACCCTGAGATCCGCTGGCCTCCATGCGTAAGCTCCTCGTTCCTCTCGCGGCCACGGCCGCCGTCGCCCTCGCGGCTCTCGCGTGGATGTCGCCGTCCGCGCCGCCCTCGCGGGGAGCCGACGGTCCCGATGAGAGGATCGACCCCGGTCGCCTGGCGCGCGCCGAGAGGCCGGGGTCGCTCCCCGTGTCCGCGGACGAAGCCGGCCTCCGGACCGTCGAGATCGAGGCCGCGGAGGGCCCTGGGCACCGTGCGTCCGCGGAGGTCGAGACGCTCGCGGCGGGCGAACTCGTCGCTTTCGTCCTGGCGACCTGCGGCCGTGAGGACGAGCCCGTCACCGGCCTCTCCATCGCCAGAGCGCGATCGGGGGAGGACCGACTCAAGACGCTCCCCGAGCTGCGTCCTTTCGGGCGTCCTGGCCTCTACGAGGTTCGCTGGCCTGCGTCGAGAGGCGGGCTCGACCTCGTCCTCGAGGCCGAGGGGCTGCTCCCCGCCGCGGTCGGCGCCCTGGTCCCGTGCTCGGCCGATGCGCCGCGCGCGGTGCGGCTCGCGCAACCGGCGAGCCTCGCTGTGAGGCTCTCGGGTTACCGGCCGGCGGAGGGAGCTCGGGTCGAGCTCTTCCTCCGCCGCGACGCCCGGCGAGGCGCAGCAGCCGCGGAGCTCCCATGGACCGGAGAGGGGGCGGTCGTCTTCGAGGAGCTGCCCGCGGGCCTCGCCAGCGTGGCGGCCGTGGTCCCCGGCGCGCCACCCGCTCATCTGCCCTCCATCCGTCTGCGAGAGGGCGCGCGCACGGACGTCGAGCTGAACGCACCGCGCGGCGAGGCGGTTCGTGGCAGGGTCGTCGAGGTCGGGACCGAGCGCCCGCTCGCGGGGGTCCGCGTCGAGCTCCAGCCGCTCGTGTCCGGGCTCTCCGACCGGGAGGAGCGCGCGCCCTTCGACGCGGTCGTGACCGCGACCGACGGACGGTTCTCCTTCGACGGCGCCCCCATCGGGAAAGCGCGGGCGCTCCTGACCACCGAGGACGGCGTGCAGGTTCATCGCGACTTCGTGATCATCGAGGGCAACGGTGCTCGCGAGCTCAGCCTCCGCGTTCAGCCGAGCGCTTCGCTGGCCGGCCGCGTTCTCGGACGACCATCCGACCTCGAGGGGCTCGAACTGGCGATCGTCGCGAAGAGCGACGCGGGCCGCATCGTGGGAAGCGCTGTCTCGGGCAAGCCGCTGGCGCGCCGCTCGGGCGTCGCGGTCGACCTGGGCCTGGACGGTCGTTTCGCGGCGGAGCGCGTGCCCGCAGGCCGTGAACTCCTCATCGTGGCGCGCGTTGCAGGTAGCGGAGCGATATCGAGTCTCGAGATCCCTTCACCGCTGCGCCCCGGCGAGCGCCGAGAGGGCGCGGAGCTCGCGCTGCGCACACCGCCGCTGCGAAGCTTCTCCGTCACCGATCGAGCAGATCAGCCGATCGAACGAATCGTGGTGCGATTCGAGGAGCGGCTCGCCGGTGGGACGGCGTGGACGGACGGCATCGCGCTCGAGTCCGTCTCGGGTCGTTACCAGGTCCTCGGGCGAGCTCACGGCGCGCGGAGGATCCGTATCGACGCCGAGGGCTTCACCCCGGTGACCACTGGCTGGCGCGAGGGCGAGAACCCGACGATCCCCATGCGCGGCCGCCGGGACGTGCACGTCGTCGTGCTCGACGATCTCGGCCGCGCTCTGAGTCGTGCGCGCGTCCGCGCTGTTGCGGAGGGCACGGTCGAACCCGGGAAGAAGCGTCGCGGTGGACCCGAAGCCCGCGACGGTTGTGATCGGTACGGTCGCGCGACCCTCGACCTCGACCCCGAACACCGATGGCGCTTGACGGTCGACGCGGACGGCCATCTCAGCGCCGGACCGTTCTTCGTGGAGCGCGCCGACGAGCGACCTCGTGACGCGCCGCTGCTCGTCAGGCTCGAGCGGAGCCCGGCGCCGGAGCTCGGCGTCGTTCGCGGTGAGATCGTCCGCTTCGGAACCGGCGGGCCGATCTTCGACCTCGAGTTCACCGGGCTGCGGGGCGGGACATGGCGCGTCGACGAGACCGCCTTCGAGCTGCGCGGCTTGCGCCCTGGCAAGTTCGACATCCGCGCCGTCAGCGGGGGCTTCGAGACCGCCTCGATCCCCGTCCGGACGCTCAGCGCGGGCGAGGAGATCGATGTCGGCGTACTCCGTGTCCGGCCGGCGACGCGGGTGGAGGTGACCGTCGTCGATCACCTCGGACGGCGGCCCGAGGGACTCCGTGTGAGGCTGTTCCGGCTCCCGGCAGACCGCGGCGGCCGGGGCGACCTTCCCCGTCGTGTCGAGCTGAAGGAGGGCCCGCGGAGGCGAGGTCGCTTCTCAGCCGCGGGGGTCGGGCGGGCGAGCTGGCGGCTCGTCGTGGAGCGGGGCCGCAAGCGTTTGCACAGCCAGACCGTGAGCCTCACGCAGGCGCGTCGGACGATCCGCGTCGAGCTTCCTGCGCCGGGCGCGTCCGAGAGCGCCGGTGGCGTCTGAGTTCTCAATCTGGGAATGCGCTGGTCGAGTTTCGTCGGAAGGCTGTCTTCTCGACTGCGGAGCCCTCGCCAGAGCCGCGCCAAGCACCATCGGCGACGCGCAAGCTTAGAAACTGCTAAAAGCGTGAATCGACCGAGAGGGCTCGATTGGATTCACCGCGCTGGATTGTGCGACGCGCTGCCAGCCCTTCGGAGCAGGCTTCCCTACTCTTTGGGTGCTGGCTGCACCGCGCGCTGGCCGGCCTCGAGCGCTGAGTTCCTCCTCATCGACGCCGGTGTCCCGTCGCGTGCTGGACGCTTCCCGCGCCGGCTTTCCCTCCCGGCAATGATGGCATCGAGGCATCTCTTCACGCTCACCGGAGCCCTCCTGGCGCTCGTGCTCTGCACGAACGACAGTGCTTCAGCGCGTCAGCGAACGACGGGGGTGAACGTGGCGACGGGCCAGACCCGGCCGATCGTTCAAGGAGCGGGCCCCTGGACGGCGGCGCGCCGGCTCCTCGGCCGCTCGTTGACGGGTCCGGGACTGCAGGGGAACGCGATGGCGACGCGGCTCTCCAACAACGCCCTCGCCCTCATCTCCGCGACCGCTGCGCCGGCGAGTTCGGAGTCCGGGACGCCGCTGGTGACCCCCTCGGCGGGCGGGACCGCTTACAACCTCAAGCTCGTCATTCCCTCGACGGGACTCGAGGAGTTCTTCTCGCTGCACGTGCCGGCCCTCCCACCGGGGGTCGAACGGCCCATGGTCGTCGGGTTCCACTCGTTCAGGCGGAGCCACCTGGAGGTCTCCCTGGGAACCGACCTGCTGACGGAGGCCGCCGCGCGGAACTGGTTCTTCCTCGCTCCGGTCCAGCGCAGCGCCGTCGGTGACCCCTTCGTCAACTACGGCAGCGTCCAGAGCCAGGAGCACGTCGAGGTGCTCATCCGCTGGGTGATGGACATCTACGCGGTCGATCGCGATCGGGTGTACGGCGTGGGGCACTCCATGGGCGGCGGCTCCGCCATGAGCTTCGCCGCCCGCCACCGCGACTGCGACGCCGGGGCGTTCGCAGCCGTCGCGAACCACACCGGCACGGTCTGCGTGTCCAACGTATGGGACGTCGAGCCGGTCGTGCGTCCCGAACTCGAGCTGCTCTTCGGAGGGACGCCCGCCGAGGAGCGCTTCGAGTACCAGCGCAGCTCGACCGTCGACCTCGATCCGAACGGCGCGTTGATTCCTCAGGGGCGCCACATGGCCACGAACCTCGCCTTCGTGGACACGCGGACCTACTACGCGAGCAACGACACTCTCACCTACCTCTCGACGCAGTCGCAGTCGCTCACGGCGTTCATGCAGTCACTGCCATTCGCGCTGTACGAGGAGATCGTCGTCGTCGCGCCGTCGGAGTGCCTGAACCTCCCGCCGGGCTTCCCGGACGGGCACTGCTGGGAGTCGGTGGACACCGCCGATCTCTACGACTGGTTCGAGAGCAAGTCGCTGGTGGAGATGCCTCCCTTCGGCAGGTGCCTCGCGGACCGCAGTGGCCGGTGGTACGGCTTCGACGTGTTCCAGGAGCAGCCTGGTGCGTTCTCCTCCTTCGACTTCGTCGCGGATCGGGTCCGGGACTTGATCGAGGTCACCTCGATGGAGAACGTGCGCGGCCTGAACGTCGACCTCTCGGCTCTGGATCTCCGCTCGGCGAACCCGCTCGAAGTCCAGCTCTCCTCCGCCGACGGGACAGGCCACCTCGTGTCGCTCATGGGGGTGGACGATCGCCCCACGCTCGTCACGCGCAACGGCCTCGTCGCCCTCGAGCGCTGCTCCACGGGTTCGTCCCCGAGCTGGTGCTACGACGACTCCACCGAGGTGCTGACCCTGATCGAGCCGTTCGGAGCGGCGGCGAACTGGAAAGTCACCACGCCCTGAGCCCCAGGGGGCTGGAGTGCAGCGTCCGGGCCGTGGACCTCAGCGTCCGCCGGCGGCGGCCTTCGCGGGCGCGGCGACGCGCGTGAGCTGGAAGCCGCGCTCGCGGAGAAGGGTCACGAGCCCCTTCTTGGTGGCGAATTCCTTGAGCGCAGGGCCTTCGAGGCCCTCCGGGCGCCTGGGGTCAGGGAGGTGCAGCGCGCCGACGGCGAAGAAGATCGTCGTGGCGGGTGCCGCCTTGATCTTCCTGGCCATCCGATCCGCGAGGAGCTGGTTGCGGTTCCAGAGCAGCTGGCGCTCCATCCGGGCGCGGACGGCTGGATCCGTGCCGAAGCCGTCGTCGAGGAGCTCCATGAGCTTCGCGTCCGCGCCGGAGCGCCACGCCGAGATCATCTCCTCGATCAGGTCGCGCCCCTTCGCATCGTAGGCGTCGAGCTGGTCGAGGGAGTCCGCGAGCATACGTGTGTGCTCCTCGCGGGTGAAGGCGCCGAAGACGGCCAGCTGTTCGGCGACGGTCTCGAGTCCACCGACTGTCTTTCCGTCCTTCGCCGCGCGCTCGTAGAGGGCCTTGTCCAGCGGAGCCTTGCCGCGCATCTGGTCCTCGAAGTAGTCGAGGGTGGGGAGAAGTGCGCTGATCGCCCACGGCTCCATGCGTTTGATCGCCGCTCGCGTCGGCGCGTTGACACCCTTCGCGGCGAGCCGCGCGTCGATGCGCTTCCAGGTGGCGGCGTCGACGTACTGATCGAGGTCGACCCCGGGCTCGAGCATCGCGGCGCGTTGCACCCGGGCCTGGGACTCCGCCGTCGCCTCGATCTCCGCGTAGAACGCGCCGGACTCGGAGAACGCGCGCTCCACGGTGTCGGGGAGCGAGAGGACGCGGTCGTCCGGCAGGTGGATCGTCCCGTAGAGGTACGCGGCCGCGCCATGTCCCTCGATCCGCCAGAGGAACGGCGAGGTCATCGGCGCCGCGGGCGGCGCCGATGCCTGGGGCGCAGGCGCCGGTGTTTCTTGCGCCGCGGGCGCGGCGTAGGCGGCGACGAGGAGCGCGAGCGGGGCGAGGATGA
Source organism: Planctomycetota bacterium (assembly GCA_002862085.1). Classification (GTDB taxonomy): domain Bacteria; phylum Planctomycetota; class UBA1135; order UBA1135; genus Saltatorellus. Next base: position 83,663 of record PKCK01000013.1, on the reverse strand, counting down.
TGCTGTGGGTCGTACGGTTCATGGCGGCGTTCGTGTGCCTGGGGCGGCCCGAGATCATAGGCGTGATCCAGCGCTTCCTCACCGCTGGCCACGGATCGGCGCGTATCCGGCCAAGGACGAGTGACGCTGGCGTCACCGGTCCGGGGGAGAGAAGTCCACCGAACTCCCCGGATCGCGCCGCGGCTCGTGACGCTTCGCCACCTCTCGATACACCCTCGCGCTCGAATGCGCTGAAACGCGCCCGGCCTGGACTCCAGGTCGACGCGAAGGGCACCGCGGGGAGTTCGAGGGTGGTTCCAGGGACGATGCGGAGCCCAGGGCACCGTCGAACTCAGGTCGATCCCGGGGCACGTGGCGCCGAGGATCGGCCTTCGCGGCGCGCTCAGGCAGCTTCGTCGCGCGCCTCGTTCCCGTCCTGTTCCCCCGAGCCAGGGCCAGGCAAGGCAGGGGGGACGAGGTCGACGTCGTCCAAGAGGGCGGAGCGGTGCGGGGTCGTCAGCAGTGCCCCAGCAAGCGTCGCCAGGGCCTCCACGAGGCTCCGTACTGCCTCCAGATCTCCGCCGGTGGGGACGGCGGGCCCGTCCACCACGAGGGCGCGCTCGGGACCGAGGGAGAACGTCTCGACCCCGACGGTTCGCCAGCCGGGGGCCGCAGCGGCGTCGGGGTCAGGGGTGGCTCCCCCCAGGGAACGCTGAAGGACCCAGGCTTCCGCGCCCCTGCGCCAGATCGTTGCGCGGTCGGCCAGGCCGTGGAGCCTGATCTCACGGAGGAGCGCCGCGGGGAGCGCGGCATCGCCCAGCTGCGCGGCGGTCTCCACCATTCGCTCCGTCGCGGTGGTGAGGACGGGGTCGTAGGACGCCCTGGCTCCGTCACGCGCTGCTGGATCGAACTGGCCCACAGGTCCTACATCGGCTTTTCGAAGCGATCCCTGTAGCGCTCCGGGGGGGGGTCGTTCGGTACTCTTCCAATGTGAAGATTCCCGGGCTCAGGATCGACGCGGGCCTCGAGGGCCTGCCCTGGCAGCACACCCGCCACGAGGGCGTGCAGTGGATCGATCTGTCCGGAGCCGAGGACGAGTCCTCGATGACGGTCCTCATCCGGATGGCTCCGGGCCGGGGATATCCCGCGCACCGTCACCTCGGCGCCGAGGACGTCCTCGTGCTGAGCGGAGGCTATCGCGACGCCGACGGGTTCGAGCTGGCCGCGGGCGGCTTCCACCGCTATCCAGCGGGCAGCGTTCACTCGCCCGTGGCCCTCGGCGACGCGGAGCAGCCCGAGGGCGCGGCCAATCGCGCCTGCGTTCTCTTCGCGGTGGCTCATCGGGGCACCGAGCTCGTCGCGAAGGAGGAGGGAGCGGGGTGACACCGATGGAGCGGACGCGAATCTACCTCGACCACAACGGCTCGACGCCCGTGACGCCGGAGGTCTCACACGAGCTGCGCATCTTCGTCGAGGGCTACTGGGGCAACGCAGGCGCAGGGCATCCCGACGGCCTCGCAGCGCGGGCCGCCATCGCCGAGGCGAAGGCCCGCGTGGCCGCTGCCATCGGAGCCAGCGGCGGCGAGATCGTCCTCACCTCCGGGGGAACCGAGTCGAACAACCTCGCGATGCTCGGCGCCGCGCGCGCCCGGGCTGCGCGTGACGGCCGCCGTCATCTCGTCCTCGCGCGGCACGAGCATCTCTCCGTCGTACGGCCCGCGGAGCAGCTGGCGCGTGAGGGCTTCGAGGTCACCTGGGTCGATGTGGACCCGAGCGGCGCTCCGAGTGTCACGAATCTCGCCGCCGCGATTCGGCCGGACACGGCCCTCGTGGCCCTGATGCTCGCGAACAACGAGACGGGCATTCTCCAGCCGGTCGCGGAGGTCAGCGGGATCGTCCGCGCCGCTGGAGCGTGGCTCTTCGTCGACGCCGTCTGCGGGGCCGGCAAGGTCACGATCGACGTCGAGCGTCTCGGCTGCGACCTCGTCAGCGTGTCGGGGCACAAGCTCCACGCCCCCAAGGGCATCGGCGCACTCTGGATGCGGGAGGGCGTCGAGGTGGCGCCGTTGATGCTCGGCTGCGGCCAGCAGGACGGGCTGCGTAGCGGCACCGAGAACACCCTCGGGGCGGTGGGCCTCGGTGCGGCCATGGAGCGACACGCGGCCCCCGGCGCCGTTCCTGGACCCGGCCTCCGCACGCTCCGCGATCGCCTGCTCGAGGGCATCGCGGCCCTCGGCGTCGGCGCGGTGAGGAACGGGACCGGTCCTGACCTGCCGAACACGGCCAGCGTCTGGTTCCCGGGCCACGACGCGCTCGATCTACAGCGCGCGCTGGGGGAGGAGGGACTCTCGGTCACCGCGCAGGCCTCGCGCGCGGCATCCGAGCCAGGCGCGGATCTCGCGGTCGTGGCTCCCTCCGTTCCGCGGCCTTCCCACGTCCTCCGCGCGATGGGGTGCGACGACGCTCGCGCGACCCAGAGCCTGCGCTTCAGCCTCGGGAGCACGACTCGCGCCGCCGAGGTCGAAGGCGCCATCGACATCCTCGAGCGTGTCCTCAAGGGCACACGCATCGAACCCTCCGCTTGACCGACCGTTCGCGATGAGCATCGAACTCGCCCCTGGCCTGTGTCCGCCCGCCCAGCGCAGCGCGGACTGTTCACTCGACCGCTTGACCGAGGCGCTCGAAGGGGTCCTGCGCGGCGAGGAGCCCGCAGAGGGTCCGGCTGTTGCGGCTCTCCTTCGCGACTACGCGGCCTCGGAGGAGACCTGGCGTCCTTACGTCCACTTCCGAGAGGACACCTACAGCCGGAACCTCGTCTGGCGCTGCGGCGACTTCGAGTTGCTGCTCCTGTGCTGGAGCGAGGGGCAGGCGTCCCCGATCCACGACCACGCGGGGCAGCAGTGCTGGATGGCGGTCCTCGAGGGTGAGCTCGAGGAGCTTCACTTCGCCGAGCCGAAGGGCGGCGCGCTCCTCCAGCCCGGCCGCGTGAAGGCCTTCCCGCAGGGGGGGGTGGCCTACATCCACGACGACATCGCAGTGCACCTGATCCGGCCCCGACCGGGCACCAGAGCGATCTCACTCCACCTCTATTCGCGCCCGATCGACGCCTGCAGGACCTTCTGCGGCGAGACGGGAGTTCCGGCGGAGGTGCACGTGGGTTACCACACGGTCCGCGGAACGGACTGCGGGGGAGCGGACCCCGCCCTCATCCGAGAGGCGTGGCAGGGCGCTTGATCCCCGCTCGACCGGCCGCTATCGTCTTCGCCCTCGCAGCGCGGCCTCGAAGCCGGACCGCGAGACGGTCGGCGGTGTAGCTCAGCTGGTTAGAGCAGCGGAATCATAATCCGCGTGTCGGGGGTTCAAGTCCCTCCACCGCTACCACCACCCCTTCCTCGGACGGGGCGCCTCGAGCGCCGAGGCGCCCGGCGGCGGGCGGGTCGCCGCCCGCGCTCGATTGCTGAATCGGATCGTTGCACCTAGGGTCGGTGCATGGCTCTCGCGCTCTCGAACTCATCCTCCATCGCGCTCTTCGCGCTCGGACTGCTCCTCGCGTTCGCAGGAGCGTGGATCGTCCGCCACGTCGTCGCGGCAGCGCACCTCAGCAGAGGAGGGTCGCCCGCCGGGCGCGCCCTCGATGATCCGCAGGAAGCGTTCGGCGACAACGGCTGGCAGCGAAGCCTCCTTCGTGCAGTGAGCCGCCCTCGCTCTCCCGGTGATCTTTCCGGAAGCGGTATCGGCTCATGCACCGTTCCGCTCCTCGAGATCGGTTCCTGCGAACACGCGGCTGCTTCCTCCGCAGAGCGGGCGTGGCGCTGACACGGGTCGAGGACGAGCCAGCCCATGAAGAGCGACCGCAGCGCCCGTGTACTGATCGTCGTCGGCGACGCCAGTGAGACCGTCGATACGCTTTATCCGCTGTATCGCCTCCAGGAGGCCGGCTTCACGCCCGTCGTCGCGGGTCCGGAGCGGCGGCTCTACCAGATGGTGATGCACGAGGTACGTCCTGGCTGGACGATCACCCGTGAGTGGGAGGGATATCAGATCCACGCGGACGTGGCGTTCGCCGAGGTCGATCCCGACGACTACGTCGGTATCTTCTTCAGCGGCGGGCGCGCGCCCGAGTACCTGCGCTACGACGAGGACCTCGTGCGGATCACGCGGCGGTTCTTCGCGGAGGAGAAGCCGATCGCGAGTGTCTGCCACGGTGTCGAGATCCCGGCCTTCGCGGGGTGCCTCGAAGGGCGGCGTATGGCGACGGTCCCGAAGTGCCGCTTCGATCTCGAGGTGTGCGGCGGCGTTTTCGTCGACGAGCCCTGCGTGATCGACGGCAACCTGGTGAGCGGGCGGACGTATCACGACCACGGCCACTACATGGGCGCTTGGATCGAGCTCCTGGAGCGCGCCGTGAGCGAAGCCGCGACGTGAGCTCGATCGACGGCTGGCCCGGATCGAGGAGGGGCGATCGAGCTCCGCGGCTCAGAGCTCCGCGGGCTGGGGGGGATCGAGCCCGACGATCAGATCGCGAAGCATGAGCGTGACCTTCTCGTAGGGGGAGAGACCGTTCCAATCGTCGAGCATCGTCCGGATCAGCGCCGGATCATCCGTGATGATGTTGTCGACGCCCATCTCGATCATCGAGAGCGCGTTGCTCACGTCGTTCACCGTCCAGACGTGGACGGCGCGTCCGCGCCGCTGGATCGAGCGGACGCGGTCACCGGCGGCCTTCGCGCTGCTGATGCTCAGGAAGTCCGCTTGCATACGCGCGACGTTCCCGACCGCCTTGAAGACGATGAAGCCCGCCGGGATCTCGGGATAGCGCTCGCGCATCTCGGTGACCGCGCGGAAGTTCAGCGAGCTCACGACGCAATGCGACGAGAACTCGTTCCGTCTGACGAGTTCGCCGACGCGGCGCGCGAGATCCGGATCCTCCCAGGTGTACTTGAGCTCGATGTTGAGCGCGATCCTGTCGCGAGCGAGGTCGATGACCTGCTGGAGCGTCGGGATCCGCTCGTCGCCGAACGCTGGGTCGAACCAGGTTCCGACGTCTATGTCGGCCAGCTCCGCGAGGGTCAGCTGATGGACGCGTCGCCCCACCGAGGCGACGCGCATCAGGTCGGCGTCATGGAGGAGCACGACAGCTCCGTCCGCCGTGGACTGCACGTCGATCTCGGCGAAATCAGCGCCCTCGTCGATGGCCGCCCTGATGGCGCTCAGAGTGTTCTCCGGCGCGCGCCGCTTGGCTCCGCGGTGGGCCGTGATGTCGATCTTCCGCTCCGTTTCGATCTCCGCCATGAAGGTCGTGGCGGCCGCCGCTCCCGTGCCCGTCGCCACCAGTCCGCCGAGGATCCAGCCTGCTCGCACCCACCTCGTCCCGCGCGCCTGGTCGGTCGGCTCCGCAGGGCTCATGAGGTCTCCACCAGCCGCCTCGGCGATCAGCATCACGTGCACGATCTTGCCCACGATCAAGCCTGCCAGTTCGATGATGGCGAGGAGCGCGAGGGTGCCGAGGACGATCGGCACCAGAACGTTGAGATCGGTCGCGCTCGACGCGATGGAGGCGGCCATGGCGCTGACCGCCCAGGACGTCGCCGCGCTGAGCACCAGCACGATCATCCAGCTCAGGACGAGCGGCGACGCCAGGGACCACGCGCGGCCGCGCGTCCGTTGCCAGCTGGACCGGAGCGCCTCGCGTGGAGACTGATCGTCGAACAGGAGCAGCACGACGGCCAGCATCCACCGCACGTAGAGCCACCCGGCGACCGCCGCATAGACAGCGACGAGCGCGCCGGTGATCGAGACGGCGATCCACCAGCTCCGCGGCTGGACGTTGAGGTAGTAGTAGAAGTCGAACTCCCACAGCAGCAGGCGGTAGGTGATTCCTATCCCCGCGATGAAGGGGAGCGCGAGTGCGAGGTAGGCGGCACCCTGCTCGACGCCGAGCCGCAGGAGTCCGGGCAAGCGCACGGCCTGCTCGTACAAGAGGCCCGAGATCGAGATCCGGCGCCCTCCCATGGCGTGGCCGATGATGACGAGGAGAGCCGCCTGCTCCGCGAAGGCGATGGTGAGCACGAAACTCAGGCTCATCAGCAGGAAGAGCAGCCCCGGCACCGTCGCGGCGAAGCCGATCAGGTCGTCGTCGGTGACCGCGTACTGGCCGCTGCGTGCGACGAGCGCGTTGAGGAACCACGTCGTCGCGGGAACGAAGGTGACGACGAAGATCAGCGTGGACCCGATCTGAAGCCTGATCGCCGGCTTCAGGGTCGTGCGAAGGTTCGCGAAGACCCAGCGGAATCGGTCCCGGACGTTCATCGACGGAGTTGACCCGCTGTCGCACGGCGCGTCAAAGCTCAATGACGTGACTCCGGGCTTCCTGCTCTCGCTCCGACTTCGGCGCGGCGTCCCTGGAGCCTCGCCTCGCGCCGGTTCGGTCAGCGCCATGACAAGGGCGCCCCGAGTCAGGCCTTGGCCGTCCTCGGGGCGCCCTCGAAGCGGGCGAACGCCCGGCCTCCGTGAGCTCTCGATCAGCGCACGAACATCAGCTCGCGGTACTTCGGCAGCGGCCAGAGATCGTCGTCGATGACCTGCTCCAGGCCGTCAGCGATTTCGCGAAGGCCCTCCATGGCGGGGATGACCCTCTCGAGCATCGCACAGGCGTGTTTGCGCTCGTCGCCCTCCTCGCCCTCGGCCGCGTGGAACGCCTCGCGGAGGGCCTGGATGGCCTGGTGGAGACGCTGTGTCCCTTCCGCCGCACACTCGAGGGCGCCGACGGTCTCGGAGTCGTTCACCTTGAGCCCGAGCTCGCGGACGCCCTTGAGCGTGTCCGCGAGCTGGCGCTGATGAGCCAGAGCGGCCGGAGCGATCATCGTCGCGGCCATGTCCATCATCGCGCGCGCCTCGACGCGAACCTTCGAGGCGTAGACCTCGTGGCTCACGAGGGAGCGGGACTCGAGCTCGCTCGGGGAGAGGACGCCGAACTGTTCGAAGAGCTTGACGTTCTTGTCGTCGTCGAAGGCCGCGAGCGCCTCCGGCGTGGTGCGGCGGTTGAGCAGCCCGCGGCGCGCGGCCTCCTCGACCCACTCGTCGCTGTAGTTGTCGCCGTCGAAGAGGATGCGGCGATGGCTCGCGAGGGTCTCCTTGACGATCTGCTGGATGGCGGCGGCGTCTCCTGTGCTCTCCTCGATGCGGGAGGCGATGTACTCCATCGACTCCGCGACGATCGTGTTGAGGAAGGCCGCCGGGTAAGCCACCGACTGGTTCGAGCCGACGGCACGGAACTCGAACTTGTTGCCGGTGAAGGCGAAGGGCGAGGTCCGGTTGCGGTCCGAGATGTCCTTGCGGAGCGTCGGGAGGACGTCGGCGCCGAGCTGCATGCCAGCCTTCGAGGCGCCTTCGGGGGCCCGGCCCTCGATCAGGGCGTCGATGATGCTGGAGAGCTGATCGCCCACGAAGATCGAGATGATCGCGGGCGGCGCCTCGTTGGCGCCGAGACGGTGGTCGTTGCTGGCCGAGGCGATGGATGCGCGCAGCAGGTCCTGGTGCATGTCGACGGCGCGGATGATCGCCGTCAGGGTCAGCATGAACTTGAGGTTCTCGTGGGGGGTCTTGCCCGGGCTCAGGAGGTTGTTGCCCAGGTCGTCCCCGATGGACCAGTTCATGTGCTTGCCCGAGCCGTTGAAGCCGGCATAGGGCTTCTCGTGCAGCAGGGCGACCAGGCCATGGCGCTCCGCCACGTCCTTGAGGACGCTCATGGTGAGCATGTTCTGATCGATGGAGACCGAGATGCCCGAGTACTGGGGAGCGAGCTCGAACTGGCTCGGCGCGACCTCGTTGTGGCGCGTCTGGATCGGGACGCCGAGGAGCCAGAGCTCCTTCTCGAGGTCCCGCATGAAATCGAGGACGCGTCCGGCGATGGAGCCGAAGTAGTGGTCGTCGAACTCCTGACCCTTGTACGGCGCGGCGCCGAACAGGGTGCGGCCAGAGGCCATCAGATCGGGGCGCAGGTGAAAGAACTGACGATCGACGAGGAAGTACTCCTGCTCGACGCCGGTGGTCGGCGAGACCCGCGTCACGGAGTTCTCGCCGATGGCGTGCAGCATGCGAACGGCGGCCGAGGACATGGCTTCGCACGAGCGCAGGAGAGGCGTCTTCTTGTCGAGGGCCTGACCGGTCCACGAGCAGAACGCGGTGGGGATGCAGAGGGTCGCGCCGCTCGCGGACTTGCGGATGAAGGCGGGCGAGGTCGGGTCCCAGACGGTGTAGCCGCGGGCCTCGAAGGTGGCGCGGAGACCGCCGGACGGGAACGACGAGGCGTCGGGTTCACCCTGGCTCAGCTCGCTGCCCGAGAAGCTGAGGATGGCCTGGCCGCTCTCGGTGGGCTTGAGGAACGAGTCGTGCTTCTCCGCCGTCAGCCCGGTCATGGGCTGGAACCAGTGGGTGTAGTGGGTCGCGCCGTGCTCGATCGCCCACGCCTTCATGGCGCTGGCGACCTCGTTCGCGATCTCCGGGTCGAGCTTCGCCGACTTGTCGATCGTGCGACGCAGAGCCTTGTAGATCGGATCCGGGAGGCGCTGGCGCTGGACCTGGTCGTTGAAGACGAGGCGGCCGTAGCCGTCCGAGAGGGCCTGGCCTCCCATTCCCGAGATGTCCTCGCGCGTTTCGGCGAGGGCGTCGAGTGCGATGGTACGGACGGCGTCCTGGCGGGTCGTTGCCATCATGGCTTTGCGGTCTCTAGCGAGGCGCGAGGCGCCCCGGAGAATGTGCGATCCGGAGAGAGGATCGGGGGGGGGGACCGCTCGTGGCGGCGTGGATCGGGGGGTCAACGCGACGGCGCGGAGCCGTCGGCCCCGACCGTCGCGCGCCCGGAGCCAGGCCCCGGAGGGGGCGCTGCGGGCGCGGAACAGGGTTGGCCGCCTCGGCACGTCGGGGGGCCCCTCCAGGGTCGGAGAGAACGCGCGATGCCGCCGGAATCGAAGGTTACGGATCCGGAGTGCTCCGAGGGAGCCCCCGGGCGAGATTCCCGGGCGATCCGGCGACTTCCGAACCGCGCGGCGACGTTCCACTCCCTGCCTCGATCGATCTTCCCGGGCCGTCGCATCTCGCCCCGGATCTCGACGGGCCGCGATGCCGCGGCCGTCGGTCGCGGGCCCCTCATCCAGCTCTCACGGCTGGCAGCGCCGCTGCGTGTCGGCCGCGCTCTCGTGCCGGAGGACGCTTCCTCGGGCGATCTCCTCGCCGGGCTTCCGATCGGCCCCTGCGGCGGCGGTGAGAGGAGCGCGACGCGGCTCGTGGATCAGGTGCGGATCGGCGCCGGTCCGACCCTGGCCGCACGTCGACTCGGCCAGCGGCTCCTCCGGCGCGCAGCCGCTACTCGTGGCGGAACCAGCGTGTGACGACGAGGTCGCTCGACGCGAACTCCGCGATGAACACCTGGCTCTTCACGTCGTGGACGCGATCGTCGGACGTGCGGACCGAGGAGAGCCGGCCCTCGCGCGTACCGCCGATCCCACGCATGATCGCGTAGGGTTCCTCGACGGGGATCGGCTGGTCGAGTCCGGCCTGCAGCGTTCGCTCCTTGCCGAGCAGATCCCCGATCGCCGACTCGAGGTTCGGGATCGCCTCGTGGCTCGCGATGAAGTAGAGGTTCTCGATCCCGCGGTGCTCGTCGAGGAAGAACCACTGGTTTCCTTCGGGCAGCGTGTACGTGAGATCTGGAGTCGCAGGGTTCACGTGCGAGTACGCGTCGCTCCGGGGGAAGATCGGAGTCACCCAGCCGGTCGCGTCGATCCAGACCGCGTACACGTGGCACTGCTGATTCACCTCGAACCGGATCTTGATGTTGTCTCCATCGTCGGCGCGGCCGACGCCGTCCCGGATCGTGTCGCCGTCGCTGAGCTCGATGGGGACGAAGCGGCCATCCACGCGCGCCTCGCGGAGGACGGCGACCTCGAGCTCGATCGGCGCGAGGTCCATGGCGGCCTCGACCGCTTCCAGCTCGTCGAGGAGCGCGGCGGCATCGTCGACGCTCGCATCTGTCCCGAAGTCGTCGCTGCCGGTCAGCGGCTCGACCTCGGCGCTGTCCGCGCCGTCCTCGCCGGGGGTCAGCGTCGCGACCATGACGCTCTCGAACATGCGATCCACGGTCTCCTTGTAGCTCTGACCGTAGTTCTTCGTGATCGACCGCTCGAGCAGGTGTCTTCCGGTCTCCAGCGCGACCTCGCGGACGACGTCGACAGCGGAGCAGGCGGCGCCGATCGAGGCGGCGACGATCACGGTGGTACGTCCGGCGGGGACTTTCATGCTTGCAAGGTGGGAAGGGGATGCTCGCGGGCCGGAGACCGGGTCGTTTGCCACGCGGCTCGGAGGGCGTACTCTACGAGCCGCGGCGAGACAGATGAGCGAATTCACCCTGCCCGACCGGTTCGAGCTCCGCTCGGAGCTCCTCAGAACGACCGCCATGGTGCTCCTGCAGGCGTTCGATCGGACCCTGCAGCGCGACGTGCTGCTCAAAGTCCCCGGCGAGGGGCTCGAGCAGGCCTTCCAGGACAAGACCTGGTCCGACCTCTCGATGCGCGAGGCGCGCGCCCTGGCGCGTCTGCAGCACCCGGGGGTCGGCAGGGTCCTCGACGTCCTCGAGACGCCCAGCGGACCGATCCAGGTGCTCGAGCCGGTCGTCGGCGAGCCGCTGTCGGAGCGGCTCGAGCGCGAGGGGCGCATGGAGGCGAGCGAGGTCGCGCGCCTCGGACGTCAGCTCGCAGAGATCCTCGACGCCGTGCATGGCGCGGGCATCGTCCACCGGGGGCTCTCGACCCACTGCGTGCTCCTGGGCGCCGGGGACCGACCTGTGCTGACCGGCTTCCACTTCGCCAAGAGCGTCGAGGGGATCGGCGGCCGCGAGGTCCAGGACTCGCTCTCCCCGGCGCTCGGCGAGCGGGCCACCAGCGGCGAGACGGGGGCGGCGCTCCCGCTCTTCCCCGCCCCCGAGCAGATCGGAGGTCGGGCCGCGGACGAGCGGAGCGATCTGTACGCGCTCGGTTGGGTCCTGTTCCTCTGCCTCACCGGCGAGGACCCGATCGATCCGAACGCCTCCGGCCCGCGGGCACGCTCGGCCGTGTCCGTCGTCCCCGGCACGTCGCGCGCCCTCTCGCGCATCCTCGGACGCTGCCTGCAGGTGAGCCCGCTGCACCGCTTCGCGAGCGCCCGTGAGCTCGCCGACGAGCTCGCTCCCCTCGCAGGCTCGCAGCCGGGCGAGGGCCCCACGGGGTTCCCGGCGGGTCGCAAGGTCGGAGCAGCCGTCGGCGCGGCGGCCGCGCTCGCGCTCGGCGCGTGGGGAGTGATGTCCGCCACCTCGGGGACGGACGGCGCCGCGGTCGACCGAGGGATCGGTGGTGTGCGCGCCGGCCAGACCGTCGTGGAGGGACTCACCGACGAGTACGAGAACTCCTTCGCGCTCCTCATCGGGATCGGCGAGGTCTACAAGGAGACCGGTTTCCCGCCGCTGCGCAACGCGGAGCGGGACGTCCGGGCCGTGAAGACGGCGCTGGAGGAGGATGATCCGGGAGAGTGGGACATCGAGCTCCTCGCCGGCCAGGAAGCGACGGGTGACGAGGTCGTCGAGGCGCTCGCTCGCCTCTCGCTCAAGACCGGGCCGAACGATCGCGTGCTCGTCTACTACGCCGGGCACGGCCTCGCCCACGAGACCTCGCAGAACACGGGCTGGATGATCCCGGCCGACGCCGAGGAGGGGCGGGTCTCCTCCTACGTCCGCTTCGGCGAGTTCGCGAACGTGTTCGACGAGTCCCGTGCGAAGCACGTCATGCTGGCGATGGACTGCTGCTACGGCGGCAGGATGACGATGATGCGCGCTGCGCCCGCGGGGAAGTTCAAGCGCCGCTTCCTGACCGAGCGTGCGCACGTGATCCTGACCTCGGGCCGCGGGGACGAGGAGGTGTCGGACGGCGACGCCGGCGGACATTCCCCCTTCGCGGAGACGTTCGTCGCCGCCCTGAGGAGCGGCGAGACGATCACCTCGTCCGGGCTCTTCCACCTCCTGCAGCAGGCGTTCCTGGAGCGCGACGTACCGCACACACCGTGGATCGCCCACCCCAAGGGCTCTTCGGCGCGCGGGCAGTTCGTGTTCTTCTGAGAACTCCCGAGGTCGGCCCCGGACCCCGGGCGCATCCGGATGTCCGCCTTCGGGCGCCGTCGACTCTGGTCGGCGCACTCGCTTCCTCGCCGAACAGCCCCGCGGCGACGCCGCCTCTGCCGACGATCGTCGAAGCCGGCCACCGCGCGGGAACCCCCGGCCGGGCGTCGTCGCAGCGCGGGCTCAGGCGAACGCCGCGATCGTGCGCGCGGTCGCCTCGGAGATCGGCACCGCCTCGGCGTAGAGGCCGCCCATGGCGCGCTCGAAGGGCTCCGTGTCGTAGGTGTGGCTCGTCGCGAGCTGGCGGGCTACGAAGCGCGTCATGGGGGGCTCGGACGTGCGGCCGAGGACGCGCCACAGAGCCTCGAGGCCGGCGCCAGCCGCGTGGGCGACGCCGGCGGGCACGGAACGCGTCACCGGGCGACGGCCGGTCCCCTCGAGGACCTCGTTGATCCAGTCCCAGAGCTTCACGGGCTCGCGGTTGTTCACGAAGTAGGCGCGGCCCGAACAGCCCGGTCGCAGGTCTTCGCGGGCGAGGGCCTCGGCGGCGGCGAGGTGGGCGGCGGCGGCGTTCTCGACGAAGCTCAGGCTCACCTCGCTCGACCCGTCGCCGACGATGCGCAGACGTCCGGCGTCCGCGCGGTCCAGGAGGCGCGGCACGAGGTTGGGGTCGCCGGGCCCGAAGATCAGGTGGGGGCGCAGGGAGATCGTCGCGAGCCCGGGCCCGTCCGCCGCCAGAGCCGCGCGCTCCGCCTCGGCCTTGGTGCGCTGGTAGTGATTGAGGTAGCGCGCCGGGTAGGGGACCTCGGGGCCCGCCATGCGGTGGTTCGTGCCATCGAAGACCACGCTGGGGCTCGAGGTGAAGACCAGGCGCGGGACGCCGGCTGCCCGGCAGGCCTCGATCACGTGGTGGGTCGCGAAGACGTTGGCGCGCTCGTAGCGCGCCGCGGGGCCCCAGACGCCGGGCAGCGCCGCGCAGTGGAAGACGGTGTCGGCGCCGAGCTCCTCGAGGGCGGCCGACAGGGCGTCCGGTCCCGTCGCGGGGTCGCCGAGATCCGCCTGGTAGGTCCGCGCGCCCTTCGCCTCGAGGGCGGGATAGGCACCGCGCGAGATCGAGCCCACGCGGGCCCCGCGCGCGAGGAGCGCGTCCACCACGGCGCCACCGAGGAATCCTCCGCCGCCCGTGACGAGGGCCGCGCCGAGCGCGGGGGGCGCGCTCAAAGGACCTCTTTCTCCGCCCAGACCTTGAGCTCCTCGCGGTGGATCTTCGCGCCGTGGCGAGGATCCACGGGGAACGACTCGTGGAAGAGGAAGTGTTCGATCTCCGCCGCGCGCGGGACCCGTCGGCCGATGTCGCGCAGCTGCATGATGAAGCCCTGGGTCATCGTCTCGCCCTTCGGGTACTCGCCCGGGACGGGCTCCACGACGAGCAGCGGGGTCTCCTCGCCGGGCGCGCCGACGCCCACGAGCGCGGTGCGATGCACGCGGGGGTGCTGGTTGAAGATGTTCTCGACCGGGATCGGCATGCGCACGCCCCGCTCGGTGCGCAGGCGGTGGGACTTGCGGCCGAGGAGCCACAGACGCCCGTCGGCGTCGAAGCGGCCGATGTCGCCCATGCGGTGCCAGACGCCGCCGTCCGAAGCCCGGAGCTTGGCGAGCGCGGTGGCGCCGGGATCCTCGGCGTAGACCTCGGTGACGACCGGGCCGTGGACGCAGACCTCGCCCATCTCGCCGCGGCCCACCACGTGTTCATCCGACCATGCCTCGAGCGGCTCGTCGGTGATGCCGATGAGCTCGACCCGCACGTGGGGAGCCGGCACGCCGACGCAGGTGCCCGCGCCGTTCTGCATGGGGTTCAAGAGCCCCGGGGTGACCTCGCGGCCGGCGATCGAGGCGACCGGCAGGGACTCGGTGGCGCCGTAGGGCGTGAAGACGTCGCCGTCGATGTCGAGCACGGCGTGAGCGATCTGGATCAGGTCCGTGGGAACCGGCGCACCGGCCATCAGCAGGCGCTTCACGCCGCCGAGCTTGACCCCGACCTCGCGGCAGTGGGGCAGCACGCGGCGCCAGATCGCCGGGGAGCCGAAGCTCGTCGTCGCGCCGTGCTGACCGATCGCGTCGACGATCTTGGCCGGGTCGCAGCTCGCCGGACGTGACACGTCCATGTCCGGGAAGACGCTGGTCATCCCGAAGGCGATGTCGAACAGGGCGAAGAGTGGAAAGCAGGCGAGGTCCACCTCCCCGGGCTCGAAGCCGTAGAGATCCCCGAGGGCGTTCACCTGGGCCCGGAACATCCCGTGCGTGTACTGAACGCCCTTCGGCGGCCCGGTGCTGCCGCTCGTGAAGAGGATCGCCGCGGGGTCCTCGGGCGCCGTGGCGGGGATCTCGAAGTCGGGGCGGCCGGCGGCGACGACGCGCCTGAGCGTCGTGCCTCCCCAGAGGAGGCGCGTGCCGACGGTCACGAAGATCGAGACGCTCCGGAAGGCTCGCTTGAAGACGGTGCGTACGGCGTGCGCGAGCGGGATCCCGATGAACACCGCGGGCGCCATGCGTTCGACGGCGGCCAGGAGGCGCGCGCGGCCCATGCCCGGATCCGCGAGGACCGGCACCGCGCGGAGCTTGAAGAGGGCGTAGGTGATCGCGATGAGCTCCGGGCCAGGCTTCACGAACAGGCACACGCGCATACCACGCTCGACCCCCGCAGCGGCGAGCCCGGTCGCGATCCGATTCGACTGCTCCTCGAGCTCGGCGTAGGACGTGCGGCTCCAGCCGCCCGTCGCGCGTCGATCCGGCGCGACCACGGCCGTGGCGTCGGGCATCCGAGCGGCGCGCCACGGAAGGAACGCGGCGATGTTCGCGCCCGGCGGACCCTCGGGTCGCGCCGCGCCTTGGTCGAGCGTCGGGGCTCGCTCGCTCACGTGCGCACCCCCCCGGGCCCGGACGCGCGGCCGTCCACCGCCCGGACCCTGCGGATGGCGGCGATGACCGCCTCGGGCGCGTCCTCGTTCACGTAGTGACCCGCGCCCCCGAGCTCGCTGACCGCGGCCTCGGGGAAGCGCTGCTCCCAGGCGCTCTTGAACTCGGGTGAGAAGCACCAGTCCTCCATGCCCCAGACGATCTCCATGGGGAGGCCGCGCAGGGAGTCCAGCCCCTCGCCGATCTCGCAAAGCGTCGCCCACGAGGGGTGAGCCGGCCGCATGGGGATGTCCTGGACGAAGCGCCAGACCTGCTCGCGGTTGCTCCAGCTGTCGTAGGGCGCGATGAGGCCATCGCATGCGCGCTTCGCCAGGGGCACGACCGTGGTCATGTGGAGCGCCGCGCGGGCGAAGGCGTTCCCGCCCTGGACCCCGATCCGCCCGAGAAGAGGGATCCTGCACGCGGCGATGCGGCGAGGTATCCGGCTCGAGGGGAAGGCGGCCGTGTTGGTGACGACGAAGGAGCGGAAGCGCTCGCGACGCGCGAGGACCGCCCCGAAGCCGATGGCGCCGCCCCAGTCGTGGCACACGAGGGTGATGTCGTCGAGGTCGAGCTGGTCGATCAGGTCCACGAGACCGTCGACGTGCTCCGCGAGACGCACCCCGCCCGGAACGCGACTCGAGAGTCCCATCCCCAGGTGGTCCGGAGCGACCACGCGGGCCTCGGAGGAGAGGGCCTCGACGATCCGCCGCCAGTAGAACGACCACGTCGGGTTGCCGTGCACGCAGAGGACGACCCCTGGCCGGTCGACTGCGGCGCCTCCCGGGCCCTCGTCCACGTAGTGCATGGAGTGGCCGCGGACCGCGAGGAAGCGGGGCGTGAAGGGAAACTCTCCGGACAGGGGCCCGAGGACCTCCCGCGCGCGGGAGGTGAGTCTTGCGATCTCGTCGGCCATTGCGCGCGGGGGAGGATACCGCCCGCACCTTGCCGGGAGCAGCGCAGAACGCAGGTCCGCGGCCGCCGCCGGACGCTCACCGTTGCGCATTCCCCGGGTCCCGGCCCAAGCTGGGGCGACCGCTCCGGCGGAGTCCCCGACGCCCATGCTCCTCTCGCTCCTTCTCTGCGCGCCCTTCCTGGCTCCCCCCGGGCCCCAGGACGCCGTCTCGCCGCACATCGTCGTGGTCATGGTGGACGACCTCGGGGCTCGCGACACGTCCCCGGCGGTCTGGCCCACCGCCGGCATGACGGAGGGGTCGCCCCGCCACTTCCTCACGCCGCATCTCGACAGGCTCGCGAAGCAGGGACTGGTGCTCGACGAGGCCTACGCGTCGGCGCCGGTCTGCACGCCGACGCGGACCAGCTTCATCACGGGCAGCTCGCCCGCGCGGACGGGCATCACCTACTGGACCAAGGACGTCGGCAGGGACACGTCGGCACGCCACCCCCTGCTGGCGGCGCCGCCTTGGCGCCTCGACGGGCTCCAGCCGGGGGACACGACGCTGCCGGGGCTGCTCTCGGACGCCGGGTACCGCACGATCCACGTGGGCAAGGCGCACTTCGGCACCGGCGAGGGGGGCGACCCGACGCGGCTGGGGTTCGACGTGAACGTGGCAGGCTGGGCCGCCGGCGGGCCGGGTAGCTACTACGGGCTCGACGAGTTCTCCGCGAACGGCCGGGCGCGCCGCGCCGGCCGCGAGCGCGGGAGCCGGGCCTGGGACGTGCCGGGCCTCGACGAGTATCACGGCGAGGACGTCTTCCTCACGGACGTGCTCGCCGACGCCGCGGTGCGCGAGCTGCGCGCCGGCGTGGGAGCGGGGGAGCGGGTCTTCCTGCACTTCGCGCCCTACGCGGTGCACGCTCCGCTCATGGTCAACCCGCGCGTGGCGGATCGCTTCGAGTCCGCGGGGCTCGCCCCGGCGGAGCTGGCCTACGCGAGCCTCGTGGCCAGCGTCGACGACGCCCTCGGGCGCATCCTCACCACGCTGGACGAGCTCGGCATCGCCGAGGAGACGCTCGTCGTCTACACGAGCGACAACGGGGGGCTCTCGGCGCACTCCCGGGGCGGCACGAAGCACGGTCACAACGCGCCCTTCAGGAGCGGGAAGGGGTCGGCCTACGAGGGCGGGGTCCGGGTGCCGATGGTCGTGCGCGGCCCTGGCGTGCTCGGCGGCGGCCGCCACACGACGGGCGCGGTGGTGACTCACGACCTGTTCCCGACGCTGCTCGCGGCGGCGGGCGTCCCGGTCCCCGAGGCCCGTCGCGACGCGCTGGACGGGGTCGATCTGTGGCGCCTCTGGGCCGGCGCGGGCGGCGTTCCCGAGCGCGCCATCGTCTGGCACCAGCCCCACTACTGGGGCGTGCCCGGGCCGGGGATCGAGCCCTTCAGCGCCATGCGCCTGGGGTTCTACAAGCTCGTGTACTTCCACTCCGGCGCCGAGGTCGACGGCTCGACGGGAGCGCGCAGCGGCGGCCCGCGCCTGGAGCTCTACGACCTCTCCGGGGACCTGAGCGAGACCAGCGACATGGCCGAGACGTCGCCGGAGCTCGTCGCCATGCTCGCCGAGCGGCTCTCGGCGGAGCTGGAGCGCCGCGGAGCGTCCATGTCCCTCGCGCTCCCCGACCGCGTGCCGGTGCCGCTACCCCGCGCTCTCGCCAGGTAGGTGCCAGACCACCCGGGGGGGCGTCGCGGCCTCCCGGACGCACAGGGAGATCATGTGCTCGGCGAGGTGGGTGTGGAGCACGGCGCGGCGGGCGCCGTCGTAGTCGACCCACGTGAGATGGGGCCCGTCGACGGCGACGAGGCGCGTCCGCGTCAGACCGGGCAGCCCGATGCCCTCGGCCTTGAGCACGGCCTCCTTCGAGGTCCAGAGCCGCGCGAACCCCACGGAGTCCAGCGGCGCCGCGCCTTCGCCGAGCAGCCGCCGCTCCTCCTGGTCGGCGACGCGCTCCACGAGCTCGCGCCGGCGCAGCGCCACGTGCTCGAGGTCGACGCCCAGGGGTCCGCCCTCGCACACCGCGCCCGCCACGAACCACCGATCGTGGCTGATCGTCCAGTGCCACCCCGAAGGCGTGGGCACGGGCCGGCCGCGCTCCGAGGTCTTCTCGAAGGAGACGTCCGGACACCCGGCGAGCGCCGCCGCCCTGGCGAGAGCCTCGCGGGCGGCGCCGCGCTGGGCGCGCACGCGGGCCGGAGCCGGACCGTCCTGGTCCGGCGTCGGCGCGACCACCACGTGGATCGCGCCCTGCCGACTGTCGGGGGGGAGTGCGCCCATCAGGCGGGGCTCAGCGGTCCGCGGTCCCGGACCGCCCGGGCTTCGCTGGCTCGTCCACGTGTGGGAGTGGGAAGGTCTCGTTGGGCTCGTGGGAAGCCTCCATGAGGACGGCGAGTCGCGCGGCGACGCTCGCGCGCTCCGCCGAGAGGTCGGTCGTCTCCGCGGGGTCGTCGACGAGGTGGTAGAGCGCGTCCTTCGGCGCCCCCTGCTTCAGGCCCGTCCGCACCAGCTTCCAGGGCCCCTCGCGCACGGCCTGGGCACCGTGTGGCCTGAACTCCCAGTAGAGGAAAGGCCGCTGGCCGCTCCAGGTGTTGGGCCGGCGGAGGACCTCGGCGAAGCTCCAGGTGTCGAGGTCCTCGGCCTCCTCCGCAGCGAGCGGCGCCCCGACCAGATCCATCACCGTCGCCGTGAGGTCCACCGAGGACACCGGGACCGAGCTGGTGGCGCCGGGGCTGAACCGGCCGGGCCATCGGGCGACGAGGGGCACGCGGATACCGCCCTCGAAGACCTGGCCCTTGTGTCCCCGCCGGCCGTCGTGGCTGCCGAAGAACGCCGCGTCCATGCCGCCGACGTAGGTGGCCCCGTTGTCGCTCGTGAAGAGCACGATGGTGTCCTCCGCCAGGCCCTGCTCGTCGAGTGTGCGGAGGATGCGCCCCACCTGATCGTCGAGGAAGCTGATCATCCCCGCGTAGGCGCGGCGCGGACTCGCGTGGGGCAGGTAGGCGTCGCCGCCGAGGTAGGGTTCGGGGTCCCAGGCCGCCGGGTAGCGGTCCACGTACTCCCGCGGCACCTGCAAAGCGAGGTGGGGGATGATCGACGCGTAGTAGAGGAAGAAGGGTTCACCGGACCCGGCGCTCTCCTCGAGCCACCGGATCATGTCGTCCGCGATCAGCTGCGGCGCGTAGCCCTCGCTCCCGTCGCCAAAGGCTGCGTAGTACTCGTCCGGACCGGCGAGGGGCTCGGTCAGCTTCTGATGGGCGCGGAAGTACGCGTTGCCCTCGATGGGCGCGCGCTTCCCGTCGTTCCACAGGTGGGTGGGGTAGTAGTTGTGCGCCTTGCGCTGGCACAGGTATCCGTAGAAGTGGTCGAAGCCCTGCCTCTCGGGCGCGCCTTCCGTGCCCGGGCCGCCCAGGCCCCACTTGCCGTAGCCGGCGGTTCGATACCCGAGCTCCTGCAATCTCTCGGGGAGCGTCACCTCCGCGTCGGGCAGCGGGAACTGCCCCTCGGGCTCGTCCGGGCCCCAGCCTCCGTTCTCCCAGTTGCCGCGGACCGCGGCGTGACCCGAGTGCCGGCCGGTCAGCGCGATGCACCGGGAGGGAGCGCACACGGGAGAGCCGCTGTAGGCGTCCGTGAAGCGAACCCCGGCGGCCGCGATGGAGTCGATGTGGGGCGTCCGGATGAGCTCCTGGCCGTAGCACCCCAGCTCTCCCGCGCCGAGGTCGTCGACGTAGACGAGGACGACGTTCGGCGTCCTCGAGGCGACGGTGTCCGCTCCGCCGCCGGGAGCCGAGGGCCCGGCGCAGGCGCCGAGGAGCAGCGCGGTCAGGAGCGAGCCGCGCGGGGTCGCGCGGGGGAGGAGGAGGTCGTGGCTGCCGCTCATGGGGACGAGCATACGACCATGCACTGGGCGCCGGAGGCGCCGTGACGGGCCGCGCCCGGTCGAGGACGCTCGAGCGTTCCCCGGGGCCTCAGCGGACGATGTCCCCGGCCGGGTCGGCGGGCGTCCTCGAGCGCTTCAGGAACGTCAAGAGGGCGACCTGGTCGATCCGCTCCAGCGACATGAGAACATCGCGCGCGGCCTGTCCGTCGCCGCCGTGGGCGAGGATCACTACGCTTGGCCGGGCTCCCCGCGTTCGCCGGCGCCGTGGCCCACGACCTCGTTCCTCTCAGCGCGCTGACGGACGTCCATGAGCCAACGAACCGAAGTCCTGTTCCTCGCCCTCCTGCTCTCCGCCTGCGCGGCTCCGCCGGAGGGAGCGACGTTCCGCGGCGGGCCTGTCGCGCCGGACCGGTTCGGGCTGGTGATCCTTCGCGACGGTGAGGTGCCGCCCGCCCTCACGGCGGAGCAGCGGTCCGAGGCCTTCGCGGAGCACTTCGGCTTCATCGAAGCGTCGGCGAGGCGGCAGGAGCTGCTCCTCTCGGGCCCCTTCGGCCAGCCCAAGGACGTCGACGACATGCGTGGCCTGTTCGTCTTCGACGCGTCCGAGGAGGAGGAGATCGCGGCGCTCGGCGCGGGCGACCCGACGACCCGGATGGGGATCTTCCGCCAGGACGCGATGACCCTCGACACCCTGGATCTGCTCCGGCAGCTCCCGGAGATGGTCCGCGACCACGCGTCGAGACGCGTGCGTTCCAGGGACGCCGGCCCGGAGGTGGTGAGTTACACGGTCCTGTTCGCGGAGGACGGGCCCACGGCGCTCACCGCCCTGGGGTCCTCGCTCTTCGCGGAGCGGGTCGTGCTGCTCGGACGGCTGGGGGCGCCGCGCGGGGGCGAGCTCTTCGGCATCCTGGACGTCGCCGATCCCGAGGAGGTCCGCGCGAGGCTCGCCGCGGCCGGGTTCGACGTGACCGGGGTCGAGCTCGCGCGCTGGTACGCCACCCCCGTTCTCAGGGAGTTCGCGCGGCCTGGGGACGGAGGTGTGGCGGGGGAGTCTCCAGCGCCGTCGCGCTGAGCCACCGGGGCCCGGCGCGAGGTCGAAGGCGCCCTACGCGCCCCCCTCCATCAGCCGGGCGTCGAAGTAGTTCGACCCCATGCCCGCGTCGACCACGACGCCCTGGCCGTTGATCCCGCTGGAGCGCGGCGACAGCAGGAAGAGCACGGTCGAGGCGACCTCCGCGGTGTCGAGCCCGCGGCCGCGGAAGGTGGCCTTCTCGGCGTGGAGCCACGAGTCGACGTAGCCGGGGATCCCGGCGGAGGAGCTCGTCTTGAGGAGGCCCGCGCGGACGCCGTTGAAGCGCACTTCGTTCTCGGCGCTGAACGATTTCGCGAGGAAGACGACCGCCGAGTCGAGGGCCGCTTTGATCGGTGCCATGTAGCCGTAGTTCTCCGCGGCCATCGTCGTCGAGGAGATCGAGATCGCGACGACGGAGGCGTCCGGCGCGAGCGCCGGGCGAAGCGCCCTGGCGAGGGCGACGAGGGAGAAGGCCGAGACTCCGGCGGCCTCCAGGAAGTCGTCCTTGCGCGTCTCGTGGAACGGCTTCCACCCGTCGGAGTAGTTCGCGAAGGCGATGGAGTGAACGAAGCCCGCCAGGCCCGGGTGCTTCTCGGCCACGACGGCGCCGAGCCGCGCCACTGCGTCGTCGTCCTTCACGTCGCAGACGTAAGCGGGGTCGTCGCCGATGAGCTTCGCCGCGCTCTCCAACCGCTCGTCGGTGCGCACGACGAAGACGGGACGCGCGCCCGCCTCGCGCAGCTGGGAGGCGACGTGCCAGGCGACGCTCTTGCGGTTCTTGAGTCCCGTCACCAGGACCTCGCGTCCCGCGAGGCCCAGCCAGCCGCTCTCGGTCACGCCGGGTCCCCCTCGGGCGGCGCCACGGCGAGCACGCAGGAGAGCCGCGTGACCTTCGCGCCGTCCGCCGTGGTCACCTGTGCATCGACGTAGCGCGCGTTGGCGAGGCGCTCCGTGATGCGGACGCGGGCGCGGAGGGTCGTGCCCGGGCGCACGATACGCCTGAACCGGGCGTCGGTGATGCGCGTCAGCACGGGGACGCCCGGCGCGTCCTGGTCGTCCTGGCTCGTCGCGTAGATGAGCACCGCGCCCGCCTGG
This sequence comes from Planctomycetota bacterium, assembly GCA_002862085.1. Lineage (GTDB taxonomy): Bacteria > Planctomycetota > UBA1135 > UBA1135 > Saltatorellus. Next base: position 61,587 of record PKCK01000013.1, on the reverse strand, counting down.
AAGCAGAACTCGGAGATCAACACGCCGGGGAGGACGGGCTCGCCGGGGAAGTGGCCCTGGAAGGCGAAGAGGTCCTCGGGCACGTCCCACTCGGCGGTGAGCTCGTCGCCCGCGTGCTCGACGACGCGGTCGACGAAGAGGAACGGCGGGCGGTGCGGGATGAAGTCGGTGACCGGCCTGTCCAGGATGGGGGACGACATCGCTCAGAGCCCTCCGGTGATGTCGAGGGTCGCGCCGGTGATGTAGGCGGCCTCGGCGGACGCCAGGTAGAGCACCGCGGAGGCGACCTCCTCCGGCGTCCCGAATCGTTTCGCTGGCACGCTCTTGCGGTACTCGTCCCGGAGCGCGTCGGGGAGGTCGTCGAGGAGCTCGGTCGCGATGAACCCCGGGGAGACGCAGTTGACCGTGATCTTGCGCTTGGCGACCTCCTTGCACAGCGAGCGCATGAGGCCCACCTGCCCGGCCTTCGACGCCGAGTAGTTCCCCTGGCCCTCGAATCCGAAGCGGCCGGCCGGCGAGGTCGTGAAGAGGATCCGACCGTAGCGCTGCCTCATCATGTTCTTGACGGCGAACTTCGCCATCACGTACCCGCCCGTGAGGTTGGCGCGCAGGACGGAGTCCCAGTCCTCGGGCGACATCGTGGCGAGGATCCCGTCGCGGCGGATCCCGGAGTTCGCCACGAGCACCGAGATCGGGGTGTCCTCCAGTCGGTCCCAGAAGGCCGCCGCGGCCTCGTGGTCGGCCGCGTCGAAGGCGTCCAGGTGGAGGCGCTCGGAGTGGGGGCCAGCGGCCTCCCGGAGAGCCTCCGCGGCCTCCGCGTTGCCCCTGTAGGTGGCGTGGACGTGGCCCCCCTCGGCGAGGAAGGCGAGCGAGACGGCGCGTCCGATGCCTCGGGTGCCTCCGGTGACGACGATGTGTTGGTCTGCGAATCGCATGGCGGACCATTCTCTTCGCGAGGCATGTCCCGGTCGAGGCGTCTGGGCGCTCCAACCGCAGGAAATGGCGTGCGGAGCGACAGTCGATCGAGCGCTGCACCCGATCCACGAGGAGCCCCAGCGTCCTCCCCGAGCCCCCCCCAGCCATGTCGATCGAAGCCAACCAGTCCGTCCAGACCGACGGGACCGTCGCGTCCAGCTCCGGCCATGCGGGCCCGGGCCAGCACCTGGTCCGGACCAGAACCGGCCACCAGATGCCCGGGGGCGCCCTCGAGACCGGGATCGACCTGGAGGCCAAGGCCAGGGAGGCGCGGCGTGAACGGGTGCAGCAGCGCCTCAGGTACGCCCTGGGTGCCCTGGGGCTCACCGCCTTCGGCGCGATCATCGCCCTGCTGGCACGCGTCGGAGGGGAGCGAGCGAGCCTGCAGACGGCCCTGCACGACTTCGGCTACGTGGTCGCGGAGCGCAAGGGGATCGGGATCGACCGATGATCCCCGGGCGCTGGGGACTTGCTCCCGGCGCGCGTGAGCGTGAGGCTGCGCGAGCCATGGAGCCCAACCGCGACCGGGACGCCCCGCCCTACGGGACGATCTTCTTCGACTGCGACTCGACCCTGTCGACGATCGAAGGCATCGACGAGCTGACGTCGCGGCTCCCGGAGGCGGCCAGGGCGCGGGTGCGCGAGCTGACCGACGCCGCCATGGCCGGGGATCTGCCCCTCGAGCGCGTCTTCGGCGAGCGTCTGGACGCCACCCGTCCGTCCGAGGCCGACCTCGCGGAGATCGCGGATCGCTACGTCTCCACGGCGGTGCCCGGCGCCCGGGAGACCGTCGCCGCGCTCCACTCCCTCGGCAAGGAGGTGCACATCGTGTCCGGCGGGCTCCGCCCCGCGATCCTGCCCCTCGCGGAGCACCTGGGGATCACCGCCGAGCGCGTTCACGCCGTCGGGGTGAAGCTCGACGGGGAGGGGAGCTACGTCGACTTCGAGCGCGAGTCGCCCCTCGCGCGCAGCGGTGGCAAGCCCGAAGTGGTGCGCGCCGCGGCGCCCGACGGCCGGGCCGCGCTGGTGGGGGACGGCGCCACCGATCTGGAGGCGCGCTCCGTCCTCGCGCGCTTCGTGTGCTTCGCCGGGGTCGTGGAGCGCCCGGCGGTCGTCGCCGCGGCGGACAACGTGGTTCGCGAGCTGGACCTGACGCGGACCCTTCAGCATCTCCTCACGGCGGACGAGCGGGCCGAGCTCGAGGGCGGCCCTCACGCGGGCGCGCTGGCACGATGAGCGCGCGCCCCGAGCTCTGGATCCCCGGGCCGACCGAGGTCCGGGCGGAGATCCTCGCGGAGCTCGCGCGCCCGATGATCGGCCACCGCACCGCGGAGATGGAGGCGACCATCGCGTCGCTGGACGCGGGGCTTCGCGCGCTCTTCGGGGCGGGGGAACACCACGAGGTGGCCGTCCACTCGGTGACCGCCACCGGACTGATGGAGCTCGCTCTGCGCGCGGTCGGGCCGCGCGTGCTCTGCGTCGTGAACGGCTCCTTCTCGCGACGCTTCGCCGAGGTGGGGCGCGCGCTCGGCAAGCAGGTCGAGGTCGTCGAGACGCCGCTGGGGACCGGAGCCGACCTGGAGGCCGCTCGCGAGCTCCTGGGGGCCGGCGCGCCCTTCGACGCCGTGACCGTGTGCGCCAGCGAGACCTCCTCCGGCGTGTTCACCGCGCCGTCGGAGATCGGCGCCATCCTGACCCCGGAGGCTCGACGCGGCGCGCGGCTCCTCGTGGACGCCGTCACGCTCCTCGGGGCCGGCCCGCTCGACGTCGAGCGACATCGGATCGACCTGGCGCTCGCGGGGACGCAGAAGGCCCTCGCTCTGCCGCCGGGGCTCGGGCTCTTCGCCGCCTCCCGCTCGATGCTCGAGGCCGCGCCTTCGAGTGAGTCCTACTTCCTGGACGCGCGGCGCATCGTGGAGACCCATCGGGCACGCAAGCCCCCGATGACCCCGACCATCCCGCTGCTCCGGGCCCTCGAGGCCCAGCTGGCCGCCATCGCGGACGGGGAGCTCGAGGCGCGGCTCGACCCCGGGGGGCCCTCCGCTGCCACGGGCTGGGAACGCCGTTTCGCGCGCCACGCTTCGATGTCCGCCCGGACCCGGCGGTTCGCGGCCGAGACGGAGGGTGTCCGCGTCTTCGGCGCCGAAGGGGTCGCGACATCGCCGGCCATCACGGCCCTCGAGATCGAGGGGAGGAGCGTCCCGGAGCTGCTCGCCGGGATGACGGAGGACGGCTTCCGGATCGGCGCGGGCTACGGCGAGCTGAAGACGAGCTGCATCAGGATCGGGCACATGGGCGACCATCCGCCGGCCCGGCTCGAAGCGCTCCTCGGGTGCCTCGCGGCGCGCCTGCGGCGGACCTGAGCCGGGGTCCCACGGCGCGGCGCGTCCCGTCGGGCCGGAGCTCGCTCCACGCGCAGCGATCTCGTCCGGCCGCGGGGCCTCTCCCGCGGAGGTGTTCGGTGGCGGGAGTGCATGGGAATCGAACCCACCGGCCCCGCTGTTCACGAGGCCCTCGCCGGCTTTGAAGACCGGGCGGCACACCAGCACCGATCCACTCCCGTCGGCTGCAGGTTCTAACAGACCCTTCCCAGGGTCACCACCCCGCCTACGTGGCCCCTACACTCCCGCCCGATGCCCGTCACCGCGCACCCCGTGAGCCAGCGCGTCGCCGACCCCGTGGCGCTCCGCGCGCTGCGCGCTGGATTCCGCGCCCTGCGAGCCGTTCACCGCCCGACGGCCGCGAAGCTCGCCACGCGGCTCTTCGCCAGGCCCCGCCGGTACGCGCGGCCGGAGTGGGAGGTCGCCATCCTCGCGGGCGCGGAGCGCCGCATCGTGCGGCACGAGGACGATCGCATCGCCTGCTTCCTGTGGACTCCGACGGCCGCCCCCGCGGAGGGCGAGGCGCCCACCGCTCTGCTGGTTCACGGCTGGGAGGGACGGGGCTCGCAGCTCGGGCGCTTCGTCGAACCGCTGAGGGCCGTCGGCTTCAGGGTCGTCGCCTTCGATCACGTGGGACACGGGGACAGCGGAGGCCGTGCCTGCTCGCTCCCGACGATGCGCAACACGCTCCGCGCCATCGCCGTGAACCTCTTCGGCGACGACGGGACCGGCCCGGACCTCGTCGTGGCTCACTCCATGGGGGCCTTCGCGGCCAGCCTGCTGCTCGCGGACGGGTGGAGGACGACGCGGGCCGTGTACATCTCGCCGCCGGACGACCTGCTCGTCTACTTCAGCCGCTATCTCGATCAGGTCACCGGGGACGACGAGCTCCTCCCCGACATGATCGCGCTCATGGAGCGCCGCTTCGGGGAGCGGGTCGAGGACTTCGCCTTCCGCCGGCTCGTCGAGACGCTCGACCAGGACCTGCTCATCCTCCACTCGCGGGACGACCCGGACGTACCGATCGAGGCCGGCCGCTCCGTCGCCGCGCACTGGGCGGGGTCGAGGATGGTCGAGCTGGACGGGCTCGGGCACCGACGGATCCTGAGGGACCCCTCGGTCGTCGCGGCCGCCGTCGCCTTCGCGGGGGACGGCCTGGATCGGGCCTGAGACCCGCGGCGCTGCGCCCGGACGGGATGAATGAGAGCCGCCTGGCTGCGTAGCGCTGATGCAGCGTTGATTCCGCGGGCCTGCTCTCCCATGGAGACCAGTTAGCATGCGCAGACGCGCACCGTTCCCATGCCCCTCCAGCACCTCCTCCAGGCCCTCATGGGCCTCGTGTTCCTCCTCGCCGCGCCGCTGGCCGCCAGCCAGGGGGGTCTCGACCCCTTGGATCGCCCGGACGGATCGCCGGCGCCCTCCGCCTACGTGATCCGGATCGAGGGCAGCCTGAACGCCGGCCACCAGGCGCTCTTCCAGCGGGCGGCCCGGCGCGCGAAGGCCGATGGCGCCGTCCTGGTGATGGCCTTCGACACGCCCGGTGGTGAGCTGACCCGGATGCGGCAGTTCGCGGCCGCGGTGGACGCGGAGGTCGACGCCGGGCTCTCGATCGTCGGCTTCGTCGACGACCAGGCGCTCTCGGCGGGGACCTGGATCGCGATCGCGACGCGCTCGCTCTACGTGCGCACCCGCGCCACGATGGGCGCCGCCACGGCGATCCAGATCACGCCGCGGGGCGTCGAACCCGCGGCCGAGAAGTTCGCCTCCGCCTACCGGGCCTGGGTGCGCGCATGGGCGGACGAGCACGGACGCGACCCGCTGCTGTCCCAGGCGATGATCGACATGGAGACCGCGGTCATCCGCGTGCGCGTCGATGGCGTCGAGGAGCTGATCAGCGGGCAGGAGTGGGACGACCTCAACGCGCGAGGGGAGGCGCCCGAGCGGATCGCGACGGTCGTTCCGGACACGGAGCTGCTCACGGTCACCGGCGCGGAGGCGATCGAGTACGGCTTCGCGGATGCGCTCGCCGAGACCGTGGACGACGTCCTCGCGAAGGAGGGGCTCTCGGGCGCGACCTGGGAGGAGGTCGAGTTCTCTCGCTCCGAGGAGTGGCTCTCCAAGCTCTGGGACATGCGCCTGCTGTTTCTCTTCCTGGGGCTCTTCTTCGGCTACGTCGAGCTCAAGGTGCCGGGGTTCGGAGTCCCCGGGATCCTCAGCCTCGCCGCGTTCACGGTGATGTTCGCCGGTCAGTACCTCGTGGGGGTGGCGGACGTGCCCCACATCGTCCTCGCCGCCCTCGGGGTGCTCCTCGTCGCCGTCGAGCTGTTCCTCGTCCCGGGGATGATCTGGCCCGGCGCCATCGGCGCCGTGTGCCTGATCGCCGGGCTCCTCCTGACCCAGGTCGGCCAGGACATCTCGCTGACGAGCGCCTGGGATCGCACGATCCTGTTCGACGCCTCCTTCGAGCTGGCTGCGACCGCGACGGCCGCGCTCGTGGGCATCTGGGCGCTCTCCCGCTATCTGCCCGACACCCCCGTTCTGCGCCGTCTCGTGCTCGCGGGCGGCGGGGGCACGGCCGGCGACGCGATGCCCGAGGTGCGCTCCGCCGAACGGTCGCGGGTGGCCCGCGTCGGCGCCCGGGGCCGCGCGATGACCTCTCTCCGCCCGGTGGGGAAGGTCGACCTCGATGGTGACCTCGCCGGGACCGACTACGAGGCCCGCGCCGAGTCCGGACTCATCGAAGCCGGGACCGCCGTCGAAGTGGTCGAGGTGAGCGCCGGGCGTTTGCTCGTGCGCGCCGTACCCGCCGCAGGCGATCCCGCGGAGACCGCCCGCTCCTGAGCCGAGACCCCGGCGAGCAACATGACGACGATCATCCTCCTCTTCGGTCTCGGCCTGGCTCTCGTGGTCGCCGAGGTGTTCATCCCCAGCATGGGCGTTCTCGGCATGCTCGCGGGCCTGTCCCTGATGACCTCGATCGGGATGGCGTTCTACGAGGACGCGGGCACGGGTACGCTGCTCCTCGTCATCACCGCCGTCTCCGTGCCTCTCATCCTCACCTTCGGGATCAAGCTCTTCCCGCGCACGCCCCTCGGGCGCAAGATCACCGCCCGCGGCTTCAGCTTCGAGGACGGCCGCGCCGTCGACCGCCGCGACGAGGGCCTGGCCGGCGCGCGCGGCGTCGTCGAGGCCCAGCTCCGACCGGCCGGGATCGCCCGGATCGACGGCCGCCGCGTCGACGTCGTGAGCCGCGGTGAGGCCATCGACGCCGGCATCGAGGTCGTCGTGGTCGAGGTCTCGGGCAACCGGGTGATCGTCGCGCGCGCCGGATCCTGAAGCTGCCCACCTGCTCCTCTCAACGGGGCGCGCGTTCCCGCGCCCGCATGTCACCACCAACGACGCACACACAATGAATCTCCTCACCTCGTTCGCACTGCTCGCCCTTCAGCCGGAGGCCGGCGGCGACATCCTGAGGACGATCGGGCTCGTGGCCCTCGTCCTCTTCCTGCTCGCGTTCCTGGTCCTCTTCCTCAAGTACGCGAAGCTCTACATCCAGTCGGTGCTCGCCGGCGCCAGCGTCGGGCTCTTCGACATGCTCGCGATGAGCCTGCGGAAGGTGAACCCGGCGATCATCGTCGAGGGCCGCATCAACCTCGTCCAGGCGCGCATCGACGGCATCCAGTCGAACGACCTCGAGGCGCACGCCCTCGCCGGCGGCAACGTTCCGCGCGTCGTCAGCGCGATCATCTCCGCGGACAAGGCGAGCCTCGGCCTCGACTTCCAGACCGCCACGGGGATCGACCTCGCCGGTCGCGACGTCCTCGACGCGGTGCGCACCAGCGTCACCCCGAAGGTCATCGACTGCCCGGACCCCGCCAAGGGCAAGAGCGAGGTGGCCGCGGTCGCGAAGGACGGCATCCAGGTCCTGGCCAAGGCCCGCGTCACTGTCCGCACGAACATCGCGCGCCTCGTCGGCGGCGCCGGGGAGGAGACGATCATCGCCCGGGTCGGCGAGGGCATCGTCTCGACCATCGGCTCGATGGACACCCACCAGCTCGCCCTCGAGAACCCCGACAGCATCTCCAAGACCGTGCTCGGTCGCGGTCTGGACGCCGGCACGGCCTTCGAGATCGTCTCCATCGACATCGCGGACGTCGACATCGGCCACAACATCGGCGCGCGCCTGCAGGCGGACCAGGCGGAGGCCGACAAGCGCGTCGCCCAGGCGCTCGCCGAGAAGCGCAGGGCCATGGCGGTGGCCGAGGAGCAGGAGCACGTCGCCTCCGTCCAGGCGAACCGCGCGAAGGTCGTCGAGGCCGAGGCCGAGGTGCCGCTGGCCATGGCCGAGGCGCTCCGTTCCGGCAACCTCGGCGTGATGGACATGCTCCGGCTGAAGAACATCGAGTCCGACACCACGATGCGCCGCAGCATCGGTGGCAGCGACCCGACCGCTTCGACGGAGGAGTCCGGCGCGTGATCGGCGCGCTCGCTCTCGCCGGGCCGCCTGTGCAGGGCGGACCCGACAGTCCCCTCGGGGACCTCCTCGGCTACGTCGTCCTCTTCGTGGTGGTCGTCTGGCCGATCATCCGCGGGGTGCTCGATCAGGCCCAAGGCCGGCGGACGGAGTTCGAGCAGCAGCAGCGCAGGAAGCGTCCCCCCGGCAAGCGCGCGGACGGCGGGCGGAGTCTCGAGGAGATCCTCCGCGGAGACCCGTACGTCGAGGCGCTCGAGGAGCCGCTCCTCGAAGACGTGGTGCGGGAGGTCGAGGCGGCCTCGCCGCCGCCGCTCCCGCCAGAGCGGCTGTCGAAGTCGTCGCTCAGTGAACGATCGGCCGACGCGGTCCGCCCCACCGAGCGCGAGCTCGTCGGTGACCCCTTCGACGACAGCATCATGGGCATGGACCTCGTGGACGACCTGTCGCTCGCGGATGTGCCCGCCGAGGACGAACTCGAGGTCTCGCTCGACCATGGCCCGAGGCGCCCGATCCGGGGCGCGGTCGCGCAGTCGGCGTCCGCCCCGACCGTGAGCGCCGCGGAACGCGGCCTCGGCGGCCTCGAGCGCCGCTTCACTCCCTGGCAGCGGGCCTTCGTCCTGAAGGAGATCCTCGGACCGCCGGCCGCCACCCGCACCTTCGACGACGGCCGCCTCTGATCGGCCCTCGATCCACCCGTCATCTCCACTCCAGACGCAGGCCTCCAGCTCTCTCTCCCATGCCCAAGCGCCGCTCTTTCTGGCTCATGAAGTCCGAGCCCGACGTCTTCAGCTACGGCGACCTCGTGTCGGCGAAGGGAAGCCGGACTCACTGGGACGGAGTCCGCAACTACCAGGCGCGGAACACCATGCGCGACGACATGAAGGTGGGGGACCTCGTCCTCTACTATCACTCCAACGCCAAGCCCCCGGGCGTCGCGGGAGTCGCCGAGGTGGTGGCGGAGGGGTACCCGGATCCCTCGCAGTTCGATCCCGGCGACAGCCACTTCGATCCGAAGTCCAGCCGGGAGGACCCGCGCTGGTTCTGCGTCGACATCCGCGCCGTCGCGGAACTGCCGGAGTACGTCTCCATCGAGGCGCTGAAGGGGAATCCGAAGCTGGGGACCATGGCCGTCGTCCAGCGCGGCCAGCGACTCTCGGTGCAGCCAGTGGCCGCCGCCGAGTTCCGCGAGGTGCTCAAGATGGGCGGGACGAGCCTCTCCGCTCTCAGCTGATCAGGGCCGACAGCCGCCGGGATCCGCGTTGGGACCGTCGGAACCGCCTTGGTGCGACGTATTGGCGCGCCTGCGCCCTTTTGGGTGGCAATTTCACCGCGAATGGGTTCTCAGAGGGTCGTAACGGCCTCTGAGCACCGGTCGAACCGTCGCCAGAGGGGCCTTCCCGGCCCCAAGAACGCGGTTCGGCCTTGATCCAGGCGTCCATCTTTGTCGTTCTCTACCCCGCGCCCAGGGCCCGTCAGGGCCCTGGGAAGCCTGACCACCCAGCTACCCGCGGGGTTCACAGCGTCTCCTGCCCGCAGGCCGTTGAACCCCGGCACCCCCTCGAGGACCAAAGAACACGATGAGCCAGAACTACGAAGCGCTCGTGAAGGCGATCAGCGACTGCCAAGACGACGTCCAGAAGGCCGAGGCCGGCAACAAGGCCGCGACCTCCCGCGTCCGGAAGTCGATGCAAGAGGTCAAGGCGCTGGCCCAAGAGCTCCGCAAGGAGATGCTCGAGCTGCGCGACTCCGGCGGCGCCCAGGGCTGAGGCCCGACCGCGAGAGCCTCTGAGGCCCCCGCTCCCTGCGACGCTCGCGAGGGGCGCCCGACCTTCGGTCGGGCGCCCCTCGCGCGTTGACCGGCAGGGTGGTCGAGCGGGCTGGCGGTCAGCGGCGCGGCGTGATGCCCTCGGGTAGCTCGAAGCGCCCCGCGCGGCCCCTGCAGAGGGTCGTGCGGCCGATCACGTCCTTCGCGAGGTCGATGGGTCGGAAGAGATGCGGGAAAAGAGCGCCCCCGCGGGAGGGCTCGAAGCGGACGTCCGCGGCGACCTTCTCGGGGTCGAGCTCCAGCAGCAAGACCCGGTCGACGCCCCGGAAGTGAACCTCGAGGGTTCCCTCGAGCTGCTGAGCCTGGGAGAGGTGGACGAAGCCCTCCTCGTCGAGCGAGGTTGGACGCACCTCTCCGAGCGCCTCGAGGACCCCAGCGGCGCCTGCGGGCACCGCGTGGAACAGTCTGCGCCGGGCGAAGGGCTCGAAGATCTCGAGGGCGTGGCCGGGCGCGAGGATGCCGGCGCCGGCGGCGCGCTCGGCGAGCTGTGCGATCGCGCGGCGGCCCTCGGGCCCGAGGCGGCGCGTCCAGCCGTTGACGTACAGCTCGACGTGGGACCAGATGACGGAGTCGTCGAGCTCCTGTGCGTGGGCGCGCATGGTCGTGAGGGTCTCCTCGCGGTGGTCGTCGGCGTAGCGGATGGAGCGGGAGAGCGCGTCCTGGACGGCGTCCATGACGGCCTCGTCGAGGCTCCGCCGCGCGAAGAGGCCCCCGAGCGGGAGCGGGCAGCTCGTCGCCGCCTCCCAGGAGGCGCCGAGATCCTCGACGCAGACGAGTCCGCTCTCCTCGTAGGTGAAGCGGCCCTCGTGGATGCACACCCCGAAGTCGGCTTCGCCCGCCTCGAGGGCGGGCATGATCTCAGAGAAGACTCGCTGCTCGGGAGCCGCTCCGCGGGCGTGGAAGAGTCGGTAGAGCAGGGTCGCCGTCGTGTCCTCGCCCGGGCAGAGCACGCGCGACGCGGGGCCGGGCAGCGTCCCCGTGAGCTCGCTGCGGGCCAGGAGCAGCGGTCCGTTCCCGAAGCCGAGCGCAGAGCCCGTGGGCATCGCGAGGAGCTCGCCGGCGTGGCGCAGGGCCAGGTGGTAGCTCGCCTTCGCGACGTCGAAGTCCCCCTGCGCGAGGCGTTCGTTGAGCCGCTGGACGTCCATGAACTCGATGTCGAGCTCGAGCCCTGGCGTCTCCACCGCGCCCGTCAGGAGCGCGTGAGCCAGGTAGGTGTCGTTGGGGCAGGTCGAGAGCCCGAGATGGATGCGGGTCGGCATTTCGTGGCCGTTGCGGAGCAGACAGGGTAGATCCTGCGGCGAGGTTGTCCGGGCCCGGGTCGCGCCTTCTCTGCGGCCTCGCTGGCGGCGCTCAGCTCGTGAGCTCGGCCGCGAGCGCGGCTGCCGCCGCGAGGGCGTCGTCGATGCGCCAGCGAGCGACGTCGCGGTCACCGGCCTCGTTCGAGATCCCGCGCACGATCTCGACCGAGGAGCCTGCCAGATGTCCCGCGAACGCCAGGCCGAAGCCCTCCATGTCCTCTGCCGCGGCTCCGTGACGAGCTGTGCGCAGAGCGGCGGCCGCCGGGTCCCCGGAGGCCGCGCAGACCGTCAGGAGCGTGGGCGCCCCCTCCGGGCCTCCGAGAGCGAGAGTCTGTTCGACCCGAGAGGCCGAGGCGTCGCCGTGCCATTGGGGAAGGCCCATGTCACCTGGCAGGAGGTGAGCGGGCCCTTCGTCGGCCCCGACTCCGTCCAGTGCCACACGCCCGAATCGAGCGGCCTCGCCAGGCGCGGGGCCGCCTTCGTAGCGGCCAGCGATCCCGACGAGGAGGAACGGGGCTCCAGGGTGGGTCGCCATGAGCTGCGCGCCGCGCGCAGCAGCGGCGACCGGCCCGAACCCGAGGACGGAGACGGTGCGCCACCGGCCTTCCTCCAGGACGGCCGGAGCCACTCTCCGTAGCCGCTCGAGCTCGAGGGGCGTGGGGACGCAGAGCACGGTCTCGGTGCTCCTGGGAGAGCTCTTGGGCGGCGTGAACATGCTGGCTCGGGCCTCGGGGGCGGGCCCGGAGGGTAGCGCGCCGTCGCCGCTCGCCGTGGGAAAGTCCGGACTCCAGACATCCCCGGCCCAGGTGCCGTGTGGAGGCGGAGGCGCCGGCGCCGACCGGATCGGACGCGCGGGGCCTCCCGTCCACGAACAGGCTCCTCTCCCGCGTTCCACCGGCCGTGGTCGGACGGAGCTCGGCGAGCGGCTGCGTCGCGGAGAGCGGAGGCGCGAGCGGCAGGCTCGCGGTGCAGGCTGAACCCCGGGCGGTCCACGGCCTCGGCGGGCTCGGCCGTCGACGTCCGCCACCGGATCGGCGACGGCCCTGTCCTCGACGCCCTCGATCAGCAGCGCCGTCTCCCCGAGGATGGAGAGGCGTTCGTCGGTGTCCACGGCTCCACGCGCACCGGTCGCTGCCTTTGTCGCCCGAGAGCGCGGCGGGCACAATCTGCGGCATGGAGAGCGGCGCGATGGACCGGGAGAGCTCCGATGGCTCGCCCGCGGCGCTGCGCGCCGACGACGCGGCGGTCCTGAGGGTGCTCCGGGGCACGTTCGCGATCTCGGGTTACCGCGACCGCCAGCGCGAGGCGATCGACGCGGTGCTCGCCGGGCGCGACGTGCTGCTGACCATGCCGACGGGGGCGGGCAAGTCCCTCTGCTACCAGCTCCCTGCGGTGCTCCTGGAGGGACTGACTCTCGTGGTCAGTCCGCTGATCGCCCTGATGAAGGACCAGGTCGATGCCCTGCAGCGCCGCGGCGTGCGCGCGACTTACGTGAACTCGTCGCTGCGTGGCGCCGAGCGTCGCGCGCGGCTCGAGGCCGCCGCGCGAGGTGAGTTCGACCTCCTCTTCATCACGCCCGAGCGGTTCCGTCAGCCGGACTTCCAGGAGGCGCTGCCCTCGCTCCAGGTGTCTCGCCTCGCCGTGGACGAGGCCCACTGCATCAGCCAGTGGGGACACGATTTCCGCCCGGACTACTCGCGTCTGGGGGCCTATCGGGAGCGACTGGGCTCGGTGCCCACCATCGCGCTGACCGCGACGGCGACGCCGGAGGTGGCCGGGGACATCTCGGCACGTCTCGCGCTCGCCGATCCCCTCGTGCTTCGCACCGGCATCGAGCGTGCGAACCTCTTCTTCGCGGTGAGCGAGGTCGCGAGCGAGGAGGAGAAGATCGACCTCGTGGCGTCGCGGATCCAGGAAATCGGCGGCGCCGGCATCGTCTACGGCGCGCTCATTCGCGACCTCGAACGCATGCACGGCGAGCTGCAGCGGCGCGGCGTGAACACGCTCGTGTACCACGGCAAGCTCTCGCCGGAGGAGCGGCGCTCGATGCAGGAGCGGTTCATGTCCTCTTCCGACGCGGTGGTGCTCGCGACGAACGCCTTCGGTATGGGGATCGACAAGGCGGACATCCGCTTCGTGCTGCACGCGCAGCTCCCAAGAACGCTCGAGTCGTGGACCCAGGAGGTCGGGCGCGCTGGCCGCGACGGGGCGCCGTCCTGGTGCGAGCTCGTCTACTTCGCCGAGGACATCACCATCCAGAACACCTTCGTGCGCTGGGCGAACCCCACCCTCGAATACGTGGTGATGGTGGCCGAGACGCTGCGCGGATGGGGGGAGCGCGTCCAGATCATGGACGAGGCGGATCTGAGGCAGGAGCTGCTCGTGAAGGAGCGCCGGGACAACCGCGTGGGGATCGCGCTGCGCTGGCTGGACGTGCTCGGTGTGACCGAGGGTTCTTTCGAGACCCGCGATCTGCGCGTGGTCCGAGACCTCGACCCGGCGGAGCTCCCGGCCTTCCTCGGGAGCGGGGAGAAGCTCGAGGACGATCTCAGGGCTCTGCTCGGCATGGTGGAGTTCGCGAAGTGCGGAGACCGCCCGCGCCGGGAGCTCTTGGCCGACCACTTCGGACTCCCCTTCCAGAGCTCGGAACGGTTCGGCTGTGACAACACCGAGGACGCTGCTGCCTGGCGACGTGAGCGGCTCCCCGCGCGGCGATCGGTGGCCCGGCCAGCGGCCTTCGGAGCGGGCCTCGCCGTGCGCGGAGGTCCGGAGCCGGCCGTGCCCACGACGGTCGAGGCCGCGCCTCCCGGTGACGCGCCGTTCGAGCGCGGCGACTGGGTCAGGGTGGACGGCCGACACCTCGGCCAGGTCGTCAAGGTCGAGGGTGAGGGGCGCGCCCTCCGGCTGACGATCGAGAGCGTGGGGGACTTCCGTCGCCGCGTCGTGGATCCGCGGCGACGGCGCGTCGAGATCCTCGAGGACGGCGCCTGAGGTCTAGTGGCCGGTCCGCTCCTCGGCCGGGCGAGGAGCGGAGGCGGGGTCCGCCGCGGGCGAGGCGTCGAGGAGAGGACGGCTCGGGGCGACCTGTTCCGCGAAGAGGCCGGCCTCCGCCCGGCCCTCCTGGAGCGGGATGGTCCGCAGGGTCAGCGGCAGCCCCGTGCCCACGTCGAAGCACGCCGCGGTCTCCACTCCGATACGGGCGAGCTCTTCGGCGCTGACCGCGGTTCCCCAGGCCGCTTGCATGGCGCCCATTGCGTACTCGGCCCCGGATCCGAACGCGTAGAAGCGGTTGTACTCCTGGACCGAGCGCTGTGGGTAAGCGCCGAAGAGGCCTCCCGGGGAGGCGATCAGGAGCTCCATCCGCATGGATTCGAAGTCGTCCGTGGAGTCCTCCTTCCCCTGGACGAAGTACTCGTCGCGCAGCGCGCGCTGGAGGACGGTGAGGAAGTCGAAGATTCCGTCGGTGTCCTCGAGGCAGGGGAGCTCGTCGAAGGTCGAGACGAAGTGCTTCAGCACCAGCTGGGCCGACGCTGGACCGGTGGGGGCCACCCACGCGTCACCGATGCGGATGAGCTTGTCGCTGTTCGCGATCAGGTCCGCTGATTCCTGCATATCGCCGTAGGTGGCGAGGGTGTCCGCGGCGATGCAGGCGATTCCGCTCTTCTTGGTGACGACGACCGTTGTCATGGTGTGGTGGTGGCCCGGGACGGTCCCGGCGAAGGCATGCGAGCGTATTTGCAGTTCAGGCAATCAGGGCCCGGGGGGCCGATGGACACTAGCGGAGCCCTTCGGCGTTGGAAGGCGGGCATGAACAGTTCTCTTCCCGAGGGTCGGGCGGGGTCCTCGGACGGTCCCCGGAGGAGGCCCACGGGGAGCGACTCGACCGCCCGTCGCCCCGGTTCGGGGCGGCTTGCCCGAGACGTCCCTGGCCCCGATGAGGCGAGACCGGGGGCCTTCGTTCGAGCGAGCCTCGCCGGCCCGCTCCTCCTCCTCGCCGCCTGCCTCGCGCCGTCGGACGCCGGCGAGGGACCGGAGGAAGCGACCGTGCCGGGGGTGACACCTGGGAGCGCGCAGGCCGACGAAACGCGCGCCGAGAGCGAGCGAGGCGCCGGTTGGCGCGAGCTCTACGACGGCCGCGATCTGTCGAGCTGGGAGCTCGGCGTCTACGGGGAGTCCGACGAGTACGAGGTCCTTGAGGGCGGCGTCGTCATCCCGCAGACGGCTGCGCTCGCCGGGATGACCTTCCGCGGCGGGTTGCCGACGGTGCCCTACCGCCTCTCCATCGAGGCGACGCGGCTCTACGGAGCGGACTTCTTCCTCGGCGTGACCTTCCCGGTCGCCGACGGCCATCTCACGCTCGTCCTCGGCGGGTGGGGGGGCATGGTCTCCGGGCTGTCCTCCCTCGACGGGATCGACGCCTCGCGCAACGCGACGAGGACCCTGCGTCATTTCCCGAACGGCCAGCGCCACGAGGTCGCGATCGAGGTGACGGAGTCCGCGGTGCGTGTCCGCGTCGACGGCGAGGCTTTCCTCTCCACCTCGCTCGAGGGCCACGAGGTGGGCTTGCGGGTCGATGTCGAGCCCTCCGCTCCCCTCGGAATCGCGACCTATGCCACGTCGACCCAGCTCCATCGGGTCCAGGTGCTGGAGCTGCGGCCGGGTGAGGACTGAGAGGGACGTCGCGCAGCGAGACGCGACGGGGGCAGCCCAGGCGGCGCGGCAGCTCGACCCACCTTGACCGTACGCCCGCGAAGAGGGAATCTTCAGGGGTCCCCCGACCCAGAAGTCCCTCTGCAGCTCACTCGCGATGTCGACTCGATCCTGGCTCCGTTCCGTACGCAGCGCCGGCCGTGGGGCCCTCGCCTGCATCCTCGGTCTCGCTCTCGTGGCGCCGGCGAGCGCCACCTGGTCGATCGTCGTGCTCAACCGCGCGACGGGCGAGGTCGCCGTGGGTACGTCGACCTGTCTCGCGAACTTCGACATCTCCCACTACGTCCCCGTCGTGCGCGTCGGCGTGGCGGCGGCGGCCTCCCAGTCGTTCGTCGACCCCAACGGCAGGAACAAGCGGCGCATCTTCGCGGTCGCGGTCCGCGAGGGCGCGACGCCGGCGGACATCTTCGGTGTCCTCTCGACGCTCGACGCGAACCGCCTCCATCTGCGGCAGTTCGGGATCGTCGCCTTCAACGGCCCCCCCGTGACGCACAGCGGGACGAGCAACTTCGACTACGCGGGCGGCGTCGTCGGCCAGGTCGGTCCGTACGACTACGCGATCCAGGGCAACATCCTGACCGGGGCGAACGTCGTCGACGACTGCGAGGCGGCCTTCCTCGGGACCCAGGGCGACCTCGCGGAGAAGATGATGGCCGCCATGGAGGCCGCGCGCGACGCGGGCGGGGACGGCCGCTGCTCCTGCCTGACCGGGAGCGCGACGACGTGCGGGTCGCCGCCCCCGAGCTTCAACTACGCGTCGTACAACGGCTACATGGTGATCGCCCGCCACGGCGACGTGGACGCGGTCGTCTGCAACGGGAACAACGGTTCCTGCGTCGGCGGCGACTACTACATGGAGCTCAACGTCGTCAGCAACGCACAGGGACCGGAGCCCGTGGCGGAGCTTCGCCAGCAGTACGACGCCTGGCGCGCTGGCCAGGTCGGCCGGCCCGACCACGTGAAGACCGAGGTCTCCCAGACCATGCCGCGGCTGCGGGCCGACGGCGTCTCACGCTCCAGTGTCACGGTGCGTCTACGCGACATCGAGGGCGACGCGATCACCACCGGAGGACACGCCATCGGAGTGAACGCGAAGTCGGGACAGGGCAACATCGTCACGGTGGAGGACATCGTCGACAACGGGGACGGGACCTACACCTTCGACTTCCAGGCCACGCAGATGACCGGCGAGGCGGAGTACGTGGTGGTGATCGACGACGGCGTGCGCCCGGTGGAGATGTACCCGTCGCTGCGGCTGAGCTCGGTGGCGCCCCAGGAGCTCCACCTCGGCCTCCAGGAGATCCGGATCAGCGAGCCGACCGAGCTGCCGATCGTCGTGGACCTCGGGGGGAGCGCCGCGGCCTCGCCGTACCGGATCCTCGGCTCCGTCTCGGGCACCGCGCCCTCCACGATCTTCGCGGGCGCGGCGATACCGCTCGTGCGCGACCGGTTCTTCGACTTCACCGAGACGTGGGCGGGCGGCGTGCCGTTCACGGGCAACGCCGGGACCCTCGACTCCTCCGGCCGTGCGCAGGCGCGCATGGACTTCCCCGCCAGGGCGCTGACGAGCATCGCCGGCGCGACGATGCACTTCTCGGCCTGGACGGGTTTCGCCGGGACGCCGTCGACGGCGCCCCAGGGCATCCTGATCGTCCCCTGACGTGGATCCGTCCCTCGCGGCCTCCTGGTTCCTTCTTCGGGCGTGAGGCGGCCGAGCCCGCGCTGCCTCGGCGATGACACCGCCGGCCGTCGTCGGCCCTCCGTGTCGACGATGGACCTCGGGGGTCAGCGAACGGACGCGTCCTCTGCGGGCGTGACCGCGTCACCGAGACGGAAGCGCCCGCCCGTGACGACCTCGGCGGTCACGCCGCCGTGGCCCCGGACGGCTGCGTAGCCCCCTTCGCCGAGGACCTCCTCCATCCGGCTGCAGGGCGCACACGGCCCGGTCACGCGGAGGAGCGCTTCGCCGACGCGGACCGTGCGCCCCTTCAGTCCGAGGAGGTTGATTCCGGAGACAGCGATGTTGCGGCGGAGCAGGGCAGGATCGGTCGGCGGCGCATCCAGGAGGGCCCCGACGACGGCGAGGTGCTCCCACTGGATCAGCGTGACCGCTCTCGGCCCCTGGCCGCCACGGTCACCGACGAGGCCCGCGTCGTCCACCACGGCTTCCTCGACGGAGAGGACCTCCTCACGCCGTGCAGGACGGAGCCCGATCCACTGCACGCGGCCCGGTCGCGCGTGGCGGCGGATCAGCTCCGCGATCGTCTCCACGGCTCAGACGTGGTGGATCGGGCCTTCGCCCGCGCCCGCCGCGACGATCGTCCGGCGAACGTAGACGGGGACCATCTCGCGCCGATAGAGAGCGTCACCGGGGATGTTGTCCATGGGCTTGGCCTGGGAGTGCGCGAGGTCGGCCGCCTCGCGGGCGGCGTCCTCGAACTCGGGGCTGCCCGGCCGGGTCCCGATCAGGACGTCTCCCACGCGCTTGATGCGCAGGGGGCGCGCCACGAGCGCGACGCACACGACGTCGGCGCCCTCGACCGCGCCGGCCTCGTCGAGGTCGAGGCGCACCGCGCATCCGAAGAGCGGGTAGTCGATCGAGCCGCGGTCCCGGAGCTTGCCGTAGGCGCCGTGGTGACCCGCGGCCTGGGCGGGGACGCGGATCTCGGTGAGGATCTCGCCCTTCTCCGCCTTCTTGTTCCAGATCCCGTCAGCCTTCCAGAGTTCGTCGACGGGGACCTCGCGCGCGCCGCTGGTGGACTCGAAGCGCAGGGTGGCTCCGAGGGTCATCAGCACGGGCGCGGTGTCGTTCGACGCCGCCGCGACGCATTTGCGGCCGCCGGCGACCACGTGGCAGACCGAGCCGTCCTTCTTCAGGCAGTAGCCCAGGGACTTCCGCCAGAAGTGGGTCTGGTTGTACCACTGGCAGCGCGTGTCCAGCATGACGTTGCCGCCCGCGGTCCCCATGGCGCGCAGCTGCGGGCCGGCGACCAGCGAGGCTGCCTGGGCGAGGGCGGGAGCGCGGGACCGGACGCGCTCGTCGGCAGCCAGTTCCGAGAGGGTCACGGTCGCACCGATGACCAGCGTGCCGTCCGGCTCCGTCCGGATGTCCCTGAGTGCGTCGATGTGGTTCAGGCTGACGACGACCTCGGGCTCGAAGAGGCCGTGCTTCATGTTCGGCCAGAGGTCCGTTCCACCGGCCACGACCATGGCCTTCTCGCCGTGCTCCGCGAGGAGCTCCGTCGCGCGCGAGACGTCCGTGGGCTCCTCGAGCTTGAATCCGGGGAGACGCAGCATCAGAGCACCTCCGTCGCGCGGTCCATGGCCTTCGCCGCGGCGCCGCCGGCGGCCTCGCGCTCGCGCTTCTCGCGCAGGGCCGCGAGGACCTTGGCCGGGGTGAATGGCAGCTCGCGGAGGCGGATGCCCACTGCGTCGTGGATCGCGTTGGCGAGCGCCGGGATGGCGGAGTGGAGCGGACCCTCACCGGCCTCCTTCGCGCCGTAGGGCCCCTCGGGATCGAGGCTCTCGACGATGTAGGCCTCGATCTCGGGCGTGTCGATGGCCGTCGGGATCCGGTAGTC
Source organism: Planctomycetota bacterium (assembly GCA_002862085.1). GTDB lineage: Bacteria > Planctomycetota > UBA1135 > UBA1135 > Saltatorellus. Next base: position 42,343 of record PKCK01000013.1, on the reverse strand, counting down.
GAGCAGCGACGGACCCGAGTGCAGCCCGAAGCGGTTGACCTTGTGGTCCTCCAGCAGCGCCTCGGCGATGCCCATGTAGACCGAGCCCTCGATCTGGCCCGCCACCAGGCGCGGGTTGAGGGCGCGGCCGCAGTCGTGGGCGCACCAGACCTTCGGCACCGTGATCCGGCCGGTTTCCTCGTCGACGTGGGCCTCCACGATGTGCGCCGTGAAGGAGTACGCCGGGCTCGCCCCGATCGTGCCGCCGCGGTAATCGCCGCCGAGGGTCGGGGTGTTGTAGGAGCCGGTGGCGCCGAGGGTGTCGAAGCGCGCCTCCGCGATCTCGAAGGCCTCGCGCGTGTCGAGGACGTGCTCGACGTCCTCGAGGTCGATCACGCGGCCTTCGATGAGCCGCACGCGCCGCTCCTCGACCTCCCAGGCCTCGGCCACCGCGGCCACGACCTTCTTGCGCAGCTTGCGCGCGGCGTCGATCGTCGCGTTGCCGACCATGAAGGTCACGCGGCTCGAGTACGCGCCGAGGTCGACCGGGCAGAGGTCCGAGTCGGCGGCGACGACGCGGACGTGCTCGACGTCCATCCCGAGCTCCTCGGCGACGATGTAGCGCACGACCGAGTTCGATCCCTGCCCGATGTCGTTGGCGCCGCTGAAGACGGTCACGAGACCGGAGCGATCGACCTTGAGCTGGATGCCCGCCTGGGGCATGTCGTTCGGATAGATCGGGTAGTTCGTCCCCGAGATGTACATCGAGCCGGCGACGCCGAGGCCCTGGCCGGTGGGCAGCTGGCGGTGGCGGGCCTTCCAGTCGGAGCCGCGCTCGACCTTCTCGAGGCACTCCATGAAGCCGCTGGAGGTGATGCGCTGGCCGTTGACCGTCTTCGTGTGCTCGCCGTGGAAGTTCTTGCGGCGGATCTCGATGGGGTCGATGCCGAGCTGCTCCGCCACCTCGTCGAGCTGGCACTCGAAGGCGAAGCGCGGCTGGACGGAGCCATGGCCTCGCTTCGGACCGCACGGTGGCTTGTTGGTGAAGACGCGCGTGGAGTCGTAGCGGTACGACGGGAAGTCGTACGGGCCGGTGAGCAGCTGGCCGGAGTAGTAGGTCGTGACGAGGCCGAAGGAGCTGTACGAGCCGCCGTCGATCAGGATCTTCGCGTCGACCCCGGTGATCTTGCCGTCCTCGGTGGCGCTCGTCGTGTAGTCGAGCGACATGGGGTGGCGGCCGCGGTGCGCGTAGAACACCTCCTCGCGCGTCCAGAGCATCTTCACGGGCCGGCCGGTGATCTGGCTCAGCTTGGCGACGCAGAACTCCAGGCTGAAGGGATCCGACTTGCCGCCGAAGGCGCCGCCGAGGCAGGGCTGGATGACGCGGATCTTCTGGGGCTCCCACTCCAGCACGCGCGCCAGGGCGCGGTGGACGTAGTGGGAGATCTGGGTCGAGCTCCAGAGCGTCAGGATGCCCTCGGGGGACACGCGAGCGACCGCGCAGTGCGGCTCGATGGCCGTGTGGGTCGAGCCGTGGAACTCGTAGTGGCCGTTCACCACGAGGTCCGCGCTCTCCCGGGCGCCCTCGACGTCACCGAACTCCAGCTCGACGTGCTTGGAGACGTTGTTGTTCTTGCGGTTGGCGTGGATCTGGGGCTCGTCCCGCTCCAGGGCGTCGCGCGGATCCATGTAGGCGTGGAGCTCCTCGTACTCCACGTCGATGAGCTCGAGGGCGGCGTTCGCGGTGTCCTCGTCCACCGCGGCCACGGCTGCCACCTCGTCGCCGATGAAGCGGACCTTGTCCACGGCCAGGGCCGTCTCGTCAGGGGTCCACGGGATCACGCCGTACTGGATCGACAGGTCCGCGCCGGTGATCACCGCGTGCACTCCGGGGAGCGCCTCGGCGCGGCTCGTGTCGATGGAGAGGATCCGGGCGTGGGCGTGGGGGCTCCGGAGGGTCTTCGCGTGGAGCATCCCGGGGAGCTGGATGTCGTCCGCGTAGACGGCCTCGCCCGTGGCCTTGGCCATCCCATCGATCTTGCGGTGGCTCTTGCCGACGACCTTGAAGTCGTCCCAGGGGGCCTCGGGCCCGTGGATGTCGCGTGCAGCCATGGTGGTTCGTCGATTCCGAGAGGCGGCCTCAGAGGCTCCCCTCGCGGACGTGATCGTGGTCGGCGGTCCAGGCGGGGCGCGGCGTGTCGGAGCCCGTGCGCTCCGCCAGCGCGGTCTCGACCGCCTCGAGGATCTGGGTGTACCCGGTGCAGCGGCAGAGGTTGCCGGAGAGCGCCTTCTGGATGGCCTCTCGGCTCGGGCTGGGGTCCTTGGCGAGCAGCGCCCTCGCGGACAGCATCATGCCCGGCTGGCAGAAGCCGCACTGCAGCGCGCCGCAGCGGTCGAACGCGTCCTGGACGGGATCGACACCGCTGCCGCCGGCGGCGAGGTGGAGCGGGCGGAGCCCCTCGATGGTCGTGACCTCCTTGCCCTGTGCCTCGGCCGCGAGCGTCAGGCAGGCCAGCACGGGGGTCCCGTTCACGAGGACGGTGCACGCGCCGCAGTCGCCCTTGTCACAGCCCTGCTTCGAGCCGGTCAGGCCGAGCTTGTAGCGGAGCACTTCGAGGAGCGTCCAGTGGTCGGGAGCGGCGGTCTCCAGCCGGTCCCCGTTGACTTCGAGGGTCAGGGCGCGCATCGCTCCATTGTCCCGATCAGCGGCGCGCTATCACCTCAAATCCTGGTCTGGCCGCCCGGCCGTCCTCCGCTGGGCTTCCGAGGGGCGAGCCGCGGCGAGCGCGGCCGGGTTCGTCTCGCGCGAGGACCGCTTCGGGCCTGCACCGGCCGTGGATCGAACGCCGACTCGAGCGCGTCGCCGCCAGGCGCGACCAGACACCGCCCCCGCTCGTGCGACTCCAGGCGGTCGAGGTCCTCGGGCTGGCGTGGACTCCGGGGTCGGGGATCGGCGTCCGCGGCTGACTGGCGCACGGGACACGCGCGCTCGAGCGAGCCGGCGGTCCAAGCCCGACTCGTTCCGCGGCCCGTGGTCGCGGCCGTGGCCGCGTCGCTCGTGCTGGGCTTCGAACACCTCGTCGTCGCGGGTGGCCTCCTCCGGCGTTCGAGCGTCCGCCCGGTCGAGGCACGCGTCCGCGCGTCGTTCTCTCGATCGCCTCGGCGGCCTCTCCTGGATCGTCGGTCCCGCTCGTGCCCCGGTTCCCCGTCGACGAGCAGCGGGTCGCCTGCGGCTCACGGGCGAAGAGTCACCACCGCGGAGGGGCGGAAGCCCACGCGGTGCGCGCGCGTCTCCAGCTCCGCGCCGCGTGGCACGGGCGCGCCGTCGTACGGCCGCCACACTCCGTCCACGCGGACGGCGATGAGGCCGCCCTCCGTCCTGCAGGAGAGGCGGCCGTCCGTCCCGAGGGTGGGCGCGGCCGTCGTCGGCTGAGCGCCGTCCGGCGGCCAGAGGTGCTCGGCGACCATCGCGGCCTCGTCCTCGATCAGGCCGAGATCGACCGCGGCCCCGAGGCGGCGCGCCGCGATCATCGCGTCGAGCCGGATCAGCCGCTCGGCCCCGTCGCCGGGGAGGTCCTGCTCCCCGGCGAGGTTCCGGACCTCCCAGGGATCGAGGAGTGAGTCGTACCACTCGAACTCGGGCCGCCGGGAGGATCCGACCTGCCACTGCGCGGGCGTCCTCGTCCAGCTCGCGGCTCCGCCGTCCCGCAGCGCGTAGAGCTCGGCGGTCATCGGCAGGCGCTCCCGGTACGCGTTCGGGATGAGGTGTGGGACGTCGGGTAGGAGGTTGTGGATCACCAGGTAGCGGCCGTCCGTCACGCCGCGCGCGCGATCCCGCGCCGCGTCGAAGCGATCCGCGTGGAAGAACACCGTGTCCCGCGGCGCAGCCTCGTGCTCGCCGAGGAACGCGCGGCCGTCGAGGCGCTCGTCCGGCTCGATCCCGGCGAGGCTGAGGACGGTCGGTCCGAAGTCGACGAAGCTGACCAGCCTCTCGGTGGAGGTGCCCGGGCCGATGCCCGCGGGCCACTGGCCCGCGGGGAACCGCACGAGGAGCGGGACGCGCGTCCCCGTCCCGTAGAGCGAGCGCTTGCCGCGGGGGAGTCCCACGCCGTGGTCCGAGAAGAAGAAGACGACCGTGCTGTCGGCGAGCCCGCTCTCCTCGAGCCGGTCGAGCTGCGCGCCGAACCAGCGGTCCATGGCGGCGATGTTGTCGTAGGTGCGCTTCATGGCGTCGCGCACGGCGGGCGTGTCCGGATAGATGGGGGGGACCGGGACGTCCTCGAGCGACACCGCCGAGGCGCGTCGCCTCGCGCTCGGGAAGGCCTGGGACTCGTGCGTGCCGGTGTGGTTGTAGACGGCGAAGAAGGGCGCCCCGTCCGGCCGGTTCGTGTACTCCGCCTTCCCCGAGGAGGCGTCCCACGTGTCCGCGGGTGCTTTGAACTGGTAGTCCGTCTTGGCGTGATTGGTGGCGTACCAGCCAGCGCGCCGCAGGGCCCGCGGGAACGGCTCGACGAAGGCCGGGGGCACCGCCTCGTAGAGGGGGATCCCGGCGTACGCCTCGTCCCCTGCCGCCTTCGAGCGCGACCGCACCCGCATGTGCATGGCGCCCATCCGCGGGGGCTCGATCCCCGTCAGGATCGCCGTCCGCGCCGGGGAGCAGACGGGCGAGCACGCGAAGGCGTTGTCGTAGCGCAGCGATTCGGCGGCGAAGGCGTCGAGTCGCGGCGTCGGAACGGTCTCGTCCCCGTAGGGACCGATCCAGGGACTCATGTCCTCGACGGTCAGCCAGAGGACGTTGAGTGGCCGCGACGTGTCTCCCTGGCAGGCGCCCTCGACGGGCGCACCGAGGAAGAGGGCTGCGATCAGGGGAACGAAGATGCGGAGGGCCATGGCTCTGTTGTACCCGCGCGCGACGCCTTCGTCCCCGGCTGCGCCCGCTCTACGTTCCTCGATGGAGCGGCGCTCCGGACCGCTCGCCCGCACCCTCCGGCGCCGCTGCGAGGAGGCCCGCCAGAGAAGGAGCCCGGCCGTCTCGTCGACGGCCGGGCCCCCCGTGTGATCAGCAGCTCCCCGCGGGGAGCACGCTCAGCGCTTGCGGTACGCGCGCCCCTTGCGGAGTGCCAGTTCGATCTCCTCGAGAGCGCCGAGGCCGCAGTGACGGCGGAGCGCGTCCTCCTCGTCCCGATACTTCGCGCGGCCCTGGGCGGGCTCGTTCGTGCCGAGCTCGATCACCAGGTCGCGGAACGCGGCCTCGTGGTGCTTGCGGAGGAAGGAGACGATGGTCATCGCCTCGGCCTCCAGCGGCGCGGCCTTCTCGCCGGCCTCGACGCCGCTGACCTCGAACAGGTCGACGCTGCGTCGGTCGCGCGCGCGCGCGGTCTTCGAGACCTTCGATTGGACGTTCCTGAACGTCTTCGGCTCCCCGCCGATGATGCCGCGCTGGGTGGTCTCGTTCGCGATGGCGCTGGCGAGCCCGTCGGCCATCCACTCCGAGAGGAACGGTGCGTGGAGCGTGAGCTCCGCGTGCACGACGGCCTCCGCGAGGCGCGCGTCCACCGCGCGACGTTCGCGAAAGCTCCCGGTCTCCACGTACATGAAAACATGCCCGCCGAAGCCCAGACCGTCCGCGGCGACGCGCGCGGTGCTGGCGTCGACCTCGTTCGATGCGCGGAGGATGGTGATCGGCGTCTCCCGGGGCCCCGTGAAGGCTGCGGTGCGCTGGAGCGCGCCGTCGACGATGGCGAGACTGCGGCTCACGTTCTGGAAGCGTTCGCTGTCGGACACCAGCAAGACCCGCTGACTCTCATCGAGATCGATGCGGTAGCCGCGACGCTCGGCAAAGGTTCGCCAGCGCTCGATGGACTCGCGCGCCTGCTTCCCGAGACCTGAGATCCCGTCGCCCGGAACCACCTCGATCCCGTCCCAATGGGCGACCGCGAGACCCTTCTCGCCGGCGGCGTCGGACGAGTTCACGTCGGTGGTGGACGGGGAGGCGGCGCTGGTTCCGCAGAGATGAGCCGCCAGGACGGCGGCGCTGATGACCCTCAACAGCATGTTCGTTCCTTTGATTCGTTCGGGGACGGCCCGTGCATCCGGCTCGGCGGAGCCCCTGTCGGGCTGCCAGGTGGGTCGTCCGGCCTCGAGGCCGATCTGTTGCGGATCGCCGAGCGGTCTCGCGCTTCCCCTGATCGGGACGGGCGTGTCATGTTCTTCGACATGCAGCAGCCGCCCGAGCACTCCTCGATCCGTCCGGACGCGGTCCCGGAACCCGTGCTCGTCAGCGCCTGTCTCCTGGGGCGTGCCTGCACCTACGAGGGCGGCGACAACCGCGACATGGCGCTCGAGGCGGAGCTCGCGCGCGACGGTTGCGAACCTGTCCCGTTCTGCCCCGAGGAGAGCGGCGGCCTCCCCACGCCACGACCTGCGGCCAACCTCACCGCGCCCTCGGCGGACGTGCTCGACGGGGAGGGTCGCGTCGTCTCGATCCACGGCGACGACGTGACGTCCGCCTTCCTCGCCGGGGCAGAAGCCGCGCTCGAACGATGCCGCGCGCGCGGGATCCGACGCGCCTTCCTCAAGGAGCGCTCACCCTCCTGCGGCTGCGCGGCGACGCACTTGGAGAGCGGCCTCGTGCCGGGCCGCGGTGTGACGGCGGAGCTGCTCGAGCGCAGCGGTGTCCGCTGCGAGGGCGTCGAGGGGCGCCGGCCAGCGCCCGAGACCGCCTGAGGCCTCTGGTCAGTCGTCCACGACGTGATCGCGGATGACGGACATGAAGTTCTCGCCCAGGTCCTTGGCCTTCTTCTCGCCGACGCCCTTGATCTCGAGGAACTCCGCGTTCGTGGTGGGCCGGTGCGCCGCCATGTGCGCGAGGGATCGATCGTTGAAGAGGATGTAGGGCGGGACGCTGCGCTCGGTGGCCATCTCCTTGCGGAGCGCCCGGAGCTTCTCGAAGAGCGCTTCGTCCACCTCGAGCGACTCCTCCTGCGCGACGGCCGCCAGGGATCCGCCGCGGCGCTTCGTGGAGCGCTTCGGCGCCTTCGGGAGGAGCAGCGTCACCTCGCGCTCGCCCTTCATGACCTCGACGCCGCTCTGGGTGAGGTGCAGGGTCGGGTAGTTGCCGGACGCCACGCCCACGTGCCCCAGGCCGACCAGCTGGTCGATCCACGCGCGGATCTCGGAGGCGGCGCGCCCCTTCATCAGTCCGTAGGTCGTCAGCTGGTCGTGGCGACGGCTGCGGATGCGCTCGGTGTTCGCGCCGCGGAGCACGTCGGTCACGTGCCCGGCGCCGTAGCGCTGGTCGCAGCGGACGATGCACGACAGGATCTTCTGAGCGACGACCTCGCTCTCGTCCACGGTCGTCAGCTCGCCGAGGCAAACGTCGCACGCGCCGCAGCCATCGGCGGCTTGCTCGTAGCTGCCGCCGAAGTACTCGACCAGGAACTTGTGCCGGCAGAGGCCTCCGTTCGCGAATCCCCAGAGCTCGCCGAGGCGCTGGAGACTCCCGCTGAGCTCGTCCATGGCACCGTCGGCGCCGGCGGCCTCGGCCTCCTGTGCGCTGCGCTCCATGATCCCCTTCCAGCCCTGGAAATCGGACCCGCTGTAGAGCATCAGGCACTCGGAAGGGAGCCCGTCACGGCCAGCGCGACCGGTCTCCTGGCTGTACTGCTCGACGCCCTTGGGGAGGCTCGCGTGGATGACGAAGCGCACGTCAGGGCGATCGATGCCCATGCCGAAGGCGACGGTCGCCACGACGACGTCGATGCCCTCGTTGAGGAAGGACTCCTGGACCGCGGTGCGCTGGGCGGGGTCGAGGCCCGCGTGGTAGGGCATGGCGCGGACGCCTCGGCGCGCGAGGGTCGAGGCGAGGCTCTCGGTGTCCTTGCGGCGGATGCAGTAGACGATCCCCGCCTGTCCCGGGTGGCGCTCGACGACCTTCATCACCTGACTCTCGAGATCGAGGCGGGGGACGACGCGGTACGTCAGGTTCGGCCGATCGAAGTCGCCGACCACCCGCACCGGATCGACGAGGCCGAGAGCCTCCTCGATGTCCTCGCGGACGCGCGGGGTCGCGGTCGCGGTGAGAGCGATGATCGGGACGTCCGGGCGGCGCGCGCGGAGGGCGCCGATGGCGCGGTAGTCGGGCCGGAAATCGTGCCCCCAGTGGCTGATGCAGTGGGCCTCGTCCACGGCGATCGAGGTCAGGCCCGAGCGCGCGAGCTCGTCGATGAAGCCCTCTGCTGCGAGGCGCTCGGGCGAGACGAAGAGAAGGTCGAGCTCGCCCCTCGCGAGCGCTCCCCGCACGGCGGACCGTTCGTCGGCTTCGAGGGCGCTCGAGAGCATGGCGGCGCGAACGCCGTTGGCCAAGAGCCCGTCGAGCTGGTCCTTCATCAATGCGATGAGCGGGCTGATGACCAGGGTCAGCCCCGGGCGGATCACGGCGGGAGCCTGGTAGCAGAGGGACTTGCCACCGCCGGTGGGCATGATCACCAGGACGTCTCGCGCAGTGAGGGAGGCGCGCATCGCCTCCTCCTGGGCGGGGCGGAGCTCCGAGAAGCCCCAGGTGCTCGAGACCGCGGCGAGCAGCTCGTCCATGGCCGCGTCCACGTCGGGCACCGGTCCGGGCTCGGCGGGGGGGGCGGCCGGCGCGAACTTCGCCGCCTCGGCCACGAACCAGCCGCCGCCCGGGTCGTCCTCGAACGTGTGCGGCCCACCGGAGGGAGCGGGCGGCAGCGGCCCGCGGCCGAGCGGGTCCTCCGAGTACGCGTCCGGCACGGTGTGCGACGCCTCGTCGAACAACCCGGCCAGCTCCGCGGCGCTCGGCTCACGGACCTCCTCGTTCCCCTCGTGTTCCATGCATCCCCTCCCGGGCGGGACACGTTCTCAAAGCAGCGAGGTGACGGTCCAAGGGATTCCATTCGATTCCCGCCCGCCGGCGGGGGGCGTCGGCACAGGCCGTCCAGCTCACCTCCGCCCTCGGGGGCTCAGAAGCCGGGAACGTGGCTCGCGCCCGCGCCAAGTCGAGAGCCGCTCGCGCCAGAGGCTCAACGAGCCCTGCGTCAGTGCGTCAGTGCGGTGCCGCGCGCGCGGGTCCATCCCGGCGGGAGGGGGTCGACGTCCGTGGGGCGCGCGGCGCGCGGAGTCCTGCGTAGAACCGTGGATCACGCTGGCGAGGTGCGCGCGGGCGCGTAGGCTCGCGGCCCCGGGCGGCACACGCCGCCGTCCACCGCCATCGAACCTTGCACGTCCCGTCGCTCCGAACCCTCCGATGATCCAGCGCCAGGAACTCAACGTCCTCGGCGAGGCCCTCGAGGTCTGCTGTACCGACCCCATGACCGGCTTCTTCCGGGACGGCGCCTGCCGTACCGGCCCGGACGACCTCGGCAGCCATACGGTCTGCGCGCGGGTCACCGCGGAGTTCCTGGAGTTCAGCCGCTCCCGCGGGAACGATCTCTCGACGCCGCGCCCCGAGTTCAGTTTTCCCGGTCTTCGGCCAGGTGATTGCTGGTGTCTCTGCGCCCTTCGATGGCGTGAGGCATTGGAAGCTGGCTGCGCGCCGCGGGTCCGGCTCGCCGCCTGTCACAGCAGCTGCCTCGAAGCGGTGAGCCTCGACGACCTGCGCGCTCACGCCCTCGAGACGGACTGAGCGCGGCGGGCGCCGATCGAGTCAACAGGGCTCGCGAACGAGGAGACCCCCGCCCGCTGGAGAACAGCGGGCGGGGGTCTCCTCGTGCTGGCCCAGCTGGCCAGCGCTCACTTCTTGGGCACCGCCTGATCGCGCAGCCACTTGCCGAGGCCGGCGTTGAGGCGCTTGTCGGAGAGGACCTTGGCGGCCTCCGACTTCAAGTTCGAGATCTCGACGAACTCGAGCCCGTCGCTCTTCTCGTGCGCGGCGGCCTGGAGGCGGCGCGCGTCGTCGCGCCTGTCCTTCGGCGCCATGACGAGGGTCGGGAGTCCGCCGAGCTCGGACACCCCGTTGACGAGGTTGTAGCCGAAGTTGTTGCGCGTGGGGTTCACCAGGACGAGCGCACGGACGTTGTCGTCGGCAGCGGCCCGCCTGACGGCGAGCGAGGCGCCGGCCCCGAAGCCGACCAGTGAGAGGTTCGTGGAGTGCACACCCTCCTGGTCCACGAGGAATTCTGCGGCGGCGTCGACGTCGCGGGAGCTGAGGCTCCACATGGTCTCGCGATCCTTCTCGTCGGCCGTCTCGAAGACGCTGTCCTCGTCCGCGCTCTCACCGTGGCCGCGCAGGTCCACGACCAGCACGGCGAAGCCGCGCTTCTGCAGGTAGCCCGCCACCGAGTCGAGCTTCGAGCGATCGCTGCCCGCGTCGTGGATGAGGAGCGCCGCCGGCGCGGCCTTCGATTTGGACTTGCTCTTCTTCGGGGCGAAGTAGGAGCCCTTGAGGATCAGCTTGTCCTTCGTCTTGAAGGAGACCGTGGACGAAGCCTGGGCGATCTCTGCGACGGGGAGCGAAGACGCGATGGCCGCGGATGCGGACGGGCTGGTGATCGCGGCGCTGGCCGCGAGGACTAGGCTCGTGAGCATGGGCGAGGAAATGGAGCGGCGGATTCGGCCGTCTTGAATTCCGGAGGTGGGGGGATCCGTCGCAGGCTCCCGCGTCCCCGGGACGAGGAGCGGCGGCGCGGCGCCGCTCGGGGGGATGAGCGGGCTGGAACGGCGGGGAACAGTAGCGGCGAGCGTCCCATGACGCAAACGCCCCGCTCCATGGTGCATAGCGAGGCGCTTCTCGCAGGCTACCGCCGGAGAAACAGAGTTCTCGTCTCCTCATCCGTGCCTCACGTGGAGACCCGGACGTCAGCCGAGTTCGAGCTGTCGCCGTGCGTCGATCTCGTCGCGGTTGAGACTCTCGATGGCGTCGTCCAGGTGATCGACGATGTCCCAGTCCCGGTCGATCGACCGGCGCACGTTGCGCATCAGCTGGATCGCCATCCTGAAGACACGGCACACGTCGCCCGGGTTGACCGCCAGCTCCTCCTGGAGGTCCTCCATCGAGATCCCGCCGCACCAGGCGAGCGTCGCCGGAGTGAGCCCCCAGTCGGGCCGTTTCATGGGGGGGTCGATGCCGTGCCGCGCCTCGGCCTGGAGCAGCTCGCCCATCACGCTGTCGATGTGGCGCCGCGTGCCGCCGAACATCGACGCCGGGACCCACGGGCGCTGTGCGGCGCGGCGCTCCTCGTGGATCATCGCCACGAAGACCATCGCCAGAGCGCGCGGGGGAAGCGTCTCCAGCGAACCGCGGAAGAGCAGCTCCGTGACCTGGATCTCGTAGCCGCCGAGGCGGCGCGCGATCTCCCCCTTCCCGGTCACCAGGTCCCCGTCGAGGTACCCCAGCTCCTCGAGGAGGTCCAGGTGGCGGTTGACCCGCCGCTGCTGGTCCCGACGCTGGCGCTCACGCGCCTTCTTGTTCTTCTCTCGCGTCTGGAAGGCCGCGAAGCTCTTCTCCCAGGCCTCGTGGACGCGCTCCCTGCCGATGCGCTTCACGAGATGCAGGAGGGTGGAGTAGTTCATCCTGAACCGGCTCGTCACCGCCTCCGGCTTGCCCTTGATCCAGCGCTCCACCGGCGCCTCCACGAGCTCGGGGCCAGGGACGAGTTGATAGACGAAGCCCTTGTCGTCGATGCCCTGGCGCCCGGCCCGGCCGGCCATCTGCATGTAGTCACGGGTCCTCAGGAAGTCGAAGCTGACTCCGTCGAACTTGCGGAGGCCCGCGAAGACCACGGCCCGCGCGGGCATGTTGATGCCCAAGGCGAAGGTCTCCGTCGTGAAGAGCATCTTCAGGAGGCCTCCCGTGAACATACGCTCGACCACCTCCTTGTAGATGGGGAGCATGCCCGCGTGGTGGTACGCGACGCCCGAGCGCGCCAGGCGGAACACCTCGCCTCTCAGGTGTCCGCGGTCGAGCTTGAACAGCTCCACGAGCTCCTCCTGCAGCTCCGCCATTCGACGCTGCTCCTCGGGGTCGAGGAGCTGGCGCTGCTCGTTCCGCAGCGCCAGGCGCTCGCAGTCCTTGCGGGAGAAGGAGAAGACGAGGGCGGGGAGCAGCCCCTTGTCCTCGAGCTCGTCGAAGAGCGGTCCGGGATCCGGCGGTTCGAAGCGCCGCCCGCCCCTCTCGCGCCCGCGCCCGCGCCCGCGCCTCCGCGACCTGCGCGCCCGCCGGCTTCCTCCGCGCGCCTCCTCCTCGGAGGCGCGCTTCTGCTCGATCTTGCGGATACGCCCGGCGTTCCACGCGTCGAAGGTTCCGTGGCCGGCGCAGTGCACCCAGTGGGACAGCGGCACCGGCCGCTTCTCGTCGACGATCACGTCCAGGTCCTGCGGCCTGATCTCGCGCATCCAGGCCCCCAGCTCCTCGACGTTGGCGACGGTCGCCGACAAGGAGATGATCCGGGTCGTCGACGGGAGGAAGATGAGGCTCTCCTCCCAGACCGTCCCGCGCTCCCGGTCGTCGAGGTAGTGGACCTCGTCGAAGATCACGTAGGCGACGTCGTGGAGCAGCCTCGGACTCTCGAAGATCGCGTTGCGGAGGATCTCCGTGGTCATGATCAGGACCGGCGCCTCCTTGTTGATGGTGACGTCGCCGGTCATGAGCCCGACGTCGATGGTCGGGTCGTTCTGGAAGTCCCGGTACTTCTGGTTGGAGAGCGCCTTGATGGGGGCCGTGTAGATGCAGCGCCGCCCTGATCGAACCGCGTCCTCGATCGCGTATTCGGCGACGAGGGTCTTGCCCGCGCCCGTGGGCGCCGAGACGAGGACGTTGCGGCCTCGCCGGATCGCATCCACCGCCTGCAGCTGGAAACGCGACAGGTTGAAACCCTTCCAGCCGACCACGCGCCCGTCGGGCCCGAAACGCTCCGTCGGCTCGGGGAGCGGCGCGGGGTCCACCGAGGGCGACCCCACCTCCTCGAGGGGCCCCTCCTCGGCCGGCGGTCCGAGCGCGCCTTCGGGGACCGCGCCGAGATGTCCGAAGGGCAGCCCTTCGCCCGGGGAGCGCGGCGTCGTGCCGCCTGGTCGCTCGCGCGGGGGCTTCATGGCCGCCGACGCTACCCCTTCACTGCTCGCGCCCGCGCGCCTTTTTCTTTGTTCGAGACGTTCCCGCTCGCTACACAGGACATCTCGCCCCGGCGCTTCGCCGCATCGGGGCGGGGCGGCGTCCCCGCACGGGCGCCGCGCCACCGGGCCGGCCTCTTTCGGAGATCCCCGCCGGCCCGACATCTCGAGGGACCCAAGCCCGAGCGGCGGGACACGCACGATGAATTCACAGCACAAGCACGGAACCCACCTCGAACGCCACCTGGCGCAGCTCAAGCTCGTGTCGCGCCTGCTGGGCCACGAGCTTCACTCCCAGGGTGGCTCCAAGGCGATCGCCCTCTCCCGGGAGCAGGTGCTCGAGATGCAGACCGCCCTGGATCTGTTCATCGACGAGGCTTCGAAGCGCCTCACGGGCCGCGCCGGTGGCTACGGCCCGAGCGCGCCCGCCGGCGTCCCCGCGGCGCTCGAGGTCCCGAGCTCGGCCGGCGACTCCCCGCTCACACCCGCGCGCAACTGAGCGCGGGTGGGGGCCCGGACGGGCGGCGCAGCGCCATCGCTCGCCGGTCACGACGGTCCCCGGGTCCGCCACGCTGAGGCCCATGCTGCGCCGTGCCGAACTTCGCCCGCAGCGTCGGGACGGAGCCGGGCCCCTGCCCGGCCAGGGCCTCGGCCCCCCTCGTTCCAGAAGGGGGGCCGTGCCGACGTTCGTGCCATTGGCGCTCCTCTTCGTGGCTCTCTTCGCGGGGTTCGCAGCGCTCCAGCGCAGCGCCGACGATCACGGGATCGCGCGCGTCGACCTGACCCGCTACAGGCTGCAGTCGGCGGGCCGTTGGCTCAGCCCGGCCTGGCTCGACGAGATCGAGCGCATTCTCGCTCACGGGCGCGAGCTCGCGGCCGACGATCTCGACGCGATCCGCGCGCTGCAGGCGCAGGTCGAAGGGCTGCCCTTCGTCGCCGAGGTCGGGACTCCGGAGGTCCAGTGGCCGGATGGACTCATCCTGCCGCTGCGACTCCACGAGCCGGTCGCGTGCATCGCGATCGAGGGGCGCGACTTCCTCCCGGTCGCGGCTGACGGCACGGTCCTCGGCGGCTACGCAGGAACGCCTCACCAGGCCTACGGCGGATACCTACCCACGCTGGGACCGCACGGTCTCGTCGCCATTCCCCAGCCCGGCGACGTCCTCGAGCACCCCGCGCATCGCGCGGCCCTCGACGTGGCGGAGTCCCTGTGGCGACACCTGGAGGTCTCCGATCTGCGGCGCCTCGGACGGATCCTGATCGACGCCTCCGAGGAGGACGCTCCGGTCTTCGACAGGACCCCTGGCAGCGCGACGCCGCTCCGCCTGCCCGGCGGTGTCTTCCTCGACCTCGAGGACGGGCGCCGCGTCCAGTTCGGCCGCCCGCCCCGGCCGCTCTTCGAGGGCGAGCTCCCCATCGGACTGAAGTGGGGGCACCTGCGCCGCGGGCTCGAGGTCGGCGAGCAGGCCGAGCCCTGGGCGCTTCTCGACGTGCGCTTCGACGAGGCCGTCTCCTTGACGAGGGCCGAGGTGGAGGCCTTCGCGCGAGGAGGGGGCGGTCGGTGATCGCGGCCCGCTGCGTGGGCGCGGCCGGTCTCCTGTTCGCGGCGAGTCGCTGGCTCGGGCCCGGTCTCGGCACGTCCGAGACGTGGCCCCTGGTGGCGGCGGTCGCCGCGTCCTTCGCGTTCCTCCTCCCCGGTCGTCCTCGAACGGGGGAGACGCCCTTCGACGCCGGCTCGCGCGCCGGCCTCGCCGCGCTGGCGGTCTGGCTGCCCTGGGCGCTCGCGGTCGATGCGCCGCCTGCCCGGCTCCTGGCGCCCGGTGCGCTGCTGTGCGCGTCGGCGGGACTGGCTGCTGCGGGGGGCCGCACTGCTGGCGCCCTTCTCGTCGTCCTCGTCGCAGGGGCCGGGCTGCTCGGCGCTGGCGGTCAGTTGACGCCGGACGCCGAGGAGGGTGGTCCCGGCGAAGCAGGCGCGCGCGGGGCGTGGCGCGTCGTCGAGGTCCCGCTGGAGCTGAGCGGTCCCCTCGAGCGGGCCACGCTCGGCCACGAGGGTTATCCGGCTCTCGAGGTGCGCGCCGACCTCCTCGCAGGAGAGCGCGCTGCGGCCACGGCGTGGGTCGTCGAGCCGGTGTCCTCGGAGATCGTCGACGCAGGATCGCCGGAGCTTCTCGGCCCGACGCGGCCGGAGGGAGGAGCGGTGCGCGCTGCTGCGCGGCGCCTTCCGGAGGCACCCCTCGCCTGGGCGCGGCGGCCCCTCCCGGCTCCGGACGCGCCGGGAGACCTGCCGCTCTCGCCAGCCGCCGCGCTCCTGGCTGTGACGGCCGCCCTCGTCGCCGGCTTGCTCGCCGCTGCCCGCCGGCTCGGGGGCGCGGCCGCGCCGGCTTCCCTGATCGCCCTCGCCGCGTGCGCCGCGATCGGTGTGCGCGCACTCGCCGGAACGTCGGAGGTGACCGGCCGGGCGGTCGTCGTCCTCGAGGGTCGCGCCGGAGCCGCGGGAGACCTGGAGTGGGCGGTCAGCGCGCGAATCCCCGCTCCCCTGGTCGAGGACGCAGGGGCCCGGCCGGCCCGGCCCGGGGCTGCGATCCTGCTCGCCGATCCGTCGGGCCCCCTCGGGACGGAGCTGGTCCTGAGCGGCGGCAAGGCCGAGCGAAGGGTGCTGACGCGATCGGCTCGCGTCGGGGTCGACCGCGCCACGGCTGCGCTCGACCTCGGCCTACGGCTTCTCAGGCCGGAGGTGAACACGCTCGTTCCGCTCGAGGAGGTCTGGACCCGCGAGGGGCCGGGGGAGGACTGGGCCGCGGCGGGGTCCTGGCCCGTCGGTTCATCGCTTCCGGAGGCCGGCGGCCTGCCCGCCGATGGATCCGTGGGACCCCCCGACTGGGCCCGGAGCGGGCTGCCGATGGGGGAGCCGCTTCTGCTGGGGCGAGTGGCCCAGGGCGCGCCTCTGGCGTCGAGACTCCTGGCCGAGGTGGGCCTGGAGGCCCCTTCGGCCGGCGAGGGCGGCAGGGACCCCGGGTCGGAGGCGAGTTTCTGGGTGAGGGTCGTCGGCTTCGGTCGCTGAGGCGAAACTCCCCGCAGAAGTCCCCCGGGTCCCTGCTTGCCCACCGGAGGACTGGTCTCTACTCTCTTCGGCCCTCCTCGCGCTCCCGGTCCTCCGCGGCGCCCGAGAGAGACGTGCCCGCCGCCCCGTCGGGTCCCCGGCGCGTCCCCGGAAGCTCACCCGGAGCCCGCGCCCGCGGGTGCTCCAGGGGCCCAGTGCAACCTGGAGGCCGGCGCTCCCAGCCAGCTCCACCCATCGCCATGACGACCACTCACGTACGAAGCCAGGACACCGAGGATCGGTGGCTCCTCTACGACGCGTCCGAGCACAACCTCGGCCGGTTGGCCGCACACATCGCGCGCGCGCTCCAGGGCAAGGACCGCCCGACCTGGACTCCGAGCGAACGGACCGGGGCCCACGTGGTCGTCATCAACGGCGACAAGCCGCGCCTCACCGGGCGCAAGGGCTCCGAGAAGATCTACCGCCACTACAGCGGCTACCCCGACGGACAGAAGCACGTCCCGATCGGCAAGGTGATCGAGCGTCGCCCCGCGGACGTCGTGACCCTCGCGGTGCGCAGGATGCTCCCCAAGACCCGCCTGGGCCGGGACATCCTCCGCAACCTGAAGGTCTACGCCGGCGAGGAGCACCCGCACACCGCTCAGCAGCCCGTCAAGGTCGAGTCCCTCTGATCGCGCACCGCCGCCTCTCAGCATCATCACCATGGCAGTGAACAACCCTTGGACCTGGGGCCTCGGCCGCCGCAAGACCGCCATCGCGCGTGTCCGTCTCAAGCCCGGCGCCGGCGGCTTCGTCGTCAACGGCAAGCCCATCGACGACTACTTCGTCACGACCCAGACGCGCCAGCGCGCGCGCCAGGCCCTGGCCAGCACCGAGTCCCTCGCCCAGTACGACGTGTTCTGCAACGTCAAGGGCGGCGGCCCGACCGGCCAGAGCGAGGCGGTCTCCCTCGGCATCGCCCGCGCGCTCAAGAGCATCAACCCGGCGACCTTCGAGGCGCTGCGCGAGCACGGACTGCTCACGCGCGACTCTCGCATGAAAGAGCGCAAGAAGTACGGCCGTCGCGGCGCGCGTCGGGGCTTCCAGTTCTCGAAGCGCTGATCCCGCGCGTCGAGTGCTGCCCACTTCCGGGCGGCTGCTCGGCCACGTCCGGTTGCCGCCCCACGATGCCGATGGCGTCGTGGGGCGGCGCCCGTTCCGGACTGCCCCGCCGCTGGGCTATCATCTCCCCTCGCCCCCTCCACCCTCGCTCAAAGACCCATGGCAGGCCATTCACACGCCGCGAACGTCAAGCACCGCAAGAACGCGGTCGACGCGAAGCGGGCGAAGATCTTCAGCAAGCTGGCGCGCAACATCATCTCCGCGGTTCGCCAGGGTGGCCCGGACGCCGACACGAACCTGAAGCTCAAGTACGCCGTCGAGAAGGCTCGCGCGGCGAACATGCCCAAGGACAACATCACGCGCGCCATCAAGCGCGGTGAAGGGGCGAAGGACGGCGACGACTTCGAGGAGCTCGTCTACGAGGGCTACGCGCCGGGCGGCGTCGCGCTCCTCATCACCTGTCTGACCGACAACCGCAACCGCACCGCGCCGGACATCAAGTACGCCCTGGAGCGAGGTGGCGGGAACATGGGCTCCAGCGGCTCGGTCTCGTTCATGTTCGACTTCCGGTCCATCTTCGTCGTGGACCTCACCGCCGAGCAGGCGGCGGACGGATTCGAGGGCAAGAGCTTCGACGAGGACGGGATCATGGAGGCCGCGCTCGAGGCCGGGGCCGACGACGTCCTGGTCGAGGGTGACGTGGCCACCGTCTTCGCCGCGGCGACGGACTTCCTCGACACCAAGACCGGCCTCGAGGCGGCCGGCGCGGTGCTGCTCTCGGCCGAGACCGGCTACGTCCCGCAGAACACGATCAAGGTCGAGGACAGGTCGGATGCCGCCAAGATCCTCAAGCTGATGGACAAGCTGGAGGACAACGAGGACGTCCAGAACGTCTACGCCAACTACGAGATCCCCGACGAGTGGCTCGAAGAGCTCGCCGGCTGAGCCCGGCGGAGGATCTCCTAGACCGCCCGCCTCGGGCGGCCGGCGCGTGGGGCGCGGGGGCTGGACGGGTCCCCGCGCCCCGCGTTTGAATCGGCTCTCCGCGATCGGCACGCTGTGGAGCACCGGGGCACCGCGGCGCGCGTGGGCCCCCCAGCACCGACAAACTGCCATGGGTGACGCCCTCCGCTCGATCCGCATCGCGACCCAGGACCAATCCGTCCTCAGCACCGCTCGAGCGGCCCTCAGTGCCGCTCAGAACGACGGAGCCCTCGAGGGCTTCGCCGTGCAGCAGGTCACGGCCTGGCGAGATCTCGTCGAGGCTCCGCCGGCGCCCGGCGACGTGCTCGTCCTGGATTCCTGGCTGAAGGGAGGGAACGTCTACGAGATGCTCCGGCGCCTCGCAGGCCGGACCAAGTGCCGTACCTACGTCCTGATCGAGGGCGAGAACCACGTGGCCGAGCCCATCGCGCGCTTCAGCGGCGCGACCGGCGTGCTCGAGCGTCCGATCACCCGCGCCAAGCTCCAGGACGCCCTCGGAGAGTCCGGCGGGCCGCGACCGGCGCTCGCGTCCGAGGGCCGCGGCGCAGCGACCGAGGACGGGCCGGGCTTCACGTTCCCCGAGACCCTGCTCGCGGAACTGACCGGCAGCGGTCCGGGCGGCGAGGAGAGCGCTCCGGCCCGTGAGGAAGCCGACGCGATCATGGGGGCGCTGATCGACCCGGCGACGGGCCTCTTCAACTTCTCCTTCCTGAGCTACAAGCTCGACGAGGAGTTCAAGCGCGCGCGTCGCTTCCACGCGCCGCTCGCGTGCGCGATGCTCGGCTTCGAGAGCCAGGCGTCGGACGAGACCCTGCGTGAGCTCAGCTCGATCTTCCTCGCGGCGTCCCGTGACACGGACGTGCTGGGACGCTTCGACGAGAACTCGTTCCTGTTCCTGCTCCCGAACACGGGCCCGGACGGCGCCGAGATCATGGCCCAGCGAGTCGCGAACACCGCGGACGAGAGTCCGCTCCTCGACCTCGTGGGTGACCGTCTCGAGCTCTCGATCGGGATCGCGAACTATCCGAGCCCGGACATCCATCGCAGGGACGACCTCTACGCGTCGGCGCGCCAGGCGTTCCTCGAAGCGCGTCAGGCCGGCGGCGGCGTGGTCGTCTCCGCCCTCTGACGCCGGCCAGGAGCGGTGCGCGCGACCCTCTGCTCGATCGACGACGTCGGTGACGTGTTGGTCGCGGCGTTCAGCGGCGCGCGGCTCCAGCTGGGGGGCGCCGGGAGCCAGGTCCCCGTCGACGCGCTGCCCCCCGGAACATGCATCGGCCTCGAAGCGCGTGACTCCTTCAAGGGTGGAGTCAGCTGGTTCGCCTCCCCGCAGGACGGAGGATCCATCGAGCTGAGCGACGGGATCCTCGTCGACCTCACGAAGGCGGCGGGGAGCTCCTCCGGCGCGTCGGTGGCAGCGCGAGTTCGCGGACCGGATCCGGCGAGCGCGTCGCTGCTCCTCGAGCTCCAGGGTGCAGCAGCATCCGGCCGCGCTGCGAGGCTCCTTCTCCTGGCTCCCGGGCCGGGGGGCCGCGTTCGCATCTCGGGCCGGGAGGGCGCCCACTTCGGAGTGCACGGCCTCGCTCATGAAGTCCGCCTCGAGCTCGAGGACGGAGCGCTGCGCTGGTCCTGCGAAGGGGGCGCGCGCCCCGCGGGTGGAGCTCCGTCGGCGGAGGTCCTGGTCCCGCTTCCCGTCTCGTCCCGTATCGATCTCGCCTTCGGCGCGGCTCCTGAGCGGCGCGCTCCCTTCGGCGTGGCCCTCTTCCCCCCCCCGGGATGAGAGGAGGGATGACGGCCGCCCCTGGCGCGTTGTAACGTCCTGATCCCATGGACTGGGAGGCCTTCTACAACGCGTTTCGGCGTCCGGACTTCATTCCCGGCTACGAGATCGAGAATCGACTCGGCGGCGGGGCGTTCGGTGACGTCTACAAGGCGCGGAAGAGCTCGATCGGCAAGCCCTACGCCATCAAGTTCCTCAAGGTCGAGAGCGACGATCAGCAGGAGGCGGTCGAGCGCGAGCTCGACCAGGTCCGCCACTTCGCGGAGATCGATCATCCCAACCTCGTGACCATCGAGGATCTCGGCGTCGTGATGGACGTCCCGTACCTGATCATGGGTTACGCCGGGGAGGAGACCCTGGCGAGGCGCTTCAAGCGCGGGGATCTCGCGCCGGAGGAAGCGCTGCGGGTCTTCGTGCAGACCGCGCGCGGTGTGCTCGCGCTCCACGAGCGCAGTCTCGTTCACTTCGACCTCAAGCCGAGCAACATCTTCCTCCGGGGAGAGAGCGCGCGGGTGGGGGACTACGGCCTCTCGAAGCTGCTCGACAGCGGGCGCATGACGCTCTCCTTCGGTCGCGGGACCCCCATGTACATGGCGCCCGAGATGCTGAGGAGTCGAGCGGACCATCGCGCGGACATCTACTCCCTCGGAGTCATTCTCTTCGAGGCGCTCACGGGGCGGCTCCCGTTCCAGCCCGAAGAGCACGGCGGGCTGGTGCTGCGCGAGACGGACGAGCCGCCGGAGTTCCCCGAGGGCTTCCCGGCGGTGGCCCGCCCCGCCGTCGAGGGGAGCCTGCGCCTCGACCCCGATGACCGCTTCGGGTCCGTCGCGGAGCTCCTCGACGCCCTCGGCCAGACGGCGCGTCCGGGCGACTCGGTGGTCTTCAACCTCGCGCCCCACGAGCGCGTACGCCTCGCCACGGGCGCCGCGCCCGCGGCCACGCGATCGGCAGAGCGCCCGTCGGCTCCCGCCGGTTCCGGTGCCGGGATCCTCGCGGGGGGCTACACCGTCGAGGACGGCGGGGACGAGGGCTCGATCGAGATCGACCCCGGATCCCCCGCGGGGCGCGCGCGCATGCTCGTGCGCGAGCTCCGCGCGAGGGCCGACGCCGCCGCGGCCGAGGACGGCCCGCGGCCCGCCTCGATCAGCGTGATCCCGGTGCCGCCGAAGGTGGCCGGAGGGTTGGGATCGACGATGCTCGGGACGATTCGCGTGGGCTTCGACGTCTTCCTCGCCGTGACCGTGGCCGTCACGAGCGCACTCGTCGGCGGCTTCCGCTACGTCACCGATCACCTCGTGCGCAGCCAGCGTGGAGGCGTGCTGGCGCGCGCGCTGCGCTTCGCCGTGTTCCTGCTCATCATGGTCGGCGTCGGTTTCGGCGCGACGCTCATCGGTATGTTCGGCCTCTTCGTGCTCGAACAGGCGGGGGGCGCCTGATGGGCGCGGAGTGGACCCCCGACGTGACGAAGCTGACGGCCTTCGACGAGGACGAGTGGGCCCGGGTCGAACGCGCCTACGCCGGCCGGCTCGTGGCCTATGTCGCCCGCCGGATCCCCGATGTGGAGTCGCGCGACGATGTCGTCCAGGAGGTGTTCCTCGGCGCGGTGCGCGGGATCGCGACGTTCGAGGAGCGCTTCACCTTCGAGCAGTACCTCTTCGGTATCTGCCGCAACCGAACGATCGACCAGATGCGTCGCCGCCGCTTCGTCGGGACCGGCGCGGACCCGGACTCCGAGGACGACCCCGGCGCGACGCGGATCGAGGACCTCGCGTCCGGCGACGAGTCGCCGAGCCGGATCCTGCGGCGGACCGATCTCGAGGGGCGCGGTCGGGAGCTGCTCGAGGCCGCCCTGGCCCGGTGGGTGCAGGACACCTGGGCCGCCGGTGAGTTCACGAGACTCATGGTGGTCGAAGCCCTCTTCCGGGGGGGGTGGCGGAACCGCGACACCTGGAGCCGCTTCGGCCTCCGGGACGAGACCGCCGTCGCCGGGATCAAGTTCCGCGCGCTCAAGAGACTCCGCGAGCTGGTGGCGCGAGACGACGCTTCGGGCGAGATCGTCCCGTCTCTCGCGCAGCTCGCAGAGGACGGCGACGTCCCCCTGGACGTGGCGGAGGTCTGGGCCAGCGCGCGAGTCAGCTGCCCGGCGCGTCACTGGCTGGCGCGCTCCGTGGCCGGGACCCTCGAAGAAGGGCCTGCGGCTTTCGTGCACTTCCACGTGGACGAGCTCGGCTGCGAGTGGTGTCGCGCGAACCGCGACGATCTGACGGCCCGCTCCGGCGACGCCCTCGAGCCGTTCCTCGAGTCGATCCGCGCCTCCACGGCGCGGCTCCTGCGCTCCCGCGGCGATCTCGGCACGGGCGGCGCCGGCGCCAAGCTCTGACCGAGGGCGAACCCGCGCGGCGCGCCGGTCCAGGCTACCCTTGGCTCATGGCGCTCCCCACGCGCATCTTCCTGGCCGCCTCCATGCTGCTCGTCGCTGCGTGGGGTTGGTACTCGACGCTGAGCGCCGATCGCGTGCTGCGCTACCGGCAGGACGCCATCCACCGCCTGAGTCACCGTGGAGACCGCGGCGGCGTGCTGCGAGGACGGGTGGCGCTGAAGGGACTGGAGGAGATCCCCTCGGGGAGCCTCTTCTTGAAGGTGAGGGCGTGCGCGGCGGAGGGAGAGTTCGCGATGGAGGACTCCGTGGCGGTCGAGGCGAGCGGCCGCTTCGAGTGCTTCGGTCTTCCCATCGGGACGGCTGACCTCTCCGTCGAGCTGGGGGCTGGCGAGGTCGTGTGGGAGGCGCGGGACGTCGCCGTGGACTCGATCGGCGCCACCGACCCCCGGCTGGATCCGATCGATCTCGGCGGGCGCGTCGTCCCGATCGTTCTGAGCCTGCTCGGACCCGACGATCGCCCCGTCGAGACCGGCCGTGTCGCCTGGCGTCGAACGGCTGGCCTGACCGAGGACGTCGTCTTCGGCAGCGTCGTACCGGTGTCGGACGGGCGGGCGCTGTTCCTGGCGACCGACGACGTCGTGGACGCAGTGGCCCTCGTCCCCGGCGCGGAGCCGGAGGTCTTCGAGGGCGTGGGCGACGGCTCCGAGTTGATGCTGGGCCCGGGGACCACGGTGGTCGTGAGAGCGCACGGCCCTCGGCCCGACCCGGAGCGCTGGAACGTTCACGTCCTGCTCCATCCCCTCGAACTCGATCCGACCTTCGAGGTCCTCGGCGCGGCGTCATCGGAGCTCAAGGGCACGCTGGCCGCAGTCCTGGATGCAGAAGGGAGCGCCGAGATCCCGATCACGTTCCCGGGTCGCTACGACGTGCGCTGGTACGCGGAGGAGGCTCGGCGCGGCGTCATCCGCAGCTATCCACTCGACGGCGGCCACGATCCCGTGGACCTCACCGCCGATTCGGGCTGGGTCGAGATCGACGTCGAGTTCCCGCTCGACGAATTCGTCAGGGCGCAGGCTTCGCGCCGGCGCTGAGGCCCTAGCGCTCTCAGTCCTCGAGGATCGCGCCGGCGGGGAGCGGCTCGTCGAAGATCTCGACCTTGAAGATCTTCCACTCGTACCCGGCGCGCATCTCCAGGATCGCCTCCGGCGATGTGTCCTCGGTGAACTCCGAGAACCCGTCCACGGTGATCCGGAAGCTGTCGTAGCGGTCGACGTAACCGAAGAGCCCGCTCGTCCACGGATCGGGGACCGTGTCACCGGACTCGGCGACGTCGGGGTTCTGCTCGTCGAAGGCCTCCCAGTAGCCCTGCCGGTAGAGACGTACGGCGAGGTAGCGATCCTTGAACCAGAGGGGCCCGGGGATGCGCGCCTGGACCACGGCCCAGGGCGGTCGGAGCATGAGGAGTTCGGGTTCCTCGGCTCGGTAGACCGCCCACCGGAGCTGGGGGATGCGTTCGATCAGCTCGTCGCGCGCCTCTCCGTAACGCAGCAGGGAGGTGACCCCGTTCTGCCTGCGCCAGAGGCTCGAAAAACATCTGTACTCCTCGGCCAACAGCTCTCCCTGGACGGCCGTACGAAACGACTGGTAGGCCTGCTTGGGGGTCCTGAAGCCGTAGTCGAGCCCCTGGCTCGCCGTGGGACTCGGGACGCTGCAGCCGGCCAGCCAGATCACTGCTGCACCCGCGGCGAGACCCGAGAGGACTCGTCGTGCCCGGTCCAGGAGGGTCGACCGGAGACCGCTCGAGCGGCGCCTGGGACCGTTCCCAGGGGCGTCAGGGCCGCTCCAGTGGGCCGAGAGAGGGACCGGGGGACGCTTTTCGGCGATCGGGGGCACGCAGGGCTCTTGCATACGACGATGTGCTCCAGGTCGGGCGATGGACCTCCACCCCTGCGACCTCGCACGTCAGAATATCGCCGCTCGTCCGGAATGGCCCCCGCCAATGGGGCTGTCTCCGGAGACCCTGCGGACGCCCGAACACGACCATCACGAATCCTTCCTGCGCCCGGACCGGGACCATGAAACGACGCTCCAACCCCACCGGCGGCTCCAGCCGCACGTTCCTTCCCGTTGCCCTGCTCGCCGCGTCCTGCTTCGGGATCGGGGGCTTCGCCCTGGCCGGCGAGACCCAGACCATCGGCGCCGCGTCTGCTCAAGACAGCGCCAAGCAGAAGGAAGCCGACGCCGAGAAGCAGAAGACGGCCGACGCCAAGAAGCAGAAGACAGCCGACGTCAAGAAGCAGAAGGCGGCCGACGCCAAGAAGCAGAAGGACGCGCGCGCCAAGACGCAGGACGGCATCACGGCCAAGAAGAGGGCCGAGGCGGCGAAGAAGGAGGCCCTGAAGAAGGCAGCGCAGCAGGAGGAGGCGCTGAAGAGCGAGATGGCGAAGAAGCGCTCCGCGCGCAGCCGTCTCGGGCGCAAGACGGCGCCGCCCGAGTCGGCCAAGGTCCCGCGCGGGACCGCGGTTCCGCGCAAGCCCGACGCCGCGCCGGTCCCGTCGGGCAACAAGGCCGACAAGCCCGTCTTCGGCCCCGACCTGTCGCCCGACAAGAAGAAGGCACTCCAGAAGGAGTACGAGGACAAGGTGCGTGCCTCGGGTCAGAAGCAGGCCGGTAAGTACGGCGCGATCCCGCGTCCGCCGCGCAACCCGAACGCCAAACTCGGCATCGAGTTCGGTACCGAGAAGCACGACTTCGGGCGCGCGCGTCAGGGCGACCAGCTCACCCACGTGTTCCGCATGACGAGCGCGGGCTCGGAGCCGCTCATCATCACGCAGGCGAGCCCGACCTGTGGATGCACCCTCGGTGAGATCAAGATCCGCGACGGGGAGGGAGCCGAGCCGGTTCTCTACAAGTTCGGCGAGCCGATCGCGGTCGGCGCGGGCATCGAGCTCGAGGCGACCCTCGACACCGGCTCCAAGCGCAACGACACCCAGGTGCGTATCCAGGTCTACTCCAACGACGGCACGGCCGCGACGACGACGCTGACTCTGAAGGCTTCGATCCAGCCCTTCATCGTCGCGACGCCCCCCTACCTGCAGCTCGGCAACATCCGCCAGGGCGAGGAGAAGACGGCGCGGATCACGTTCCGGACCTCTGGCGGCGAGCGCGTGGCGCTCTCTCGCGACGAGACGCGCCGGGTGCCCGTGCCGGAGGGCCTCTCCGTGGACGTCGTGGCCGTCAGCCCGGACGAGGAAGGCAAGTCGAACCAGTGGACGGCGACCTTCACGGTCAGCTCGGAAACCCGCGAGGGCCCTGGCGGATTCATGCTCCGCATGAACAGCGACGTCACCCTGCCGGAGAAGAAGATCTCCACGGATCCGGCCGTGGCTGCGAAGCAGAAGCTGAAGAACGGCGGCAAGCCGCTCGTCTACACCTGCGACGCGAACATCAGCTACAGCGTCATCGGCGCGCTCTCGATGACCCCGCAGTACATCTCGCTCGGGCTGGTGCGCCCCGGCCAGGCCGTCGTGCGGTCCGCGCGCCTCACGGCCCACGAGGACGGCTTCGACCTCTCCAACGTGAAGGTCGCCGTCGTCTCCGAGGGCCAGCAGGAGCTGAAGTGGGCCGACCGCTTCGTCGCGAACGTCAAGCCGGTGAGCGGCAGCAACGCGGTCGATATCGAGCTGCGCCTGCAAGGCCTGCCGGAAGACGCCGACGGCGCTTTCCGCGGACGCGTCCAGATCGAGACGGGCCACCCGGCCAAGCCAGAGCTCTTCCTGCGCTTCTCCGGCGTCTGTCGGAAGCTGGCTGGGAACGCCCAGCGGCCCCAGCCGGTGAAGCAGCCGCGTCCGGTTTCCCCGGTGAAGAAGCCGGGCGGCGGACTCTGAGCCCCGAGCGGGTCCCGATCGCTTCGCAGGTCGGGCCCGGGGCACCCGGAAGAGGTGCGCTGGGTCACCGGCCTGGGGATCGGTAACATGGCGGAGGGCCGCGGGGTATGCACCCCGCGGCCCTCCGCCGTGTCCCGACGCGTCGGGTTTCCTCCTCTCCCTGGCTCCCTCGAGGGACGCTTCCCCCCGCCTGCTCCGCTCCACCGGGGCACCCGAGACCCTTGAGCGACGACATCGGCGAGATCCTGCTGCAGAGCGGCGCCATCGACGAGGATCAGCTCCGTCGGGCGCGCGCCCGTCAGCGGGAGGCGGCGGAGACGATCGAGGAGGCCCTCGTCGCCCTCGGCGCGTCGGACGAGGCGACCGTCTATCGGGCGGTGGCGAAGGCGGCGGGTCTGCCCTTCGTGGATCTCTCGAAGGGCCGCGTCGGCGGGGCGGTCACGGAACGGGTACCGGCGGAGTTCGCCCAGGAGCAGGGGCTGATGCCCGTGATGGAGCGGGCGGGGAAGCTCATCGTCGCCATCGACGACCCCATGAAGAGGATCGTGCTGGATCAGCTCCAGTTCTTGATGGGGGATGGTGAGGTCGCCTGCGCCATCGCGGCGCCGAGCGCGCTGAAGCGCGCCATCGAGGCGGCCTACGGCGCGGCGGCTGAGGACGCGGTGGCCATGTCGATGGGGGTCGGCTCCGACGACGACGGGGACGGGAGCGACGCCCCGATCGTACGCCTGGTGACGGGCATGTTCCGGCAAGCGCTCGAAGCGCGGGCCTCGGACATTCACATCGAGCCCGGTCACGGCCGCGTGCGGGTGCGCTTCCGCGTCGATGGCATGCTCCGCGACGTCGTCGAGCACCCCGATCACCTCGGCGCGCCGCTCATGAGCCGCCTCAAGATCATGGCGCGCATGGACATCGCCGAGAAGCGCAAGCCACAGGACGGCCGCATCGGGCTGCGGATCGAGGGCCGCGACGTCGACGTACGCGCGTCGATCCTGCCCTCCAACCACGGCGAGACCATGGTCATGCGTCTGCTCGATCGTGGCCAGAGCCTGATCGGTCTCGGACAGCTCGGCTTCGGCACCGAGGACCAGCGCTGGTTCCGCAAGATGATCGCGCGGCCGAACGGGATCGTCCTCGTCACCGGGCCCACAGGCTCGGGCAAGACGACCACTCTCTACGCCGCGCTCCAGGAGCTGAACCGGCCGGACGTGAAGATCATCACGGCCGAGGATCCGGTCGAGTACCACATCGGCGGGATCAACCAGGTGCAGGTCGAGCCCAGGATCGGACTGAACTTCTCGCGCATCCTGAAGGCGATGCTGCGCTGCGCGCCCAACGTCATCCTCGTGGGGGAGATCCGCGACCTGGAGACCGCCGAGATCGCGATCCAGGCGGCTTTGACGGGACACCTGGTCTTCTCGACCCTCCACACGAACGACGCGCCCAGCGCGCTCACCCGGCTCGTGGACCTCGGCGTGAAGCCCTTCCTCGTCTCCGCGGCCGTGCAGGGCGTGGTCGGCCAGCGCCTCGTCCGCCGTCTGTGCCCGGAGTGCGCCGAGAGCTACGAGCCGACGGAGAGCGAGGCCCGCGCGGTCGGACTCGGCGGGCTGTACGCTTCCGGGGAGAAGCTGATCTTCAAGCGTCCGCGAGGCTGCCGCGCCTGCGAGGGGAGCGGCTACCGCGGACGAGTCGCGCTCTACGAGCGCCTCAGCCTCGACGCGGCCGTCCGGGACCTCACCTTCCGCGGCGCGCCGCTCGACGACGTGCGCCACGCGGCCGAGGCGTCGGGCAGCCTCTCCACCCTGCTCGTGGATGGCGGTCGCAAGGTGACCGAGGGCGTCACGAGCGTCACCGAGGTCCTGCGCGTGGCCGGTGGCTCGGTGGCGGCGGCGGACGACGACGCCTCGATCATGACGGCCTGATCCCGCCCGCCCACAACTCCAGTCCATCCCATGAACACCCAACAGCTCATGACCCAGGCGATCGAGGTGGGCGCCTCCGATCTCCACCTCAACCCTGGCCGCCCGCCCGTCGCGCGCGTGAACGGCAAGCTGGTGCCCATCGGGACGGACACGATCACCGACGAGGTCGCCGAGGCCTGGTGCCGCGAGCTCTGCGACGACGAGCACTGGGAGGAGCTGCAGAAGGTCGGCACCACGGATCTCGGCCTCGCTCACGAGACGGGCAACCGCTTTCGCGTGAGCTGCATGCGCCAGCGCGGACGGCACACGGCGATCCTTCGCCTGATCCCGAACAAGCTGCTCACCTTCGATCAGATCGGCCTTCCGGAGACCGTCCAGGAGCTGCTGCGGCGCCCGCGAGGGCTGGTGCTCGTCACCGGACCGACCGGCTCCGGCAAGTCGACGACGCTCGCGACGATGATCGACTGGATCAACCAGAGCCACGATCGGCACATCATCACCATCGAGGACCCGATCGAGTTCTATCACGGCCACGGCCAGGGACTCGTCACCCAGCGAGAGCTCGGCAGCGACGTGCCGACCTTCCCCGAGGCCATGCGCCGCGCGCTTCGTCAGGACCCGGACGTGATCCTCCTCGGAGAGATGCGCGACCTGGACACGATCTCGGCCGCGCTCACGGCGGCGGAGACGGGCCACCTCGTGTTCGGCACCCTGCACACGACGGGCAGCGCTCGCACGATCAACCGGATCATCGACGCCTACCCGGCGAACCAGCAGGAGCAGGTGCGTGCGCAGCTGTCGGTGGCCCTCGTGGCCGTCGTCAGCCAGGTGCTCATGCCCCGCGAGGGCGGAGGTCGCGTCGCGTGCTTCGAGGTGATGATCAACAACGCGGCGATCGGCAACCTGATCCGCAAGAACGAGACGAACAAGATCCAGTCGACGATCCAGACGTCGCGCCGCATGGGAATGGTGACCCTCGACGACGCGCTCTACGACCTCGTCAAGAAGGGCGCGATCTCCGTGCGGACGGCGCTCGACTACGCCGAGGAGCCCCGGGACCTGGAGTCGCGGCTTTGAGCGAGCCCGCGAGCGGACGCCGGCTCCTGGGGCAGGTCCTCAAGGATCGCGGCGTGATCAAGGAGAGCCAGGTCCAGGCGGCCCTGGGGGAGCAGCGCCGTCACGGCGGGCTCATCGGCCAGTGCCTCGTGACCATGGGCGCGTGCGGCGAATCCGACGTTGCGACGGCCCTGGCGGTCCAGGCTGGACTGGAGGCGGTCGACCTCGCGCACGCGGCGCCGGAGGCCGAGGCCCTCGAGGCCGTGGACGGGTCCGCTGCCCACGCCTACGGGGTGCTGCCCCTCAGGGTGGAGGCGGGGACGCTGGTGGTCGCTCTGGCCGACCCCATGAACTCCGCCGTCATCGAGGACCTCGCCTTCACGACGGGCCTCCAGGTCCGCGCCGTCGTCGCGGACGCCGGCGCGATCAAGGAGCGCGTGCTCGAGCACTACGGCGAGGAGGCGACCCTCGCCGACGCGATCCGTGACGCGGCGGACGCCCAGCTGGACGGGGACGCGGAGAGCGCGGCCTCCGCCATGCCCGTGGTGCGCCTGCTCAACTCGATCCTCCAGCGCGCGATCCGCGACCGCGCGAGCGACGTGCACTTCGAGACCTTCGAGGGCGTCTTCCGGATCCGCTACCGCGTGGACGGCTCGCTCTACGAGGTCGAAGCGCCGCCGCCGCACCTCGCGCTGCCGCTGGTGTCGCGCATCAAGGTGATGGCGGACCTCGACATCACGGAGACGCGTGTGCCCCAGGACGGGCGCATCGAGCTCTCGATCGACGGCCGCCCGGTCGACCTGCGCGTCGCGACCCTGCCCGGCGCGTCCGGAGAGGGCTGCGTCATGCGGATCCTCGACCGCTCGGCGGTGAGCCTCGATCTCAAGGCCCTGGGTCTGCAGCCCGGGGACGAGGCCGCGCTTCGCGCCATGACCCGGCTGCCCCACGGGATCGTGCTGGTCACCGGACCCACGGGGTCGGGCAAGACGACCACTCTCTACGCGATGCTCTCCGAGGCGAACACGCCCGAGACGAAGATCATCACGGTCGAGGACCCCGTCGAGTACGACATCGCGGGGATCGTGCAGGTGCCGATCCACGACGACATCGGCGTCACCTACGCGAGCGTGCTCCGTTCGATCCTGCGCCAGGACCCCGACAAGATCCTGGTGGGCGAGATCCGGGACCGCGAGACCGGCGCGACGGCGGTCGAGGCGAGCCTCACCGGTCACACGGTGTTCGCCACGATCCACACGAACGACGCGCCCAGCACGGTCACGCGCCTCGTCGACATGGGGATCGAGCCTTTCCTGGTCGCCGCGACGCTCGAGTCGGTGGTCGCGCAGCGCCTGGTGCGCTCCGTCTGCCCCGACTGCAAGGTGACCTACGAGCCGGATGAGGAGCTCCTGATGGACCTCGGCCCCGACGCGGATCTCGTGCGCGGGGCCACGCTCTGCTACGGCAAGGGCTGCGACGCCTGTCATCACACCGGCTACCGCGGGCGCACCGGACTCTTCGAGATCATGAACGTGGACGACGAGGTCCGGCGGCTCATCGAGGCGGGTGCGTCCATCGAGGAGGTTCGCGAAGCTGCGGTGGCCGGCGGAATGGAAACCCTGCGCGAAGTGGGCCTGCGGGCCGCCGCGGAGGGACGGACGACGATCGAGGAGGTCCTGCGCGAGACGCTGGTCTGATCCATGGCGAAGAGAATCAAACGAAGCGGGCCCGCGCCCACGAAGCGCGGCGGAGGGGGCGGCGGCGCGGGAACGGCGGCGCCCCCGGCGAGGAAGCTCGGCGGCCGCGTCAGCAGTGGCACCGTCACCGACTTCACGATCCAGCTCGCGACGCTGTCCGAGGCCGGGATCCCGGTGGTCAAGGCGCTGCGGATCCTGGAGGGGCAGACCGAGCCGGGCCCCTTCAAGAACGTGCTCGCCGAGATCACGGACGACGTCTCCGCCGGAGCCCCGCTCTCGGAGGCGATGGGCAAGCACGACAAGGCCTTCGACCCCTTGTACGCGTCGATGGTGCGCGCGGGCGAGGCGGGCGGAATCCTCGACCGCGTCCTGGACCGGCTCGCGACCTTCCGGGAGAAGGCCGCCACGATCCGGGCGAAGATCAAGCAGGCGATGCTCTATCCGAGCGCGCTGATCCTCTTCGCGATCGCGGCCGTCGTCATCGTCATCGTCTTCGTGATCCCGCGCTTCCGGGAGATCTTCGACAGCTACGGCGTCGACCTGCCGCGCCCGACGCAGATCCTCCTCGCGCTCAGCGACGCGGGGTCCAAGTACTGGTACCTGGTGATCGGGGTCCCGCCGTTGATCCTCCTGGGTCATTCGATCGCCGCGCGGCGGAGCCGCGGCTATCTCCGGTGGTGGCACGGAGTGCAGCTGAAGATCCCGCTGATCGGCAGCATCCTCAAGCGTTCGATCACCGCCAGCTTCGCGAGGACGTTCGGCACCCTCGTGCAGGCGGGCGTTCCGCACCTCGATGCTCTCGGGATCTGCCGTGACACGAGCCCCAACGAGGTCCTGACGGACGCGGTCGAGGACATCCGTCGCACCGTTCGCGAGGGCGAGGGCATCGCGCGTCCGATGGGGGAGACGGGACTGTTCGACGACATCGTGACCAACATGGTCGATGTCGGCGAGGAGACCGGCGAGCTGGACACCATGCTCTTGCGCATCGCGGACGCCTACGAGGTCCAGGTCGATCGCCGGCTGGAGACCTTCTTCCGGGTTCTCGAGCCCATCATCCTCATCATGATGGCCGTGGTGATCGGCGCGCTGCTGTTCGCGATGATCTTGCCGATGACGGAGATGATGAAGACCATCGGTTCCCAGCGCTGAGGCCATGCCCGACGGCGCCGATCCACCGAGAGACCGGTCGGGCCAGCGCGGCTCGATCAAGACGCCGATCGTCGGGGCGATCGTCCTCGCGAACGCCGTCGTCTTCCTGCTGCTGCTCTGGACCTTCCAGTCCGCGGTCAAGCGGGACGCGCAGGACATCGGCCGGGACTACTCCCTGCAGCTGCAGACGCACCTCTCGGAGGTGGTCGACATCTTCGGGCGCATCCGCGCGCGGAAGATCCTCGACTGGCGCGGCTGGAGGCGATTCGACGACGTCCTGGTGGTCCAGGGACCGCGACGGGACGCGACCGGACGCTGGCGCGTCGACGGGGTGTACCTGAACCCGCTGGGGGGCCAGGCGCGGCGCACCGGGTTCGACGAGCAGGACCTGCTCGGCGAGGTGGCCGCGGCCATGGAGACCGGGGAGCCGATCACCGACGGTGCGAAGCGCGTGCTGCCGTTCGGCCGCCGGCCTGGAGGCGGCGCGTGGGGAGGTGTCGTGGTCTGGGATCGCCCGGTCGAGTTCGCTTCCTCGGCCTCGGATCAGCTCCTTCCGCTCTTCGGCGTGACGCTGCTCGTGGTCGCGCTCGGATTCCTCTTCCTCGTGCGGCGTTTGGTGCTCGATCCGGTCGAGCGCCTCGCCGGTGCCGCGCGGCGCCTGGAGGCGGGCGACATGTCCGCGCGCGTCACGCTCGTCGGCGAGCGGCGAGACGAGCTCGGCATCCTCGGGGACCGCTTCAACGAGATGGCGGCGCGCATGGAGCGCTACAACGCGGAGCTCGAGGAGGCCGTCGCAGAGGCGACCGAGCGCGTCCGCACCGCGGAGGCTGCCGCCATGACCCAGCGTCGCCTCGCGGCGACGGGAGAGCTCGCGGCGGGCATCGCGCACGAGCTGAACAATCCCCTCGGCGGACTCATCAACGCGGTCGAGGCCCTGAAGCGGCCCGACCTCAGGGACGAGCGCCGGGGCGAGTACCTCGAGCTCGTGAGCGGCGGGCTCGCGCGCATGGGAGAGACGGTGGGGCGGCTACTGCGTCTCTCACCTCGCGAGGCGACCCTCGCCGACGTGGCTCTCGGCCGGACCCTGCGTGACGCGATCGGCCTCGTGCGCCACCGGGCGGAGGGCGCGGACGTCGAGTTGCTGGTCCAGCGCGGCGACGCACGCGACGACGCGAGCAGCTCACTCGCGCGTGCGCTCCTCGAGGCGCTTCCCCACGTCCGCGGTTCGGCGAACGAGCTCGGTCAGGCCTTCCTGAACCTGCTCGTCAACGCCGTGGACGCCATCGTGGACGCCCGGGAGGGCGGGATCCCCTGCGGCGGCCCGGGTCGCGTGGTCGTCGAGCTCGACGGCGCGTTGGACGTCGTCGATGGGCCGCTTCGAATCGTGTTCGCCGACGACGGACCGGGGATCGAGGAGGGGCTGCTCGCGCGCGTGGTGGATCCCTTCTTCACGACGAAGGAGCAGGGCAGGGGCACCGGGCTCGGCCTCGCGATCGTTCACAACATCGTCGCGGCGCACGGCGGGCGCGTGCTCCTGGAGGGGCGGCACGGGGCCGGGCTGAGGGTCACCATCGAACTGCCCCGGCCCTCGGAAGAGCCAGGGGCAGGAGGCGCGCCTTGATCTGGCTCGTACTCGCGCTGCTCATCCTGCTGTCCGGCATGTATTCGAGCTCGGAGACCGCGCTCTTCAAGCTCGACGAGGCCGCCCGCGCGAGCGCGCCGCTGCGGGTGCGGCGCCTCCTGGCCGAACCCCGGACGCTCCTCGTCACGATCCTGCTCTCGAACCTGGTCGTCAACCTCGCGTTCTTCGCCCTCGCGCCCGCGCTGTTCGGCGATCTGCTCACCGCTCGGGGAGTCGAGACGGGTGTGCTCGCGGGTGGCTTCCTGGCGCTCGTCGTCCTGCTCGTCGCCGGAGAGATCGTGCCGAAGGCACTCGCACTTCGCGCTCCCACCACGATCGCGGCAGTCACCGCGGTCCCCGTCGTCGCGACGATCCGGCTCCTCGGGCCGCTGCGAAGCGTCGTGACGGGGATGCTCGCCTTCGCTCGCGTTCTCCTGGGAGAGGACGAGCGCCGGGAACAGGGGGTGACGCCGGAGGCTCTCTACGAGGTCCTGACGATGAGCCGCGCGGAGGGTGTGCTCGGCGCCCGGGAGGCGGATCTGCTCGGAGAGATCGTCGAGCTCGAGCACCTTCGCGTTCGTGAGGCCATGACCCCACGGGTCGACCTCGTGCTGCTCGACCTCGACGCCGCTGATCCGGCCGAGGAGCGGGCGAGGGTGCTCGCGGAGGCGCGCCGCGAGCGCATCACCTGGATCCCCGTCGTGCGCGGGGGCGCGGACCAGGTCGTCGGCGGCGTGGAGATCAGGTCCCTGCTCGTCCACCGCGAGCGGGCCTTCGAGGCCCTCGTGATGCCGGTGAAATTCGTGCCCGAGATGGCTCGACTCGTGTCACTGCTCTCGAGCTTCCACCTGGACCACGTGTCCGAGGCCGTGGTCGTCGACGAGTGGGGAGGGACGGCAGGTGTCGTGACGCTCGAGGACGTCTTCGAGGAGCTCGTCGGCGAGCTCCGCGTGGAGGACGAGGAGAAGATCCAGGAGATCGTGGACGTGGGGGAGGGGCGTTTCCGCGTGAGCGGCGCCCTGTCCGTGCGCGAGTGGAACGAGGCTTTCAACGTGGACGTCGTCCCCTCGGCCTTCGAGACGGTCGGTGGATTCGTCAGCGCGGCGCTCGGGCGGCTCCCGCGCGCTGGGGACGAGGTGCACCTGGGGGCGGGGCTCGTCGGCGTCGTCGACGAGGTGCGCGGCCATCGGGTCGTGACCTTGACCCTGCAGAGCCGCTCCGAGGACCGCGTGGTCACGCGGGGTGGAGCGGCGCACGCGCGACCAGGGGGGAGCAGCGGATGAGCATCGCCCTCGAATTCGGAGCGCTCGCGCTGCTGATCGGATTCAGCGCGCTCTACTCCGGCGCGGAGATCGGCTTCTACAGGGTCTCCAAGGTCCAGGTCGACCTCGATGCGCGAAGTGGTTCGCAGCGCGCGGCGCTCCTGCGCTGGCTCCTCGGGAACGAGGCCGCGCTGCTCGTCACGATCCTGATCGGCAACAACCTCGCCCTCGAGCTGGCGACCCACGTCGGCGAGGCGCTCATCGCCGACATCGCAGGGCTGACCGACCCAGGTGCGCTGGCCCTCGTGGTCACGCTGACGCTGACGCCGCTCGTCTTCCTCTTCGGGGAGGCCTTGCCCAAGGACGTCTTCCGCCAGCGACCGCACGCCCTCACGGGGCTCGCGGCGCCGCTCATCGCTCTCTCCCGGGTCATGTTCTGGCCCCTCGAGCGGATCCTCCGGCTGATCACGCTCTTCCTCGAGCGAGCCCTCGGGCTGGGCTCCGAGGTGGTCCGGCCGCGTGCGGCGGGGAAGGAGGCCGTGCTCGGATTCCTCGCAGAGGGGCGCCGGCACGGAGTGCTCTCCGAGCGCGCCGAGCAGCTCGCGAGCAACGCTCTCCGGCTGCGCGGCGTCGCCGTGGAGGCGGCGATGGTGCCCTGGGCCGATGCCGAGGTGCTCGAGCAGGGAAGGCC
Organism: Planctomycetota bacterium; assembly: GCA_002862085.1. Taxonomy (GTDB): domain Bacteria; phylum Planctomycetota; class UBA1135; order UBA1135; genus Saltatorellus. The sequence continues at coordinate 6,708 of PKCK01000013.1, read as the reverse complement.
GGCGGACGCGCTCCTGAAGGATCTGGTGGGGGCTCATCACTCGCGCCTGCCGGTGGTCCGCGAGGGGACGGGGAAGAACCTGGCGCCGGACGACGTCCTCGGCTACGTCCACCAGCTGGAGGTCCTCCACGACCTCTCCTGGGACGCAGCGGCGCCGCCTCCGGACGTTCTCGCGAGGATCCGCCCGCTGCCGCGCTTCGACCGGGGGGTCTCCGTGGAGCGAGCCCTCGGGGAATTCCACGCCAGCGGGCGCCGGATCGCCCTGGTCGTGGAGGACGGGGGAGCGGAGGAGGCCGGGGGCGGCCCGGCGAGGGTCCTCGGCCTGGTCTCGGTGAACGACCTCCTGGACCGGATCTCCGGCGAGGTCGTGGGCTGACGGACCCCGGCTGCGCGGCGGGTCAGGAATCGCCTTTCGCCTCGTGGTCCCCGTTCCGGGCCCGGCCGTGACGGCAGAAATGCCCGATCGTGGCTGCAACCTCCACCGGACGCTAAGCTACCGCGCTCCATGGACCGTCCCAGCCAAGACCACCCGGCCCGTCTGACCTGGTTCGCCGGCGGCGCAGCCTGTGCCCTGGTGGCCGGGATGGCCCTCGGCCCCGCCGTCGCTGCTGGCCCCCAGGAGGACCTGCGGCCGATCCCGATGACGGCGTCCGGGATGGCCTCCGACTCCAACAACCGCATGATCGCGGTGACGGGCGTCGACATCACGGGCCAGTCCGTGCTGTACCTCGTCGACACCGAGGCCAAGCAGCTCGCGGTCTACCAGGCCTCTGGCGGCGCCTCGGGGACCAACAGCGTCCGACTCGTCGGCGCGCGCCGTATCGAGCTCGACATGGAGCTCGACGGCTTCAACGACAAGACGACCATCGACGGCAAGCCGCTCACGTACAAGGACCTCGCCCGCCGCTTCGAGCGCGAGGTCGACACCAAGTAGGCCTGGCGAGCCCGCTCCCACCCTGAACAACAAGGGGGCGCTGCGAAGACCGCGGCGGCCCCATCGCAACGACGGCGCGCGCTCGCGCTGAACGACCCCGGACCCCTCGTCCCAACCCCCCAATCGATCCCCCCAGGAGTTCCCGTGGCCGACGATTTCTACAGCTTTGACGAAGCCCTCGAAGAACTGAAGCTCAAGGAGGAGGAGCTCAAGCGCCTCGTCTCGGAGGGCGAGATCCGCGCCTTCCGCAAGGGCGACACCATGAAGCTCCGCCGCGCCGACGTGGAGACCCTGCGCGCCGAGCTCGACGGGGACCTCGTGGACCTCGGTGACACCGTGGACGAGCTCGTCTTCGAGGACGAGAGCGACCTCGGCGGCGACACCGGCATGGCCACGCAGGAACTCGACGTCGAGACGTTGGTCGACGACGGCGTCGAGGAGGTCGCCGAGCTCGAGCTCGACGACATCGAGGACACCAGCCCGCGCCGTTCCTCGGCCCGCGCCAGCTCCGCCCCGATCAAGCGTCAGAGCGCGGTGGCCGCGGCCGTCGCCGACGAAGAAGAGGAGCCCACCTGGGTGAAGGGTGTCGCCATCCTGACGGCCCTCGTCCTGTTCCTCTCCATGCCGGTCGTGGTCTCCCTGCTCACCGGCAACGCCTCCGGCCTCGCCAAAGGGGTCGCGGGCATCTTCGGCCAGACCTTCGAGGAGGCCGCCGCACCCGTCCAGGACTGATTCCATGGCGCCCCTCGAGGGGCATCCAACCTCCCGCCGGCGCGGGGGTCCGATCGGGGCCCCCGCGCCGGCTGTGTTCAGGGGCCGTGTCCCCGCCGTGAGCGCCCGACGTCACTCCATCGAGTCACCTGGACCCGCCGCTCTCCCGCCAGGGCGTGCACTTCGATCAGGTCCACGCGGGCTCTTCGTCCCGTGCGCCTGCCGAAGCGAGTCGCGGCTCTGGAGCGGCGCGCGAGCGCGTCCTCGCCGAGACGGTCAGCGGGCCGCCAGGGCGAGTCCTCCCGCGCCCACGTCGGACGCCAGCCCGTCTTGACCTCGACGACGACGAGGTCGGTGCCCTCGAGGGCCAGGAGGTCGAGTTCACCCTCCTCGGCTTCGACGTTCCGCCCGATCAGGCGCGCCCCGCGCGCACGGAGCCAGCGCGCTGCGAGCTCCTCACCGACGCGTCCGACGCCCTCTCCGGTGAGACGCCAGCGGCAGATCCCGTCCGGCGGGCCTGCGAGGAGCCAGCGCTCGAGGAGCAGGGCCGGAGCACAGCGCGTCGCAGCGGCCACGAGGGCGCGCCGCGCCGTCCGTCTCAGGCGCTCTCGTCCTCGCCCTGGATCTGCTGGACGGAAGAGCGCGAGAAGGTCAGTCGCACGTCGCCGGCCTTGATGATGACCTCGTTCTCGCGCACGTCTGCGATCTGCCCGTGGAGGCCGCCCGTGGTCACGACCTTGTCGCCCTTCTTCAGCGCGCCGAGCATCTCCTCGCGCTTCTTCCGGGCCTTGCGCTCCGGCGCGAAGATCAGGAACCAGACGATGGCGCCGATCGCGAGCAGCGGCCAGAGCCCCATCAGTCCGCCCTGCGGGCGCGGCGCGCTCTGGCCGGCCGGGTTCGCGCCGGTCTGGGCGTCCGTCGCCGTCATCCCGGTGTCTCCCTGCTGCTGGAGCGTTTCGCTCACGGACTGGAGGAGGTCCAGGGGGAGGGGGAGGGTGATGGAGGGAGGGATGACGCTGGGTGCCATGGTGCTGTCGTGTCCGGCCCGGGGTGGGCTCGCGGTGCGGGTCGGTGGGCGAAGAGGGTACTTCCAAGGGCGCTCCGTTGGGAGCCGGACCGGCTCGCGGATCCTCACGCGCCGGGGTGGTGGGGGTGACAGCGTCCGCCAGGTGGTGAGCGTCGCGCGGGGTGGGATCCGGGAGGCTCAGGCACTATGGAAGGGGCCGCGCCACGGCGAGAGGCCGGCCCCGTAGAGTGTCGGCCGAGGCCGCGCGCATCCCCCCGTCCATGAATCCCACCCAGTTCGATCCCTCGGAGCGCCTCGTCGTCGCCATGAGCGGCGGCGTGGACAGCTCCGCGGCGGCGTGGCTGCTGCGCGAGGCGGGCCACGACCTGGTGGGACTCTTCATGCGCAACGGCGTGAAGATCGAGGACGAGGCGGAGGCCTCCAAGAAGTCGTGCTGCTCGCTCGGCGACGCGCGTGACGCCCGGATGATCTCCGCGAAGCTCGGGGTCCCCTTCCAGGCGGTCGACCTGTCCGAGGAGTTCGGCGAGATCATCGACTACTTCATCGGGGAGTACGGCAGCGGCCGGACCCCGAACCCCTGCGCCGTGTGCAACCGCGAGCTCAAGATGGGCAAGCTCCTCGAGTTCGCCGAGGAGCTGGGCTGCGCCGGGGTCGCGACGGGCCACTACGCCCGGATCTCCGTGGAGGACGGGCGAGTTCGCCTGCGGCGCGGAGTGGATCGCAACAAGGACCAGTCCTACCAGCTCTTCCCCGTCGCCGAGAAGGACCTCGCGCGGACCGCGACGCCGCTCGGCGCGATGGAGAAGCCGGAGGTGCGGGCCATGGCCGAGCGCGCAGGGCTGCGAACCCACGCGAAGAAGGACAGCCAGGAGATCTGCTTCGTCCCGTCCAACGACTACCGGCGCCTGCTCTCCGAGCGTGGCGTGGAGCTCCACCCGGGACGCATCGTCGATGTCTTCGGCAAGGACCACGGACCCCACGAGGGCACCGAGCACTTCACGATCGGGCAGAGGCGCGGGCACGGCGTCGCGGTGGGGGTGCCCATGTACGTGGTCGAGATCCACCCCGAGGACGGTCTCGTCGTCGTCGGCACCGAGAACGACTGCAAGGCGGCGTCCATGCGAGTCGACGGGCTGAACTGGATCGGCTTCGACCCGCCGCCCTCCGGCGGCAGCTTCCGCGCCGCGGTTCAGGTGCGGTACCGCCACAGGCCCACGCCCTGCACCGTGGAGCTCGACGAGGCGGGCGCCGTCGTCACCTTCGACCACCCGCAGATGGCGATCGCCCCGGGGCAGGGCGCCGCCTTCTACGAGCTGGACGAGGCCGCGGGTCAGGGTGGAGATCTCTGCCTCGGCGGCGGGTGGATCCGTTCCGCGGCGCGCCTCGGCCGGACTCCGCTGATCGACGCGGCGCGAGGCGCTGATCCGGCGCAGCGGACCTGATGGCGCGACGGCGCGCGGCCGGGCTCGACGCCCTCGTCCTGGGGGCGCTGCTCCTCGCACTCGGGGGCCTCGCTGCCTGGATCGGCGCGCCGAGCGGCGCGGCGACCGACGAGGACGCCTTGCCGCCCGTCCGGGCGCTGCTGGCAGACCTCTCCGCGAGCGTCACCCGCTCGCGGCCAGCAGCCGCCATCGATCTCGTCGGCCAGCTCGAGGACCAGGCCCGCGCCGCGGCGCGAGCGGGGGAGCAGGTCCTCCTCATCACCTTCGCGACCGGCGCGACGAGACGCTTCGGCCCCGGGAGCGCCGAGGCTTTCCTGCAGGCTCTGCGGAGTGAAGGCGCCGGCTGGCTCGCTCCGCCGGACGCCGACCTCGCCAGCGACGTGGCCGCTGCGGCCGCCCTCGCGCGCTCCGTCGTCACGGCCGAGCGCCGTCGACCCGGGCGCGTGGTGCTCCTCGGCGATGGTCGATGGACGGGAGCCGATCCGGGGCCCCTGCTCCTCTCGCCGGCGATGGGGGCCCTCGAATGGGTCGAGCCGGGGCCGGCGACGGTCGGCGACGTGGAGCTCGTCCGGCTCCGCGCGCCGGCGCGGGCGGAGCCCGGGGTCCCGGCCCGGGTGGACGTGGATCTCAGGGTGGCCGAGGGCCCGTCCGTCGCGCTCGAACTCAGCTGGCGGCTTCTCGCCACGTCGACCGAGACCCTCACCCGGGGGACGAACCGGGAGGAGCTCGTCGGTGAGGGGCGGCTGGACGTCGACAGCGCTGCTCTCTTCGGGGCCGGAGGGGACGACGGCAGCGTCCTCGCCACGGTGCCGCTGACGCTGCCCGCCCTCGGCGAGGGCTCAGCGCGCGTCGAGGTCGCGCTCTCGGGGCCGGAGGGTGGTGACGCGTTCCCCGAGAACGACCGCGGCTCGGCCTCGTGGCAGGTCGGAGATCCGCTCCGGGTGCTGGTCCTGGCCGGGACAGGGGTCCTCGAGGACGCCGCTCGTATCGCGGGGCTCTTCGTCGGCCGCGCCTTCGAGGGGATCGAGTTCGTCCCGGCGGAGCTCGACGGCCTCGAGCGCACCCTCGACGCTTCGAGGGCGCCGGACGTGGTCATGACCTTCGGAACGGGCCCGCTCCCGCTGCCCCAGGCGGAGCTCGCGGGCTTCATCGAGGGCGGCGGTGGCTACGTGCACTGGGCCGGATGGTCACGGCTGGTCGCGGACGGAGGGCGACTCTCCCGACTGCTCGTGCTCGAGCCCGATGTCGAGCCCCGCGAGCCCAGGGACATCGTCTTCCTCGTGGATGGCTCCGGCTCCATGAAGGGGCCGCGGTGGATCCGGGCCAAGGCTGCCCTCGGCCGGCTCCTGCCGAGCGTCCCGCCGCGTGACCGGTTCGAGCTGCGATTCTTCACACAGGTCCTCGGCTCACCCCGACTCACCTACGCGGCCGACCCCGACGCGGACCCGAGCCGGACCGCGGCCCGCCGACGCGACGCGCTCCGATCGCTACGGGACATCGAGGTTCCGGGCGGCTCCACGGACATCACCGGCTCGGTCGCACAGCTCGCCGCCCGGCTGGGGGAGGAGGCCGCCGACGTCGACGAACCGCGGGCGAGCCTGATCGTGTTGCTCACCGATGGGGTTCCAACACTCACCGGTGAGGATCCCGGCCGGGTACGGGCGCGCCTGACCGAGGCCGGTCACGAGCTCGCGGTGATCCAGGTCGGGGAGCGCCGCGGAGGACCGACGCGCACGCTCCGTGGTCTCGCCGGCGGCGCGGAGAACGTCCTGCAGGCGGGCGAGCTGGAGGACGTCTTGGGCATTCTCCAGGAGGCGATCCAGGGCACGACCCTCGTCGAAGCGGCCGAGCTGCGGGCGCGCGGACCCGAGGTCGCGTCCCTCGCCGACGCCGTGGCGTCGGCGCGCGCCAGCGCGACGCTCGAGACGCCCCTCGTCGTGGCCCGCGCTCTTCCGTGCCGCGTCGTCGACGGCGCAGCCGGGATCTTCGAGCTCGAGCCGTCGGATCCGGAGGGGCGGCGTGGCGCCCTCGCTGCGATCGCGCAGCGGGGAGCTGGCACCGTCGTCGGCATCGCGTTGCCGCTCATCGACGCCGACGGCGCGCGCTGGGCGCCGCGCCTGGAGGCCCGACTCGACTGGCTCGCCCCGCTGCTCCGCGCGGCCGGAGCGCGGGCTGCAGAGGCCCGCGCGGCCAGGACGCAGGATCGCGCGCTGCGAGCAGCGCTCGAAGAGACTCCGCGCCAGGGGATCCGGCTCATGGTGCGCGGTCCCGTCGACTCCGCCGGCTGGCGAACGACCGGTACGTTGCGCGTCCCGGCGTCGGGCGTCGAGGCGGCGATCGAGCTGACCCGCAGCCCTGCGGGGGCCTGGGCCGCGCCGCGTCCGGAGCTCCTCGATGTCCTGCCGCGCGGGACGGCCCTCGAGCTGGAGGTCGAAGGACGCAGGGTGTTCCTCGAAGCGGACGGTCCAGCCGAGCTCCGCGCCGGATCCGATCGGGCCGCCCTCGTCGGGGAGTGGACCGGGGCGCGCTCGAGGGTCGAAGGCGTGACGGATCCCGCGGGAGAGCCGGCGAGCCCGCCGGGGCGTGGTCCGCAT